>NZ_JBEFTX010000017.1:0-177851 GCF_040195635.1 Actinopolymorpha sp. B11F2 | reverse complement strand
CGCGCCGTGACAGCGGGTACGCCGCGAGCAATGTCAAGGTCACGTTGACAAACGTTCCGACGCCTGCGTAGAAGACGGAGTTGAGGAATCCCCGCACGATCGATCGGTACTCGACGACGGCCTGGTAGCCGGTGAAGTTGAAGTCGACCGGCCATAACCAGACCCGCCCTGACGACACCGCGAGCGGGTCGCTCATCGAAGCGGACAGGATGAATACCAGGGGATAGAGCACGGCGAGAAGGAACAACGTCAGCACGACGTAGTTCGAAATCGTGAAGATCCGGTCGGACCGGGTCTCCCTGATCCGGACTGTCCGGACTGTCGTGACGGCCACGTCGCCCTCCTCGCCGGCTCTTTCGTGTGTTTCGGTCGTCGGTCCTACTCGCGTCAGGCGTACTTCGCCTCGTAGGCCGCCTGGTAGGCATTCAGGTAGTTCGCCACGCCCATCCGGTCGAAGGTGTCGACGTACTTCTGCCACTCGGCGTCGTCGTTGATGTCGAGCTGACCCATGGTGAACTTCGCCTCGTGCTGCAGCACGTGGTTCTCGATCGATGTGGCCAGCTCACCAGCAACGGCGGCCTGATCCTCCGTCAGATAGACCGGCGGAAGCTGCAGGCTCCTGTCCTGGCGCAGGTTGTAGTACTTCTGGGACTCCTCGTACAACGGCTTCTCGAACGTCGGCTTCTCCGGGTCCACGACCTCGCCGAGGCGGAAGTCGCTCGACCGGTAGTTCACACCGAGCTGGCCCCACCACAGGCCGTCGTCGGGAGGCCAGGTCCCGATCGTGGTCCACAGGGCCTGCTTGCCGTTGATCCCGACCTCGCCGTCCTTGGCATATCGCCAGTCCTTGCCGTTGTACGCCTGCAGCTGCGCCTCGAGCTCGTACTGCCCGTCGGCCCACGCCACCGCGACCTCGGGGTTCTTGCAGGCACTGGTGACGACGAAGCCGCCGTTGATCCCCGCCGCACCGTAGTAGTTCCAGTGGGCCGTCGCGGTCCCGTCCGGGCCTTTCAGGGTCGGAACACAGACGTAGTCGCGCCAACGCGCCTTGGGGTCCTCGACGTCAACGGTCACGAAGTTTCCCCAGTCCCACACCCGAGCGGCTCCCAGGATGTTGTCGCCGGCACTGTTGCCGACGCGCTGCAGCGCCTCGACATCTTGGGTGAAGGCTTCCTTGGCGAGCAGCCCCTGGCTGAACAGCCGGTTCTGGTAGCGCAAACCCTCACGCCACTCGGGCTTGTTCGCCACGAAGTCGACCTTGCTGTCGTTCAAGAACAGCCACGGTGGATCCATCCACGGTCCTGGGTTGTAGATGAACGACCCCATGAAGAAGTTGCTCAACGGCTGGTCCGAGACGCCCGACAGCGGTACCTCGTCCTTCTTCCCGTTGCCGTTCGGGTCGCCGTTGGCGAACGCCTTCAACGCTTCCTCGAACTCGTCCAGCGTCTCCGGTACGCCGAGGCCGAGCTTGTCCAACCACGCCTTGTTGATCCACATCCGTTGGATGCCGCAGTTGCAGTGGAAACAGTCGTTGACGTACGGCATCGTGTAGATGTTGCCGTCGTTCGCGGTGATGAGGTCCTTGACGTCCGGGTAGTCCTTGAACATCCCCTTGATCTCGGCGCCGTAGTCCTCGATCAGCTCATTCAGGGGGATGAACATTCCCTGCGAGCCGTACAGCATCTGCTGCGCCGGACTGAAGTTGATGTTCATGAAAGCGTCGGGAACATCCCCGGACGCGATCATGGCGTTGACCTTCGTCAAGGCGTCCGGCGAGCCGGCCTCGCCGGCCACCACCTGGAAGTCGACGTGGACACCGGTCTTGTCCTCGTACCACTTGCTGAAGGCGTTGTCCTTCCAGTCCCCGACCGACGTGCTCTGTGGCACGACGATCTTCAACGTGACCTTCTCCTTCACGATCGTCGCCTTCTTCGACGCGATCGGGCCGACATAGCCCTCGGGATAGATGACGTCCTGGTTCGGTGTGGACTTCGGCCCACCCTTCGGCACCAGTGCTTTCTCGGCCGGCCCGCCCCCCTCCGGCTCGCCACCACCGCTGCATGCGGCCACCAGGGAGCCTGCCGTCGCCGCCGACAAGCCCAGACCTAGCGCACGGGTGACGAATTGCCGTCGGGAGAAGCCACTCTGTCCGATGTGCGGTGCCGACTCATGCCACTCTTCAACTGCCATGTGCGTACTCCTCTGTGCTGGGAAGGTCGACTGTCGGACTGACCCCCGTCGCTTGGATCACGGTTGTAAATCGGAAGCAGACGAGCCAGGGACACCTCGAGGTGTGCGCATCCGCCCACGTGGCCAGAGGGTCACCACCGCCGTGTCGTTGTGACGAGGGGCGGTGTTCGCGCCAGTACCGCCTGGAACCGGCGTCCGCTCTGGACTCACCGCAACCTCCCTCGGACACCGTCCAGCGTCTGATCGGCTCATTGCCTGGTGGCACTACAGACAGCTGCTTGGTGGTTCCGGCGAGCCGTTCCGATTGCCGCGTTGGCTGGGTGGCCAACTTCCACCCGCCGCAAGCCGATGCAGGCCACGGGTGCATGGACCGGGAGTCGAGGTCTGGCGCCCACCCGGCTGGAGAGTGCCGCTTGATGTGGGCAGGAATCTATACGATAGATATGTAGTGTCTAGAGTCGTGGCCAAATTCGGCCGCCGGTGAATGCGCGCGGTCGCTGCGCGGGCGCTGCGCTCTCCCCCCCGGGCTGGGCATAGCCCTAGGATCGACAGTCGCGATGGACTGGCCTGCGCAAAGGTCGCGAGCGCAGATTTGGTGTGTATGTATATATTCTTAGTGCCTGCATGGCACCGGGACCTGGATGGTGAACGTGTCGACTGACCCTCTCCCACTCGAGCGGCTCGCACCGCGACGAGTGCTTGTCGACGAGGCAGTCGCCGCGGTCCGCAACCTGTTGATGGACCAGACGATCCGCCCCGGCCAAAGCCTGATCATTGGCCGACTCGCTACGGCGCTGGGGGTCTCGCACACGCCCGTTCGCGAGGCGCTCGCGAGCCTGGAGTCAGAAGGACTCGTCGTCAAGCGACCACAACGCGGATACTTCGCGACCGAGTTGCTGACGAACGAGGAAGTGAGAGAGCTCTTCGAGCTCCGACTCCTTCTCGAGCCCTGGGCCGCCGCAGAGGTCGCCGCCGCCTCCCGACACATCGATGTCAGCGGACTCCGAGCAGAGCTTGACCAATTCGCCACCTCCCTACGATCCGGGCCGGAGCCTCCATACCGGCTGCTCTGTGACCACGACATCCGCTTCCATGGCCTCCTGATGCGACTGTGCGGAAACCGTCAGGTCGCACAGGCCTTCGCGCGTACCCACTGCCACCTCCATCTCCTTCGTATCCAAAGTCGAGCATCGAAGGCTGATGTCACCAGGCAGGAACATGAAGCCATCGTGTCCGCGATCGAAAGCCGTGACCTTGACGCTGCGGCCGACGCGATGCGTACTCACCTGAACGAGTCATGCCGGCGCGCGATCTCACTCCGGTGCCAGACATAGGAATGCGGACAGCCTCACCATGGCTTCGGCGACGACGAACCACCTTCGCCGACCACCTCGCTGGGTCCAGCTTGCTCAGGACGCGGCCGACATCGACGTCCGTCCACGACCAGTGACATATCCGGTCGCCTCACATGTGACAGACAGGGAGAGGGTTGATGGCTGCCTCCGACATTCCAACAGCGGCTAACCTCGCTGCGGTACGCCCGACCGACCGACAGCTCCGCTGGCAGGCCCTGGAGTTCTATGCGTTCATCCATTTCGGCATGAACACGATGACCGGACGCGAGTGGGGCCTGGGCGACGAGAGTCCGTCGGCTTTCGACCCCGCCAACCTGGATGCCGACCAGTGGATGTCGGCTTTGGCCCGCGCCGGCATGAAGGGCGCGATCCTGACAGCCAAGCATCACGACGGCTTCTGCCTCTGGCCGAGTCGACTGACCCAGCACTCCGTCGCCACCTCGCCGTGGCAGGGTGGTCAGGGAGACGTCGTGGCAGAAGCCGCCTCGGCGGCCGAACGACATGGCTTGGCGTTCGGGATCTACCTGTCACCGTGGGACCGGAGTGAAGCGTCCTACGGCACCGGGGAACCGTACAACGACTTTTTCGTGGCCCAGCTCGAGGAGCTGTTGACGAACTACGGCATGCTCTTCTCGGTGTGGTTCGACGGAGCCAACGGCGAGGGCGCGGACGGCAGGCACCAGGTGTACGACTGGGAGCGCTACTACGCGACCATCCGCAAACTTCAGCCCGATGCCGTCATCAACGTCTGCGGGCCAGACGTACGCTGGTGCGGCAACGAGGCGGGGCACACGCGTCAGGACGAATGGAGCGTGGTCCCCCGAACGCTGCAGGACACCGAGCGCATCGCGAACCAGTCACAGCACGTGGACGACGGAACGTTCGCCAGACTGGTCCGCAGCAATGAGGAAGACCTCGGAAGCCGTGCCGCGCTGGCCGGGTACGACGACCTGATCTGGTATCCCGCCGAGGTCAACACGTCGATTCGTCCCGGCTGGTTCTACCACCAAGCCGAGGACATCCGGGTGCGGGATGTGGCGGAGCTCTTCAGCATCTACCGTTCGTCCGTAGGCGGGAACTCAGCATTCCTCCTCAACGTTCCTCCGACGCCGCACGGCCTGCTCGCTGCGCCCGACGTGGCGACGCTGGCAGAACTCGGCGACATGATCTCCGGCCTCCGCGATCGCACGATAGCCGCAGAGATCTCGTTCTCGTCCGGAGCTGTGGTGGAAGGGGCGACGCAGCGATCCGTGGCGAGACGGTGGGGCAGCGACCTCCCACCGGACCCGACCCTGGACCTTGCCAACGGCACCGGGTGGTGGCAGCCAGACGAGGACGACGCTGCCGCGTCGATCACCGTCAACCTGGGCAGCGATACGGTGGTCGAAGCACTGATCCTCAAAGAGGAGATCTCGCTGGGCCAGCGCCTGGAACACGTCGTGGTGTCGGGACACCGTGGCGGAGCCACCGCCATCCTGGCCGAGGCAACCTGTGTCGGCTACCAGCGAATTCTCACCTTTCCCCCAGCGAACGTCGACGCGGTGACGGTCGAGTTCAGGCAGGCGCGCGACACCCCTGCAATCGCAGGACTCAGGCTCGTCCGCGCCGGATGAACGCTCGTTCTCGATCACGGCCCCGTATACCTCAACCGAAATCCGATAACGTGAAGATGTCATGCCGCCCATTGATCGGGGGTTTGCGAACCTTCCCCCGGAGTTCACCAACTTCGTCGGCCGTCGGCATGAGCTGACCGACGTGCGGCGATTGTTGGCTTCGTCGCGTCTGGTGACGTTGACCGGGCCAGGCGGTGTCGGCAAAACTCGGCTCGCGCTCCGGGTGGCCACGAACGTCCGGCGCGCATTCGGCGATGGGGTCTGGCTGGTCGAGCTCGACCGGTTGCAAGACCCGGAACTGCTCGCCGAGACCGTGACAGTAGCGCTGGGTCTGCGTGAGCCGTTCGAGGGCCCGCCGATGACAGTGTTGGAGCATTACCTCGCCTCCCGGCAGCTCCTGCTGGTCATGGACAACTGCGAGCATCTGGTGGACGCCGTCGCGAAGCTGGTCGCCACCTTGCTGCGTTCCTGCCCGGAGCTGCGGGTGTTGGCCACCAGCCGCGAGCCGCTGAGTACCTACGGAGAAGTCACGTTGCCGGTGCCGTCTCTGCCGATGCCGGACGAACAGCTGCCGGCCTCCCCACAGGAATTGTTCCGGTTCGAGGCGGTGGCCCTGTTCGTCGACCGGGCGACGGCCGTAGCGCCTGGATTCGCCCTCACCCGGGACAACCAGGCCGCCGTGGCGGAGATCTGTCGCCGGCTGGACGGCCTACCGCTCGCGATCGAGCTGGCGGCGGCGCGGCTGCGGGTGTTGAGGCCGCAGGAGATCGCCGACCGGCTGAAGGATCGGTTCCGGCTGCTGGACAAAGGCCCACGCGGCGCTCCCACCCGACAGCAGACGCTGCTGTCCTGCATCCAGTGGAGCTATGACCTTTGTTCCACGCAGGAACAGCTGCTCTGGACCCGGCTGGCAGTCTTCGCCGGCGGCTTCGACCTGGACGCGGCGGAGTCCATCACCGCCGGGGACGACCTGGTGGCGGACGTCGTGCTCGAGGTCGTGGCCTCGCTGGTCGACAAGTCGATCGTAATCCGGGAAGGAGATGCGAAGCTCGCTCGCTACCGGCTGCTGGACACCATCCGGGAGTTCGGCCGAGTGAAGCTACAGGAGACCGGCGAGTTCAGCGCGCTGCGCCGGCGGCATCGGGACTGGTATGCCGAGCTCGTCGAGCGGGCTGACACCGAGTGGGTCGGCCCTCGCCAGGTGGACTGGCTCACCCTGCTCGACCGGGAGCAGCCAAACATCCGCGCCGCCCTGGAATTCGCCCTCAGCGAGCGTGCTGATGCCCGAAC
Source organism: Actinopolymorpha sp. B11F2 (assembly GCF_040195635.1). Taxonomy (NCBI): domain Bacteria; kingdom Bacillati; phylum Actinomycetota; class Actinomycetes; order Propionibacteriales; family Actinopolymorphaceae; genus Actinopolymorpha; species Actinopolymorpha sp. B11F2. The sequence goes on along the minus strand of NZ_JBEFTX010000017.1, from coordinate 171,403 downwards.
CGCTCTCCGGATGGCCGCCACGCTGTACTCGTACTGGATCGCCCGCGGGCCACTCAGCGAGGGCCGACGCTGGCTCGACCAAGCCCTTGCCTGCCCTGTTGAGATCAGTTCCGACCGAGTCCGCGCCCTCTATGCGTGCAGCATGCTGGCCGGGCATCAGGGCGACTTTCCCGTGGAGTCGGCCCGCGCGGACGAGGGTGGCGAGGTGGCCCGGAAGCTGGGCGATCCTTCGATGAGCGCGCTGATCACTCTCGCCAACGGGTATCTCGCCCACTGGAACGGAGATCTCGCCCGCGGTCCCGTACTTCTGGAGGCCGCTCTCGATGTCTTCCGCGCCGACAACAATCTCCGTGGGCTCCTCGAAGCCCTCTTCGCACTCTCGCTGATGAGCATCCAGCACGATCCGAAGCGAGCACTCGCCTGCCAGCGGGAGATGCTCGCGATCACCGAGCCTCGCAACGAGGTCTGGTTCCGCTCGCTGGCCCTGTGGAGTCTCGGACTCACGACCTGGCTGCAGGGAGAGACCCGACAGGCGGTCGACCTCGTACGCGGGAGCCTGCGCCTGAAACGCTCGATCGGCGACCTGCTTGGTATTGCCTGGTGTCTGGAAGCGCTGGCCTGGATCGCGGCGAGCGAGCACGATCACGATCCCCAGCATGCCGCCACGCTGCTCGGCTCCGCGAAGAACCTCATGGAAGCCATTGGTACGTCCCCCTCGATTGGCCAGTTCACTCAGCCGTACCACGGAGAATGCGAGCGGCGTACTCGGCTCGAGCTCGGCGGGGAGGCGTTCGATGCAGCCCTTCAGGACGGGAGGGATCTCGGCCTGCCGGCAGCCCTCGCGTACGCCTTGGGCGAGAGCGTTCGGACAACGCCAGAACCCGCCGCCATCGAGGCGATCCTCACCCCCCGCGAGCGAGAGGTGGCCGAGCTGATCGCCCAAGGGTCGAGCAACAAGGACATCGCCCGCCACCTGGTGATCTCTCAGCGCACGGCCGAGGCCCACGTGGAACACATCCTGGTCAAGCTCGGATTCACCTCCCGAGCGCAGATCGCGGCCCGGGTCGTCGAAGGCAACGAGCTTGGCTGACCAACAAAGCACGATGTGGGCGAATCTCAGCTGGTCGGCGAGGTCGACGAGCGTTGCCCAGGCTTGCCGGGCGTACCGAAGGCAACGATGGCGCGGGCCTCATCTGGTCGACTTTCTCTGCGCAGAAAGCAACGGCTGCAACCAGGCTGCGTCCGGATCGGCGTCGACGAGCAGCGCCTTGACGAGCAGGGTCAGCGGAACGGCCAGCAGCGCGCCGATCGCGCCGAGCGTGAAGGCCCAGAAGACCAGAGACAGCATCGTGAGCGTGGCGGAGACGTCGACGACATTGCCCACCACCTTCGGCTGGAGGACGCTCTGGATCGCCACGTTGGCGACGCTGTACGCCACAATGACGGCGATCATCATCCTCGGTCCGCCCTCGAGCAGCCCGATAACCGCGGGTGGCACCAGGCCGAGGACGAAGCCGATGTTCGGGATGTAGTTGGTGATGAACGACAGCAAACCCCACAGCAGCGCTGCCGGAACACCGATCACCAGCAATGCTGCGACGTCGACCACGGCCACGGCGAGACCGAACACCGTGGAGACGACGAGATACCGTCGGGTGCCTGTCGCGAACGTGCTCAGCGCACGTGCCAGTCGGAGCCGCTCGGCCGGCATGGCGAGAAGCTTGTGCCCGAATCCGGCGGCGTCGGCGACCATGAACAGCAGCAGCGTGACGACGAAGCCGAGACTGGTAAGCACGCCGAGGGCGCCGCCGGCGACGCTGCTGGCTACGGTGACCAACTTGTTGATATCGAGCGCGCCGGCCATCTCCTCCAGCTGCGTCTGGGTCAGGCCCAGGTCGGCGAGCCAGGCCAGCGTGCGGTCGAGCAGCCGGGCGAACTGGACCCGATATGCGGGCAGCAGCGTGGCGAACCGTGCGATCGCGACGGCGAAAGACACTACGAGGGCGAGTAGGCAAGCGTAGATGGCAGCCAGGCCGGCGATGGTGCCCACCCAGCCGGGAAGGCGACGGCGCTCGGCCCAGGTATGCAGGGGATGCACGGCGATGGTGAGCACCAGGGCAAGGAACGTCGGTCCGACGATGCCTGCGGCGTCACGCAGGCCCGCTATCACCAGGAACGTGGCCGCCAGTCCGACCAGAATGGTGACCGGTCGCGACATTCCCGACCCGGTGACCCCTTTGCGGGACATAAGTGCTCCTTGGGCCGCCGGTTTGCGCTCGTGCCGGACACATGACTACGTGACGGGACGAACGGCCCCGATCAATTCTCTGTCAGTGGTTCCAGCCCATCCTGCCGCCGACAGAGCCGTCGAGCGGACCCTTTGGCCCGGGCCGCTTCGGTGACCTTGGTCCCTGTAGCTGAGTGTGTGTACGTTCCTACGGTCGAGGAAGAGACAGGTGGAGTGCCGGCACGCGCTTCGGCTTACAGACCGCCTGTATACCCAACCTCGGAGGACCCGATGAGTAGTCCGCAGGCTGAGTCGCCAAAGTCCGAATCACCGCCGACTGGATCGGCCCAGCCTGAATCTTCGCAGGCTGACCTGCTCCCTGCTGGCCTGGCGCGGCTCGTAGGCCCGTGGTGGCTCTTTCTCCTGACCGGGATCGCGTGGCTGATCGTCTCGATGGCGATGTTGCGGTTCACCGCGACGTCGGCGTTCACTATCGGGATCCTCATGGGCGTCGTCTTCTTGGGGGCAATGGTCAACGAGTTCCTGATTGCGTCCGTTTGGTCGCCGTGGCGGTGGGCGCGCGTAGTGATGGGCTTCCTCTTCCTCGCCGGTGCGATCTGGGCTTTTGTCAGCCCACTGGACGCGTTCTGGGCCTTGGCGACCATCGTTGGGGCGCTGTTCATACTGCAGGGGGCTCTTGTCCTGATCACGTCCATTGAGTCCAGATTCGTGAACAGTGTCTGGTGGCTCGGGGCGGGCGCGGGCGTCATCGAGATCCTCATCGGCTTCTGGGCCTCACAGCAGGTGATTTCGTCCCGCGCGGCGCTGCTGATCCTCTATGTCGGGCTCCTGGCGCTGTTCCGTGGGTTCACCGAAATCATGCTCGCGTTCGAGGTCAAAGCCGCACGGGACCGTTTGGCTGCAGAGGCCGGTGTCCCGGCTCAACGGGGTCAGAGCCGCGCCCCCACGCGATCCGGCAGACGCGCTTGACGGGTGGGCCAGGTCACGACTTCAGACTTTTGCGTGACCTGGTGGAGACCATTCGTCGGACAGTCAAACAGATGGGAGTACAACGATGACTCTTTCAGACTCACTAGCCGCCATGTCCGCCAAAGCCAAGAAGGCAGAGGACGACTTCCACGCCGCCCAGACTGCCCAGCACGCCAAGCTGGAGGAGCAGGTCGCCAAAGCGCGGGCATCGGCTCAGGAGCGCAACAACGAGCTCCGGGCACGCGCCGACCAAGCCAAGTCCGACGCATCGTCCTGGTGGCGCGACGTCCAACAGCAGTGGGACAGGCAAGTCCAGCAAATACGGTCCAACATCGAGACGAAACGCGAAGAGCAGGACGCCAAGAAGGCCGCCGTCCGAGCCGACATGGCCGAGGACGACGCGGCATTTGCCATCGACATCGCCAGGTCCGCCATCGACGAGGCGGAGTACGCCGCACTCGAAGCGGTTCTCAGACGCGAAAGGGCGAACGAACTCGCCGGCGCGCGCTGAGCGCACCCGAGCCGGGGGCTGGGTCAGGGCTCGACGGCGGAGCCGACTCCAGAGCAGGGGTAGTTCGGAACCAAGCGGACGTCACGTGGGTTTGTCCGTGCCGGGCGGTTCGTTCATCTCCTCGCTCGCGAGGCTGAAGATCGTCGACCGGACATTGTCGCAGGTCTGGTCGAGATCAGCGATTGCCTGATCTAGACGTTGCCGGAAGTCCTCCGCGCCAGTCCGGGCACTGGCGTTCTGCAGGCCTAAACCGACGGCGAACAGGCGTTGCAGGACGACGTCATGCAGGTCCCGTGCGATCTGTACTCGATCCTGCAGGAGCAGCAGGTGGTCGCGATCGCTCTGCGCTCGTACTCGCTGCAGCGCAACCGCCGCCAGGTCAGCGAAGGTCTGTATCTGTTGGACCTCGCCCATGGCCGCGCGTTCGTGAGGTGAGCCCCGGCGCCAACCGGCGAACAGAACACCGAGGACCTCACCCGATGCGATGAGCGGCATGACCATGCCCAGCCCGATCACGGAAAGGGCCGCCTTCCACTCCGTGGGAGGATCGTGACCACTCTGGCGTGGGTAGTCGTTACTGACGATCCGCTCGCCGGACTCGATCACGCGGGCGACCAGACCTCCCCGAGGGATCTGCGCATCCGGGGAGATACCTGGCAAACCCGGCCCTTGCATGGTGACGACCGACAAGCTCGTCGCATCGGCCGGGTCGAGGATCATAACCCCGCCGAAGTCGGCGCCGAAGATCTTCCGCAACCGGCCGATCACCAGCGACATCGCCTCGTCCCGGTCGACCTCTCCGATCAGCAGACGCGACATGTCCGCGGTCGCCTCGAGCCATCGCTCGCGGCGGAAGCGTTCCTCCTCGGCACGGGCGCGCAGAAGTGCGAGCGCCGCCTGGTCCGCGAACGTCTCCACCAGAGGGATCTCGCCCTTGGCTGCCCGCTCGTCGGATGAGCCTTTTCGCCAAGCGGCCATGAGAACCCCCATATTCTCATCATCGGCGATGAGCGGCATGAGGATGCCCAGACCGACCACCGAAAGTGCCTCTGTCACCTCCGGACGCGGATCGTAGCCGGACAGCTGTGTGGGCTCCTCGCTCACCACCTTCTGCCCTGACGCGAGAACGGATGCGGTGGGACCATCCCGAGGAACGCGAACAGGTACGGAGGCTAGGTCGTCGATGGTGGATCCGAAGCCTTCAAACATCTGCACAACGGTGTTCTCCTGCCCCGCTGGATCCTGCAGAGTGATCGCGGCGAAGTCTGCACCGGAAACCTGGCGCAAGCGCCGGAGTATGATCCGCAAGACCTCGTCGCGTTGCCGGTGGCGGAGGTGCAGCCGAGTCAACTCATAGGAAGCCTCCAGCCACCTCTGTCGGCGTTCACGATCTTGATGTGCGTGGCCCCGCAGCAGCACGAGAGCCGCCTTGTCGGCGAACGTCTGCACCAGCTGGACCTCGCCTCTTGCCGCCGCCACATAGCGCGAGTCCCGTCCCCAACCAGCAAACAGGACGCCCATTACCCCGCCGGTATGGCCGATGGGCACGAGCATCCCGAGTCCGATCCTGGAAAACGCGGCCGCTACCCTCTCCTCGGGCGGGCGGAAGCCTTCCTCGCTCGGAAGGTCATCGCTGACGATCGCGCGACCCGACTCGATCACCGAGGCGACTAGACCCTGCCGTGCGATCGGTACGTCCGAAACCTCGTCACCTGGTGCGAAGCCTTCGATCACCATCACGGATGTGTCACCGGCACCCGGCGGATCGAGGACAATCCCGGCGTAGTCGGCATTCGAGACCTCGCGCAGCTTTCGAATTACCAAACGCAACGCTTCGTCGCGATCGACGTCGCTCGAGAAGAGGTCGACGAGCTCCGCGCATGCGGTAAGCCATCGCTGCCGCCGAATGCGCTCCGCCCGCACTCGCTCCTTCAGTACCGCGAGGGTTACCGCGTCGGCGAAACTCCCGACGAGGTCCGCTTCGTCAGGGGCAAACCCGTCTTCTCGTGAGCCCTGCCTCCATCCGACGACGAGTACACCCAAGACCTCGCCGGAGTAAGCCAATGGGGCGAAGATGGCCTGCCCGAGTACCGAGAATGAGTGCACCCATTCGGCAGGAAGGACGGAACTTGCCTCGTTACCGACGTTCTCGTGGAGGATTGGGCGAACCGCGTCAAGTACGTGGGAGACAACGCCCACACGCCGTGCGCGTAAACCGGACAGCTCGGCGCAAAGGCCGTCGGCCGCCTCCACGACAAGGTTCCTCTGTGGGTCGGCGGGATCGACCAGCACGATCAGACTGGCGTCGGCACCGGTGACGACGCGCAGCAGCCGGATCAGTTTACGAGGCGCCTCGTCCTCGTCAGCGCCGCCGACCAGCGGTTGGAACACGTTGGACAGTGCCTCGAGCCACCGCTGCTGCCGCTGACTGTCTTCTAGCTGGGCATTCGCTACCGTGATCTCGGCGGCGCCTGCGAGCGCCAGAATCACGCGTTCGTCCGTCTTGGTGAACCTGTCGCCGCCGGCCTTGTTGCCCACGTAGAGAAAGCCGCGTGGTTCGTTATCCAGGACGATCGGGGCGCAGACCAGCCCCGTCACTACGAGATGCCGCCGAAGGCCGAATGCGGCAGGATCCGTGCCGATGTCGTTGCTACGCACCGGGAGCGGTGCATCCGAAAATCGACTCAGCAGCGTTGCCAACCACGCTGAATCCTTGATGCCGACAGTCTCGTCATCGGCCAAGCCCTCGGTGATGACGACGCTGGCATTTCGGTCTGGGTCAGCGAGTACCAACACTCCGAACTCGGCACACACAAGACGGCCGGCGAGTGAAAGGATCTTCTGGAGAGCACGAACCGTACGTTGTTCGCCGACGACATCAAGCTGGACCCGGGTAAGCGCTCGTCCCACCCGCGGTCGATCTGCCTTACCGGCGGCAGCCATTTGTTCACGCTAGCCGCGTTGTCTTACTACATCTTCAGCGGGCTCCCGCCCACGGGGAATGCGGACTTCTTGGCCGGATCGGACGCGGTCGAATCCGATCGGCAGGTGCCGTGGGCCGCGTAACGCCGGGTTGGGCCGGTACGGTGGCGGGTCCGTGAGCAGGCGAGGATTGTCCAGCCGGCGGGCCAGTTCGGTGAGCGCGATCTGGGCCTCGGCCCGGGCCAGCGGTGCGCCGAAGCAGTGGTGGATGCCACCGCCGAAGCCCAGGTGCTCGGATTCAGCCGGATTGACGTCGACGCGTTCGAGGTCGTGTCGATCGGGGTCGAATCGGTCCGGATCGTGTACATGGGCAGGATCGCGGCTGCCCGAGGCGAGCGCGAGATGGAGCGTGGCACCTGCGGGGATGCAGGTGTCGGCGATGTCGATGTCGTCGAGTGCTTCTCGCAGCAGGAAGTGCACCGGCGGTTCATAGCGGAGCAGTTCCTCGACAGTGCGGATCACGAAGTCGGGTTCCTGGCGGATTCTGTCGAGCATGGTGGGGTGCCGGAGCAGAGTCAGCATCCCGTTGGTGATGAGGTTGACCGTGGTCTCGTGTCCGGCGAGCAGCAGCAATGAGGCATTGGACTCCAACTCGGTTCGCGACATTGCTTTCCAGGTGCTGTCATCGGTGACCAGCGCCGAGAGCAGGTCCTCGCCCGGCATTTCGCGGTGGGCGTCGATCAAGGTGCCGACGTACTCACCCATCTCGACAAAGGCCTCATCGGCCTGGTGCCGCGCCCGTTCATCGGCTTGAGGGCCGATGCCCTCGACCATGGTGTCGGCCCAGACGTGGAACCGGGGTTCGTCCTCTACAGGTACGCCGAGCAACCGGCAGATGGCTGTTACCGGGAGTGGATAGGCGAAGTCGTCTACGAGGTCGACCTCCGTCCTACCGGTGAACCTGTCGATGAGGCCGGTCACGATGTTCAGAAGTTCGGGCCGCATGCGATCGATGCGCTCAGGTGTTGTCGGCGGACCGTAATGCCGGCCGATGAGGCGCCGAACGTCGTCGTGCTCTGGCGGGTCCTTGGAAATAAAGCCCCGCAGGTGCACGTTGCGTGAGCTGACCCGCGGGTCGTGCAACAATGCCACGATGTCGCGGTACCTACTGACCACGTAGCTTCCGTCGGCCTCACGTACGACCGGCGTTTTCCGCAGCTCCCAGTACAGGGAATAGGGATCGGCCCGGTTGGCATATTCCAAGATCTGCTCGAAGATGCTCGCGGCTGCCATGAGGGCTCCCTTCCTCGGTTGCCGCGTCGTGCGACTCAGCCGCCGTGCACGAGCACGGCCCGGCGCTCGCTTGGCTGGTGGCCGGTGAGCACGACTGTGGCCTGCACCGCTGGTGCTTCCCGGGTCTCGGCAGGTAGGGGCTGCCGGGTTGGCGCTTGGTCGACGGTACGCATCGTCGGTGGAAACGGCGCCGCCTGCTCGATCAGCCGGCCGTAGAATTCCAGCCACATCCCGTGGTCGAAAGTGACCGCGGCGGTGATACGTCCTTGGCGGCCGTACGCAGCCACGAACCGCCGGTCGGCCGGTGATCCCTGAGTCAGGACGATTTCGTCGGCGTACGTGGGCACCCCGATCGATTTGATCTCCGTGCCGAACTGGGTGGACCAGAATACCGGCAACGTCAGGTGCGCCCAGCGGTCCGGACCGGCACTGATCATGTTATGGGCCGCGATCTCGGCCTGGTCGACGGCGTTCCCCCAATGCTCGAGCGCCATGAACTCGTAGTTGTAGGCCGGGTGTGGGAACCTCGCCACGTCCCCGGCGACGAAGATGTCATCGGTGACCACACCGGCGGCGTCGAACGCACGGCAACCCGCGTCACAGGCCACACCCCATCGCCCCGCAGCCACACCGGACCCTTCGAGCCATTCGACGTTGCGCCGCGAACCGAGCGCCGCGACAGCGACCTCGACATCCAGCGTGCTGCCGTCCGAGAGCCGCGCCCGACGAAGGCGACCGTCCGCGTCGGCTTCCAGCGCGCTCACAGACGTCCGGGAACGCAGGTCCACGCCCGCATCCTGCTGCATCTGCGCGGCGATCCGGCCAACGACAGCCCCCAACGCCCCGGCCAGCGGTGTCGGGCCGCGGTCGACGACCGTGACCGGCAGGCCCAGCTCACGGCAGTCGGAGGCGACCTCGGAGCCGATGAACCCTGCCCCGATCACCAGCACGTGCCCAGGGTCGGTGGCCAGCCGCTGCCGCAGCGCGGCAGCATCGTCGCGGCCGCGCACGGTGTGAACGCCGTCCAGGGCCGCCTCGTCGGCGTTCGGCCAGGGTTCGGCGCGCACTCCGGTGGCGATCAACAGCCGGTCGTAGGCCACCTGCTCGCCGTCGGCGACCAGCACCTGCTTGTTTCGACCATCCAGACCCACAGCCGCCTGCCCGAGCCGCCAGTCCGCATCGAGCCCGCTGGCCAGGGGCAGCGCTGTCCGCTGCGCGGGCACCCGACCAGTCAGAACGTGTTTTGACAGCGGTATCCGGTCGTACGGCTCATACGGCTCATCGCCGATCAACGTCAGCGACCCGGCGAAGCCCTCGCGACGAAGGGCGTGCGCGGCGCGTAGCCCGGCCAACGAAGCACCCACGATGACAATCCGCTCAACCTGATCAGACGGTCTGGCGGCCTGTACTCTGGCGGCCGCAGCCGGCTTGCCCGGTCCACGATCGAGCACGATCGCTCGCACCGGACAGGCCGCCGCGGCCCGAAGCACCTTCTCCCGCTGCTCGTCACCGGGATTGGGCACGTACAACAAGCCCTCGTCGCCACGCATCTCAAACACCTCCGGTGCGGCGAAGGCACACTGCCCGTAGCCCTGGCACCGGTTGAGATCGACCACAAGTCTCATGACTCCAAGGTTGGCGCCATCTCGGTGCGATCCAACCGCTCGATGTGCCCAGCTCCGGCAGGTCGTACGTCACCGAGCCCTCGGCGGGCCGCGACTGTGCGAACCTCACCCACGCCGAGTGAGCGTCCGCGACATCACGCGAGCAAAGCTCGACTCCATCGATCCTTCCGGGACGGTTGGATTCGACGGCGTGACGCTACCGTGCGAAAAGTGCTGATGGGACGGGTGACAATCGAATGCTTCTTGAAGATTACGGTCTGATTGGCGACTTGGAGGCCGCCGCCCTTGTTGGTCGTAATGGCGCTGTTGAGTGGCTGTGTTTGCCACGTTTCGATTCTTCTTCGTGCTTTTCGACCTTGTTGGGCGATGAGCGTCATGGGCGCTGGTTGATGGCGCCAGTTGGTGAGGTGCGTGCGACTTCTCGTCGTTACCGGGCGGGGACTCTCGTGCTCGAGACTGATTTCGAGGTCGGGGACGGTCTTGTGCGCGTGATCGACTTCATGCCGCGTCGGAGAGGGGGCCCGCCGCGGTTGATGCGCATTGTCGAGGCGCTCCGTGGTCGGGTTCCGATGCAGATGGAGCTCTCATTGCGTCCTGACTACGGGACGATCGTGCCGTGGACTGAGCCTGCGTTCGATGGGGCTCTCACGACGGCAGGTCCGGATGCGTTTCGGCTCAGCACGCCGTTGCCGCTCCATGTGGAGGACGGTTCTGTGAAGGCCGAGTTCGTGATGGTCGAGGGGGCTCGCGAGCGGCTGACGCTGACCTGGAACGCTTCCTACGAGGAGACCCCGCCGGTTGAGGACGCCGACTCCGCGCTTGCCCGGACCGAGGCTTGGTGGCGGGAGTGGAGTGGCCGATGCCGATATCAGGGCGCCTACGCCGAAGACGTTGTGGCCTCGCTGATCGTGCTCAAGGCCATGGCGTCGGCGCGGACGGGCGCGGTGATCGCCGCGCCAACGACGTCGCTTCCGGAGGACATCGGCGGTGCGCGGAACTGGGATTACCGCTACTGCTGGTTGCGCGACTCGGTGCTCACACTCGACGCGTTACTCGCTGGCGGGTACACCGAGGAGGCGCTGGCCTTCCGCGACTTCTTGTTGCGTGTCGCCACCGGCGACCCCAGCAGTTTGCAGATCATGTACGGGGTGGGCGGCGAGCGGCGCTTGACCGAGTTCGAGCTTCCGGAGCTTCCTGGCTACGAGGGCTCCAGGCCGGTCCGGGTAGGCAACGCGGCCTCCGAGCAATTTCAGCTTGACGTCTACGGCGAGGTCGCTGGGGTCATGTTCGCCGGCATCGAGGTCCTCGGCCGGATCGAGAACTGGCTCTGGCCTCGGTGCCGGGCCATCATCGAGCACGTCGAGAGCATCTGGCGCCAACCTGACGACGGGATCTGGGAGGCGCGCGGACCGCGACGGCATTACACCTTCTCCAAGGTCATGGCCTGGGTCGTATTCGACCGCGGAGTGCGACTGGCCGAGCGGTTCGGCCTGGACGCCCCGGTCGAGCGGTGGAAGCAGGTCCGTGACGAGATTCATCGCGAGGTGTGCGAGCGGGGCTATGACCGCGGGCGCCGCACCTTCACGCAGTACTACGGATCCAAGGAGCTCGACGCCAGCGTCCTCAACGTCCCCCTTGTGGGTTTTCTGCCGGGCACCGACGATCGGATAACCGGCACGATTGACGCCATCTCACGCGAGCTCGGGCGGGACGGTCTGGTGTCTCGCTACTCGACGGCGGAGACCGACGATGGCTTGCCCGGTGACGAGGGCCAGTTCCTGGCCTGCTCGTTCTGGCTGGTCAGCGCCCTCGCGCTGAACGGCCGCGTCGCCGACGCGCGGGCGCTGTTCGAGCGACTCACCGGCCTCACGAATGACGTCGGCCTGCTCGCCGAGGAGTACGACGTCGAGCGCAGGCGGCAGGTCGGCAACTTCCCCCAGGCGTTCAGCCACCTCACCCTCATCGCCGCCGCACGCACGATCTCCGCGGCCGAGGGAAATCCGAACCGCGTAGCCAGCGAGCGCAACAGAACGTGACTGCGAGCGCACCTGGCCATTGACATCGCTGCAAAGAGCTGGAGGGGAGTCGCGCTGGCTTGAGACCGGCCCCGTGCGGTCCAGCCGTCGCCTGCGGAAAACCTCGTCCGATGACTCCTAGTGCGTCAAGGGCGTCTCATGTATTCGGGGTGGAGTTCGGGTCGAGGGGGATTCCGAAGCCGGGCGAATCGGGCACCGTGAGCAGACCGTCGTCGAACCGGTAACCGCTGGTGTCGGCGCCCAGGGTCTGGCCGGGGACGCCTTCCACCACGCCCACGTTGCCGAGGCCGGCGGCGAGCTGTGCGGCGTACAACGTCTTGAGTGGCACTCCCCAGGCATGCGGCGAGGCGGTGACGCCAAGGTCCGCGAGTCGCGGCAGCAAGGATCGCCAGGCGGTAAAGCCGTACGACACGATGTCCAGGAGGACCACGTCGATCAGGCCGGCCTCGGCGAACCGCAGCAGTTGTGCGACGTCCGGGTCGGTCTCACCCTCGGCGATGAGCGTTGACGACCCGGTCCGGTCCAGGGCCTTCCGAAGCCGGGTGAGGTCGTCGGCGTCATCCAGGAACGGCTCCTCCACCCAGTACAGGTCGCATTCGGCAACGGCGTCGAGATACCGCAGGAATCCGTCGCAGTCATAACCGTCATTGGCATCGACCAGGAGGTGCGCATCCGGGTATGCCGCGCGGACGGCGTGGGTGACCTCGATGTCGCGGGCGTCCCCGGCTGCACGGTCGAGCCACCGGTTGCCGCGACCGATCTTGAGTTTGAACGCGCGGTACCCCAGCGCGTAGTCCGCGGCGCAGTTCGCCAGCGGCGCGGCGACGCCGGTCGGTGCGTCCTGGGGGTCGAGGTCGTCGAAGTAGATCGCACCGTCGTACACCGGTATCGACGACTCGCCACGCGCGCCGAGCAGCTGGTGGACCGGCAGGTTCAGCAGCTGACCGGCCAGGTCGTGCAGCGCGAAGTCCAGACCGAGGACGGTCGCATCGACGGTGCCGACGGCCGGGTCGAACAGCTCAACCACCGTACGACCGACCACCTGTTCGGCGGGCGGGACTGCGCCGGCCACCAGCCCCCAGCCACTGATGCCGGAATCGGTGTGGAGGATGACGACCTGGCTCTCGGGGCCTGAACCATGACTGCCGAGCCGGGCATTGCGGCCGATGGTGCGCGGGTAACGGGACCTGATGGTGGAGCGTTCAAGGTGGGTGATACGTGCGGACAGCGGGCTCATCGGCCTTCCTCCATGGCGTGGGCGCCGAGGGTTTCGGGGCGCAACTCGTCGTCGTATCGTCGACCGTACGCCGACGTCGGCTTAGCGCGGCGGCTCGCCCGTGGAACCGCCGGCGGCCGCGTCAGATTCCCGTACTCGTCCTCGAGTCCGCCTGCTGGCTCCCTGCCAAGGCGGCTGCGGCGGGGCGGGCGCGGTTCATTACCGCGATGGTGTTCGGGCCACGTAGACAGTGTTGACTGCCTCGCGTCCCTGCAAGGGGTTGTGGAAGCGGACGACCTCGGCTTCTGCCGCTGCGAAGACTTCGGCGAGGACGGCGACAAACTCCTGGTCGGGCGGATCGTTCGACCAGAGCGCGAAGACGCCACCGGAATGGAGGTACTCGGCGAGCCGCCGCAGTCCCGCCGGCAGATAGAACTCGGCATGGCTGGGAGCCAGGACGTGGCGCGGAGAGTGATCGATGTCGACGATGATCGCGTGGAACCGCCGGCCCGGCTGCGCAGGATCAGGTCCCGTACCGGACCGGAGCATGGCGAAGAAGTCGCCATTGACGAGCCGGCACCGCCGGTCGGATGTCACCCCGGCCCCCGCGGGTATCAACCCACCTTGGTGCCAGTCGATCACCTCACCCAGCGCCTCGACGACAACCAACGAACGCACATTCGGGTGATCCAGTACGGCACTGGCGGTGAAACCGAGTCCGAGCCCACCCACGGCCACATCGACCTCGGTCCTGGACAGGCTGCCGAGCGCGAGGTGCGCCAGCTGCACCTCGGCAACCGTGAACAGGCTCGACATCAAGAACTCGTCGTCCAGCTTGATCTCGTACACCTCTTTGCCGACCTGGGGATCCCACCTGCGACGCAGGCTGATCTCACCCATCTGGGTAGGCCGGGAGTCCAACACCCGAAACCGCGCGCTCACCATGCATCCGTTCCGCCCACATCCATTCCTGGATCGTAGGCGGACACGCTCAGCGCCCTGACAGCGAGACCGGCCGCGGTGACCTCGACGCCCAGCACCGTGAACCCCCACACGACAACAGGCCGATGACCGGTGACATCATCATCTGACGTCTACGTCTGAACTGGTTCGTGCGATTCGAGAGGGCACCGTTGCACCCGTGACCGCCACTGGCTCACACAGCACCTCGTCGCCACCAGCCACCAGTCCGCGATCGGCTTCGGCATCGCCATCGGAGCCGCCGGCGGCAGCATCCGATCCGTCGAGGCAGCCACCTTCCCCCGCTACTTCGGCGTACTCCATCTCGGCGCCATCTGTGGCATCGTCAGCGCCGTAGGAGTCGGCTCCAGCGCCTTCGGCCCCGTGCTGTACGCACTCATCCACGACCTCACCGGCGACTACCAGCCAGCACTGCTCGGCACCGCACCGATCCCACTCCTCATCGCCATCGCCGCACTCGCCGTCGCCCCACCCCGAACCCCGAACGGGTCGGAACACAACCGGTAGCTGGCGTACCGGCCGGCCTCGGCCAGGTCGGGTCGTGGTGTGGCCACCTGTTCGACCGGCACGTGCGCCCGTACTCCACAGCTGCTGCCCGAATGCCCGACACCCACCAATCCTGAGGTCGTCTTCCACGCCACGTGAGTTCGCCGCCGCTCCGGTCATCCGCCAATGCGGGAGGCGAGCGCATGGATGACGTTGACGAACTCCTGCGGCTTCTCGAAGTGGACGAGGTGGCCGGACTGAAGCTGCACCAATTCGGTGTCCTCGGGCAGCAGCTCGAGGGCGCGGTCGACGTCGTCGGAGTCCATGGCGGCCATCAGGATTCCGTCGTCGTCGTAGGCGGTACCGTCCCTGCTCTCGAAGTAGTTGGTGTGGACCAGCGTCGTCGGTACGTCGACATCGCCCAGGGCCGCCTCGGTGTCGAAGCCGGAGTACCAGCCGCCGTCCGCATGCACCCAGGCGGCACCGAACGACGGATCATAGTTCACCAACCCTTGGAAGAAGACGTTGACCAGAGGAGGAAGGAAGAAAATCCGTAGCGGCTCCCCGGGGTGATCGTCGATCCAGCTCAGCGAGTAGTCTCCGATCGGCCCTGCGAGGGGACCGAAGAACTCGAAGTAGCTCCCGTGTTCGACGAAGTAGCGCTGGAAGTCGCCCCCGGGCTCGCCTGCGTTCAGGTACTCCTCGGCCAGCACCAGCGACTGCCCTCCGGTGGTCTCCGGCAGGCGTGGCAGCTCAGAGGAGAACAGCGGGGGGTCCTCCAGCACAAGTCCGGTCACGAGCTCCGGCCGTTCAGCCGCGATCCGCAGTGCGAGCAGCCCGCCGGACGAGTGTCCGGAGAGAATCACGGGTTCACCGACCGTCTCGTCGATGAAGTCGGCAAGCAGGTCACCCACATGGACGTTCGTGTACCGGTCTGGGTCGAGCCGGGCGGAGCCACCGTGCCCGGGGACGTCCACGGCGAAGACGTGATGGTTCTCCGCGAGGGCGGGCAGGACGAGCATGTGGTCCTGCCACTGCGTGGCCTGGCCGTGGATCATCACGAGGGGGGTACCGCGGTCTGGTCCCTCGGCGTAGTTGAGCATGCGCCCGTCCACCGACGTCTGCCGCTCGGTAAACCCGGCCTGGGCGACACGCTTCATGCCGTTTTCCAGGCCGGTGACGTTCTGGTGGATGTAGCCGCCGATGACGACTCCGAGGAGCGCGGCAATGACGCCGGCTGCGAACAGGGTGATGCGCAGCCACCGACGACGCGGCCTCGGCCTGTCACGGCGGGTCTTGGGTTCCTGGTGAGTCATTGGCTCTCCTTCACGGGCCCGGTGGTCTGGGTCGCTCGTTGCGATGTCATGGGGGCGTTGGCTGTAGACCCCGGGGCGACGTCGTGAGCTGAGTCGACCATGGAGATCGGCCGGCCTGCCTCGCGTCGGTCGAGAGCCGTGCTTCGCGGACAAAGACCGATGACGAAGGCGAGAGACCACGCCGCGACAGCGGTGAGGAGCCGCCCGGTGTATATCAGAGCCTAGGTTCGCACGGCCCGCCAGATGATCCCCAGAAGGGTCGTGCGAGCACCACCGGCACACGGTCGGAGCGCGGCGCCGCGTCAGAGTAGGCGTCGAGGTCGCCGGCCGGACCGGCGCCCCGCCTTGCAGGACACGGTCGCGTGGGTTCCGCCATCGTGGACGCCTGCAAGGACGTGCTTGGGCCCATCGACGATGTCATGCGAGGGCCTTGCCTCCTTTCGTGTCGGTGGCTTGTCGCGACCACGGCTGGGTACGACCAAGGGCGAAGCCTGGAGGCAGATCTTGGCGCCCCCTCCCCGTGCTCGCGTCGACGCGGTGATGGACGCCGACGCACATGAGGACAAGGGGCGGCCATGGTCGTCGAGACCGTCGGCGTCGAGGAGGAGTACCTCCTGGTCGACCCGGTGTCCCGAAGGCCCTCGCCGGTGGCTCAGCGGGTCCTCGACCGTGCCCGAGCCACCGGCGTACTGCCTGCACACGCCGAACTGCATCCCGAACTCGTCGCCACCCAAATCGAGGCTGCCACCAGCCCGTGCGCCACCACAGAGGGCATCCGCAAGGAGCTCGAGACGCTCCGGGCACTGCTGTGTCGCGTGGCACTCGAGGAGGATGCGCGGCTGGTTTCTGTCGGCCATCCCGTGCTGTTCGACAAGGCACCGCCCGTCATGGCCGGCGACCGCTTTGCCCGCATCGCCGAGCTGTACGCCGAATCCGTACGTACGTACCAGGCGTGCGGATGCCACGTCCACGTGGGAACCCTGGACCGGGAGAGTGCCCTCCAGGTGGTGAACCGGCTGCGTCCGTGGCTTCCCACTCTGCTTGCCCTGTCGGCAAACTCCGCCTTTGACCGCGGCCGCGACACGTCGTATGACAGTTGGCGGATCATTCTCCAGTCGCAGTTTCCCGGCGCGGGAATTCCGCCGCACTTCCGTTCGGTCGCTCATTATGAGGACGAGCTGCAACGACTGATCGATGCAGGAATGCTCGTCGACGCGGACATGACCTTCTGGTTGGCGCGTCCGTCACAGCGGTTCCCCACGGTCGAGATCCGCGTCGCCGACGCGTGCGCGAGCGTCGCGGACACTGTGCTGCAGGCGGCGCTCACCCGGGCGCTGGTCCGGCGGGCGCTTGTCGATGTCGAAGCCGGCCGGGAGGTTCCGGAGTTCTCCGACCAGAGCGCGGCCGCCGCAATGTGGAGTGCCGCGCGACATGGACTCCGCGGTCCGGCCATCGATCCCATCCAGGGCGGCAGAATCCCGGCCATGGAACTACTTCGCCGGTTGCTTCGGCACGTACGCACACAACTGGACGAGTGCGGCGATCTCCCACTCGTCCAGGATCTGGTGGAGCGGACCCGCCGGACCGGGACGGGAGCGGCCCGGCAGCGAGAGGTCGCCCCGTCCGGACCGATGGCGATCGTCGACATGCTCATCGACCTGACGGCGCGGGAGGAGGACGTCCCCCATCGGTTTGCCCGCCATGGTGACGGGTAGACCGACGCACGTGAGCGGCTCGGCGGCTGGTGTGGAGCCCGGGGCCCCGGCACCAGGCGGAGCCCAGCGGTCGGCTCGCCATGAGCCTGTTCTTCCGACCCCGCGCGGGCACCTGTCGTCGGCGGTAACGCAGGCATTGAGCGGCGGCGGAGCGTCGGCACTCCTGGATCGTGACCCGATCGTCGCGGTCGATGCCTACAGCGACGACCTCCAACTCGCCCTCTACACCTGTTACGAACTGCACTATCGGTCGTTCGCTGGTGTGGACGGGCAGTGGGAATGGGATCCCGATCTGTTGCGGTTCCGCGGCGAGATGGAGCGCACGTTTCTCACGGCACTGCACCGGGACGTCGTTCCCAGTGGTGACATCGGACAGGCGCTCGAACCACTTCTGGCCGAGCCGCTCGAAGCCGAAGGAGTTTCCCAGCATCTGAGGGACATTGGTGAGATGTGGCAGCTCCGCGAGCACATCGCCATGCGGTCGCTCTATCACCTGAAGGAGGCCGACCCGCATGCCTGGGTCATCCCTCGCCTGACCGGCCAGGCGAAAGCATCCCTGGTGGCTGTCGAGTACGACGAGTTCGGTGCCGGACGGCCAGCCCGTGCACATTCCCAGCTCTTCGCAGATCTCATGGCGGGTCTCGATCTCGATACGCGCTACGGCTACTACCTCGACGCCGCCCCGGCAGAGATGATCGCAACCGTGAACCTCATGTCCTTGCTCGGCCTGCATCGTTCGCTCCGGGGAGCACTGGTCGGGCACTTCGCGGCGGCCGAGATCACGACGGCGCCGAGCGCCCGCCGGATGACCCAGGCCCTTGGACGACTGGGAGCCCCGGACGCCTGCCTGACCTTCTACCTCGAACACGTCGAGGCCGACGCCGTGCATGAGCAGGTGATGCGTCACGATGTCATCGGCGACCTGGTGAGCCGCGAACCTGACCTCGGTCCCTCGATCGTCTTCGGCATCGACGCGACGACATGGCTCGAGGGCAGGGTCACCGCGCACCTGCTGACTTCCTGGGACCGCGGCCATTCGTCCTTGCGGACAACGGGCTAGGCGCCCCTGTCCCGCCGCCCGCGGCTGCGACGTCGATGGCTCGTGTCGCAGAGGGGATAGGTGCTGCTCCGTCGGCACGTGCATACGGCCACGATGAAGCGGTCGGACCGCACGATGCCTTCGTCATGGACGAGTTCCACGGGTCCCTCGATCAGGATCGGGCCATCGGGCACGATCCTGACCGCGCGATGTTCCCAGTCGTGATGTCGACAGTCGCGACACTGGCAAGGCCGATCGCGACACTGGCAAGGCCGATCGCGACACTGGCAAGGCCGATCGCGACACGCTTGGTCGCGACGATGCCAGTCACGACCGGACTCATCGCGACCTGGCGCGTCGCGGCCGATCGACTCACTCTCGGCTGGCACGGATCACGACCAACTCATCATCTCGTTGTCCCTGGCGGATGTAGCCCTGTTGTTCGAGCCAGCGCGCCCGTCGGCTCATCACCGGCCCGAACGGCACCTTCAACCGGTCGCGGACACGGGCATGAAGGCCCGCCTCCCGCAGCTGACGGATGGTCCTGTCCACGCCGCACAACGCGGACTGGACGAGCAACAGAATTCCGGACGGCGTGAGCACACGAGGCACCATCGCGCACAGCGGATCGAGGACGGCCCGACCGTCAGGTCCCGCGTCCCAGCGAGGGGAGGACTGCTGCCGGCGACCGTCCGTCCACGACCTCACGGTTCGCGTCGGCACGTACGGCGGATTTGCCAGGACCAGACTGAAGCGTTCGTCCAGGACGGGATCGAGCAGATGCCCCCGGCGTACCTCGAGCGGAAGGCGACAGAAGAACGCATTGGCCCGGGCTGTCCAGACCGCACGCCGGGAAATGTCGACGGCGGTGACATTCTTCGCTCCGCCGCGGGCCGCCGCGACCGCAATTGCACCCGTACCCGTGCAGATGTCGAGGACACTCGCGTAGTCAGACACCGACTCGCGCCACAGCGACTCGACAAGCAATCGCGTGTCGTGCTGCGGTGCGTACACCCCTGGAAGTCTCAGCAACCACATGACTGATCACCGTGCCCTCAGTGCAGAAATGAATATCACCACGGTGTGCCCGAGTTGCTGCCGACAGAGGAATTGCTCATGCCGGCGAGCCCGATTCCTTCGTACCATGAAGGACTGATCACTCGCCTGTGTCTTGCACTATTCGGGCCTCGCGAGGGGCCTGGAATGTGCGTTATGAAAGCGGCTGGGAAAAACGCGCCGACGAAATCCTCGCGACAGCTCGCGACAAAGCAGAGCCGGAGTCGCGGAGCCCTGTCACTGGGGGACGGTCGACACGCGGCGGCGCACGGCGGTGGCGGTGAACGTGCAGGCCAGCGCGGCGGTGAGGGCGAGGAGGCCGTATCCCCAGGTGTAGTCGAGGGCGAGGCCGTAGACCGCGCCCATGACGAGTGGCGGGAAGAAGCCACCGAGGCCACCGGCGGCACCGACGACGCCGGTGACCGCGCCGACCCGCTCCGGTGGCACGACCTGGGCAACGAGTGCGAACACCGCACCAGAGGATGATCCGAGGGCGGCGGCCATGCCGAGGAAGGCGACTGTGCCGACCGGGATCAGCGGCGGTTCGAACGCGGCGACGAGAGCGAGCACGGCCACGACCGCGTACCCCCACGCGAGGACGGGCACCGCACCGATCCGGTCCGCCAGCCATCCACCGACAGGTCGCATGAGGACGGCGACGACGACGAAGCCCGCCGTGCGCAGGCCCGCGTCGGAGCGCTGCAGGTCATAGGCGGTGACGAGGTAGGTGGGCAGATAGACGCTGAACGCGACGAACCCGCCGAACGCCGCGGCGTAGAGGAAAGAGAGTTGCCAGGTCTCGACCAGCCGGAGGGTCGATCCGATGCGCGCGACGAGTGAGCCGGTCACGACGGTACGGGACGGGTTGTCACGCAGCAGGACGTACGCGACCACGGCGTACACCCCCAGCACCACGGCGACCAACGAGAACGGGAAACTCGGGCCCACCGCGTCGGCCAGCTGCACGGTCGTGAAGGCGGCGAGGGCGGTGCCGCCGGTGCCCATCCCGAAGATTCCGATCGCCAGGCCGCGCCGGGCGGGCGGGTACCACGCGTTGACGAACGGCACGCCGATCGCGAACGTGGTGCCGCCCAGACCGAGGAAGAACCCACCCGCGAGCACCCCAGCGAACGAGTCCGCGAGGTGGCCGAGGTAGAGCACCGGAAGGATCGTCAGGGCGGCGACGGCGGGGAACATCCGGCGGGCGCCGAGGCGGTCGGTGAGCGCGCCGACGGGGATCCGGCCGAGCGAGCCGATGATCACCGGAACGGCCACGACCAGGGCCTGCTGGAACGAGCTGAGCGACAGCTCGGCTCGCAACGTGGCGCCCAGGGGTGCCAGCAGTGCCCACGCCCAGAAGGAGACCGCGAAGCCGACCGTCGCGAGGACGAGCATTCGGGTCCGCTGGGACCGGGCGGCATCTCCGGCTGGCTGCGCGGTGCTCCAGCTCATCGCTGGTCTCCTCTCGAGCCCGATGGGTGGGACGGCGGCTGCCGATGGGCGGGGACGGCGGTGCCCAGACGTCCCGATGGACGCGGACGACCACGTCGCACTGTTCGTACCCGCGAAAACCCACGGACGACGGGTCGTTTGCCCACGGTCGCCTCCGTGCAAAGGTAGCTTGGCAAGCCAGTCGGCCCGCGTAGGCGAGGTGGCATCCATGACTGACGGTAGGACTGTTCCGGCGCACCGTGGTACCGATGGCAGCACAGCACACCGCCGCGGCACCGACGGTCCGGCGGCCGACGCGTTGCTACGGGCCGGTCGTTTCTTCACCCGCCGGGAGACCTCACCGGACCTGCGTGCGGTCTACCGGGCCGGCGGCCGGGAGGGTGACGTCTTCTACCGCGACCGGTGGAGCCACGACAAGGTGGTGCGGTCGACGCACGGCGTGAACTGCACGGGCTCATGTTCGTGGAAGGTGTACGTCAAGGACGGCATCATCACCTGGGAGAGCCAGCAGACGGACTATCCGTCGGTGGGTCCGGATTCTCCGGAGTACGAGCCGCGTGGCTGTCCGCGAGGTGCGGCGTTCTCGTGGTACACCTACTCGCCGACCCGGGTGCGGTTTCCGTACGCCCGGGGTGTGCTGGTCGAGCTGTACCGCGAGGCGAAGGCCCGCCTGGGCGACCCGGTGCGCGCGTGGGCCGAGGTGGTCGGCGACCCCGAACGGCGTCGCCGGTACCAGCGGGCGCGCGGCAAGGGCGGTCACGTACGCGTGTCCTGGGACGAGGCGGTCGAGATGGTGGCCGCCGCGCACGTGCACACGATCAAGGCGTACGGGCCCGACCGGATCGCCGGTTTCTCGCCGATCCCGGCGATGTCGATGGTCTCCCACGCGATCGGGTCGCGCTTCATCGAGTTGATCGGTGGCGTGATGACGTCGTTCTACGACTGGTACGCCGATCTGCCCGTCGCCTCGCCTCAGGTCTTCGGTGACCAGACCGACGTGCCGGAGTCCGGCGACTGGTGGAACGCCGCGTACCTCCTCATGTGGGGTTCCAACGTCCCCGTCACCCGCACCCCGGACGCGCACTGGATGGCGGAGGCGCGCTATCGCGGCCAGAAGGTGGTCGTCGTCTCGCCGGACTATGCCGACAACACGAAGTTCGCCGACACCTGGCTGCCGGCACAGCCGGGCACGGACGGAGCGCTGGCGATGGCTCTGGGTCACGTGATCCTCCGCGAGTGCTTCGTCGAACGCCGGGTGCCGTTCTTCGTCGACTTCGTCCAGCGCTACACGGACCTGCCGTTTCTGGTGACGCTCAAGGGACGGCGCGGCGGCTATGTCCCTGACAAGCTGCTGCGGGCCTCCGACCTTGGCGGCCACCCCGCTGCCGACATCGAGGGCGCGGAGTGGCGGACCGTGCTCATCGACGGGCGTACGAACGAACCGGTGGTGCCGAACGGCACCCTCGGTGACCGGTGGACCAACGCAGGTACCGGGCGTTGGAACCTCGACCTCGATGGCGTCGCTCCACGGTTGACGCTGCTCGGTGACGGCGCGGACAACGTGGAGGTGCTCCTCCCCCGCTTCGATCTCGAGACGAACACCGACACCGCCGATGGTCCGGGGCGTGCCGAGGGGAGGCAGAGCGGGATACTCCACCGGGGCGTGCCGACACGCAGGGTGGGTGGGCGGTTGGTGACGACGGTCTTCGACCTGATGCTCGCGCAGTACGGCGTTCACCGCGACGGCCTGCCGGGTGTCTGGCCGACCGGCTACGACGACGCCTCGCAGCCGTACACTCCGGCCTGGCAGGAGCCGCTGACCTCGGTGCCGGCACAGACCGCGACGCAGGTCGCGAGGGAGATGGCCCGCAGCGCGGAGAAGTCCGGCGGCCGGACGATGATCATCATGGGTGCGGGCGTCTGCCAGTGGTTCCACGGCGACGCGACCTACCGGGCGATGCTCGCACTGCTCCTGCTCACCGGGGCGATGGGCCGCAACGGCGGCGGGTGGGCGCACTACGTCGGCCAGGAGAAGTGCCGCCCGGTGACGGGCTGGGCGGCGCTCGCGGGCGCGACCGACTGGCAGCGACCGCCGCGGCAGGCGATCGGGACGGCGTACTGGTACACCCACACCGACCAGTGGCGCTACGACGGCTACCGGGCCGACGCGCTGACCTCGCCGCTGGCACGCGGTGACCTGGCTGGCATGCACACGGCCGACACGTTGGCGTTGTCCGCGCGGTTGGGCTGGATGCCGTCGCACCCACAGTTCGACGCCAACCCGCTCGACCTGGCCGACGATGCGGTGAAGGCGGGCGCGGACGTCCCGGCGTACGTCGCGGAGAAGCTGGCGGCCGGTGACCTGCGGTTCGCCTGTGACGACCCGGACGCGCCGGAGAACTGGCCGCGGTGTCTCACCCTGTGGCGGGCCAACCTGCTCGGGTCGTCGAGCAAGGGCAACGAGTACTTCCTCAAGCACCTGCTCGGCACCCACTCCAGCCTGCGAGCGGAGGAGACCCCGCCCGACCGCCGCCCCCGCGACGTCACCTGGCGGGACGAGGCACCCGAGGGCAAGCTCGATCTGCTGCTCGCGCTCGACTTCCGGATGACCAGCTCGACGCTGCTCGCCGACGTGGTGCTGCCGGCGGCGACGTGGTACGAGAAGCACGACCTGTCCTCGACGGACATGCATCCGTTCGTCCATGCGTTCACCCCCGCGATCGACCCGCCGTGGGAGACCCGCTCGGACTTCGCGGCGTTCACCGCGATCGCGCGGCGGTTCAGTGAGCTGGCGAAGACCCATCTGGGCGTACGCAAGGATGTCGTGGCCACCGCCCTGCAGCACGACACGCCAGCCGAGACGGGACAGCCGGGCGGCGTGGTCCGCGACTGGCGGGCCGGTGGGCCCGCGCCCGTGCCCGGACGGACGATGCCGGCGTTCACCGTCGTGGAGCGGGACTATCCCGCGGTCGCGGACAAGCTGGCGGCGCTCGGCCCACTCACCGAGACGCTGGGCCTGGTGACCAAGGGTGTGACGTTCCAGCCAGACGCCGAGGTGGAGCACCTGCGCAAGGCGTGCGGCGTGATGCTCGGCGGCGCGGGCGACGGGAGACCGGCACTCGACACCGACGCCAAGATGGCCGAGGCGATCCTTGCCCTTTCCGCAACCACGAACGGCCGCCTCGCCGTCCAGGGCTTCCGCGCGATGGAACGCCGGGTCGGCAAGCCGCTCGCCCACCTCGCCGAGGGCAGCGAGGAACGCCGGATCAGCTTCGCCGACACCCAGGCCCATCCCGTGCCGGTCATCACCAGCCCGGAATGGTCGGGAAGCGAGACCGGCGGCCGGCGCTATGCGGCGTTCACGACGAACGTCGAGGAACACAAGCCCTGGCACACCCTCACCGGGCGGATGCACCTCTTCCTCGACCACGACTGGATGCACGAGTTCGGCGAGGCCCTGCCGATCTACCGCCCGCCGCTGGACATGTCGGGGTTGTTCGGCGAGCCCCGGCGAGCCGACCATGAGCACAGCGGCGAGCCCCGGCGAGCCGACCATGAGCACAGCGGCGAGCCCCGGCGAGCCGACCATGAGCACAGCGGTGAACCCGCCCTGGGTCCGGACGGCCAGAAGCAGGTCGTGGTGCGCTATCTGACCCCGCACTCGAAGTGGTCGATCCACTCCGAGTACCAGGACAACCTGCTCATGCTCTCGCTGTCCCGCGGCGGCCCCACCGTCTGGATGAGCCGCGCCGACGCCGACGCCATTGGCGTCCGGGACAACGACTGGGTGGAGCTGGTCAACCGCAACGGCGTCATGGCCCTCCGGGCGATCGTCACCCACCGCATGCCCACCGGCACCGTCTTCGTCTACCACGCGCAGGAGCGGGTCGTGAACGTGCCGATCGCCGAGGCGAGCGGCCGGCGCGGCGGCATCCACAACTCCCTCACCCGAATCCTCATCAAGCCCACGCACCTGATCGGCGGGTACGCCCAACTGTCGTTCGCGTTCAACTACCTCGGGCCCACCGGCAACCAGCGCGACGAAGTGACCGTGGTCCGCCGCCGCAGCCAGGAGGTGACGTACTGATGGCCGCGTCGACAACCCCGTCCGGCCCGACCGGCAGGCGCCCGATCGGGCGGTGCATGGCCCAGCTCGCCATGGTGATGAACCTCGACAAGTGCATCGGCTGCCACACCTGCTCGGTGACCTGCAAACAGGCGTGGACCAACCGCAGCGGCGTGGAGTACGTCTGGTTCAACAACGTCGAGACCCGGCCCGGTCAGGGCTACCCGCGGCGCTACCAGGACCAGGACCGGTGGAAGGGCGGCTGGGTGCGTACGAAGAGCGGCCGGCTGAAGCTCAAGGCCGGCGGCCGGTTCCGCAAGCTGCTCACCATCTTCGCCAACCCGGTGCTGCCGAACATCCGCGACTACTACGAGCCCTGGACCTATGACTACGAGAACCTCACCAACGCGCCTCTCGGCGACGACTTTCCGGTCGCCCAACCCAAGTCACTGATCTCCGGCGAGCCGATGCAGGTGGAATGGAGCGCGAACTGGGACGACAGCCTCGGCGGGGGCGCGGAGGTGGCAGACGCCGACCCGATCGTGGAACGGGTACGCAAACAGGCTGAGGACAAGATCCGCCTCGAGTACGAGCGAACCTTCATGTTCTACCTGCCGCGGATCTGCGAGCACTGCCTCAACCCGTCGTGCGTGGCGTCGTGCCCGTCCGGCGCGATGTACAAACGGGCCGAGGACGGCATCGTGCTGGTCGACCAGGACAGGTGCCGCGGTTGGCGGATGTGCGTGACCGGCTGTCCGTACAAGAAGGTCTACTTCAACCACCGCACCGGCAAGGCGGAGAAGTGCACGTTCTGCTATCCCCGGGTCGAGGTGGGCCAGCCGACGGTGTGCTCGGAGACCTGCGTGGGCCGGTTGCGCTACATCGGGCTGTTCCTCTACGACGCCGACCGGGTGACCGAGGCGGCGTCCGTCGCCGACGAGAAGGAGCTGTACGCCGCCCAGCTCGACGTGCTCCTCGATCCGAACGACCCGGACGTGGTGGCCGCCGCCCGGCGCGACGGCATCGCCGAGGACTGGATCACCGCGGCCCAGCGCTCTCCCGTCTACGCGCTGGCGAAGGACTACCGCGTGGCGCTGCCGCTGCATCCGGAGTTCCGGACGATGCCGATGGTGTGGTACGTCCCGCCGCTCTCACCCGTCGTCGACGCGCTCGCCGAGACCGGCCACGACGGCGAGGACGTCGACAACCTGTTCGGCGCCATCGACGCGATGCGTATCCCGATCGAGTACCTCGCGGAACTGTTCACCGCCGGCGATCCCGCGCCGGTGCGGCGGGTGCTGCAGAAGCTGTCCGCCATGCGCGCGTACATGCGGGCGATCAACCTCGGTGACGTGCCGGACGAGTCCATCGCGACGGCGGCTGGCAGCACCGGCGCGGAGCTCGCCGCCCTCTACCGGCTGTTGGCCATCGCGAAGTACGACGAGCGCTACGTGATTCCCACGGCGTACGAGGTCGAAGGCCGCCAGCTCGAGGAGATCGGGTGCAGTCTCGACTACGACGGTGGCCCGGGGATGTACGAAAGCGGGCCTTTCGGCGAGGCGTCCGGGCGGCCGACGCCTGTCTCGGTCGAGACGTTCCACGCCCTCAAGGACCGCCAGACCGGCGAGGGTATCGCCGACCCCGAACGCAAGCGGACCCAGATCAACCTGCTCAACTGGGACGGCCAGGGCATGCCCACAGGCATGTTCCCGCCCCGCCACCGCGACAGCACCGACGGGAGGGACGGGCCATGACGACCTCCCAGCACGGGCGGGTGGTCTGCCAGGCCGCGTCGATCCTGCTGCAGTACCCCGGCGAGGACGTGCGTGCCCGCGTCCCGTTGGTCGATGCCGCCGTGACAGGGCTGCCGGACGGTACGCCAAGAAGCGCGCTTCGCGGGTTCCTCGACCATCTCACGGCAACCCCCGAACGCGAACTCGCCGAGCACTACGTCGCCACCTTCGACCGGCGCCGCCGCTGCTGCCTCTACCTCACCTGGTGGATCGACGGTGAGACCCGCCGGCGGGGCCAGTCCCTCACGGCGCTGAAGGAGCGTTACCGGCGCGGTGGTCTGGAGCTCTCGGCGAACGAACTCCCGGACTACCTGCCGGTCGCCCTGGAGTACGCTGCCACCGGGGACCTCGCCGACGGCCTCGCGCTGCTCCAGGACCACCGGGCAGGTATCGAGTTGCTCCGGCTCGCCTTGCGCGACGTGGGTTCCGCGTACGCCGGAGTCGTCGAGGCTGTGTGCGCACTGCTTCCCGGCCCGTCGCCGGCGGACAGAGCCGCAGCCCAGAAGCTCGCCCGTACCGGCCCGCCTCAGGAGAGCGTCGGCCTGGAACCCTTCGCGGTCACGACGCCCGGGGCGCAGGAAGGAGCCAGCCGCCGATGAGCCCACTCGACATCCTGGCCTGGGGCGTCCTGCCGTACGTCACGATCGCGATCCTGGTGGCGGGCACGATCTGGCGGTACCGCTACGACCAGTTCGGCTGGACCACGCGGTCCTCGGAGCTCTACGAGTCGCGCCTGCTGCGGATCGGCAGCCCGCTGTTCCACTTCGGCATCCTCGTCGTCGTTGTCGGCCACGTGATCGGGCTCGTCATCCCGGCTTCGTGGACGTCCGCGGTCGGGATGTCCGAGCGTGCCTACCATGTCCAGGCGCTGCTGCTCGGCGGCGTCGCCGGCTTCGCCACCCTCGCCGGAATCGCCATCCTCGTCTACCGTCGGCGTACGACCGGACCGGTGTTCATGGCCACCACCCGCAACGACAAGGCGATGTACGTCGTCCTCGTCGCCGCCATCGTCGTCGGGCTGGCCACGACGCTGCTCGGCGCCGGTGTCGTCGGTGCGGAGCACGACTACCGCGCGACCGTCTCGCCGTGGTTCCGCTCGCTGTTCGTGCTCCAGCCCGACATCGGCGCGATGGCGGCAGCGCCGCAGTCGTTCCAGCTGCACACGCTGATCGGCATGCTGCTGTTCGCGATGTGGCCGTTCACCCGCCTCGTGCACGCGTTCACCGCACCGGTCGGCTACCTGTTCCGCCCCTATATCGTCTACCGGTCACGCGCGGTCCACCCCACGCGAACTCCGCGTCGCGGCTGGGAACGCGCCAGGTGAGGCGCTGCCTGCGCACGAACCTCCTCCGACACGACGCACGAGACCCGCTCTCACGCGTGGGTAGCCGTGGCATTCGGCCGGTCCCGGAAGTCGAGTCGACGCGCGTTGACACGCAAACCTGGGCCGACCTAGCGTCAAACCTGACCTTGAGGTGAAGGGCTCTGCGACCGCGCCGATTTGCGAAAAGCCGGATCACGTCGGCCAGACAAACTATTCAGCCGTCAAGAGAAAGCTTCCGAAGGAGAATCACATGCTGGAGGCATTCCAGGATCAAGGGTATGTCGTCTTTCCTGGATTCCTTGACAAGGCAGAAATCGACACGCTGAAGGCAGCCGTGGACCGGCATGTGTCGGCGCAACCGCGGCGGCATGCGTATGAGGACGAGCACATCGGCGCACTCATCTGGCATCCACGGGTGAGCGAGATGGTCGACGAGCTCATGGGTGGACGGTACGTGTTCCATCACATCCATGCGGCCCGGCACGACGCCGGCATGGAGGGGGTGTCGTGGCACCAGGATTACGAGCAGTACCCCCAGACCAACCGCTCGCACCTCATGGTGCACGTGTTCTTCTACCTCAACGGGCTCAACGGCACGATCGGAGACCTGCTCTTCGTGCCCGGCTCCCACCGGTTCGCCACGGACAGCCACGCGCTGACCTTCCTCGGCGACTCCGATCTCCCGGGGATGGTCACCGTCGACGACGTGCCGCCTGGTTCGGTCCTGATCGTGCACTCGGGGATGTGGCACGCACGTCGCGCCAAGCCGGGCGGCGAGGACAGCCCGCGCTGGTTCGTCGATGCGTCCTACTGCCAGTCGGGGGTCAGGTGGCCGTCGTACCGGGCGTCGGGCATGCTCGCCGACCTGCGGGGGCGACATGTGGCGGCTGGCGGTACGCGTCCGTGGCTCTTCGACGAGTCGCAGTTCTTCGACGCAGCCCGGGCACGCGAGCTGTCGGGAAGCCTCGAAGGCAGCGTGCTGCTCGACCTTCCGCAGTGGAAGACCCCATGAGGCTGCTCGTCACCGGCGCGACCGGCAAGGTGGGCCGGGCCCTCATCGACAAGCTCCACGGCAGCTGTGAGATCCGCGCGCTCTGCCACAACAGACCCCTCGATGTCCCCGGTGTCGAATGTGTCTTCGGGACAATCGCCGACCGGGAGACTGCCCGCCGGGCCATGGCGGACGTGACCCACGTCGTTCATCTGGCCACCTGCAAGGAGACGCCCGACGAGATCATGGACGTGGCCGTCAAGGGCCTGTTCTGGCTGCTCGAAGAAGCGCGGGAGAGCCCGACCAGCCAGCGGTTCGTCCTCGTCGGTGGCGACGCCGCCGTCGGTCATTTCGTCTACAAACACCCCGGCCCGGTGACCGAGACACAGCGGCACACCGCCTACCAAGGGTGTTACGCACTGTCGAAGGTCCTCGAGGAGGTCATGCTCGAGCAGTACCAGATCGCCTACGGCCTGAACGCCACCTGTCTACGGGCGCCCTGGATCATGGAGCGGGACGACTTCCGGTACACGCTCTCGTTCGGTCCCGACCAGTTCGGTGGACCGGCGTGGCGCGAGCTCGTGGACGGCGACGTCCCGGAGCAGGCTGTCCCGCTCGCGCTGGACGCCGACGGCGCGCCGCTGAAGCGCAACTTCGTTCACGTCAGCGATCTTGTCGAAGCGATCGCCCTTGGGTTGGAACACCCGGCCGCCGCCGGCCAGACGTTCAACATCTGCATGGACGAGCCGGTCAACTACCAGCACGTGGCGGAGTACCTCGCCGAAACACGCGGTCTGCCCATCGTCAAGGTGCCGACGCCCTACCACTCGACCTGGCTGGACAACACGAAAGCGCGGCTCCTGCTCGACTGGAGGCCGCGGTACGACACCGAACGCCTCATCGAGGACGCCTGGACCTACCAGCGAAGTCCAGACGATCCCCGCATCGTCTGGTACCCGGGATAGGTACAGGTCGGCGACCTCTCGCCGCCTCCTCACCCTTTCGACCTGGCGCCGCCCTGCGCGGCCTGGATCACGCCCTGGATGGCCTGGGAGACGCAGCCGGCGGCGGCGTCGGGATCGGGCTGGCCGGCGTCCAGCCAGGCTATGACCGCTTCGAGGGTGACGGTTGGCACCAGGAGAGCCGCCCAGTCGCGCCAGGGACCTTGGGGGATCGCGGCGGAGAGGTGCCGGAGAGCGATGTCGGTGGACGCCGAACGCAGGGAGTCGACCACGTCGCGGAACTCCGGCTCCCTCGCGGCGAAGCGGAACAGCAGCCGAAATCCGTCCGGTTCGGCGGCGGCGGCACGGAGGAGCGCGGGGATGCTGGTGTCGTCGTAGTTGTCGGTGCCCACGGTGGCGGCCAGCCGGGCGCGTGCCCGGTCGAGCACGGCGCGGTAGAGATCGTTCTTGGACTCGAAGTGCCGGTAGAGGATCACGTGGGTGATGCCGGCCTCGGTGGCGATGTCGTTGAGACCTGTGGCGGCGTATCCAGCACGGGCGAACGCGCGGGTGGCGGCCTCGAGGATCTGCTCCCTGCGTTCGGCACGGGGCAACCGTCGGGGCGTTGGCCGCACCGCTTCCCGGTCGACAGCCATGTCGGGCCTCCTCTTGTAGAACCAGAACTATACAACTACCTTTGTTAAATCGAACTTATACACACTGGAGGCCGCATGGACACGAAGGCTCAGCTGCCGTTCGAGCAGACGCATCCACTCGACGTCGCACCAGCTCTGCGCGCGCTGCAGTCAGACGGCACGGTGCATCGGGTGCGCACAGCGGTCGGCGACAAGGCCTGGCTGGTCACCGGCCACGCCGAGGTACGACGGCTGCTCGCCGACGACCGGCTCGGCCGGTCCCATCCCACGCCGGAGACCGCGGCTCGCACCGGTGAGTCCGTGCTGTTCGGCGGGCCGCTGGGCAACTTCGCCACGGAGGCAGTCGACCATGCGCGGATGCGTTCGCTGCTCCAGCCGCACTTCTCCCCCAGGCACATGCGTTCCCTGCGACCACGGGTCGAGGCCCTGGTCACCCAGTTGCTGGACGAGATGGCCGGGAAAGCTCCCCCGGTGGATCTGGTCGCTGCCCTGGCCCTTCCGTTGCCGATCCTGGTGATCTGCGAGTTGCTCGGCATTCCCTATGAGGACAGGGACCAGTTCCGCGCCTGGACCCAGGCAGCCGGCAACGTGCGCGACCGGGACCGCTCTGTGCAGGGTATGGCTGAGCTGTTCGGCTACGGCAAACGGCTGGTCGCCGACAAACGTCGGCATCCCGGCGACGACGTGATCTCAAGGCTGTGCGCCACCGATGGCGTCTCGGACGACGAGGCGGCGGGCCTGTCGATGGCGTTGCTGTTCGCCGGCCACGAGACCACCGTGGTCCAGATCGGTTTGGGCGCCCTGCTGTTGCTCGCCAACCCCGACCAGTGGCGGGCCCTGCTCGACGATCCGAGTCTCACCTCGAACGCCGTCGAGGAGATCCTGCGGGCACCCGGCAAGGGCGGCACCGGCATCCCCCGCTACGCACGAACCGACCTGGAGATCGACGGTGTCGCTGTCCGGGCCGGCGACCTCGTCCTGCTGGACAACGGCGCCGCCAACCATGATCCGACTGTCTTCGCCGACCCAGATCGGGCGGACGTCAGTCGTCAGGCGGCCGCGCACCTCACCTTCGGCCACGGAGCCCGCTACTGCATCGGCGCGCCCCTGGCGCGGATCGAGCTGCAGGCGGTGTTCGCCCAGCTTCTTCCCCGGTTCCCGACCATGCGGCTGGCCGTCGGCGTGGAGACACTGCGGGTACGCCAGGACGTTCTCACCGGCGGGCTCGTCGAACTGCCGGTGACCTGGTGAACACCGTGGCAGTCCACCACCCGATCTTCGCGCGGCTCTACCCGGCGATGAGTGCCGCGATGGACCGCGGCGGCATAGCCGAGCATCGGCACGCGCTGCTCGAGGACGCGAGCGGCGTCGTGGTCGAAGTCGGCGCCGGCGACGGCCGAAACTTCGCGCATTATCCGGCTGGCGTCTCCAGGGTCCTGGCGGTGGAACCAGAACCGCACCTACGACGCCTCGCCTCCAGCGCCGCCGCCCGAGCGCCGGTCCGGGTGGAGGTCGCCGACGGACTCGCCGAGCACCTCCCCGCCGGCGACGGCAGTGCCGACACCGTTGTCGTCTCACTCGTGCTGTGCTCGGTCCGCGACCAGGCCAAAGCGCTGGGCGAGATCCGTCGCGTCCTCACATCCAGCGGACAGCTGCGGTTCCTCGAACACGTTCGCGCGGACACGCAAGGCATGGCGCGACTCCAGCGTGTCCTCGACGCCACCATCTGGCCCCGGCTGGCGGGCGGCTGCCGCACCGGCCGCGACACCATCGCCGCCATCGAAGGCGCCGGTTTCTCCGTCGACAAACTCGAGAGGTTCCGCTTTCCTGACGCCCGGATCCCGACGTCGTTCCACATCGTCGGCACCGCCACCCCGACCCAGGCGTAGTGACCGGAAGACGTCCCTTTCGTTCACCTCTGTGGGCCAGGCAGCCGCCGCGGCCTCAGCACCTCGGAGCCGTGGCGACCGGCAGGTCCGCAAGCCGCCATTCGAGCATCCCGTCGGCGAGTCGGCGGGCCCGCCGCCCACGGCTGGACAGCAGCCGGACCGCATCGTGCGCCATGACGCAGAAGGCGCCGCGACAGTACGCAACGACATCCTGGTCCACCGGGATGTCGGCGAGCCTGTCGGCCAGGTCCTCCACGGGGATGGAGACGGCGCCGGGGATGTGGCCCGCGTCGTACTCCTCCCGGGGCCGTACGTCGAGCACGACCACGTCAGCTGCCTCGACCCGACGTAACAGCTCGGCCCTGGTGACCTGCTCGGTGTCCGGTCCCAGATATGCCGCCCGTGCGGCCTCCACGTCGGGTAGCCGATCGCGCGCCACAACCCGGAGGAGTGCAAGCAGCGCGGCGACGTCGGCGCCGGCGAGCCGGTAGTGGATCTTGGTGCCCTCCCGCCGGGTCGCCACCAGGTTGGCCTGCCTGAGCGTCTGCAGGTGCGCCGATGTCGTGGTCAGTCCCAGATCGGCGGCCCGGGCGAGCGCCTCGACGGTCCGCTCGCCCTGGGCGAGCAGGTCCAGCAACTCGAGGCGCTTGCCGCTGCCCAGCGCCTTGCCCACGCGGGCGAACGCGTCGAGAAGCGTCGCCTTCGCCGTACGGTCAGCCATCGACGTTCCTCCAATCTTCTTTGGAATACTGTATAACAGGGTGCGGGGAAGGTGGACGTACGTGTCGAGGAGGGACCACAGATGACCTCGCTTGATGTCGTGCCAGTGATCGACGAAGGGCTCGGCAACTCGACCTACCTCGTCGATCTCGGAGACGGGCGGGCCCTGGTGGTCGATGCCAGCCTCGACCTGCGTTCCACCCGGCGGGTGGCCGAGCGAAGACGGCTGACGCTGGCCTTCGCCGCGGAGACACACCTGCATGCCGACTTCGTGTCGGGTGCCCACCAGCTGGCAGCGACCGACGGGACCACCGTGGTCGCCTCAGCTGCCGGGAACCGCGACTTCCGCCACACCGGACTGCGTGACGAGGAGGAGGTCGACCTCGGCGGTCTGCGACTGCGCGCGCTGGCAACACCTGGCCACACACCCGAACACGTGGCGTTCCTCCTGCTGGATGGCGACTCTCCGGTCGGGGTGTTCACCGGTGGGTCGCTGCTGGTGGGCGCCGCCGCACGGACCGACCTGATCTCCCCTGGACGGACGGAGGCCTTGGCCCGCCAGCAGTACGCATCCCTCCACCGGTTGGCAGCCCTTCGCGACGACGTGCAGGTGTGGCCCACCCACGGGGCGGGCTCGTTCTGCTCCGCCCCGCCGGGCGCCGAGCGCGCCAGCACCATCGGACGGGAGAAGGCCACCAACCCGCTGCTCCGCGCCGGTGACGAGGACGCCTTCGTCGCGGCACTCCTCGGATCGCTCGGCAGCTTTCCCCCGTACTTCCTCCGCCTCGCCGAGGTCAACCGCCGCGGGTACGAACTCCCGCCGGGCGAGCCTCAGCTCCGGCCGCTCGACGTCGACGCCGTGCGGAGGTTGCTTGCCGAAAGCGCCCAGGTCGTCGACGTACGCCCGGTTCAGGAGTTCGCCGCCGGCCACATTCCAGGCGCGGTGTCCATCCCGCTGCGGCCGGCGTTCGCCTCCTGGCTGGGCTGGCTCACCTCCCCCGACCAGTCACTGGTCATCGTGCGCGGAGCCGATCAGGACCCCTCGGAGATCGCCTGGCAGGCAGCCAAGATCGGCTACCCCATGCTCGCCGGAGAACTCGCCGGCGGAGTGGTGTCCTGGACAGCCGCCGCGCAGCCCCTCGCACGGACCACGCTCCTCCACGCCGACCAGCTCACGAACCGCAAGGTGCTCGACATCCGCCAGACCTCCGAGTTCGTCTCCGGGCACCTGCCCGGAGCCACCCACGTCGAACTCGGCTCACTCACCACACACGTCGACGACGTGCCAGCCGACCCGCTGGTGGTGATGTGCGGACACGGCGAACGCGCCATGGGCGCGGCCAGCCTGCTCCAGGCCCACGGCCACACCGACGTCGCGGTCCTGGAGGGCGGACCAGACGACTGGGCCCAGGCCACCGGACGCGACCTGGCGACCGGCGCATGACCACCACCAGACCCACCGTGCAGCTGGGGCTCCGCGCCAACCTTGCCCAGTTCAGCCTCCTCGTCGCCGTCAACGCCCTGGTCGGCGGAGTGCTCGGGCAGGAACGCACCGTGCTGCCACTCCTCGGCGAGCAGGTGTTCCACCTTGCCGGCTACACCTTCCTGCTCACCTACGTCCTCGCCTTCGGCATCACGAAGGCCGCCACCAACTACGTCGCGGGAACCTGGTCGGACCGCTTCGGCCGCAAACCCGTGCTCCTGTTCGGCTGGCTCGTCGCCCTTCCGATACCCCTGCTGCTGATCTGGGCGCCGAACTGGGGATGGATCGTCGCGGCCAACGTCCTTCTCGGCATCAACCAGGGCCTGACCTGGTCCACCACCGTCATCATGAAGATCGACCTCGCCGGCCCGCACCGCCGCGGCCTGGCCATGGGTCTCAACGAAGCCGCCGGCTACGCCGCGGCCGCGGCGACAGCCGTCGCCACCGGATATCTCGCCGCCCGCTACGGACTCCGCCCAGCCCCCTTCCTGCTCGGCGCGTCCTACATCGCACTCGGCCTCGGCCTGTCCGGCGTTCTCGTCCGGGAGACCCGCGACCATGCCCGCCACGAAGCCAGCACCCACACCGCTCGCGCCGACGGACGGCACGACCACCTGCACGCCGACCTGACCAACCGGCAGGTCCTCGTCCACACCAGCCTGCGCGAACCCGCACTGTCCGCGGCAAGCCAGGCCGGAATGGTCAACAACCTCAACGACGGCCTGGCCTGGGGACTGTTCCCACTCCTGTTCGCCACCGCCGGCATATCCGTCTCCGACATCGGCATCCTGAGCTCACTCGTACTCGCCGTCTGGGGGTTGGGCCAGCTCATCACCGGCCCCCTGTCCGACCGCTGGGGACGCAAACACCTCATCACCGCGGGAATGCTCATCCAGGCCGCCGCACTCGCGGCGATCGCCACCGTCGACACGTTCACCACCTGGGCGATCGCCGCAGCGGTGCTCGGCGCCGGCACCGCCATGGTCTATCCCACCCTGCTCGCCGCCATCGGCGACGTGGCCCACCCCGCGTGGCGAGCCCGCGCCGTCGGCGTCTACCGGCTCTGGCGCGACGGCGGATT
The DNA here is from genome assembly GCF_040195635.1 of Actinopolymorpha sp. B11F2. Lineage (NCBI taxonomy): Bacteria > Bacillati > Actinomycetota > Actinomycetes > Propionibacteriales > Actinopolymorphaceae > Actinopolymorpha > Actinopolymorpha sp. B11F2. The sequence goes on along the minus strand of NZ_JBEFTX010000017.1, from coordinate 135,594 downwards.
CGCCGTCGGCGCCCTCCTCGCCGGCATCATCGCCGACCTCGCCGGCATCCGCGCCGCCATCTGGGCCGTCGCCGCCATTACCGCCGTCTCCGGAGTCATCGTCGCGATCCGCATGTACGAAACCCACCCACGCACCAGCTGACAACGTCGCCCCGAACTCGCACCGCATCACCCTCGGGGCAGGTGACGAACGAGGCGGCCAAGGCGCAAGTCGCAAGGCTCGCAGAGCGTGAAGTGTCTGCCAACGACGCTGGGCGGGGCGAGCTACTACGGTACGGAAATGGAGATTTTCGCCAGCCTCGAGGCCGAGTACGACCGGCTGGACAGCATCTTTGCGGGGCTGTCCGAGGAGGACTGGAACCAGCCGTCGGGACTGGCCGGCTGGACGAACGTCGACGTGCTGCTGCACCTCGCCCAGACCGAGGAATCGGTGGTGTCCACCCTGACCGGCACCCCCGCGGCAGCATCCGGCGGGCAGCCGCTGATCAATGGTGTGTACGCATTCCGCCTCGCTGGCAAGGAACCGGCACCGATCCGTGCCGACCTCACTGGACCCGACGGCGAGATCTGGCAGTTCGGCCCGTCAGACGCCGACTCGGTCATCGCTGGCTCAGCCGGGGCCTTCTGCCGCGTCGGCGCCCAGCGACTAGCCGCAGAGAACTCGGGCCTGACCATGACCGGCCCGCACGCGGAGTCCGCACTGAGGCTGCTCCGCAACTACGCGGCCTGACGCCCAGGACTCGCAGATACGTCGGCCACCGATCCTTTGACGGCGGCGCGTCCTATTGCGACCTGGCTGTGCTGGCTGCCGCGAGTCGGGTGTAGCCGAGGCGGCCGAGGACCTGACCGGCCCCGCCGAGGCCGAGGGCCCAGGCAGCGGTGGCGGTGGACAGACCCCGTTCGATCAGGAGTGGGACGAGGCCGATCAGGACGGCGAAGGCGGCGAAGTGGCGAGGCTCATGGCCGCGGCAAGGGCGAGGAAGGCGCGGCTTCGGGCAACTCGGTCCGGGGAGTGGTGGACGTGCCCATGCGCCTCTGTCGTCGGGTGGGGCCAGGCACCGCGGAGGCCGATGGCGTGGGCGGGGATGGTGATGGCTGCGAGGACGATGGCAAGTGTGACGTAGGTGCGGCGCCAGTCCAGCTGGTCGGCGAGCGTGGCGGTGAGGGGCGCGAAGATGGTGCTGGCCAGGCCGGCGACGAGGGTGAGGGCGGCGAGCGCGGTGACCCGCCGCGGTCCCCACCATCGGGTGAGCGCGGCGAACGCGGGTTGGTAGAGGACGGCTGCCATGGCAAGGCCGGCGGCAGTCCAGGCGGCGAAGAACCAGACCAGGTTTGGTGCCGCGGCGATTGCCACGACTGACGGTGCGGCGAGGACTGAGCCAGCGGTCATCACCGGCCGCGGGCCCGGCCCGCGTCAGGACGCCGGGCCGGGCTACTACCGGCCCCGTCTCAGGCACCGGCGACAGCCCTACCGAACGGCGGGCGCCGTGAGGGCTGGTTCGATCGCCACGTCGGCCGGGCCGTTCGTTGGTCCGCAACAACCGGCGCCGGCATCAGCCGTCGTGCCGGCACTGGTCGCCGTGGTCTCGTCGAACAGTCCCGCACCCCCGCACACTCCGGTCTCGGGGAGTACGAGTTCCACGCGGTCGGCGGAGGCCTGGTCGCCGGCGAGGGAGGCCACGATCGAACGCACCTGTTCGTACCCGGTCATCGCCAGGAAGGTGGGTGCACGCCCATAGCTCTTCATCCCGGCCAGGTACAGGTTGGGCTCGGGCTGGGCGAGTTCGTTGACGCCATGTGGGTAGACGCTCCCGCAGGAGTGGACGTTGGGGTCGATCAGCGGGGCCAGCTGTCGCGGCGACTGCAGAACGGGGTCGAGGTCGAGACGTACCTCGGACAGCCAGGACAGATCGGGACGGAAGCCGGTCAACACCACGACCTCGTCTACCGGGTCGAGGCGGTGGCCGTCGAACGACTCCAGAACCAGCCCGCCGCCATCGGCGCGTTCCATGGAGGCGGTCCGGAACCCGGTGACGGTCTGGACGTGCCCGGCCTGCGCGGCCGCCTTGGCGCGTTCGCCGAGGGCGCCACGGGCGGGAAGCTGGTCGGCGTCGCCGCCGCCAAACACGTTGCCCACGGCGCCACGGCGCAACAGCCAAACGACCTGGGTGTCCGGGTGCTCGTCGGCAAGACCGACGAGAGCCACCAGCGCGGTGAGCGCGGAGTGTCCGCTGCCGGCGATCGCTACCCGCTTACCGGCGTAACGGGCCCGGACCGCGGCGTCGGCCAGATCGGGCACCCGGTAGCTGATCTGCTCGGCCGCGGCGTGTTCGCCCAGGGCCGGGAGGCCGTCCCCGCCGAGCGGGTTGGGGGTGCTCCAGGTGCCGGAGGCGTCGATCACCGCCTGGGCCGTGATGCGGTCGCCGCCCTCTTCGGTAGCGACGTGGACAAAGAGCGGTTCGGTCGCGCGGCCGGCGTCGACCAGACGGTCCCGGCCGCGGCGGGCGACGCCGACCACACGGGCGTTGAACCGGACCCGCTCCCCCAGCGCCGCCGCCAGCGGCTGCAGATACCTCGTCGCCCAGTCGGCGCCGGTGGGATAGGTCGCCGGGTCGGGACGCTGCCACCCGGTCGGCCTGAGCAGCCGCTCCGCCGCCGGATCGATCAGCTCCGCCCACGGCGAGAAGAGCCGGACGTGATGCCACTGCGCGACCGCCGAACCCGCCCGCTCACCGGCTTCGAGTACCACCGGGTCCATCCCTCGCTCGACCAGCTCGGCCGCCGCGGCCAGGCCCACCGGCCCAGCGCCCACCACCACCACCGGATGCCCATTCATCGCATCTCTCCCCTTTCATCGACCACCATCGATCGAACTGTCTGGGACTCTATCGACGCCTATCGATTGACGCAACCATCGATGCGAGTCGATAATTGGTGACATGGTGACGACCCCGCTCGAGGTTCCGTTGCTGTCGGCACAGCAGGCGTCGACGTATGCGGACTGGTTCGCCTGCCTGGCCGAGCCCATGCGGGTGCGGCTCCTGCACGCCGTGGCGACCGCCGGCGGCGCGGTCACCGTGGGCCAGTTGACCGAGGATCTGGGCATCAGCCAGTCGACCTGTTCGCACCACGTACGCAAGCTCGCTGAGACCGGTTTCGTCCTCCTCCACAAGCGCGGGACCGCCACCATGGTGGCGGTGAACCCCGCCTGCTGCACCGGACTGCCGCACGCGGCCGACGCGGTGATGGGTGCGATCGCGCCCCGACCCTGCTGCCCCGAGGACCTGCCCGCAGACGTGTCCGTACGCGAGCTGACTGCCGGCGACTGGGCCGATGTGCGCCGGATCTACGGCGAGGGCATCGCGACCGGCGACGCGACGTTCGAGACCAGCGTCCCGCCGCGGGCCACGCTCGACGCGCAGTGGCTACCCGGACACCGGTGGGTCGCCGAGATCGATGGCCAGGTCGCCGGATGGGCCGCCGCAAGCCCGACCTCGACCCGCGCCTGCTACCGCGGCGTGGCCGAGACCTCGGTCTATGTGAGCGAAGAGTTCCGCGGCCGCGGAGTCGGCAAAACCCTGCTCCACAAGCAGGTCACCGCCGCCGACGATGCCGGGCTGTGGACGTTGCAGACCTCGATCTTCCCGGAGAACCGGGCAAGCATCTCCCTGCACCACTCCGCCGGCTACCGCACCCTCGGCGTCCGGGAACGCATCGCGCAACACCACGGACGTTGGCGCGACACCGTGCTCCTCGAACGGCGGCACGACGACGAGGCCATCCAGGCGTGCCCGAATGGCGAAGGCGGCGGCTGACAATGCCGCGTTCAGCAACTCGACCGGGTTCAGCAACTCGACCGGGTTCAGCAGCAGGACCGGGTTCAGCAGCAGGACCGGGTTCAGCAGCAGGACCGGGTTCAGCAGCAGGACCGGGTTCAGCAGCAGGACCGGGTTCAGCAGCAGGACCGGGTTCAGCAGCAGGACCGGAGGTAGGCCTGTAGGTCTGCCAGCGCGGCGATGGACCCTTCCCGGTCGGATCGGTAGTACACGACCTTCCCCACCCTGCGGGAGGTGACGATCCGGCCGCGGCGAAGGATCGCCAGGTGTTCAGAGGCTGTCGACTGACCGATGCCTGCCCGCTCGGCGACCTCCCCCACCGACAGCTCCGCCCCCCGAGCGAACAGCATCATCACCTGCTGACGCGTCGGGTTGGCGAGTGCCTTCAAGAACTCGTGGGTGGCCTCGCCGATCTCGACAATCTCACCGCTTCCGCCCGCGGCGTCCACGCCGCACCCCTGGACCGCTGGATCGGCCATCACACCGCCTCCCCTCGACGTCGACCCTACCAATTCACATCGTCAATTTGCCATATCGCGAAATGACGATACGTTGGCTGGCGTGACTCTGACTGACTCCGATCCCGTGGTGATCATCGGTGGCGGCCAGTCCGGCCTCGCCGCCGCCCGCGCCGTCCGCGACGCCGGGCTCCGTCCTATTGTTCTCGAGGCAGGCGACCGGCCGGTCGGCTCGTGGCCGCACTACTACGACAGCCTCACCCTGTTCTCACCCGCCGGCTACAGCGGCATGCCCGGCCAGGCGTTCCCCGGTGACCCCGACCACTATCCGCACCGCGACGAGGTGGTCTCCTACCTGCACGGCTACGCCGCCGGACTGGACGTGGAGATCCGCACCGGCCACCGGGTCGGAGCCATCGAGTCCGACGGCACCGGGTTCCTCGTCCACACCGGCGCCGGCAGCGACACCATCCGGGCCGCCGCCGTCATCGCCGCCAGCGGCTCGTTCGCCACGCCGTACTCACCCGCCATTCCAGGCCAGGAGAGCTTCACCGGCGAGGTGATCCACGTCGCCGACTACCGCAACCCCACGCACTACAACGGCAAGCGGGTGGTCGTGGTCGGCGCGGGGAACTCCGCCATCCAGATCGGGCACGAACTCGCCCAGGTCGCCACCGTCACCCTCGCCACCCGCCATCCGATCAACTTCCTCCCGCAACGACGCCTCGGCAGGGATCTGCACTACTGGCTCGCCGTTTCCGGCTTCGACTACCTCCCACCCGCATGGCTCGCCAAGATCGTCCAGCAGACCCTCGTCCTCGACACCGGCAGTTACGCCGCCGCTCTGCACGACGGGCTGATCGACCGGCGCCCGATGTTCACCGCGTTCGACCACGATCAGATCGTCTGGGCCGACGGAGCCACCGAAGACGTCGACGCGGTGATCTTCGCCACCGGCTACCGGCCCAACCTCGGCTACCTTCAGCCCCTCGGCGCGCTCGACCCCACCGGTGCCCCACTGCATGCCGGCGGCATCTCCGCCACCCATGCGGGCCTTGCCTACGTGGGGCTGGAGTTCCAGCGGTCCTTCTCCTCCAACACTCTGCGCGGCGCCAGCCGAGACGCCGAGTACGTCGTCGGCCCACTCGCGGCGCACGTGCGCGGCGCGGCCGTAGCCGTCGGACTCTAGGGATGACCCGTGGCGCGAGCGTTCGCCTGACGTCCGCACCACCGCCCGACCTTGACGGGCGGACTATGACTCACCGAATATTGAGTCAATGTCTACTGAGCGACTTTCGCTGGCGGGGCGGGCACGGGTGCATGCCGCGCTCGGCGAGCCCGCCCGGCTGGCGATCGTCGACGCCCTCGCCGTCGGTGACGTGTCCCCTGGGGAGATCGCCGACCGCCTGGGGCTGGCCACCAACCTCGTCGCCCACCACGTGCAGGTGTTGCAGGACGCCGGCGTACTGGTCCGCACCCGCTCCGAAGGCGACCGTCGCCGCACCTACCTGCGCCTGGTACCCGGCGCCATCGCTGCAATAGCCCCGCCTCCGCTCGCAGCGACGAGCCGGATCCTGTTCGTCTGTACGCACAACTCGGCGCGCTCCCAGCTCGCGGCAGCTATGTGGCCACAGCGCAGCTCCATCCCGGTGGTCTGCGCCGGCACGCAGCCCGCCGCGCGGGTGCATCCCCGCGCCGCTCGGATCGCCCGTCGGCATGGGCTGTCCCTTGCCCGCGCCCGCACCGCTCACGTCGCGGACGTGCTCCGGCCCGACGATCTCGTCGTCGCTGTCTGCGACACGGCCCACGAACACCTCGCGACTGCTGACTCCGACCGCCTGCACTGGTCGGTCCCCGATCCCGCAGGAGCCGACACCGATGAGGCGTTCGAGTCCGCCTACGCCGAGCTGGCCGAACGGATCGACCGACTCGCACCCGCGCTCGTCCCACCACCGAGGCCAGGAGCCTGATCCATGACCGACCGCACCGACCATCGCATCGCCGCGCCGGTGAACCGCACCGACACCGACGACGAACCCTCCGAGTACCGACGCAACGACCTCACCATCGACCAACGGCGAGCCTTCGCCCGGCAACGCCTCGCCGCGCTGGCCAGGGTCGAAGACCGAAGCCACGACGACCGGCCCGTGGTCCTGTTCCTGTGCGTCCACAACGCCGGACGCAGCCAGATGGCCCTGGGCTTCTTCACCGACCTCGCCGGTGATCGCGCAGTCGCATGGTCCGGCGGCTCCGAGCCCGGAACGGAGATCAACCCCTCCGCCCTCGCAGCCATGGCCGAGCGCGGCATCGACATCTCCAGAGAATTCCCCAAGCCCTGGACCCAGGAAATCGTCCAGGCCGCCGACGTCGTGGTCACCATGGGCTGCGGTGACGCCTGCCCGCTCTTCCCCGGCAAGCGTTACGAGGACTGGTCCCTGGACGACCCGGCCGGACAAGACCTCGAGTCGGTGCGCCCGATCCGCGACGAGATCGAACGCCGAGTCAGGCACCTGCTCGCCGGGCTCAACGTACCCACCACCCGATGACCGCAGAAGTGCCAACCGCCGCGACTCCGCCACTCAGCCGGCGGCTCGTCGCCGAACTCCTCGGAACCGGCCTGCTCGTCACCGCCGTCGTCGGATCCGGCATCGCCGCGTCCCGCCTCTCACCGAACGACACCGGCCTGCAGTTGCTGGAAAACTCGATCGCCACCACGTTCGCGCTCGCCGTCCTCATCCTGACCTTCGGACCGGTGTCCGGCGCGCACTTCAACCCGGTGGTCACTCTGGTCGACTGGTGGCTCCGGAGGCGCACCGGCGCCAATCTGTCCGGTCAGGTCGTCGGCGGCTACATCGCCGCCCAGGCAACAGGTGGTGCGCTCGGCGCGATCCTCGCCAACCTGATGTACACACTCCCTCCCGTGTCATGGTCGACCACCACCAGAACCGGGCCCCACCTGTGGCTTGGCGAAATCGTCGCCACCGCGGGCCTTGTCCTGCTCATCTTCGCGCTCGTACGAACCGGCAGACAGGCCGCTGCACCGGCCGCCGTCGGCGCCTACATCGGCGCGGCCTACTGGTTCACCTCCTCCACCTCCTTCGCCAACCCCGCGGTCACCCTCGGTCGCGCCTTCACCGACACCTTCGCCGGCATCTCGCCAGCCTCGACGCCACCCTTCATCGCCGCACAGCTCGTCGGGGCAGCCGCCGGCACCGCCCTCCTCGCCGTGCTGTACCCCCGCACCGAGCACGCCCACGCAGCCAAGGCGAGCAATGGGCACCCTCACGCCAGAGAGGGCAGTGCGCGCTCGGACCCCATCGGGCGCTGACAAGTGGCGCTGCCCGGTGGCTCCTCCACCGGCATTCATCGCAGGGTGAGTGGGATCTCGGACTCGACCCGGGACAGCTTCTCCGGGTTGCGGACGTAGTAGAGGCCGATGATGCGGGCGCCCTCGACACGGAGCGCCAGAACGCCGTCGATCTCGCCGTCCAGGCGTACGACGAGTGCCGGGTTGCCATTGACCACGGTGGGGACAGTGGCAAGCGCGCCAACGGCCTTGCCGTAGCCACCGGCGATGAAGCGGGCCACCTTGTCGGCACCGATGATCGGCCGCAGCGCCGCCTGCTTGACGCCGCCGCCGTCGCTCACCAGGACGACCTCAGGGGCGAGCACGTCAAGGAGGCCCTGCAGGTCCCCGGTTGCGAGCGCGCGCTGGAACGATTCCAGAGCCGCCCGAGTCTCGTTCGGGGAGACCACCTCACGAGGGCGGCGGGCATCGACGTGCTGGCGGGCGCGGTGCGCGATCTGGCGGACAGCTGCGGGGCTCTTGTCCACGGCAGCCGCGATCTCGTCGTAGCTGACGTCGAAGGCCTCGCGCAGTACGAAGACGGCGCGTTCGGTCGGCGACAGCGTCTCGAGGACGAGCATCAGCGCCATCGACACACTTTCGGCGAGCTCGACGTCCTCGGCCACGTCCGGCGCCGTGAGCAGCGGCTCGGGCAGCCAGGGGCCGATGTATGTCTCCTTGCGGCGCCTCATGGTGCGCAGCCGGTTGAGCGACTGCCGGGTGGTGATCCGGACCAGGTAGGCGCGCTGGTCGCGCACCTGCCCCAAGTCGACCCTGATCCACCGCAGCCAGGTCTCCTGGAGGACGTCTTCGGCGTCGGCCGCCGAACCGAGCATCTCGTACGCGACGGTGAAGAGCAGGTTGCGGTGGGCGACGAATGCCTCGGTCGCCGGGTTGGTGGCGTGGTCGCTCATATCTCGACCCTCTCCTTCGCGGCGGCCTGGTTGCCGACGCCCTTCACGTGTGCGTCCAGATCCGTTGGGCGACACGTCCGCCCACGGATGTCTCGCCTAGGCTGCCGGTCAGCGGGCCACCACCTCGCCGCGCTTGGCCCGCAGCAACTGCCGGCGCTTGTCGTCCTTGACCCAGGTGAGCGCGCCGGGCTTGCGCGCCTCGTCCGCCAGATGCTTGACGGTGTGCCTGCAAACGAACTCCTTGAGCTTCGCGCCAGGTCGGCCACCGAGATAGAACCTGTTCGCGGAGTCGTCCCTGGAGGCGAACTGGAAGATGCCGGCACGACGGCCAAGGCTGATGCACTGGCCGAAGAACCCTACGTTGATCCGCGCGGGTTGCTCACCCGCGATCCGGCTGAGCACCGTATCGGCGGCATGTGCGCCGATCCTCGTGGCCGCCTGGCAGCTCATCCGGAACGGCAGGTCCGACGGTGCCGCCGAATCCCCAGCCGCGACGATGCGTACGTCGTCCACGCTCGTCAACGTCTCATCCGTGAGCAGGCGGCCCACGGCGTCGGCACTCAGCCCGCTGCGCGCGGCCAGGTCCGGCACGCCGAAGCCGGCGGTCCAGATGGTCACCGCGCTCGGCAACTCGCGGCCGTCACCGAGCCGCACGGCATCGCGCGTCACCGCCGTCACCTTCGCGCCGGGGCCTTCGACTACGGTCACTCCGAGCTTGGTCAGCTGCTTGGCCACCGAGTTTCGACCCCGAGGATGCAGGTACGGGCCGAGCACGTCGCCGCACGCCAGCGTCACCCGGCGCCCCTGCTCCGCCAGCTCTGCAGCAGTCTCGATGCCGGTCGGGCCGGCTCCGACAACCGTCACCGCGGCCGTCGCGGGCGCGGCGTCAAGGAGCGGCCGCAGCCGCAGCGCCGCCTCCAGGGTGGCGATCGGGTAGGCGAACTCGTCCGCACCGGGCACGCCCGGGTCGGCGCTGCCACTGCCCACCGCGTAGATCAGGTAGTCGTAGCCGACCGTGCCGCCGGTCGCCAACGTCACGCTCCGCCCGGCCGCGTCAATCCGCGTCACGGCGTCGACCACCAGCCGGGTGCCCTCGGCCAGGATCTCGCTGTAGTCGGTGACCGCGGCGTGGGACCCGCCCACCAGCTGGTGCAGGCGGATCCGCTCGACGAAGGCCGGGCGCGGGTTGATCAGTGTCACGGTCACGTCGTCGCGCTGCGTCAGGCGATTGGCGGCCATGACACCGGCATACCCGCCGCCGATCACGACCACATCGCTGTTCTCAGTCATGGTGTGTCCTTCGCTTCTTGGAGTTCGACCGCAAGACACCGCGCGATCGATCGCTGTGACATCCGTGTCAGGAGAACCCCGAGCGCCTTGACGACGCCGACGCCTGCGTCTGCGGTGCATCGCCCGCCAGCGGCTCTACTCACCTGACCGCTACCAGGGCACCGGGCCGTCCTCGTTGAAGAACCCGCCGGTCGGTTTGTCCGCCTCGAGCGTCGCCAGGCGCACCACGACTGCGGCGCCCTGTGCGGGGGTGAGGTACCCACTGTGGTTGTTGATTTCCGTGTCGACATAGCCGGGGTCGGCGGCGTTGACGAGGATCTCGTCCTTTCGAAGCTCGTTGGCGTACTGCACCGTCAGCGCGTTCACCGCGGTCTTCGAGGGCGCGTACGCGGCCGACGTCGGCAGACCCGCCAGCGGGCCGTCCGGTGCGCTGGTGATGGTCAGCGACCCGGCGGCGCTGCTGACGTTGACGATGCGCGGCGCCGCCGACCGCCGCAGCAGCGGGAGCATGGCGTTGGTCACCGCGATCACCCCGAAGACGTTGGCCTCGAACACCGACCGGACCATGTCCAGGTCGACCGAGCTGGGTACCTGGTCGTGGGCGTCTTCGGGCGAGACCCGCCCGGACCCGGTGATGCCAGCGTTGTTGATCAACACGTCAAGGTGGCCGAAGCGCTTCTCCACCCAGGTCGCGGCCTCCGCGATGGTGGTCGGCTCGGTGACGTCCAGGGTGATCGCGTGCGCGTCGCCGCCCGCCGCGCGCACGGCCGCGGCGGCCTCCTCTCCGCGCCGCCGGTCTCTGGCGCCGATCAAGACGGTCATGCCCAGCGCAGCGAGCTGCTCAGCGGTCGCGCGGCCGATCCCTCTGTTCGCTCCGGTGATCATGGCCACGTTCTGGTGTGTGGTGTGCTCGTTCATGACCAGGCTCCCGTCCGAGACAGGTCTGTCTCGTGGAGTAGCGGGCCGCCCGGAAGGTTCGCGCGGCGTCCTGACGGACGTGAAGATGCCGGCGACCCGATCCCTGTGACAGCACGGCTATGTGACGTGCGCCACGGGAGCGATCGGACCGCACGGAGCCCTCAGAGCTCGTCGAGCCGGGCCCTCAGGTAGGTGCGCTCCGCGTCAGTGGCAGCGAGTGTGAACGCCTCGCGATACGCCTCGGCGGCGCGTTCGGAGTCGCCCATCCGCCGGAGCAGGTCAGCGCGCGTCGCGGGCAGCAGGTGGTAGCCGGCGAGGTCACCTGAGGCGGCCAGTTCGTCGACCAGCGCGAGGCCCGCCGCCGGCCCGTCGGCCATCGCGACGGCGACCGCGCGGTTGAGCCGGACGACCGGCGACGGCGCGTGGACGAGCAGGGCGTCGTAGAGCGCCACGATCCGCGGCCAGTCGGTCTGCTCGACGCTCGCCGCGACGGCATGGCAGGCGGCGATCGCGGCCTGCAACTGGTACGGACCCTGCGCCGACGGGAGCAGCCGCAGGCCTTCGGCGATCGCGGCCTGGTCCCAACGCGTACGGTCCTGACGGTCCAACGGCACGAACTCGCCGTCGGCCCCGACTCGCGTCGCGCGCCGGGCGTCGTGCAGCAGCATCAGCGCGAGCAGGCCGCTGGCCTCGTGTTCGGCCAGCAGCTCGACGAGCAGGCGGCCGAGCCGGATCGCCTCGGCGCTGAGGTTCTGCCGGATCAGGTCGGCGCCGGCGGTCGCCGCGTACCCCTCGTTGAACAGCAGGTAGAGGACGGCGAGCACCGCGGGCAGCCGCTCGGGCAACAGGTGCGCGGGCGGTACCCGGTACGGGATCGCGGCCTCGCGGATCTTCTTCTTGGCGCGGGTCAGCCGCTGGTACATCGTCGGTTCGGGCACGAGGAACGCGCGCGCGATCTCCGCCGTGGTGAGACCGGTCAGCGTCCGCAGCGTGAGCGCGACCCGGCCCTCGAACGGCAGCGCGGGGTGGCAGCAGGTGAAGATCAGCCGGAGCCGGTCGTCCTGCACCTCGTCGGGCTCGGCCGGCTCGTCGCCGTCGCGCGCGAGCAGCGCGGCCTGGCGCAGCTTGGCGTTGCCGGTCGCCTCGCGGCGGATCCGGTCGGTCGCCCGGTTGCGGGCGGTGGTGGTGAGCCAGGCGCCGGGACTGCGCGGGATGCCGTCGCGCCGCCACCGTTCGAGCGCGGTGGCGAACGCGTCTGCCGCGCTGTCCTCGGCGAGGTCCCAGTCGCCGGTGATGCGAATGAGGGTGGCGACGACCTGTCCCCACTCCGTCGCGAACGCTGAGGCGACCGCGGCCTCGACGTCCTCGCTCGACTCCCGCGTCATTCCCAGACCGGTCGGACCTCGACCGTGCCGAACGCGGCGAACGGATGCCCCGCCGCGATCTCTATCGCCTCGTCCAGGTGCGCGCACTCGATCACGAGGAACCCGCCGATGAGGTCCTTGGTCTCGGCGTACGGGCCGTCGGACACCAGAGTCTCGCCGCGGCGGACCTGCACCTTCGTCGTGGCCGTGGGCCGCAGCCGGGCGCCGCCGTGGAAGATGCCGCGGGCCACGAGGTCGTCCATCCAGGCCTTGTGGTCCGGCCAGGCGTCGATCTCCTGCGGCGACTCCGCGTGCTCCTCGCCGTGCCAGATCACCAACGCGTACTTCACCGACTTACACCTCCTTCACGACGTCCGACCTGACTGTACAAACGGTAGGGCGGACACCGCCGGCAGTGGTGTCCGCCCTGGGTGAGCCCCGGAAGAAGATCTTCAGGATTCCGTTGCATCGACGTCGAATCGCGGCGGGTCCCGTTCGTCGGTGGGCATGACCACAGCCGAATGGAGGCGATCATGAACGATGACTCGAACATCGGCCGGCCGCGCGTCGTGGACAGGACCACGTGGCAGGCAAGCACTGCTCGTTCGGGAGAGTTCCGACGATCGAACACCAGGAGCGGCCGGAGTATCTCGACCGGCTCTCGGTGCTGAAGGAACAGACGTACCAGCTCGACCACATGTATCTCGCGCTGTTCAACGTGCTCGGTTCAGCGGTCCGGCTGATGATCACGTTGGCGCTGGTGATGTCGGTCCATCCGGCGATGGTGCTGCTGGCAGGCAGCGAGTTGGTGCCTCTTCGCGGCCGCGCTCGTGGGCGCCGTGGTGGTGACCGCCACCGTCCTGTCCGGTACCGCTGGGGAGGTCCTGCTGGTGGTGACGGCCGGGAGCCGGCTCTCGCAGTACGTCGCGATGAACGCCGGCAGCGCCGACTTCGTTCGCATGTGGCTAGACGCCTCGCAGCGTCTGGTCTGGCTCGAGTCGTACGCGAGTGACCATCGCGACACCGCCGACGGTGTCGACCTGTCGTTCGGGCAGTGGCAGAAGGTCGCGCTGGCGCGGGGATTCATGCGCGACGGGACGCTGCTCCAGGTGCTCGACGAGCCGACGGCGGCCCTCGACGCCGAGACCGAGCACGCGCTGTTCGAGAGCTTCGCCCGGCAGGCCCGCGAGGGCACGACAGAAGGTGGCGCGGGAGGTCGCGGTGAGCGTGGTGGGCGGGCCCGTCGCGGCCGGATCACCATCCTCGTCTCGCACCGATTCTCGACCGTACGCATGGCCGACCTGATCCTGGTGCTGCAGGGCTCCCGACTCGTCGAGGTCGGTTCACACGAGGAGCTGATGGCCGCCGGCGGGACGTACGCGGAGCTCTACACCCTCCAGGCCAAGGCGTACCGCTGACGTCGTGAGCTCGGACGAGGTGGCAGCCTCACTCCCACACGATCATCGCGTCCCACCAGCGACCCGCGCGGCCGAGCATGGCGCTGTCGGCGCCGCCACTCGCGACGTATCCGTGGACGGCGATGCGGGAGTAGACCGCCGACATCGCGCCCCGGCCCGACCCGTCGTACCACCCGCCGCGGCGGATGTCGTCGTCGCCGGTGCCGGGAAACGTCGTCCGCTCGAGGTCGATCCAGGGAAACTCCGGTGGCACGGGCAGTTGGGTCGCTTCGACGAACCGGTGGGTGAACGCGATCTTCGCCGCCAGGCCGGCGTGGAACCTCGTCCTGTCAAGCACAGCTTGCGGAGGCTCGTCGCGCCAGTAGAGCTCGGCCCATGGGCGGGACCGGGGCACGGTCACGCGGTTGGCGAGCACGGCACGCAGCGCGGTGCCGAGGTCCGCGACGGCGTTGGGAGACCATCCGTAACTGAGGAGGTACGGCATCTCCCCGGTCTCCTCGCCGAACGCGAACTCCGCGCCGTCGAGCGGAAAGCCCGCAGGACTTCCGGCGTAGAGCAGGTCAGGATCGATGGCGGTGGTCGAGAGCAGAGGCCGGGCCGCGGCAGCGGCGCTGCGCTCGTAGGCTGGCCTGCGGTAGCGGCCGAAGCCGTCGGACAGGGCGCGCACACCCGCGTACTGGTCCAGTGACAACATCGCCGGCGACCACGTACGAACGTCCCAGGCTCCCATCGAGCCGTCGGGTCCCTCGACCAGATGAGGGAACCCGCCCACCAGCCGGGGATTGTCGAACCGGTCGATGGCCTCTGGCAGGGTGAGCTGGAGGTCGACCAACCGGTCGAGCAGGGCCGTGGCGACCATGTCGACATCGTTCGGATCCGCCGCCCTCACAAGACTTGCCGTGGGTGAGCCCTCACTGTCGCTTCCGCCTCCGGCGGTCCCGGGATCGGCGAGGTGGCGTGCGTAGGCGGTGAGGAAGCTCGCGTTGCCCGCCAGCGTACGGATGTCGCCGGTACGCAGGAGGCGGTCGGGATCATCGGCGAAGCGTTGGACGAGCGTCGCGGCCTGCCGGTCCACGTTCGCCATCAGCTGTGCATGGGCCCGCAGGTACGGATCGCTGAGGACCTGGACGCCGAGAAGGGAACCCATGTGGGTGGGCCGGCGGGCCAGGACGTACTCCAGCAGCGCCTCGAAGACCGTGCGCTGATGCGCGTCACCCGTGACCCGGTGCATGGCGGCATAGGCGACGAGTGCGTGCTCGACACCTTCGAACCCGAGGCCGGTGCGCTGACCGTCGACCGTGACCTGGGTGTAGGCGCCGGAAACGACAGGGCTCCTGGCCGCCCTCGGTGCGACCACACCGGCGTACGCCGTGGGCGGTAGGGGTGCCGACGTCGCGGCTGCTGCTGCGCCGAGGACACCCGCGAGACCGGCGGTGAGGGTCCGCCTGCTGACACGTCGCCGTCGAGGGACCAGAGGTGGTGTCATGCGTGGCGCTTCCTCTCGCGTCGGTGGAGCGAAGCCGTGTGCTAGTGCTCTTGCGTACCACAGGAAACTCCCGGCCGCCGCACCTCGCAGCGCCGGAACCGGACGTCCGCTTCCCCCGCTGGCGATTCCTCGCGACCGTCCGTTCGTCTACCTTCACGGGCACCAAGATCACGAACCGGGCGTGGGCGTCGTGCAGGGTCACGGCGTGGGAGGGAATGAGGCGTGATGCGGGACGATCCTGTCGGCCGACTGCTGCGGAACCGCCACCTCGCGAGCGACCTGGATCGGCGGAAGTTCCTGAGTGTCGCGTCGGGAGCTGCCACGGCACTCGTCTTCGGCCAGGGTCCCTTCACCACCCGCACCATGGCCAAGCAGAGCTTTGTCGACTATCCGTTCCAGCTCGGAGTCGCCTCAGGCGACCCGTTGCCCGACGGTGTCGTTCTGTGGACCCGGCTCGCCCCGCAGCCGTTGGACGTGAGTGGTGCCGGCGGGATGCCCGACGTCCGCGTGCGTGTCCGGTGGGAGGTCGCCGAGGACGAGAACTTCCGATCCGTCATACGTTCGGGCACCACGTTCGCCTCTCCCGAACTCGCCCACTCGGTCCATGTCGAGGTGTCCGGGCTCGAGCCGGCCCGCTGGTACTACTACCGGTTCTCCGCTGGCGGCGAGATCAGCCCGGTGGGACGCACCAGGACGGCGCCGCCAGAAGGTTCGCGGCCGGACCGGTTCAGGTTCGCGTTCGCGTCGTGCCAGATGTACAGCGAGGGCTACTACACGGCGTATGCACACATGGCGACCGAGGATCTCGATCTGGTCGTCCACCTCGGCGACTACATGTACGAGTACGGAGTCCCGCCCAACGGTGGATATCGCAACCATCCCGAAGTGTTGCCAGACGACCTCATCACCGAGCCCGTCACCCTGGACAGGTACCGGCTGCAGTACGCGCTCTACAAGTCCGACCCGCACCTGCAGGCCGCCCACGCCGCCTTTCCCTGGATCGTGACCTCCGACGACCACGAGGTCGAGAACAACCACGCCGGCCTCATCCCAGAGGCGAGCAGCCAGACCCCTTCGCCAGAAGCGTTTCTGGTCCGGCGGGCCAATGCGTACCGCGCGTACTACGAGCACATGCCACTGCGCCGCAGCTCGATGCCGGCAGGACCCGACATGGGTCTCTACCGGCGGCTGCGGTTCGGCACGCTCGCCGAGTTCAACGTCCTCGACACCCGTCAGTACCGCGACGATCAGGCCGCCGGCGACGGGACCGATCCGCCCAACTCCGAAAGCCTCGATCCCGCCCGCAGCCTTCCCGGTCATGCGCAGGAGGCGTGGCTGCTCGACGGTCTGGCCTCCTCGTCGGCGACCTGGAACGTCATCGCGCAGCAGGTGTTCATGGCCCAGCGCGACTTCGCCGCTGGTGCGGACGTGCTGCTCAGCATGGACGCCTGGGACGGGTACGCCGCCTCGCGCGACCGCGTCCTGGGGGCCATCGCCGACGGCGGGATCGAGAACCCGGTCGTACTCACCGGAGACGTCCACGCCAACTACGCAAGCGATCTGAAGGTCGACTTCAGCGACCCGGCCGCTCCAACGATCGGTGTGGAGTTCATCGGCACGTCGATCGCCTCGGGACGTGACGGTGCCGACAGCACCGAGACCGGTGACCGGATCCTCGCGGAGAACCCGCACATCAAGTTCTTCAACGGCCAGCGCGGATACGTCAGCTGCACGCTGACGCCCGCACTGTGGCGCTCGGACTATCGCGTCCTGCCCTACATCACCCAACCCGGTGCCGAGATCTACACCCGGGCGAGCTTCGTCACCGAGGCAGGGAATCCGGGTCTGCAACTCGCCGACCAGAACCCGGTGCCGTCGTTGCCGTCGTCGGCGTTCGAGACCGAGGAAGAACGCCGGCAGAAGGACGACCGGCTGGGCCGCGGCCCGACGAGCTGAGAGCCAGCGAAGGAGCTATCCGATGCGTGACCGTCGCCTCCGCGTCCATGTCGTCTCCGCGGTCGTCTCCGCGCGCACCCACCGCACCCACCGCGTCCACCGCATCCTCGCGGCAGCGACCGCGTTCCTGCTGTTGTCGGGTGTCCTTCCTGCTGCCCTGGCCTCCGGCGCCGCCGCGGCGTCCGGAGCGTCGGGAGCGGCGGCGAAGGCGTCCGGCCGCTCGTCGCTGGTGCTGTCCGCCCAGCCGGAGCGCCTGGAGCTGCGGCAGTGCATGACCGAGATCATCCGCGTCGCGGTCACGAACCAGTCGGCCGCGACGTTCGTCGATGTCCACATCAGCCCCGAGGCGCCGCTGTGGAGCCCGAACACCCGCATCTCCACCTACGTTCCCGCCGGCGCCACGGTGACCGTGCCGGTCCAGCTCTACGTGCCCGAGGAGACCCTCGACGGGGGTTACGACGTGGAACTCGGCGCGGAGCCCGAGGCACAGCCCGGACCGCCGAAGGCGCGGCTCTCCGTTCCGGTCGCCGTGTCCGCTCCGGAGGACCGCCGGTGCGTGCCGCCGAGCCAGATGGGCGTGACGTCGACGAGTGCCCAGGAGCCCGAGAACGCGGCGGTGAAGGCGATCGACGGCCGCACCGCCACGATCTGGCACGCGAGGTTCCGTCCGGATCGGACCTTCCTCCCGCAGTCGATCACCTTCGACCTGGGCGGACGCTACGACGTCGCCGAACTGTCCTACCAGCCACGCGTCGACGGCAACCTCAACGGCACCATCACGGCGTACACGATCCTGGCGAGTGAGGACGGCGTGACATTCACCGAGGTGGCGAGTGGCACCTGGGTGGGCGACGCCACCCGCAAGACCGCCGCGTTCAGCGCTCCGGGGGCACGCCATATCCAGCTGCTGGCCACCGAAGGGATCGCGGACTACGCCTCCGCCGCCGAGATCGTGCTGTTCGGCCGGGAGAGCGCGGCGGAGTGATCAGCTGGTACGCCGCCCTCAGGTGAGCCTGGAGTATCTGGAAGGGTGCCAGCCGAGCATGGCCTCGATCCGGACCATGCCGGACTGCTTCAGCAGCGTCACCGGGTCCTCACCAGTGAAGCGGTACAGACCGGTCGCGTGGTCGCGGAATCGCGCGCGGACGGGCTGATCGTCTTTCCGGTCCACGGAGAGTTCTACAACGCGAGCCTCGTCCGCCTCGTGCTCGACCGGTCCCCGCTGGTTCTTGTCGACCGCTACCTCAAGGGGATCCCCGCATGTGCGGTCTTCACCGACAACGTTGCCGCGGCTCGAGCCCTGACCGCACGCGTGCTTGACGAGGGACACGAGCAGGTCGCCTTCCTCTCGCCGCCGGTGGAGAACACCTCCAGCATCGAGGAACGGATGCAGGGATACCGGGACGCCCTGCGCGAACGCGGGTTCCCCGGGGATGCTGAACGCTGTTTCACCGAGCTCCACAGCACTCTGCCGGGCTCGCGGTCAGCCGACGCGGCGAGGGCGGATCGCGAGGCGTTGCACGCCTTCTTGAAACGTGAGCCAGGCCTGACCGGTTTCGTGGCCTGCGAGTACAACATCGCCGTCCTCCTGCGCCAGGTGCTCGAAGACGCCGGTGAGAATGAACCCGACCGGGTGATCGCCTGCTTCGACTCCCTGGAATCACCCCAGGGCGGCGGAAGTTTCGTCTACATCAAGCAGGACCAGCAGGAGATGGGGCGCCGTGCCGTCGACCTTCTCCTCGACCAGCTGCGCGGCGACCAGGTGCCGCTGAAGTCGGTCGTCCCGTTCACTCTCGTCGATCCGGCGACCTGACGGTGTGGGCGGGGCGGAGGCGCCGGTAGTCGGAGGCGAGGAGGCCGTAGATCGCACTGTCGTGAAACGTACCGTCCTCTTCCACCGTGTACGCCCGCCGGAGACCTTCGCGCTGGAACCCCAGGCGCTGGAGCCGTCGTACTGACGCATGGTTATCGGCGATCGTCTCCGCCTCGACCCGGTTGAGGTCCATGCGGGTGAACCCGAAGCTGAGGATGGCCGCGAGAGCCTCCGTCGCGATTCCGCGCCCCCAGTAGTTGCGTCTGAGGTCGTAGCCGATCGCTGCCCGGCGGTGGTGTCTCTCCCAGGAGTTGAACCCGAAAAGGCCGATGGCACGCCCATCTCCGCGATGGGTGACCGCCCAGAAGATCTCTCGCTGCGCGGAGTAGGCCCCGCGAAGCTCGTCGATCAGCTGGGCGGCTTCGGTCACGTCCCGCATCGGCTCGGAGTTGTATCTCTGCACCTCGGGATCGCTGCGCCATACGAAGAGGTCGGCGGCGTCTCCGGGCTGCCACTCCCGCAGCACCGTGCGTTCGGTGGTGAGCCTGGGAAACGCCGAGAAGTCGAAGAGGCCTGTCACGACCGCTCGCCTCCTGCTGCGCCTGGGGCCCGGTGCCTCGAGGCCTGGGGGGCCTGGAGGGCCTGGAGGGCCTGGGGGCCTGGGGGCCTGGGGCAGAACAGTGTAGGGCTGCTGACGGCGCGACGTCCGGGTCGCACCCGCGGCACGCTCGCGGATGCGCGGACGTGAGCCATGCGTTCGAGGAGATCCTGTAATGATCGACGACTCAGGCCGTCTGTCTCCTCGAACGCGAGCGGTGCGGAAACGCTTGCTAGGCGGACGGGGAGGGTGGCGTGGGCTCAGACCTGACGGATCGGGCGTCCTTCGAGGACATGTATCAGCGGCATCACGTGCTGGTGGTGAAGTTCCTGTGGCGGAGGCTGCCGGCGGACGCCGTGGAGGATGCCGCAGCGGAGGTGTTCCTCCTCGCCTGGCGTGGCCGCAGGCAGCTCCGGGGTGAGGTCCTGCCGTGGTTGTACGGGATAGCGAGACGGGTGGCGGCCGACGTCATGCGCCAGCGCGAACGTGCGTCCCGGCTGGGTGAGCGATTACGTGGGTCGACCGGTGAGGCGGCTGGACCGGCGGCTGAGGCTGCGGCGCTGGACAGAGCGTCCGCGGTGCATGCACTACGCGGACTTTCCGTCCGCGACCGCGAGGTGCTGATGCTCGTCTCCTGGGAGGGGATGGACGTGGCCGGAGCCGCGAAGGTCCTTGGTTGCTCAGCTGCCACGTTCGCGGTCCGGCTGCACAGGGCGCGACGTCGGCTGGAGCGGTGGGAGCGGCTGGCCGCGGACGAACGCGCCGAGGTGGCGAAGAGCACGCAGGCGATGCGACTGGAAGAACGGACGCGGTGATCAAGATGAGCAAGGTGAGCAAGGTGACCAGGACGAGCAGGGACGTGGGACGGGTGCGGACGCTGATGCCGGCCGACCCTGCGGTGGCGGTCGATCGGGACACCGAGATCTCCGCGCGGGTGACCCGGCGGGTGGAGGCCCTACTCGACGCACACGCCGACGCCGCCGGTCGACAACGAGGCTCGGGCACGAGCGTGGCGCGCCGGCGGGTGCTGGCCCTGGGTGTCGCCGGTGCAGCCGGTGCGGCGGTTGTCCTGGCCGACCAACTGCCGATGCCGGGACGCTCCTCGCGTCCGACCGCACAGGCCGCGGTGACACCACCGGTGCTGGCGCTGGCGCCGATCCCGGGCCGCACCACGCGGCAGGTTCTGCGGGAGTTGGCCGAGAAGGTCGAGAAACTCCCGCCTCCGGCGGTCGGGCCATATACGTACGGCAAGTCGTGGGGCTGGGACCTCAGCACCAACGCGGAGGCCCCGGGCGGCGCGGAGTCGGTTGCCGTTCCCACCGTCACCGAGCAGTGGATCAACAACCAGGATGGTTCGGGACGGGAGAGAAAGCACTACGGCAGGCCCTACTTCCCGAATCCCGCGACCGAGCGGGCCCGCGCGGAGGCACGCAGGTGGGGAGAAGGGATCGAGGACACGATCTACCCACCTGGCCACTTCGGCCGGCCACGCACCCTCCCCTCGGATCCGCAGGTGATGGCCGCGAAGCTTCGGGCGATGCGGAGTCAGCCGATCGAGGACAACGGCACGGCGCAGCTTCTCGCGGCTGTGGCCACGCTGTCGGGTGAGCCCAAGCTGGGCGACGGGCGAGGGGGACGGGGAACGCGGCTCAGCCCTGAGGTCCGTGCGGCACTCCTCCGGGTCCTCGCCGACCATGAGGAACACTTCGACTGGGCCGACACGCGGTACCTGCCACTTCGGGCGTACACGACGACCACGTGGCGGAAGCAGACCTCCCTCGCGATCGTGGCACAGGAGCGACGTGGCGCGGCGCCGGACTACCCGACCTCCACCCTCCGCGAGACGCTCCTCCTCGATCCCGAGACGGGTTTCGTCATGGGGTACGAGGTCGCGATCCTCGGCCATCCGCGGCTGTTGAATCTCGACGTGCCCGCCCCACTGTCGGTCAGGGAGACGCTTCTGCGGGCGCCGGTGGACAGCCAGACTGACCGGCCCTGATCGGATTCGAGGGTGCGGCCTGAGGCGTCCTGGCCGCACCCTCTACTCAGGTGTGCTCGTCCGGGTTGGCCCAGAAGTACGCCTCGGGATCGTAGACCGCTGGCGACGGATGCTGCCAGGGATTGACGAAACCGCCGAGGGCAAGGTTCTCCCGGCGCGGCACATTCCTGAGGTCCTTGTGCGCGAGGACCAGCTGCGGTGTGTTCGACACCGTCCCCATGAAGAAAGGTCCGGCCTCGACGTGGATCTTGACCATGTCCCAGGCCAGTTGCCGACGCCTGATCGCGTCCGGCTCGACCTTGCCCTGGTCGTACAGCTTCCACAGGGCGGCGATCGGTCCGTCCGGGTCGGGCTCCATCCGTGGCGGGGGCCGCTCGAACGGATCGACGTCCTTCTGGGACTTCTCCTCCGGCGTGCCGCGCACTTGTAGAACTGACCCTCGAGCGGAGCCTAGCGAGTGGGTTCAATCGGGACGAGCCACGCCGCCTGGGCGAGATGGTCGGGGCCGTTGCCGACCTCCCAGGCCGACTGTGTCTCCAGCAGACCCGCGTCCCATTGAACACCGAAGGCGTCGGGTGAGACCGGATTCTGAGCGACGGTGACACCGATGGCCTCCCAGTCACGTTTCGCAGGTCGTTCTTCTGCAGGTGATCTTCGGTGGTGCCGGCCGGGTAGTCGAGGCGGATCTTCAGCGGGCTCCCGTCTGGCATCTCCCGCCGCCCGTCGCCGTCCTTGTCGACGACGCCGATCTCGTCGAGCAGGGCCTTGGCACGGGCCGGGTCGTACGTCACGTACGAGTCGCGCCACTCGCGGTAGACCTTCCTTCCCTCGTCGTTGACCTGGTACTCGATGGCCTTCGGACTCATCGTGCCCGTCGTCGGCTCACCGGTCTTGAAGTAGACCTGCCGTCGGACCACCTCAGCCCTTCGCGGAAGTGCAGCGTCCACTCCGACGCGTCGTCGTTGGTCTCCCAGCTCGAAACCAGGCCAGGCCCGATATCGAGGCCGTCGTTGAGATAGCGCAACAGCGAATGGCCGTACATGTACTGCCTGATCTGCAGGTCATTGGCGGCAGGCGCGCTCAGCAGCAGGTTCCTGCCGTACTGCACACCCACGAGGGTGATGCGATCGCGGCGGTGCGGCGACGCCTGCCGATGGTAGAGGTCGACGCCACGGCCACGCTGATCGGCGAGAACGGGCCCGTCACCTTGCTCGACGTGTTCGAGGGCTGGGAGCAGCTCATCGCGTACTTCCACATGTGGCACGTCGGCCACTCCGCTGCCGAACAGTGCGAGGGCTGCACGTTCTTCAACGGCCAGGTGCGCGAGCTGTCGAACCTGCACTCGCGCGACGTCACGTACGCCACCTTGTGCCAGGGCCCGTACGACGTGAGCGTCCGCTACCGCGACTTCATGGGATGGGACGTGCCCTGGTACTCGGCGCAGGACGCGGCGGATGCCCTGCTCGGCGATCGCCAACGGTCCCCGGCGCCTCTGGTCTGCTACCTGCGACATGAGGACAGGGTGTTCGAGACGTACTGGACAAGCGGCCGCGGACTGGAGGCGATGGACAACACCTATGGGCTGTTGGACATGACCGTCTACGGCCGGCGCGAGGCTTGGCAGGACGCACCCGCCGGCTGGCCGCCGCCGCGCTCGGATGCCAACCCCTTCCGCACCAACGGACGTCCCATCGCGCAGTGGCCACGCGTGGACGCCGGACGCTCCGACGACCTCAGCACCTGACGGTCGACGCCCTGCAGGACGGGTGTCAGCGGATCTTGGCGCCGTACACGTGATCGACCGTCATCGCCATGAGCACCCTACGGTCGGACACCATCACCGATCGGTACTCGTCCCAGTCCGGGTGCTCTCCGGCGGCGGCGCGGTAGTAGTCCACCAGTGCCTCGACCTCGGGGCCGTGGGGGTCGGTTCCTGGACCCGTGAGTGTCGCCGTGCCCTCGGCGGTGGCCCACGCCCAACCGTCGGGGCTGGTGACTTCAAGTGCGGCCCGCGGGTCGCGACGCAGGTTCGCCGTCTTGGCGCGTCCCTCGGTCATCGACACGTAGATGATGCCGGCCTCCTGGTCGTAGAAGGGCGTGACGGGGGAAAGCTGGGGGCGGCCGTTCGACTTGATCGTTGCGAGGACACCGAGGCGGCTTTCCGCGAGCAGCGTGCGCGGGCTGAATGGTGTGACGGTCATGTCCGGGCGAACCCACGACGGGCTGCCGACTATTCCTGGCGATTCGGGCGCCTCGACGGTGGCGCAGCGTCGCACTGACGGCGAAGGTGTCCGGGACCGACCGAAACCTCGGACTGACCTCGTAGTGTTATTGACTAACATACGTTAGTCAATAACACTTCATCCCATGACTGGACGTGTGGACGTGGTGGTTGTCGGCGCCGGGCCGACCGGGCTCGCCCTCGCCTGCGGGTTGGTGGAGGGCGGCGCCTCGGTCCGCGTCCTGGACAAGGCGGTCGGACCTGCTATGACGTCTCGCGCACTCGGCCTGCAACCACGGGGTGCCGAGGTGCTCGACCGCCTGGGTGCGCTCGGCGACCTGCCCGACCGGTCCCTCGGCATCGCCAACGTCGCGGTGCACCTCGACGGGCGCCGTGCGGCCACGCTGCGGGTGGGCCAGCGGACGAAGCTGGTGACGAGGCCGGGCCTGCTCGTCTCCCAGGCCGAGATCGAGTCCGCTCTCGCCGACCGGTTGCTCGAGTTGGGCGTCCCTGTCGAGTGGGGACGCGAGGTCGTGAACGCCAGTCAGGACACGACGGGCGTGGGCGTCGAGGTCGCCGGGCAGCGGGAGGTCGTACGGGCCGGGTGGCTGGTCGGCTGCGACGGTGCGCACAGCCAGGTCCGCAAGCTCGCCGGCATCGGATTCCCCGGTGTCCCGCTGATCGAGCGGTTCCTCCTGGCAGACATCCACGCCGACCTTCCGCTTCCTCGCGATGGTGTCGCGGTGTGGCTGCGGCGCGATCGGATGCTCGGCGCCTTTCCCCTACCGGGTGCGGACCTCTGGCGGCTGATGGCACCGGTGGAGCCAACGCCCACGCCTACGGCCGGGGCACCGCCTGGTGCCGTGCTCGACACCCTCACCGACCTCCTGCGCGACGAGGCTGGCTGCGCGTCGACGACCGTACGCGGGACCGAGTGGACCTCGACGTTCCGCGTCCACCGGCGGCTGGCCGAGACCTACCGCAGCGGGCGCATCATCCTCGCCGGCGATGCGGCGCACATCCACAGCCCGTTCGGCGGACAGGGCATGAACACCGGGCTGGGTGACGCCGAGAACCTCGCCTGGAAGCTTGCCCTGGTGGTGCGCGACCGGGCCGGCGTCGCCTTGCTGGACACGTACCAGGCCGAACGCCGCCCGATCGCGGCCGACGTGCTGAGCTCCACCAGCGCGATGACCGGCCTGGTGCTGGCCGACAACGCGCCCGCCCGGTGGGTTCGGGACCACCTGTTCGTCCCGCTGATGGACCGGCCGACCATCCAGCGGTTGATCTGGGAGCATGCCTCGCAGCTGAAGGTGACCTACCGCAACGGCCCGCTCGGTGATCAGCGGCCGAGTCCGCTGCGGTGGGCGGCCACCCGCGGGACCCCGCGGGTCGGCGACCGCGTGCCGGATCTTTCCTGCCAGCGGTCCGACGGAACCCGCACCCGGCTGCACGCGGAACTCGGTGGTCAGTGGGCATTCCTCCGGCCACCGGCCGCCGTCGGTGGCGCAGACGAGTCGACCGCACGCGAGTGCCTCGGCGCCGAAGCCGTGACAGTTCTCGAGCCGAGCGGCACGTCCGCCCGGCTCGGCATGCTGGTCCGGCCCGATGGCCACCTCGCATGGCGGAGCGGGCTGGGCCGCGAGAGTCTGGACGGCTGGTTCGGCCGGTTCGTGGAGACTGGTCGACTGTGACCCCCCGCCGCGTCAACCGCTCACCCGGACCGGCACCGGCACCTGCCTCGGAGGGCCGGGCAAACCCGCCCGGCCTCCGCGAGCAGCGCAAGGCGCAGACCCGGCGTTCGATCCAGGAGCACGCGCTGCGGCTGTTCCTGGCCAACGGCTACGAGACGACGACGGTCGCCGAGATCGCGGCGGCCGCGGGCGTGTCGCACATGACGTTCTTCCGCTACTTCCCTACCAAGGAAGCAGTGGTCGAGAACGACGAGTACGACCCGCTGCTGGTCGCCCTCATCGAGGGCCGCCCCGACGACGAAGGCCCGCTCACCACACTCCGCGAAGCTATCCGCCAAGGGTTGGGCCTCGTCTACGCGGCCGACCGGGACGCCCTCCTCGTCCGAACCCGGCTGATCCTGCACACTCCGGCCCTGCGAGCCCGAATGATTCACAACCTGGCCGCCACGGAGCAGCTGTTCGCCCAGACGCTGGCGGCCCGCGCCGACTCCGACGTCACCTTGGAGACCCGCGTCGTCGCAGCCGCTGCGCTGGCCGCCCTCACCACTGCGATCACCACGTGGGCGGAGGGCAACGGCACACCCGAACTCCCCAACCTCATCGACCAGGCTTTCGACGCCCTCGGCAGCCTCGGCGACTGACCGCCGGCGATGGGATAGTGTCCTCGGCGGTGTGCCGGGAAGTCTGGTCGGCGTCGTTGAAGCGATTCCGGACGAAGGAGCTTCCGATGCGGGCACGCGACCTTGCGGCAGACTTTCCCACAGTCGGCCTGGACACATCGGCCATCGAAGCGGCTCGGCTGCTCGCCGGCCAGAACCTGCCGGGCCTGGTGGTCGTCGATCAGCAGAACCGGCCGGCGACCGTACTGCCAGGCACCCAGGTGCTGCGGCTCGGTGTGCCCGCCTACTGTCAGGACGATCCGGCGCTCGCCCGGGTGATCGACGAGGCGCACGCCGACGTGTTCCTGCGTGGACTGGAGGACCGTACGGTCCGCGAATGCCTACCCGACCAACGCCGGGAGCTACCGGTGGTCGACCCCTCGGCCACCGTGCTGGAGATCGCAGCGCTGATGGCTCGGACCCGCAGCCCACTGGTAGCCGTCGTGGGACCGGACGAGTCGCTGGCCGGGGTGATCACCCTGGACGCCCTGCTCGACCGAATGCTGGGCACTTGAGCGTCGCCGCCTGATCGCGATCGCGATCTTCGTCCTCGGTGTTGCGCTGTCATCGCGCGATGCTAAAGTTGGGCAACTGCCCAGGGCGAATGACCAGGAACCTCGATGACCGCAGAGAGACGTGTGATGGCCGCATCGGCGACGGTCCGTGGTCGGGAAGTGCGGGGACGACTGCTGGCCGCAGCAGCCGAGTTGATCGTGGAGGTCGGCTGGTCGGGGGTCAGTACGCGGATGCTTGCCGAGCGGGCCGGGGTTGCGCCGGGGTTGGTGCACTACCACTTCGCGTCGGTGCAGGCGCTGCTGTCCAGGGCCGCGCTCGACAGCATGCACGGCATCGTGGAGGAGTTCCGGGCGCAGCTCGAGGGTGCCTCGACACCGGAGGCCGCGCTGGAGGTGATCCTGTCGGCCTTGGACGGCTACAGCGGGCGTGATCCGATGTCGTTGCTGTTCGTCGAGTCCTTCCTGGCCGCGACCCGGGATGAGGAGCTGCACACGGCACTCGCGGCAGTCGTCGCGGACTTCCGAGCGCTGCTCGCCAGGCGGTTCGCGCAGCTCGGCGTGGCGGCACCGGACCAGACCGCCGCTGTTGTCGCGGCCGCGGTCGACGGGCTCGTCCTGCACCGGGCGCTCAGCCCCGGCACGAGTGCCGCGACCGTGACGCCTGTCCTCGCAAGGCTCCTCACACCTGCCCGCCGACAACAGCGGGGCAACCGGAAGGATCGTGCAAGCAGATGAAGGCCGTGGTGTGTGGTGCCGGGATCGCCGGGCTGGCTTCGGCCCGGCGGCTGGCCACTCTCGGTTGGGATGTCGTTGTCCTGGAGAAGGCGGCTGCTCCACGCACGCAGGGCTACATGCTCGACTTCTTCGGTCCCGGCTACGACGCGGCCGAGGCGATGGGAGTCCTGCCTCGCCTGGCCGAGCTCAGCTATCACGTCGAGGAGGTGACCTATCGGGACGGGGCGGGACGCCGCCGCGCCGGGATGCGGTTCGCACAGTTCGCCAAGATCGTGCGCGGTCGGCTGTTGAGTATCACGCGGTCAGATCTCGAACGTGGGCTGCGCGAAAGTCTGCCCGACACCGTGGACCTACGATTCGACACCAGCATCATCTCCGTCGCCAACGACGCGGACGGCGTGGCGGTCACCACGTCCGACAATGTCGTGCTCGAAGCAGACGTACTCGTGGGAGCCGACGGCATTCACTCGGCGGTGCGCCGGATCGTCTTCGGGGAGGAACGCACCTACCTTCGGTACCTCGGCTTCCACACCGCGGCGTTCGTGTTCGACGACGAGGCGATCCATGCGCAGGTCGACGGACAGTTCTGCCTGACCGACTCCGTCGACAGACAGCTGGGCTTCTACGGACTACGCGAGGGAAAGGTCGCCGTGTTCGCGGTGCACCGCACGCCCGACCCGACGCTGCCCGACGATCCGCGGGAGGCGATTCGCCGCGAGTACGCCTCGTTGGGGTGGATCTCTCCCACGGCACTGGCCGCCTGCCCGGCACCGACCGAGGTCTACTACGACCAGGTCGCCCAGATCGAGCTGCCGTCCTGGAGCCGGGGCCGGGTCGTCCTCGTCGGCGACGCCTGCGGTGCGGTGTCGCTGCTGGCGGGCCAGGGAGCGTCTCTCGGGATCGCCGGCGGATATGTCCTCGCCGAACACCTCGCCGGCGCCGGCTCTGTCGACGCGGCCCTGGTCGCGTACGAGCGTGCCATGCGGCCGGTCGTGACAGACAAGCAGCGGGTCGCCAGGGACAGCGTCCGGTGGTTCCTTCCACGCTCGGCCCTGCAGCTCCGGATGCGCCGCGCGATCCTGCGGCTCGCCCGGCTTCCCCTCCTCGATCGCTACGTCGCCGGGTCGATAGCCGGCAAGTCGACGGCGGTCGTCACGCGGCTGGCGGACAAGGGCGGCCGTCGGGTGATCGTCTCCGGATAAGCGCGCACCCGGCGGTGGACGCGACGGCGAAGGGAGCGCTCATGCCGTACGGCTACAAGCGTTTCGCCACCCGACGGCGAGCGGAGCTGAGGATGGGCAGCCGGTTGACCAACACGCGTACGGGGCCGATCGAGTACACCGTGAGCGGGCCGTCGACCGGCCTGCCGGTCCTGTACTTCCACGGTGGACCAGGCGGCCACGAGCAGACCGACCTGCTTGCTCCCCTGGCGAGCCTCGGTTGCCGGCTCATCGGCTGGTCCCGGCCCGGCTACCTCCGCACGCCACTGGAGGTGGGACGAACCTTCCCGGAGCAGGCGGATGCGGCTACCGCTCTGCTCGACGAGCTCGGCGTGGCGAGAGTGGTCGCCTACGGCCTCAGCGGTGGCGGACCGCCCGCCATCGAGTTCGCCCGCCGACACCCAACCAGGACGACCGCGTTGGTCCTCGAGTCCGCCATCAGCCGGCACTACGACCCCCGAATACCTGCCCTTGTCAAGATGATCTACCTGAGCCGCCACGGTGCCTGGCTCACCTCCGTCGCCGCCAACCGCTGGCCCCGCACCGCCATCTCCGACTTCGTGCGACAGGAGTCGTCCCTCGACAGCCAGACCCGGCGGACAACTGTCGACTGGATTCTGACCGATCGCAGCAGGATGGAGCATGTCCGCGATGTGCTGGGCGCGCTCACTCCCTATGAGGACCGAGCACGCGGCCTGGAGAACGACCTCGAACAGTGGGCAACGCTCGACGACTCGTTGACGGCCGGCGTCACCTGCCCGACGTTGGTGCTTCACGGCTCGCACGACGGCGATGCCGAACCCAGCAACGCCTATCACGCCGCCGCGACCATTTCACAGGCGGAGCTGCACATGGTGTCCGGCGGATGGCACCTGCTGGGACTGTCGCTCAACGGCAGTACGGCGGACGAGGCCAGGCGCTCGTTCCTCGGGCTCGCCTAGACGGACCGTCGTGCTGCCCACGCTTCGACCAGCTTGAACGCGACCGCTTCGTCTCGGGAGAAAACCGGTCGAGTGTGTCGGCGGCCGGCGTTACGGTCGTCGAGCCATGTTCACCCTCCTTCGCTACATGTTCCGGATCGCACCCGCCAGTGCCGCCACGTCACTGGCGCTGGCGATCGCCTCCGCTGGGCTCAGCGTGCTGTTGACGTTCCTGGTCGGCCAGGTCGTCGGCGCGGTGCCCGGAGTGATCGCCAACAAGCCTGACGCGCTGTCGTTGACCGCGTTCAGCCTGCTGCTCGCCGTGCTGCTCGCGGCGTTCCTGGTCGAAAGCATGCTGCCGACGTTCGACCAGATGATCGGACTCAACCTCGACAACCATGTCCACCGCGCGCTCGCCATCGGCATCACCGAACCGGTGCTGCGCCCGCGCCGGATCGCACATCTGGAAGACCCGCAGATCAAGGACATCCAGGATCATGCCAAGGGCAAGGCCGGCTTCCAGGTCGGCCGTGGTGTACGCAACGTGCGCTGGCTCCTGTCCAGCCGGCTCACCCTGTTCGGTTCGGCCGCGCTCGTCGGACAGATGTTCTCCTGGCCTGTCGCGATCGGGCTGGTCGCGGTCACCCTCCTGATGGAGTACTACCGCGCGACGACCTGCGAGCGCGAGCTCGACTCGTGGTTCGGCAACACCGAGGGGCAGCGCCAGGCCGACTACGCGTTCAACCTCGGCATGCGCGACGCACCGAAGGAGCTGCGGGTCTTCGGCCTGGGCAGTTTTCTGGTCGACCGGTACGTCGCGAAGTGGACCGAGTCGTTCCGGCCGGTCTGGGAGGCCCGACGGCGTGGGACGGTCGCCGCGATCGGCGTCGGCGTGATCCATCTCGGTGCGCAGGCCGGCGCGGTCCTCCTGGTCGGCCGGGCCGCACTGGCCGGTGACCTGCCGCTGACCCAGGTGGCCACCACCGTGCCGGCCATCCTCGCGGTGGGCATGTCCTACAACGGCTTTGGCGTCATGATGATCCGACGCGCGTTGTCGGCGTACCGCTCGATGCGCGATCTGCCGAAGCTGATCGCCGAGCGCTATCCAGAGCCCGTCGCCGAGGTGAACGACGCCGAGGTGAACGACGTGGTGGACAAGATGCCACGAGAGGCGATTCGCTTCGAGAACGTGAGCTTCCGCTACCCAGGCTCAGACCACGAGGTGCTGAGCGGGCTCGACCTCGAGATCCGGGCGGGCGAGGCGCTCGCACTGGTGGGTGTCAACGGTGCCGGCAAGTCGACCCTGGTCAAGCTCCTCGGTGGCGCCTACCAGCCGACCACCGGCCGGATCACGATCGACGGTACGGACCTGGCTGAGCTCGATCTCGGTGCGTGGCAGCGCCGGGTGGCGGCGATCGTCCAGGACTTCCTGCGCTTCCCGCTGCCCGCCACCGACAACGTCGTGCTCGGCGCGGTCGAACACGCCAAGGATCCCGGCGCGCTGGAGTTGGCCGCGCGGGAGGCCGGCATCGAGGACGTGATCAACGCGCTGCCGGACAAGTGGGACACGATTTTGGACAAGACCTACGACGGCGGCGTCGACCTGTCCGGCGGTGAGTGGCAACGCCTCGCGCTGGCCCGTGCGCTGTTCGCCGTCCACGCCGGTGCGGGTGTGCTCGTGCTCGACGAGCCGGCGGCTGCGCTCGACGTACGTGCCGAGGCCCAACTGGTGGAGCGTTATCTCGAGCTGACCAGCGGCGTGACGTCGTTGATCATCTCGCACCGGTTCTCCGTCGTCCGCGACGCGCATCGGATCTGCGTGCTCGCCGACGGCCGGATCACCGAGTCCGGCAGCCATGACGAGCTGTTGAAGCTTGGCGGCACGTACGCCTCGATGTTCCGGTTGCAGGCCGAGCGCTACGTCACCGGTGAGCGCGACACCGAGCTGGAGGCGGTCGATGGATAGGCCAGTCGATGGATAGGACAGTGCGGATCCTGCGGCTCTGGCTCGGTACCGCGTTCCGGGCCGCGCCTGTGCTCATGGGGTTGTTGTGCCTGCTGGTCGCCGTCCAGTCGGTGACGTCGCCGATGCAGACGTACGGCGTCAAGCTGCTCGTCGACGGTCTCACCGGCACCGAGAACTCCGCCATCGGGTGGGGAATCGGCGTGATCGTCGCCGGTTTCGCTGTGTCGTTCGTCAGCATGGTGCTGACCGATCCGATGCGCGACACCGCGCAGGAACGCGTCGCCCGCCAGGTGCACGCCGACCTGCTCGATGTCACCACGGGTGTGCCGGGCATCATGCACCACGAGCGCTCCGACTTCGCTGACCGGCTGGAGCTGATCCGGGAGCGTTCCTGGCGGCTGGGCGTCGGCGCGGAGATCCTGCTCTACGCAGTGGCGACGCTGGCGAACACGGCCACGGTGCTCACGCTCCTGGCGTCGGTCCATCCGCTGCTGCTGGTGCTGCCGTTGCTCGGGTCGGCGCGCATCTGGTCCGCGTACGTCAGTGGTCGGATGGAGCAGGAGGCCTGGGAAGAAACCATGCAGCAGGAGCGCCTGACCGACCGGCTGGCCGACATCGCGAAGGATCCGCGAAGTGGCCTGGAGCTCAGGGTTTTCGGGCTCAACTCCGTGCTCGTCGACCGGATCATCAAGCTGCAGAACGACCGTTACCGCGTGCTGTTCGGCGCCACGAAGCGGGGCGGACTGATCGACGGTTCCGTGCGGCTGGGATTCGCGGCCGCATACATCGCCGCGGTGATCTGGGTGGTGTGGCGGGCACGTCATGGCCAGGCCAGCGCCGGCGATGTCGTGCTGCTGTTGCTGATCGCGCCACAGATCGACCAGATGACCGGCGGGATCGCACAGAATGTCTACTGGGTCGGCGAAGTGATCCGGAGCTTCGCCCGCTACGACTGGCTACGCGAGTACGCCAAGGAGCACGCGTGGGCTGAGATCAGCGCGCCGGCACCCAAGCGGCTGACGTCCGGAATCGTCCTGCGGGACGTCGGATTCGCCTACCCCGGGTCCGACAAGCCGGTGCTGTCCCACGTCAACCTCAGCTTGCCGGCCGGCTCGACGGTGGCACTGGTCGGCGAGAACGGCGCCGGCAAGACGACGCTGGTGAAGCTGCTCGCCCGGCTCTACGACCCGACCGAGGGAGCGGTGCTGGTCGACGGCGTGGACCTGCGCGCGATCCCGCCCGGCGAATGGCGGCAGCGGATGTCGGCGAGCTTCCAGGACTTCACCAAGTTCGAGTTCACGGTGCGCGAGGCAGTCGGTATCGGCGATCTCGCCCGGATGGACGACGAAGAGACGGTGGGGACCGCGCTTCGTCGCGGCGGCGCGGTCGGCGTCGTACGCGACCTACCGAACGGGCTCGACACCCAACTGGGCAAGCGGTTCTCAGCAGGGGTCGAGGTGTCCGGCGGCCAGTGGCAGCGGCTCGCGCTGGCCCGTGCGTTCATGCGGGACGAGCCCCTGCTGTTGCTGCTCGACGAGCCGACCGCCGCGCTCGACCCGGCTGCCGAACACGCGCTGTTCGAGCAGTTCGCGGCGGCGGCCAAGGTAGCGGCGGCCCGGACGGGCGGCCTCACGGTGCTGGTGTCACACCGGTTCTCGACGGTACGCATGGCCGACCTGATCGTTGTCATGGAAGATGGTCAGATCACCGAGACGGGGGCGCATGAGGACCTGGTCGGGTCCGGCGGACGGTACGCCGAACTGTTCGAACTGCAGGCCCGCGCCTATCGCTAGGGAACGACACGTACCGCACCCGAGGGGTCCGGGCGGACACCGAGCCCACATGATCGACCTGCCTCAGGGGCTGAGGTCCTTGCGCAACGCCGTGCACATCGTCTCGTACCGCTGGATCGTGCCGTCCTCCGCCTCGGAGTCCCAGGAGGCGGGCTCCCTGCCATACGCCACGTAACCCAGCCGCTCGTACAGCGCACGTGCCCGTGGATTGTTCTCCTCCGCACTGATCTCCGCACGGCGCAGTCCGCGCGCCCGGATCCGATCCTCGGCCGCAGCGATCAGCACCGACCCGATCCCGAGGGAGCGCAGCTCGGTGCGGACGGAGAGGGTCCAGATCACCCCCGCCTCCGGCTTCTCGTCGTAGTTGACTGCGCCCTTCGCGACCGGCAGCCCGACCGGCGAGCACACGACCAGATGGTCGACGACGCCACGGCGCGCCCGCTCGAGCTCCTCGCTCATCTTCTCCAGGCCCAGTGGCGAGTAGAAGCAGGCGACGTGCGGCAGGTCGGCCTCCTCCATGTCCCGGACCGTCAGGTGCAGTTCCACCACACCCGTGTGGATCGTCCCCAAGACCTTCACCCTTCCGTCGCTGCGAAGTGTCAGTTCGACTCTGCTCGCGCGGCCAGCCAGAGTTCTTCACGCCCGACCGAGACGGCGATGTCCACCTCGTTCCCTTCGGGGTCGGCGAGGGTCCACCATTCCGGCGCCTCGTCGTCGTACACGATCCGCCCTCCGGCGGCGATGGCTGCGTCGATGCGCCCGCGAGCCTGGTCGTCGGGCACGAAAAGGTCGACGTGGATGCGGTTGCGCTGGTTGCGCCTGGCCTCCTCCGAGACGTCCATCTGTTGGAAGAAGATCGGTAGGTTGAGCCGGCGCGGATCGTAGATGTCGGTGACCCCGAACTCCGAGCGTGGGTCGTATTCGTACCCGAGAACTGCCCGCCAGAAGGCCCGGACCACAGGGATGTCGACCGCGTCGATCCCGATCTGGACGAAGCGCAAACGAGTCGTGTCCGCAGTGAGCGCCATGCCGCGCGCCGCCGCCTGGACCCGGCGAGCCAGGTCACCGAATCCCTCCTCCTCCCCCCGGTCCTTGCCGGAGTCGATCGTGACGCCGTCCGGGCGCAGGTCCACCAGGAGCGGCAGGCCCGCGTCGTCGGCCAGACCGGCAACGACAGTGGCCAGCTCGGCTGCCCGCAAGGGCGAGGCGAGCGGGTAGAACGCCATCACGCCGAACATGTCGCGCCAGTCGGCTGTCTCCGGTCCTTCACCCAGCGCGTCGCCTGGCCCCACCGGGATGACGTCCGCCTCGTTCCCCTCGGCGTCGGCGAGCGTGACGTCGCCGACCCCGGCAAACCGGCCGCCGACCGCGCCCACCCCTTCGCGGGTCGGCGCATGCGGGCGAGCGACGTCGACGTGGATTCGGTTGCGCAGCGGACGCGGCTGATCCTGCTGCTGGAACCAGATCGCCGGATCCCGCCGCATCGCGTCCACCAGGTCGTCGTCATCCAGCCGTTCGTAGCCGAGCGCGGCGCGCCAGAACGGCATCACCGCAGGCTTGTCGAGCGCGTCGATCGCAAGCTGCACGGTCTGCACGGCAGACGGATCGGCTGCCAGGCCGAGGTCCCGCGCCGCCGCCGAGATCGCCCGCGCCAGCGCCACGTCAGTCAGGGTGAGGCCCGCAGAACCTGGCGTGCCGATCCGGACGTGGACCCCACCGGCGCGCAGGTCCATGTCCGGCAGGTGATCGGCGCTGCCGGTGAGTTCGGCAACGCGGCGAACCAGCGCCCCGCCGGCGGCGTGCGACGGAGCGTCGAACCAGGCACTCGCCCCGAACGCGAGCACCCGCCAGTCCTCGACGCCGCCCGCCTGTTGGAACTGCTTCGCCGTCAGCCGCTCGTCGTTACCCATGGCGGCAGCATGCCACGGGTCACCGACCGTCGACCTCCCAAATCTGGGCAACGAACTCCGCAAGGGGCACGCAGGTCCTGTGGGAAGAGCGCCCGGCGGCTCACCGCTAGGTTTCCTCCCCGCTGGCGCAGAGGCAGAACGGGTGACCCTCGGGGTCGATCATCACGCGGTGCTGTGACGGTGCCGGCTGGAAGTCGGGAAGAGTGGCGCCGCACTCGATCGCCCACACAACCGCACTGTCGAGGTCGTCCACACCGAAGTCCAGGTGTTGCGTAGTGGTCTGCTCCCCCTCGACGCTCGGCCATACGGGACGTCGATGGTGGGGGTCGTACTCGAAGTTCAAGGCCGGCTCGGCCACGCCGTCAGGAGGGCAGACCAGCGCGTAGCCTGCGTATGGTGGTTGTCCCGGACCAGGCTCCTCCTCCCTGATGTAGGGCCAGCCCAGCAGCGTGGAGTAGAAGCGGGCCAGCATCCGTGGCCGCGTTGCCGCGATCGTCAGCGCACCGAGCTGCATCCGGGACGGCCTGTCCATGGTGACCTCATGCTGGTTGGTTGGTGTTTCCGCGCTGCGTACGACTTCCTCGTCCGACGCCGCACGTGTACGGAGAGCGCCGTCCTACCCAACGCCTGCGTGAGTGAGGCGTCTGGCGGCGCGCAGGATTCGGAGGACGTGGAGGGTGATCATCTCGCTGGGCTGGTGGGCTCGTCCCCAGTCGACGACCTCGTGTTGGTGGGCGAAGCGGCTCTCGGGAGGTGTCCACCACTGTCGGTCGGCGGCCCACAGGCCGTCGGGTCGGCGTTTGCGTTCGAGCAGGTCGAGGGCGTCGCTGGCGCGGGCGTCGTCGATCCGGCCGATCCGGGCGAGGAGCATCAGGACGGCCAGGATGTCGTAGTGCCAGTACGACGGGTAGCCCAGCTTGAGCCAACGCGTGTTGATCACCTGGCCGGCCGGCGGCGGGTGGGGTCGGAAGCGGCTGGGGATTCCGGTACCCAGGCTGTAGAACAGGCGATGCTGCAGATACAGCTCAGCGGTCCGGTCGGCGGCGGCCGCGGCTGCGGTGTCGCTGGTCGCCTGTGCATATTCGTGCAGCCCCCACGCGGCATTAATCGACTCGTGGAAGTTGGAACGGCGCCCGGATGCGTTGCGGTGACAGTTCCATCCGCCGTCGGGCCACTGCCAGTCGAGCAGCGCCTCGGCCATCTGCTGCACCCGCGGGTCGGCAGCCATCCCCAGCCGGGAGCCGATCACCAGTGCCGCTCCCTCCGCGCTCACACACATGCGTGGCAGCCCGTTGATGATCTTTGGACCGAAACGGTTTCGGCGGCGGTCGAGAATGTCGTTCAGGAGGTAGTTCGCGGCCGCGACGGCACGGGGTTCGCCCGGTGGGATGGCAAGCTCGACCAGCGAGACCAGCCGCCACTGCGTCGACTTCCAGTGGCCGGCAACACCGGCCGGCACGTTATCGACGCCCACGACATCCTCCGGCCTACGGCTGTTCCCGCGATAGCGGCGAATGATTCCAGGTTCACCCCTGAACGCGCCGTCGTCCCGCTGGCCAGACAACAGCGCGGACACCTTCGGACCGGACATGATCTCACTCGCGTCCTCCGCAGCCGCCTCGCCGAGGACGTCACGACGTGTCAGGAACCGGATGGCCGGCTCGTCCGAGCCCAGTAGCCAATCCACCGCAGGACGATTGCCCGTCGCCATGCCTTCCCCTTCCGCCGTCGCTCCTCCCCGCTCACCCTCGGGACTGGGCGAGTGGGTTCAGAGTGTGGCAGGCGTACGGGACATCTTGTGTCCTCAACGCGGCGGTCGGGTTACCGTTGCCGCCGCCAGCGGCCGAACCAGCGTCGCCGCGGCGGGGACACCGGGGGCGCGCCGGCGAACTGCCCGGTGTCCGGCCGCTCCAGGTGGCCCTTGAGTCCGGTCCAGCAGGGCTGGCACAGCAACCAGTCGGTCCGGTCCTGGCGCACCTGCGCGACCCACTCGCCGTACCAGTGGTCGTCGCCCAGGTCGAGGCCGAGCCTGCCGGCCAGGCTCCGGTAGTGCGCGATGACCGCGGCGGGCCGGTAACCTGTGTCCACGGCCGCACGCAGCCGGTCGGCGGTGAACCGCTTGGCGTCCGGACCGGGTGGCGCATCACAGATGTCACATGCGGGCATGGCGTTCACACTAACCTCGGCGGCTCGGGACCGGTCCCGGCTCAGCTCGCACGCTACGGCCTGCCGATCTCTGCCCGCCAACGTGAAAGCTCACGCTCGGGTGAGCGCCGAACAGGCCTCGTCAAGCAACTTGCTCCGGCGACGTTCAAGGTCGGGATCTGTCCAGCCGGGTAACCTGCGACGGCCGCCACGTGACTACCCACCAGTGAGGACACGTCGGCGGAGGTGATCGCATCGATGGCCCGGCCTGTGGCGTGGGATGAGATCGGACTTGTGGCCGCCGCCCGTGACGGCGACAAGGACGCGTTCGCGGCGCTGGTAGCCCGGCACTATCCGCTGGTACGGGCCCTGTGCGCCCGGATGCTCGGCGACCACGACCTGGCCGTAGACATGGCGCAGGAGGCGGTCGTCGCCGCCATGCTCGCCTTGAAGCGGCTGCGCCGTGACGACCGCTTCGGGCCCTGGCTTGCTGGGATCGGGCTCAACCTGTGCCGCAGGCACCTTCAGACCGAGAGCCGACCGGCGTACTCCCTGGATGTCCTGGCCAGCAGGCGACGGATGCCGGAGCCCGTCGAGCAGGACCCCGGTCCGGAGGAGCTTGCCGAGGCCGCCGAGGCCGCTCACCGGGTACGGGCCGCTGTCGCCACCCTTCCTGCCGGCCAACGCGACGCGGTGACGTTGTTCTACCTGGCCGGCCTCACTCAGGCCGAGGTGGCAGCCCACCTCGACATCCCTGTAGGTGCGGTGAAGACCCGTTTGCACAAGGCGCGCGCTTCGCTCCGGCAGCGACTTGCCATCCCCAGAGAGGAACAGCTCACCATGTCCGAGACCGGGAGCCAACTCGTCCCCATGCGGGTCACCGACGTCGTCAAGGAGACCCCGCCCGATCGGCACATAGTCCTGCTCACCGAGGTCGACGGGCAGCGGCAGTTGCCCATCTGGATCGGGCGTGCCGAGGCGGCCGCACTGGCGCTCAGTCTGGAAGACGTCGAGCTGCCGAGACCTACCGCGTACCAGTTCGCCGCCGCTCTCGTCGACGCGACCGGCGGCCGGCTCCGTGAGGTCCGCATCACCCAGTTGACCGAGAAGGACTTCGCCACCTACAAGGTCTTCTACGCCCAGGCCGTTCTCGAAGGCGGCGTCACCGTCGATGCCCGGCCCAGCGACGCCCTCAACCTCGCACTCGTCACTGACGTGCCCATCAACGTCGACCCCGCGGTCCTCGATGCCGCCGTGGCCAGGGAGCCGGAGAAGTCGTACGCCCAGAACGCCCGCGCCATCGCCGCGGAGGCGAAGTCCTCCTGGACGCGAGGCCAGCCAGAATGACGTCGACGCCCCATGTCGTACGTCCAGAAGCTGGCAGGGTTTCGCGCTAGCTCGGTTGTCGCGAGCAGTCGCAGCCGGGTGCACAGGTGCATGAGTGCCCTGGTTGGTTGGCGCCGGGTGAGGTCGTGACTCCGGCTGCGGTGCAGCAGCCTTTGCCGTGCCAGGCTTCCCAGCCTTCCTTGCCGGCCACCGCGGCGATGGCGATTGCGGCGAGCGGGTCGGCCCAGGACCAACCGAGTGTGCCGTTGAGTACGAGGCCGGTGAGCAGGACGGCGGAGAGGTAGGTGCACAGCAGGGTCTGCTTGGAGTCCGCGACGGTCGAGACAGAGCCGAGTTCGCGTCCGGTACGTCGCTGGGACAGTGACAGGACCGGCATGATCACTACCGAGAGAGCGGCGAGAACGATTCCGGGCATGGAGGGCTGGGCCTCGCTGCCGCCGGTGAGGGCGCGGATCGCATCGACGGTGACGTACGCGGCCAGGGCGAAGAACGAGATCGCGATGATCCGCAGCGTCCGGCGTTCCCGCGCTTCACGGACGGCATGGTCCCGGGCGGAGAACTGCCAGGCCACCGCGGCGGCGGAGGAGACCTCGATCACCGAGTCCAGCCCGAACCCGATCAGCGCGGTCGACGACGCGATCGTTCCGGCGGTGAGCGCGACTGCGGCCTCGACGATGTTGTAGCTGATGGTCGCGGCGACCAGCCAGCGGACCCGGCTGGTGAGTTGGCTACGGCGCCGCTCGGTCAGCGCCGCGGTGACAGCGGAGGCCATCAGCGGTACCGCCTCACCGGGACCGGCAATTGCTCCACCGTGGTGTCGGTGCAGGCCAGGTCGGCGGCAACAGCCAGCACGGTCGAGCGCAGGTCGTCGATGGCGTGGCCCAGCCGAGGATCGGCGAGTTCGTAGCGGACCCGTCGACCGGCCGGGACGGCCACGACCAGGCCACAGCCACGCAGACAGGCCAAATGGTTGGACAGCCTGGTCCTGCTGATCCCGAGTACGTCGGCAAGGTCGGCCGGATAGGACGGCGCCTCCCGCAGCGCCAGCAGCAGCCGGCAACGAATCGGATCTGCCATCGCCCGGCCGAAGCGGACGAGCACGTCGATGTCGGTCGCTACAGTCACCATGGAGGCGACGATACAGGGAATCGTGAATTCAGCAGATTTTGGACCCTCCGCGCGGTATCCCTGACGGCGTGGCTACGGCCGAGGCGTCTCCGGTCGGCCGGCTCGGGTTCGCCGTCGCCAGAGGACGAACGCAAGCGGGAGAGCGGCGCTGGCCAGGGCGAGCAGCAGGACCTGTACCAGAAGCGGCGGCCAGCCGATGCCGTTGGCCCGTTCCGCGCCCCTGGTCGGCCGAGGTCGCCGTTCAGGCCGTTCGGTCGAGGTGCCGCCGAACCAGATCTGGCCGCTGCCCGCTTTTGTCGACACGCCGTTCAGCGCCTTGGTGACGGCCGTTCGCGCGCCGGGCCAACTGCGCTCGAACTCGGACCTGGTGACCTTCTGCTTCGGCACCTCGGTGAGGATGACGCCGCCATAGGTGTAGGACCGGGTGTGGA
The DNA here is from genome assembly GCF_040195635.1 of Actinopolymorpha sp. B11F2. Lineage (NCBI taxonomy): Bacteria > Bacillati > Actinomycetota > Actinomycetes > Propionibacteriales > Actinopolymorphaceae > Actinopolymorpha > Actinopolymorpha sp. B11F2. The sequence continues at coordinate 95,514 of NZ_JBEFTX010000017.1, read as the reverse complement.
ACTCGCCCTTCGTGTACGACTGGAGATAACGGCTGTAGGTCTCCATCGGCGTCCAGCTCTTCGTCGCCGGCCAGCGTGCGGCGTCGCCGCTGTCGATCAGGTTGGTGAATTCCATCGCGTACGTTCTGCTGCGTTCCCGGTACCACTCGGCGGCGATTCGGCTGAGGTAGATCTGCCGCAACGCGGCGTACTCCGGCGCGGTGTTCACCGAATCGATGAGCCGGGGCAGAACCAGCCGGCGATACACATCCGCGTTGTGGTTCTCGATCTCCGCCGGCTGATACGGGCAGCCCTGATGCTTTCCGGTCCCCACGTTCCGGATGTAATCCTGCTCCATCTGCACGTCCAGCGGAGCGTCGATGATGTAGAGCTCGCCGTTCTCGTCATAGATCTTTGCGGGCTTCGGCGTGATCCAGACCCGGTGGGAGAAGCAGAGTTCGCCGTTGTAGCCCTGCAGGCCGCTCCAGAACCGCTTGCCCTGTGGGGAATCGGGGTGAATCAGCGTGCCCACCGTCTTCTTCAGTTGCAGATCGGCGTCGAGCATGATCCGTCCCACGTCCGTCCTGTCCAGTTGCGGGCCGACGATGCGGTGGGGCTCGTTCGGATTGAGATTGACCCAGAAGCTGGACTCCGGCAACGCCAGCCACACGAAGAACGCATCGGAAGCGGTATTGACGCTTCGTGCACCGGTCAAGGCGCTCCGGGTGTCCGCCGATCCACCTGGCTGGCCGGTGAACGCATAACGCACGCCGCCCTTCGCACCCGAGGACGGATCCTCGGCCAGGTAGCGCAGCTCCAGGTTCGAGAAGTCGATGCCGCCGGCGTCCTGGCGAGCGGGGTCCAGCATTCGTTCGAGCCCTGGCGGGTCCCGCCTGGGGTCGTCTCCTTCGTAGTCATAGCGCCTGCCGGGAAGCTCGGCCGGCTGGAAGGGACGACGTGCCTTGGTGACCTCGTCTCGGACGTAGGTCGTGGTGATGAGCCGTGCCACGTTCTCCTGCGCCATTCGTTGCAGGATGCGCGCCAGGTCGCCTTGAGCCGCCCGTCGTTCCGGCTTGTCGCCGTAGGGCACCATGTGGTCCAGGAGATCGGAGTATCGGTGGCAGGCCGGCGAACCCGAATAGCTGCAGGGCTCTCGCTCGGTGACACCGTAGATGAGACCCTTTGGTGTATACCCGATTCGCGAGCGGGGCCGCAGATCCTCGTTCATCTCCTCGAGGAATTCCTGATCGATCTCCTCGATACCCCTGCGTTCGAGCTGCTCGTCGAAATACTCCAGGTTGTACCGCAGGCGGAGCAGGATCTCCTCGGCGTGGTAGCCCCGTTCGCCCTTCTTGGGCGGAGTGCTCCGGGCCACCATCTGCGAGACGACATCGTCGTCGCGCATACCGCGTTCGACGAGCTCGTCGTACAGAGCGCGGTTGGTGCGCCGCATCTCCTTCGCGGTCATGATCGTGATGTCCACAAGCGGCGGCTCGGCCGGGGTGCGCGATCGGTTCCTCTCGTTCCACGACGCGAACCGCCGCCACCGGCTGATGGTGACCTCGTCGTAGCCGGTGATCCGCCACCAGACGGCCGCATAGTTGACCGCTGCATGCTTCCTCGCCTCACTCAGACTGCCGGAGGCCCTGCCGTCACGCACCCGCTTCGCCCAGAGCTCCCGCTCGCTCGCGCGTTCGTACTGCCGATTCGGTGGGACATCGCCGTCGGGAACGGCTGGGTCCGCGGCGGCGGGCAACGTGGCCAGGACCGACAGCAGCACACCGAGCAAGGCAATGAGGACGCCGACACGTCGCGACCTCATGATGGCTCTCCTTTCCTTCCACGTCCCGCGACGATGCGGGGCGAGCAGTTCAGCGCCGGTCCGGCGCGCAGGGCTAGCTGCGGGGCAGGTGGATCTCGATGTCGGTGCCGGTGAAGACGAGCCCCGCGTAGGCGTTGGCCCGATCGGGAACGATGCCGGAGTCGGCACCGACGACCTTTCCGGAACGGACGTCGATGACGGCCGGCCCATCGGAGCGGTCGACGTACGCGTAGTCCTTGGTGATCGTCGAGACCGTGCCGCTCCAGGCGTCCGGCCCGGTGCCGGGCGCGCGTTCCCACAGCACGTCGCCGGTGCCGACGTCCAACGCCAGCGCGCCAGCTTTCTTCGACGCGCACAGCACGGCACTGCCGCCTTCACGCATGCCGCACGTCATGTCGGCGTTCAAGCCGGTCGCCTCGGACAGGGCGGTGTCACCGGTCGCGATCTCCACCAGCCTGGCGCCAAGAGCGTCGTCGACGAGACTCCATGGCCCGCCGCCATAGCTCTCGTCGTACCGGCCACCGGCTGAGATCTCGCCGGACAGCTCCGACAGGTTCCACATGTCGCGGCCGTCGGCGAGGCTTGCCCCTGCGATCGTGTACGTGTCGTCGCCGTTGTCGCGGAAGCCGACCAGGGCCTGCTGGTAGCCGTCGATCAGCTCGAAGTCCGTACGCTGCCACAGCAGGCGCGGCTTCTCCAGCGCGATCGCGAAGGTGCCCCGCAGTCCGCCGTCCACGGTCCACTGAACGGCCGCCATACCGTGATACGGAGGTCGCCACACAGACGCACCCAGCCGGCCGTCCGGCTCGCCGTCGATGTCGACGGGCAGCCGCCAGATCACCTTGGCGTCGGCAGCCCGCACCGCGATCACCTCGAACCCGTTCTGCGGCGCGCCTCCGTCCCGGCTCCCGAGCTCGACGGGGACGATGGCGAGCACAGCCGGTGCGCCGTTGATCTGCGCCACCTGCGGGGGCAGAACGCGGTACTGCAGGTTCTCACCCTCATCACTGGTCAGGTGTCGGGGCTGATGTGTCTTGTACAACGGCTTGTGCCTGGGCCTGACGCGGGTGATGGTCCTGCCGGTGGTCACGTCCACGGCCGTCACACCGGCCTCGTCGGCGATCCAGACGGCCCGCCCGTACAGGGTGACCGGCGGATGCTCCATCGGGCCGATCGGGATGACGTGCGCCGGCTTGCGCTCGAACGCCAACGCCGGCTGGACTTTCGGATCACCGCTGAAGCCCATGCCACGCGTACTTCGTGCCCCTGGAGTGCCGTCGGCGTCGCCGCGGTCGTCTCGAATCGCCTCACCACTGCAGGCCGCCGTCGCCACCAGCACGGCCGACGCAAGGACCACGGCCGGCTTTCGTAACGGATTTCGCATCAGGCCGTCCCCCATCTGTGCTCCATCGCCGCCAGTTGGCTGCCGCCCGCCCACGCGGAACGATGACCTAGTGCACAGCAGCCGGCCCGGGACCCCTCCCGCCGCGGACCAAGGGCGCCATCCGTGTGCCGCGGCCTTGGCCGCCAGGGGCATCACGCCTCAGTTCCTCGACGCCTCCCAGCGAGGAACGTCCACCCTCACTCCTGGGTGGTGCCCAGCAACCGTTTGAGCATCACACCCTGGCGGCGAGCGGGCCGGAAGCCACAGTGCTCATAGAACCAGTGCGCAGGGCCCTCGCGTGCGGTGAGGAGATACAGCTGCTCTACACCGGATAGACGCACTTCCAGCGCATTGATGAGCGCGGTCCCGATGCCGGATCGCTGGCGATCGGTGCGAACGCACATCTCCTGGAGGTGGAAGTGCCTCCCGGTGGACCACTGCTCGATGTGTCCCAACGCGAACCCGCAGAGGTCATTGCCTTGATGGAGTGCGACTCCCGCGAATCCTGGAGTGGCCAGCACATCGTTCAGGCGGTTACGCGCCAAGGCCTCAGTCCAGCGCTCGGACCACGGCGGCGCATTGAAGACAACCACAAACAGGGTCGCAGCGGTATCCAACAGCGATGGCGTGAAGTCGTCGATGGTCGTATCGGCCATCGCAGCATCATCTCAGGGCTTGCACCCACTGGCGCGGCTGAGCGTCCCGGCCAGCGTGACCTGAAGCTTTGCATAGCTCGGCGAGTTCGCCTGGATCTTGCGGAACTCCGCAAGCGTCTCGGTGTGGTCATAGCTGACCTGCAGCTCGGCGGCAAAGGACAGCCACGTCGTGAGGGTCACCCCGAGTGCGGTGAGCCTGCTGATGGCTGCCTGCTGGGCGACCTCGGTTCCACTCGCGGTGGCATCGACGACAAGCGAAACGCCGTAGTCACGGCGGAGCGCGGTGAGGCCGGTCTGCAGCACGCATCCATCGGTCATCAGCCCTGCGATGACGAGGTGCCTGACGCCGGTCGCACTGACCGCCTCCTCGAAGCCGGGATGGGCGAATGCGTCGAAGGATCCCTGGCGGTAGACGACCGGATGCTCGCCGATGACCTCTGCCACCTCCGGGTAGAGGACACCGCGCGGATCCCGTCGGGGTCCCATGGTGACGACAAGAGGAACGCCGAACGCCATCGCCGTCTGCGCAAGCGCACGGGCGCCGGCGACATTCTGGTCGATCGTTTGTGACCCGATCATGTTCGCGAAACCAGTCACGTAGTCGATGAGCACGATCGCAGTGTTTGCGGCGGTGCGGCGTTCGATCTCCATCGATCCTCCCCGCGGTGGTGGAGCCGGGCGCCCGGTCGGCACTGCTGGGTCAGAGGGCCGTCGGCGAGGGCGGCCGCAGATGGTTCTCGTGGGCGTAGTGCAGTGCGAACGCCGGATTGTGCTGGCTCAGCAGCTCGCCGAACGCCGCGGAGGTCTTTTCGTTGGACCAGCTGCGTTGGTACTCCGATGCCAGGCTCAACCAGGTGACCGGGCGGGCACCGGCCTGGATCATGCGCTGCACCGCCGTCTCGTGAGTCCCCCGCGTCTCGCCCGCCGATGCGTCCTCGACGAAGAAGACCTCGAAGCCGAGATCCAGGGCGGTCAACACGGTCGCCAACAGGCAGCCTTCGGTCATCAGGCCGGCCATCACCAGTCGCCGCCGCCCGGTCGCCTGCACAGCGGTGGCGAACTCCTCCCGGTCGAAGGCATCGAACTCCCCGTACCGTTCGATGAAGGTGTGGACGCCTAGCGCCGCCGTGAGCTCCGGATACAGCGGGCCCGCCGGTGCGTCATCGGGTCCGTTGGTGACGATGAGCGGCAGGCCGTAGATGCGTGCGATCTTCGCCAGAGCCGTCGCGTTGTTGACGTTGTCGGCGGTCGCCTGCGACCGGAACATGGTCCCGAAGCCGATCGCGTAGTCGATCAGCACCATCGCGCTGTTCTCAGCAGTGAGATGACGAGCCATGACTCACCTCCTCGCCGCGCTCCGGGTCGTGGGCTCAGCTCAGGTTCTCGGGACCCGGGCGGGCCGTAATGACCATGCGGTCAGCAGAGTGTAGGGCGCATGTCGCCGTAATGTCCAGATGGTCATTAATCCGGAGAAGGCAGCGTGCCCGAGTCTGCTCGCGTACGCCGGTACCTTCACTGACATGAGCCAGCAAGGCGCGGCCGCGCAGCGCCGCCACAGGCGCGACCCCGAGTTCAATCGTGAGGCGATCCTGGCCGCCGCGGCAAAGGTCTTCGCCGAGCGTGGGTATCAGCAGGCGACCCTGCGCGAAATCGCGCGACGCGCCGGAGTGACTCACGGTCTCGTCGTCCGCCACTTCGGGACCAAGGAGCAACTGTTCCTCGCCGCGGTCCCTGGCACCCGTGACCTCGCCGATGACGCGGCGGGCCCGCTGGAAACGCTTCCCGAGCGGCTCGCGGCCGGATACGTACGACGGATGGAAACGTCCGCCGGGACCGACCCGCTCCTGGCCCTGCTCCGCAGCGCCGTCGTCGACGACAACGCATCCGGACGTCTGCTCGAGGCCATGCAGCGCAGCACGTCCGAGGTCTACCGCGAGATCCTGGGCGAGGAGGCGACCGATGCCGTGGCGCCGTTCATGGCGTCGTTGCTGATCGGCGTGACGTTCAGCCGCTACATCGCGCGCGCTGGCGCCCTGGCCGAGATGAGCGCCGCGACACTACAGGCTCATCTGACGACGTGTCTTCGCGCACTGCTGGCGACCGTGGTCTCCTTCGAAGCCGACGATCAGGACAGCCCTCGTCGGTGACGGCTGTGGCGACGATCCGACAGCTGGGCAATATGTACAGCCAACTCGGCTGGCCAGGTCGGAAAGAGGGCAAACCAGCCAGCGCAAACGCGCCATCTTGCCTGGCCCATGCCGACTGACTATTCATTGCGCCAGCACATCGCCGTCCCGGAGGGCCGCGCAATGACCATTGACCAGACGTTGACCAGCGGCGAGCGACTCGCCGAACTCGATCTCGACCAGCTTCGGGAGCTCGTCGGCCTCGTCGACTATGACGCCGATGGCGACCCGTTCCCCGTCACCGGCTGGGATGCGGTGACGTGGATCGTGGGCAACGCCACCCAGGCCGCCTTGTTATTCCAGGCCGTCTACGGCATGGAGCTCGTCGCCTACTCCGGTCCGGAGACCGGCAACCGCGAGCACCGGTCGTACGTGCTGCGCAGTGGTGCCGTCCGGTTCGTGGTCAACGGCGCCGTCGATCCGGCGAGCCCGTTGGCCGACCACCATCGCCAGCACGGTGACGGCGTCGTGGACATCGCCCTCGAGGTGCCCGACGTCGACGCGTGCATCACCCACGCCCGGAGTCAGGGTGCCGCGGTGCTCGCCGAGCCCCACGACGTGAGTGACGAGCACGGCCGCGTACGACTGGCGGTCATCGCCGCCTACGGCCAGACGAGGCACACGTTGGTCGACCGCTCCCACTACACCGGGTCCTACCTGCCCGGTTATGTCGCCAGGACTTCCACCCTGGCCCGGCCCGCCGGCGGTCGGAAGCGGCTGTTCCAGGCGCTCGACCACGTGGTCGGCAACGTCGAACTCGGCGCCATGGACGAGTGGGTGCGGTTCTACAACCGGGTCATGGGCTTCACCAACATGGCGGAGTTCATCGGCGACGACATCGCCACCGAGTACTCCGCGCTGATGAGCAAGGTGGTGGCCAGCGGCAACCGTCGGGTGAAGTTTCCGCTCAATGAACCTGCCGTCGGTAAGGGGCGCTCCCAGATCGATGAGTACCTGCAGTTCTACGGCGGCCCGGGCGTGCAGCACCTCGCCCTTGCCACCAACGACATCCTCATTACCGTCGACACGCTACGCGCGCGGGGTGTGGAGTTCCTGGAGACTCCGGACTCCTACTACACCGACCCGCAGCTGCGCGCCCGGATCGGTGAGGTCCGCGTGCCGATCGAGGAGCTGCGGTCCCGGCACATCCTGGTCGACCGGGACGAGGACGGGTATCTGCTCCAGATCTTCACCAAGCCGCTCGGCGACCGGCCCACGGTCTTCTTCGAGTTCATCGAGCGACACGGCTCGCTCGGATTCGGCAAGGGGAACTTCCAGGCCCTCTTCGAGGCGATCGAACGCGAGCAGGCGAAGCGAGGGAACCTCTGATGCCGTACTACAGCCGGGTTGGCGACGTGCCGGCCAAGCGGCACACGCAGGCTCGTCAGCCGGACGGGTCACTGCTTCGCGAGGAGTTGATGGGTGAGGAGGGGTTCTCCTCGGATTCGTCGTTGCTCTACCACGTGGGCGTACCGTCGGCGATCGTCGACTCGCAACCGTGGGAGGTGGGGGATCTCGCGACCCGGCCGAACCACCCGTTGGTGCCGCGGCATCTGAAGCTGCATGGGCTGTTCGAGAACGCCGAGTGGAAGCCGTTGGATCCAGTGACCGGCCGGCGGCTGGTGCTGGGGAACGCGGATGTACGCATCAGCTACGTGTGGGCTGGGCAACCCTCGCCGTGTTACCGCAATGCCGTCGGTGACGAGTGTGTCTACGTCGAGGCGGGTACGGCGAAGGTCGAGACGGTGTTCGGCATGCTGGACGTGGGGCCGGGTGACTATGTGATCATCCCGCGGGCCACCACGCATCGCTGGGTCCTGGAAGGCCACGCGCCGCTTCAGGCGTACTGCATCGAGGCGAACTCCCACATCGGGCCGCCGGCGAGGTATCTGTCGCGGTTCGGGCAGTTCCTCGAGCATGCTCCGTTCTGCGAGCGCGACCTGCGAGGCCCTGCCGAGCCGTTGGTGTGTGAGGGCACCGACGTGGAGGTACTGGTCAAGCATCGGGGCGCGGGGCCGTCCGGCATCCTCGGCACGAGGATGGTGTATGCGACCCACCCGTTCGATGTGGTCGGGTGGGACGGTTGCCTGTATCCGTACACGTTCAACGTCGCGGACTTCGAGCCGATCACCGGGCGGGTGCACCAGCCGCCACCGGTTCACCAGGTGTGGGCGGGGACGAATTTCGTGGTCTGCACGTTCTGCCCGCGCAAAGTCGACTACCACCCGCTGGCGATCCCGGTGCCCTACTACCACTCGAACGTCGACAGCGACGAGGTGATGTTCTACGTCGGCGGGGACTACGGCGCCCGCAAGGGGTCGGGCATCGGGCTCGGCTCGATCTCGCTGCACCCGGGCGGATACGCGCACGGCCCGCAGCCTGCGGCGATCGACGCGTCGCTCGGTGTCCAGGAGGTCGACGAGCTGGCCGTCATGGTCGACACGTTCCGGCCGTTGGAGCTAGGCGAGGCCGGCATCGCCAGCGACGACGGCCGCTACGCCTGGACCTGGGCCGGCCGGGGTCCGCTGACTCCATGATTCCAGCGTTGTTCGTCCGCCTGTGTGACGACGCTGCCGTCTTCCCGCCCGGCCGGATGCCGCTTCGCGACGCCGTCGTGGACCTCGGACTGCTTCGCGTCGGTGACGGAGTCCCCAGATGAGCAAGATCCCGATCCCGGATGGTTCGCTCTTCGGGCTGGCCAACCTGCCCTATGGCGTGTTCTCCATGCCCGGGGAAGCCCCGCGCGTGGGCATGCGGGTCGCAGACCACGTGCTCGACCTCGCGGTGGCGCTGGACGACGACGTGTTCGCCCGACCGTCCTTGAACGCCTTCATGGCGCGGGGAGTCGACCGCTGGGTGGAGGTTCGCCGGCGGGTCACCGACCTGGCGACGGGCGAGGTAGCTGATTCCGCCGTCCACTCCGTCTCCGACGTCCGGATGCACCTGCCGATCGAGGTCGCCGACTACGTCGACTTCTACGCCTCCGAGCACCACGCCGCCAACATCGGCCGGATGTTCCGCCCTGACTCGCCGCCGCTGCTGCCGAACTGGAAGCACCTGCCGGTCGGCTACCACGGCCGCGCCGGGACCGTCGTGGTGTCGGGCACCGACATCGTCCGGCCCTGCGGGCAGTACAAGACGCCGGACAGCGACTCTCCGGTCTTCGGCCCCTGCCGGCGTCTGGACATCGAGGCCGAGCTGGGCTTCGTCGTCGGCACGCCGTCGCCGCTCGGCAGGCCCGTGCCGGTCGGCGAGTTCGCCGAGCGGGTCTTCGGCGCTGTCCTGGTCAACGACTGGTCGGCCCGCGACATCCAGGCCTGGGAGTACGTGCCGCTGGGTCCGTTCCTGGGCAAGAGCTTCGCCACCTCGATCTCGCCGTGGGTGGTGCCCATGCTCGCGCTGGACGCGGCCCGGGTGTCGCGACCACCGCAGGAGCCGGTTCCGCTGCCCTACCTCCGTGAGGAACACCCGTGGGGACTGGACATCGACGTCGAGGTGCGGTGGAACGGCCAGCTGGTCTCCTGCCCGCCGTACCGCGAGATGTACTGGTCGCCGGCACAGATGCTTGCCCACATGAGCGTCAACGGCGCGTCCACCAGCACCGGCGACCTGTACGGCTCGGGCACGATCTCCGGTCCGGAGTCAGACCAACGAGGCTCGTTCATCGAGCTGAGCTGGTGTGGTCGGGAACCGCTTCACGTCGGCGGCCGGTCCAGCACGTTCCTGGAGGACGGCGACGAGGTGGTGATCTCGGCGACCGCACCGGCGGCCGGCGGCGAGCGTCTCGGATTCGGTGACGTACGCGGCACAGTGGTGCCACCGCCAACGTGATGGGCCTGGACGATCAGCACTCAACCCGGTGATCTGGCGACGGTTGTTGTCAGATCGGCGCTTACCGGTAGGACTCCCGCCTGTGTGCGACGGAGTACACCGTGACGGTTCCGGCGGAGTCGTCGATCTCGTAGAGGATGCGATACTCCCCGATCCGGATGCGCCACCCGCTCGTGCTGCCGAGGAGTTTCTTGACTCCGCTCGGCCGAGGCTCCCTGCCGAGCGTGATGATGGTGTTGAGCACCCGCGCGAAGGTCGGACGCGGTAGGCGCTGAAGTTGCTTGGAGACGTCAGGATGAAACTGAACCCTCACGCGACCTGAGCCGCCAGATCATCAACGAGACACCGAGAGCGTCCATCACGTCCTCGAGCGACATCACTTCGTCTTCGCTGTCTCGGAGCTCACGAAACCGAAGACTGTCGACGATGTCGGCGTGCTCATGCAGGCGCTCATAGTCATCCATGCTGATGATAACGGCAACTCCGCGCCCGCTGTCGGTGATGATCGCCTCATGGCCAACGGTCCCTGCCTGCTGCAGATGATCCACCGGACAGGCCGGGAGGTTGTGGAGCATTTCGGTACCAGGAGGCACCAAGATCCTCCACAACCTGGCAGGGACTACCCGGCCGCGGCGGTTCCGGCTTCGATGTCGGCTGTTCGGCGCAACTTCGGGATCAGAAGCGAGACGACCAGGCCGATCAGCACGCATCCGGCGAGGACGAAGTAGCCGTTGCGGTAGCCGGCATCGAGGTAGAGCGCGGTGCCCTTCACGACGGTGGAGTGACTGCCCAGCACCGTGAACAGCACCTGGGTGACGAAGGTGATCACCACACCGAGCAACATCAGCGACATGCCGCTGGCCAGGGCCTGTTCGCGGGGCGTCACCGCGGACAGGATGAGGATCGGGTTGCAGGCGTACACCATGCCGGCACCCAGCGCGGTGAGCATGCCGGTGGCGATGATCTGAACGGCGTTGTGGTGGTAGAAGCCCGCCACAACAAGTCCCGCCATGGTGATCACGACGCCGAGCAGCCAGGGAACCCGCGGGTCGAAGCGGCGGGACGAAGCGCCTGCCGCCATGCCGACGACGAACAACACGACACCTGCCGGCAGGCCGACGAGCGCACCCTGCATGGCCGACCAACCCAACCCGTCGGAGACACCGGGAATCCGCGGGTAGAGCGGAATGACCACGGTCATGATCGCGGCCGCGACGAACGCCGTGCCCTGGACGATGGAGCCGGCGGACAACACCGTGGCGACCTCACGCCGTGACAGCATCGGCAGGTCGAGCAACGGATGCGCGACTCTTCGCTCGACGAGGACGAAGCCGAGCAGGATGACGACCGCACCTCCGGCCAGCGCCAGCACGCGTGCGTCCTGCCATCCCCAGACCGATCCCTGGCTGACGCCGTACATCAAGGCGATGATGCTCGCGCCCAGCAGGACCCCGCCGAGCCAGTCGAAGCCCCCGGCGGCGCGCCGCGGAGTTTCGGGGACGAGCACGATGACCAACAGGAGCGCCACCGCGGTACAGGCCGAAACGAACCAGATCGCGCCACGGAAACCGACGTTGTCCAACAGAAAGCCCGCGATCAGCGGGCCGACGGCGATGATCGCACCCAGCGTGGCGCCGATGATGCCGGTGGCCGTGCCGACCCGGCGCGCGGGGAAGATGTCCCGAGCGGTGGCGAAGACCAACGGTGCCACGGGAACGTAGCACGCGGAGATCGCCCGCCCGATCAGCAACACCGCGTAGGTGGGGGCGAGTGCGCTGATCACGTCGCCGATCAGACCGATGACGATCACGACGATCATGACACGCTTCTTGCCGAACATGTCGCCGAGCTTGACGACGAACGGCAACAGCAACGTCCCGCACAGGACGTAGATGAGGCTGTACCACGCGATCTGGGTGGTGTGGAAGTACTGCGCGATCTGTGCCTGGGCGGTCGCCGTGATCACCGACGCCGCGTTGACCAGTTGCGCTGCCCACAGGAGGGCGACGAGCAGAATGGCGAAGGGAGCGCGGAGCCGCCAGTCGCTATTCGCGCCTGCGCCGCCCGGCGCGTCGCCGGGACGCGACGCTGTCGAGGGTTGCACCATGATGATTCCTTTCGTACAAGAGTCGAGTTGGCTCGTCGAATGGGCCAGAAGAAGGCAACCTTTGATTCCTTTCGTAATGGTGAATATCGATGGAGACGCCCCCGCGGATTCGCGGGTCAGGAGGCGTAGAAGAGCTTTTCGGGTGTACGGACGAGGATCTGGTGAAGGTCCCCCTCGTCGGGCGCCCAGTCGGCGAGGAGGTTCAGCAACTCCCCGGTGTCACGTTGGCCGTTGGGCAGGTGTGGCCAGTCCGAGCCCCAGAGGAGCCGGTCGGGCCGGGCCTCGACCAGCGCGCGTCCGATCGGTTCGGCGGCAGACAACGGCTTGCCCGCCACCACCCGGTACGGTCCCGACAGTTTGATGTGGCATGCTCCGCCGTCCAGAATCTTCAGCAGCCGCTCGAAATCGGCAGGTGTCAGCCCGTCGGACTCCTTCATGTAGCCCATGTGGTCGATGACGAAGGGGTGCTCGAAATCGGCAAAGAAATCCAGCAGGTTCCGCACGATCGTGCCGGGCGTGTAGAACTGCAGATGCCATCCTCGAGAGCGTGCCCTGGCCGCCATCTTCTGGATGTAGGCGACGAGATCATCCAGCGGCCAGGAGGCGCGGGCGAACAGGTCGAGGCGGATCGCCCGCACCCCGGCCTCGTGATAGCCATCGAGCTCACTGTCGGCGATGTCGTCGTCGATGCGCACCACGCCCCGGCAGCACCGCCCGAGATTCCGCAGGACGTCGAGCAACAACGTGTTGTCCGTGCCGTAGTAGGTCGGCTGCACGAGAACCATGCGTTCGATACCGAGCCATTCTGTGAGCCGGAGGTACTTCTCCAGGCTTGCGTCCGGGAAGGTGTAGAGCGGCTCCGGCACACAGGGATATCCCGGGTCGAACACGTGGAAATGCGTGTCACAGCTCCGGGGTGGCGGCACGAACCGCGGCCTGGTGTTCGTCTCGGCCCGCCGCATCGGCAGGGTACGCGCGAAGTCGGGAGTCATGATGTGTCCTCGCTGTCAGCGTGACCCGGTGATGTCGTTTGGTGGGCGGCGATCGCTCGCTGTGCGCTGGCACCGGCGGCCTGATAGAGCAGGGCGGCGTCCATGCCGGTCAACACAAGGGGGCAGACGCCGAGGGCTATGAGCGCCTCGAAGCTCGCCTGGTCGCCGACGCCACCGACGGTCAGCAGCTTTCCGTGGTGCCTGCATGCCCGCGCCGCCGTGGCGACGGCCTCACGCACCCGCGGATCGTCGTACTGTCCGGGCACCCCGAGTTCGGCGGTGAGGTCGTTGGCGCCGATCGCGAGCATGTCAACGCCGTCCAGCGCCGCGATGGCGTCCGCGTTCGCGATACCGGCCGGCGTCTCGAGCAGGATCTGCACGACAACCGCGTTGTCGAGCGCCGGATTGAGCGTTCCGGCTGGCAGGGGCCGCATGCCGAGCTGCGGAACCATGGCGGTCTGGGAGCGCTGGCCGCGCGGGGCGAACCGGCACGCCCTGGCGACCAGCCGGGCCTGGTCCACGGTCTCGATCCGCGGGGCGACGATTCCGTGCGCTCCGCCGTCGAGCAGCCGGCCGATCATGCCGTACTCGCGTTCGGGGATGCGGACGAACGGCGTCATGCTCAGGCTGTCGGCCGCGCCGCACAATGTGGCAGCCACGTCGGTCGACATGGTGGAGTGCTCCAGGTCGACCAGGATCGCGTGGTGCCCCGTCGAGCGGGCCATGTGTACGACGTCGGTGGTACGGCCGCAGCGGATGCCCATCATCAGCGTGAGCTCACCGGTGCGAAGGCGGCTCAGGAAGTCGTCGCCGGCCGGGTCGTCGTGTGTACGCATCACACCACCTCTCACAGATCCGTCGGGTCCCTCACAGGTCGGTCGGGTACAGCACCCCGGTCAGCCCGGGAACAACCACCCGGGTCGGGTCGTAGTTGGCCGCCGCGAGCGACTCGACGGCGAAGTCGACAACGGCACCGGACAGCAGCTGCCGCGGGTCCTCCAGCAGCACCCGGAGCCTGGTGACCATGGCGTGCATGTCGTCCGCCGAGCCGATGAACGGCATCTCGCTGACCTCGGTGACCGCCGGGTCGCTGACATCCGGGAATCGCACGCCCGCCGGGGCGTACCGCGGGTAGCCGTCGAACATCACGGCTCCGAGCTCGACGGTTGCCCTGGTGGCACACCAGAGGTCGCGGAACCGCTGCTCGAACGCGGCCACCTCGGACAGGTCGCCACCGGTCGGTGTGGCGAAGGTCTCCGCAGGCGGAGCCAGGTACATCCGCTCCAACGGCAGGCGTCGGCTCGATGCGCCCAGGATCATCGTGGCGACGCTGTTCGTGGTCCAGGTGACACCGGCCGTCGGGCGACCCTGCTGGCCGGCGATGACGACCATCGCCCGCTCCCAGTCGATGTCGTACGAACGCAGCCAACGGGTGATGCGGAAGCTCACGTCCAGGCCCGCGAGGAAGAACGTCGCGACCATCATGTGGTTCATGGGTACGGGGAGCTCGACCTCGCCTCCCCCTGCGAGGAAGTCCGACCGCAGCGTCTCCGGCGTGAGGTAGTCCTCGTCGGCCAGCGCCGCGCCAAGGTAGCGCGCGGTGATCGCGCAGGAGTAGTCGACCAGATCGGCGATCTGTTGTTCCCGTCCCTGGAACGCCTCGACGGCGATGCCGTCCCGCCACAGCTCGACGCTGTTCGCCAACCGGGTCGAGGTGACCTCGGCCAGGAGCCGCTCGGCGCCGGATCGCCAGGAGCTGTCACCGAGTACGGTGCGCAGGTGGACCAGGCTCGCGATTGCTGGGCCGAGGTGGGCTACACCGGTCAGCTCCTTGAACCCGCGGGATGACAGGCGGAAGCTCTCGACCCGCGGCGGCTTTCCACCGCCGGGGTAGATCGCGAGGTCGGCGCCGGTCGCGACGATCAGCGGGTCGTTGGTGCTGCGGGTGGCGATGGCTCGCGCCAGCTGCCTGCCGATGCCCTCGGGATGGGCCGTGTAGGCGGTGAACAGCCGAAGCAGCTCGGGACTCTCGCAGGCGGCGGTCACCTTGCGCTCCTCCCTCTGTCGCGGTGGCGCGGCGCTTGTTCGGTGAAGCGGTAGACCACGGTGTGCGTCGCGAACCGGACGTCGGCGCTCAGAGCGTTCGAGACCGCGACCAGCGGCCCTTGCCCGTCGGCGCACACCGCGACGTCGGTGCCACCGAAGGTCGGAAACTCCCCCACGACGGCGAGCTTTCCGTCGTGCCACTGGTAGAGCGTCGAGCTCAGCGCCGTGTCCGGCGCCTCCCGGGTGCCGAGGATGAAGTTGACCCGAACGACGTACGGCCCGTGCTTTCCCGGCAGTACGGCGAGCTCGCGGCCGCCCAACCCGTCCAGGACCTGGTGATCGACGAACCGGTCACCGTCCCAGCGCAGCAGGCGCGACCGGCTGAGCAGGCAGGCGACGAGCAGGTAGTCGTGACCGTCGGCGTGAAAGGTGGCGAAGGCGCGGCCGTGTCGTTCGGCAACCTCCTGGTGGACGACGAAACGACCGCCGTCCCAGCGATAAAGGCGGGACGGCTCCACGTGGTCGGCGTGGGCCAGGAAGTCCTGACCACCCACGCTGAACGCATGCCAGTTGTACGCCCACTGCGAGGAGATCTCCTGCGACAACCGGAACGCCTCGCCATCCCAGCGGAAGATCAGTGACGGCCGGTTCACTGGCGCGGTGTCCGGCAGCGCGACACCCTGGGCCAGCGCGAGGAAATGCTGTCCCGCGACGGTGAAGTGGCGCCACTGCTTGGCCGCGAAGCCCGCGACGGTCTGAAACGGCTCGAAGCGCGAGCCGGACCAGGTGTAGATGGTCGACTCCGTGGCGTACTCATAGGGGCCCCGGCCGCGGCGGATGCTCGCCGTGGCGAGGAACGCACGGTCGCCGATGCGGAAGAACTCCGCGTCCTCGCCGCCGGGGACCGGAAGGGTCTGGAACGGCTCGTAGCCTCCGACGGTCTTGCGCAGGAGCAACAGGTCGGTGTCGCTGTCGCCGCCGTTCATGTCGGCTGGTCGTCCCGGCAGGTCGTAGGCGAGCTGCGGCACGGCCAACAGCGACATCCCGTCAAGCTCGAAGGGTTCGACAGCCCGTGCACCGGAGGTCGGTATACGACACCACTCGGTGAGCCGCGCTGCACACATACCGACTCCTCACACGTCGCGGACAAGTACAGGTCACGCCCGGCGGCCGAGGCAAGTAAGCTGACGTTACGTTTGACGACTCTGACCGTTAGCGAAGCTGGACACATGCTCGACGTTCGCAAGTTGATCATGCTGCGGGCAGTCGCGTCGGAGGGTTCCATCGCGGCCGCGGGCCGCGCCCTGCGCTACACGCGCTCGGCCGTCTCCCAGCAGCTGGCCGCCCTGGAGAAGGAGGCCGGCACACCGCTGGTTCAGCGGGCGGGCAATCGGATCACCCTGACCTCCGCAGGGCGCGCCCTCGTCGAGCATGCCGAACGCATCCTCACCGAGCTGCGGGCCGCCGAGGCGACGTTGTCCCACGACGCCGCGAGCGTCACCGGGTTGCTCCGGGTCGGCGTTCCATTCCGCGAGGGCCCGCGCATCATGAGTCGTGCCCTGACCGAGGTCCGTCGCCGGTTCCCCGACATGGAGATCAGGCTGGCCGCCACCACCGACGACGCCGGGCCGGAGGCGGTGGTCCGCGACCAGCTGGACATGGTGATCGTGTCGCGGTACGGCTCCGCACACCATCGCACCACCTCCGGCCTGCGCGAGTGGGTGCTCGGACATGACCCGCTGCGGCTCTGCGTTCCGTTCGACCATCCGCTTGCACACGCACGAAAGTGTGCGATGGCGCAGCTGCGGGACGAGTCGTGGATCGTGTGCCTCGACGGCGCGCTCGGCCGGCTCACGACGAGCTTGTGCACGGCGGCCGGCTTCGAGCCACGGGTGACCGCCACCGTGGACGACATCGGCGCCGCGATCGGCCTGGTGGGCATCGGATGGGGCGTCACGATCGCCCCGGAGCTCACACCTGCCGGCGCCGACGCCCGCCTTGCCCGAATTCCGATCGAGGGGGTCGACACCGTTCGACACAACGTCGTGATCGTCCGGGACGGAGAGCACCTCTCACCACGCATCGCCGCGGTGATCGCCGCCTTGCGGGCGATCAGTGCCGAACTGCCTGTCGCCGAGGCCCGCTGAGCCCCTGCCGCGTCACACCGGCGACCTGCGGCCCGCGCACCCGAGGTGGGTGATGACGCAATTCTGGTATCTGCCGAACCTGGCAAGGGGTTCAAGACAGGAGGTTCAGGAGAACACCGCCCGTAGGAAGACTCCAGGTATGTCTGGCAACCAAAGGATGTCTGGGAACCAAACCAGCTCCACACCCCGGCGCCGTCCGATGTCCGTGCCACTCGCCGTCGCGGTGACAGTCCTCGGCACGATCATTCCCGGCACCGGGTTGATCGTCGCCGGACGACGCAAGCTCGGGTTGACAGTCGTCGGTATCTTCGGCGTTCTGTCCCTGGCCGCAGGCACTCTTGCCCTCAGCGGACAGCGGACGTTGCTGCACTGGTCGGTCGAACCACGAGCGCTGCTGCTCATCGGGCTCGTTGTGCCCACGCTGGGCGCGGCATGGTGCCTGCTGGTGATCGTGACCTATCGCTCGCTGAGCCCCACGGCCAGAACCCGGCGTCGCTCGTCCACGATCATCGGGAACCTGGTTGCCGGCACGCTGGCACTTGCGGTCCTGGCACCTTTCGTCGTCGCAGGACGCTACGCGCTGATTCAGAAGAGCGTGATCGAACAGGTTTTCTCCGTACAGGAAGCAGCGAGCGGTCTCGCACCGACCAGTACGGCCACGCATGCGTCGCGGCCTGCTCCGACGGGCCCCGCACCGACGGGCCCCGCACCGACGGGCCCCGCACCGACGAGTCCCGCAGCGCAAGGCCCGGCATCGACGAGTCCCGCACCGACGAAGGCACTGCCGAGCCAGCCAGCCCCAACCCAGGCAATCCCGACCCAGCCAGCGCCGACCCAGGCAGCGCCGACCCAGCCAGCCTCGGCGAGCCCCGCTGGCGTCGTACAAGACCCGTGGGGTGGGCGCGATCGCATCAACGTCCTGCTGCTGGGCGGTGACGCAGGGCCGGACCGGACGGGGACCCGCACGGACACGATCATCCTTGCGAGCATCGACACCCACACCGGTGACACCGTGCTGTTCAGCGTTCCCCGCAACCTGCAGAAGGTGCCGTTCCCCACCGGAAGTGCCCTCGCACAGGCGTACCCGAACGGGTTCCAGGCCCCCGGCGACGTGGAGGAGCAGCTGCTCACGGAAGTCTACGAGAGCGTCCCAGAGGCGCATCCCGGTCTCGTCAAGGCCGCCGACCCCGGCGCTGTCGCGGTGAAACAGGCCGTGTCGGGTGCGCTCGCGATCCCGGTCGACTACTACGTCCTGGTCAACCTGAAGGGTTTCGAGCGGCTCATCGACGCACTCGGAGGGCTCACCCTCAACGTCAACGAACGCGTCGCGATCGGTGGTGAGGCCGACGCCGGCCTGAAGCCGCACAGCTACATCGAGGAGGGGCCAAACCAGCGCATGGATGGATGGAAGGCACTCTGGTTCGCCCGCGGACGCTACGGCGCGAGTGACTGGGACAGGATGCTTCGCCAGCGGTGCGTGATCAAGGCGATCATCGACCAGGCCAACCCAGTGACGCTCCTCACCCGCTACGAAGCTGTCGCGAAGACGTCGAAAGACATCGTGCAGAGTGACATACCGGCGTCGACGCTTCCGGCGTTCGTCGACCTCGGTCTGAAGGTGAAGCAGGCGAACGTGACCAATGTCGCCTTCCTCCGCGATGTCATCAAGCCTTCGAATCCAGACTTCGCCCACATGCGGTCGACAGTTCGGCAGGCGCTGCACACAAGTGGTGACAAGCAGGTTTCACCGCCGGACCACCTCGACAACCTCACCCAGGCGTGTGCCTACGACGAGGGATAGGCGGCGGCAGCGGCCCAGCAGCTCAGATGTGAACGGCCTTCCGCACTTTGCGTACGCGTTTTCTGGCGTTCCTGGATACCTTCTTCATCCGCTTCGCCGGGTGCTTGGACCCCCGACGCCACTTCGTGCGGACACCGCGCTTCACCTCTTTGTGGCGCGGCAGTTTGTGGCGCGGCAGCAGCAACCTCACTCCGACCGCGTAGACGCGTATCGCGAGGAGCGCGAGCGGAACTCCCAACGGGAGCAGGAGAATCGTCACGCAGAGGACGAGAGCGACGACAAGCAGGACAGTGGCAAGCAGAAAGACCGGTATGGCGGAAACTCCGCGGAGAAACCTCATGGTACGGCCCTCCCTCCGCGATCGGCGTTCATGATCGACCGACCGGCCCGGGCGCCACTTCCGTGCGGCCTGCCCGTCCCTCGCCGACCGCGATGTCAGAAGCGTGGGGGCCCTGCGGGTATGGACGCCAGGGTTGAGGTCCTACCAGAAATTTTACGCCTGAGGGCACGCACCTTCGTACGGCCGCACCATCGTGCGCGGTCGCTGCAGCGTTAGCATCAGTCTCACCCCGCGCACGGGGCCGCCGCCTCCGCTCCAGGCCGGAGCCAGCGAGCTTCGAGCGAGGCCAACATCGTCTTCTGGGAGGCAGCGTGATCGGAGCAACTGAGGAACGTCGGGTCGACAAGCTGCGGATCCAGATCTTCGACGACTCGGCCAGCCTGGGTCGTGCCGCCGCCCAGTTCACCGCCACGGTGGTGCGGGACGCCGTCGCCGCTCGAGGGAGCGCGCGGGTCGTGCTCGCGACCGGCAACTCCCAGCTCGGCTTCGTCGCCGCCCTGCAGGACCAGGCTGGCGTGCCGTGGGATGCGGTGACGGTGTTCCACCTGGACGAGTACCTCGACCTGTCCGCCGAACACCCCGCGAGCTTCCGCCGCTGGATCCGCGAAAGGATCACCGATCCGCTGAGGCCGGCGCAGGTCCACTACATCGAGGGAGACGCACCGGATCCGCAGGCGGAGTGCAGGCGGTACGAAGAACTCCTGCGCGCGGAGCCGCTTGACCTGGTGTGCATGGGAATCGGCGAGAACGGCCATATCGCGTTCAACGAGCCCCACCAGGTCGACTTCGCCGACGACACCTGGGTCCGGATCATCGAGCTCGACCACGAGTCGCGCGTCCAGCAGGTCGGCGAAGGGCACTTCGGCTCCGTCGAGGAGACCGCGCCCCGCGCCATCACCGTGACCGTGCCCGCCCTGCTGTCGGCGCGCGCCCTCCAGGTGGTGGTGCCTGAGCTCCGCAAGGCGCCCGCCGTACGAGCGACGGTGTACGACGAGGTCTCGCCCGCATGCCCCGCGACCATTCTTCGACACCAGGAACACGCCGTACTGCTGCTCGATCGGCAGTCTGCATCGCTGCTCGACAGCTGACGGCAGCGAGGCGGCTACCTCACCGCTCGGGGCCGCGCGCTGGTGGCGCCCTGAAGGCTCGGGCAGCTTGTCTCAGCTGGCCGGTCCGGTGGAGTTCCGGACCGGGCCGTACGCCCGCAGGAACACATCGACACCTTGGAGTGCACGGCGTTCGACCTCGTCGGTCAGTGGCTCCTGGTCGCTCGCTGTGAAAAGTGCCCGGTCGAGCGGGGCACCAAGGACCAGAAAGGCAAAGTGCTCAGAAACCAGGCGCGGTTCGTCGACAGACAGTAACCCGCGCCTACCGAGCTGGGCCATCGCTTCGGCAAGCGCGTCCATCACCCGGTCAGGTGCGCGTTCGTAGTAGTCCCTCGCCAGCTCGGGAAACCGCTCCGCCTCTCCGATGAGCAGCCGCCGCAATCTCACGACCCGCCCACTCAGGACAGGGCGGACCAGGTTGACGGCGGTGGCCCTCAGCTCGGCCGCAGCCTCGTCGGCGTTGTCGGCGTCAGCCAGCGTGGAGACAACCTCGGTCGAGAATCGCTCGGCGACCGCGAAGGCCTCGGCGAGGATCTCCCGGAACAGCTGCTCCTTCCCACCGAAGATGTTGTAGACCGTTCGCTTGGAGACCCGAGCCTCCGCGGCGATGTCGTCCACGTTCGCCCCGAGATATCCGTTCGTCAGGAAGTGCTCGGATGCCGCGGCGACGATCGCCGCGCGCGAGCGTGCGATCCGCGGGTCGAGTGCCGCATCGTCGGTTGGCGCGGGCTGTCTCCCTGTGGCCACCCGGAGCCCCCTGTTCTCATCTCGTCACTTCCGCTTCCACTCGGGTACTGATCAGTGTATAACTACACCCACGAGTGCAGTATTGCCCTACTGAGTGCACTACATCCGCTACTGGCTCCGGTCCGAGCAGAGGGGTCCAAGCCCATGACCAGCACGTCACAGCTGAACGAGCGTTTCGACCGCACAGCCGCCGTCACCCGTTCCCTCCTCGGTTGGGGCGTGGTCGCGGGTCCCTTCTACCTCACGCTCGGGGTCGTGCTCGCGCTCACCCGCGACGGATTCGACATCACCCGGCATCCGCTCAGCCTGCTCATGCTCGGGGCGTACGGATGGATCCAGACGCTCAACCTCGCCCTGACCGGACTCATGACGATGGCGGCGGCCCTGGGATTCACCCGTGCGATGCGACGATCGGGCGGGACCTCCTGGGCGGGCATTCTCCTCGGAGCGTTCGGCGTGTGCCTCGTCGCGAGCGCGATCTTCGCGCCGGACCCGATGGACGGGTTCCCAGAAGGAGCCTCCACGAGCGAGGTGTCACCGGGCGGCATCCTTCACTTCGCGTTCGGCGCGGTCGGCTTCCTGCTCCTCGCAGCGGCCACGTTCGTGGTGGCCAGGTGGTGTGCACGACGGCGGGAGACCACGTGGGCGTGGTGGTCGAGGATCAGCGGCATCGTGGTGGTCGTCGGGTTCTTCAGCGGGGCGGTCATGCCCAGCCTGGAACTCGGCGTTCTCACCCTGTGGATCGCCGTCCTCGCGATCTGGGGCTGGCTCGCGGCCGCCTCCATCCACCTCTACCGCACGGTGCCGCATCCTGACGCCTGAGTCGTACGATGCACGCCGTGACCGACCGGCAGATCGAGTTGCGCCGCGCGCGCCCTGGCGACGCACCGACGATCGCGGAGATCTGGCGCACCGGTTGGAACGACGGCCACCTCGGTAACGTGCCGGACGACCTCGTCACCGCGCGGACCGCCGAGTCGTTCCATACCCGTGCCGCCCAACGCGTCGACGACACCACCGTCGCGCTGGCCAGCGGCGAGATCGCAGGATTCGTCATGGTGCACGCCGACGAAGTGGAACAGGTATACGTCGCGGCCGCCCATCGAGGCGCCGGCATAGCCGATCTCCTCCTCGACGACGCCGAACGTCAGGTCGGCGGAGCCGGCCACACGACCGCATGGCTGGCCGTCGTGCCGGGCAACGCCAGGGCGCGGCGCTTCTACGAGCGCCGCGGCTGGACCGACACCGGGCCGTTCGTCCACTCCGCGCCGGGTGCTCACGGGCCGATTCCCGTGCCCTGTCACAGATACGTGAAGGACGTACGCCGATGAGGAGTCACCTCGGCCCTCGGCAGTCGTCACACCCCAGCTGCCGCCCGGGTCACGCCGCAGCGCAGGACGTTCCACGACACCGGCGCGAGGCTGGCCGTCACCGTGGAGCCGTCGACCGCCGTCGTCAGTGGGCGCGGTAGGACCCGGTCGGGTTCGTCCGGCGTGTTCCGTGCCCCGCCTTCGGCGTCGTACATCGTCAGGCTGTCGATCACCGAGACGTCCCCGAATGCCCTCAGGTCGAGCGTCAGGTCCAGCTCCGCATCGGTGGAGCGGTTGATGGCGAACACCGTCACGCTTCCGTCGTCGGCCCGCACCGCCACGGCGTCGAGCATGGGCACGTCACCCAGGCTCTCGACCGGCGTCGTCGGCGACTGTGCCACGGCATCCAGGACGGTCCCGCGTCCCCACCGCGAGCCGTGGAGGTAGGGGTAGAAGATCGTCTCCCGCCAGGCCGGCCCGCCCGTCCGCGTCTTGATCGGCCCCAACACGTTGACCAGCTGCGCGAGGCAGCCGATCCGGACCCGGTCCGCGTGGCGCAGCAGGCTCAGCATCATGCCACCGAACGCCACCGCGTCGACCGCGTCGTAGGTGCCCTCGGCAATCGGTGGTGCGAACGGCCAGTCCTCCGGCTCCTCCTTGCCGGGACCTTCGTGGCGGGTGGGCGTCACGTTCCACTCGTCGAAGGCGAGGTGGATCCGCTTGCGGCTCCGCTTCTTCGCGCGTACGTGGTCGCAGGTCGCGATGACCGCCTCGATCTGCTCGTCGGTGTGGATGCCCGACGCGAGGTAGTCGTCCAGCCCGCGGGCGCGGGAGAGGTAGCGGTGCACCGAGATGTACTCCACATGGTCGTAAGTATGTTCCAGGACGACCCGGTCCCAGTCGGGGAACGTCGCCACCGACGGCGCGGAACTCCCGCACGCGACCAGTTCGATGGACCCGTCGACCCACTTCATCGCCTTGGCGGTCTCCTCGGCGAGTCGGGCGTACTCCTCCGCCGTCTTGTGCCCGATCTGCCAGGGACCGTCCATCTCGTTGCCGAGACACCAGGTACGCACGCGGAACGGTTCCGGCGCGCCGTGTGCGACGCGAAGGTCCGACCACTGCGTCCCCCGGGGGTGGTTGGCGTACTCCACCAGCGTCCGGGCCGCGTCGACCCCCCGGGTACCGAGGTTGACGGCGAGCATCATCTCCGTGCCCGCCGCCTGGCACCACTCGGCGAACTCGTGCAGGCCGAACGCGTTGGTCTCGGTCGACCGCCATGCCAGGTCAAGCCGCGACGGCCGGTCGTCCGCCGGGCCCACGCCGTCCTCCCAGCGGTAGCCCGACACGAAGTTCCCTCCCGGATAGCGGACGATCGGAACGTCCAGCTCCCGCACGAGGTCCAGTACGTCGCCGCGCAAGCCGTGGCTGTCTGCGCTCGGGTGGGACGGCTCGTAGATCCCGTCGTACACGCAGCGGCCCATGTGCTCGACGAACGACCCGAACAGCCGCGGATCCACCCTGCCCACGACATGGTGCGGGTCCACGAACAACTGCGCTGGGTGCTTCTCCACAACAATCCTCTCCAGTGCTGTCGTGACGACATCCGATCATGCCGCTGGTGTAAAAATGGGCAGCACCCGCCCGTGTACGCCGGCTATGGGGGTGCGGCGGACCTGACCGTCACGAAAGGACGATCCTGTGAGCCGCAAGGCGATCATCTTCCACGGAACGGGCGCCGACCCTGACGTCTGCTGGCTCCCGTGGCTACGCGGGCGGCTGACCGACCGCGGGTACGCCGTCGAGAGCCCGCACTATCCCGGCCTCAATGTAGAGCCCATCGCCACGTTCCTGCCGAAGGTGCTGGCCAACCACACCTTCGACGAGCACACCGTGCTCATCGGCCACTCCGGCGGCGCCGCGCTCCTCCTCGCGATCCTCGAGCACATCGATGCCACAGTGGCCCAGGCTGTTCTCGTCGCCGGGTACTCCACACCGCCCAACGCCAGCGACGAGCCCGTGCTGCAGGCCACCTACGACTGGGCCGCGATCAGGTCCCACGTCCGCGACCTGTACTTCATCAACTCCCGTCACGACCCCTACGGTTGCGACGACCGGCAGGGGCGCGCGATGTTCGAACGACTCGGCGGCACCCAGATCGTCCGCGACGACGGGCACTTCGGCGACCACGACCAGCCGTACGAGACCTTCGAACTCCTCGACAAGCTCATCGACTGAGCCGAGACGCGCCCACGGCGTCTCGGGCCCGGCCCCGCAGGAACGCATCGCGGGCCACCGCGGCGGCACCGAGCGCCCAGTCCTCGAACGAATGTGGCTGCAGGACCATCGTGCACTCAACCGCGGAGCCGTAGGCCTGATCCACGAACGCGGTCCGAACGTGCTCGGCGAACAGGTCGTACACCGCAAGCCCTTCGCCGCTGACGATGATGCGGTCCGGGCCGACCAGGTTGGCGACCGTCGCCAGCGCCCGACCGAGGGTGGCACCCGCGTCGGCGAACACCTTCGCGGCAGGTCCGCCGGACCTCGCGAGTTCGGCGGCCTCGGCGATCGTGGACAGGGGAACACCCGTCGCCTGGCTGACCCTCCGGACGATCGCCGGATCGGCTGCCACCGCCTCGACGCATCCGTGACCACCGCAGTAGCACGGGGTGGCTGGGTCACCGAGCGGGATGTGGCCGAGCTCGCCCACGACTCCGTGAGCGCCGGACAGGACCCGCCCGTCCACGACGATCCCGCATCCGATCCCGGTCCCGATGGTGACGACGACCAGCACCGAGGCACCGACGCCCGCTCCCGTCGTACTCTCCGCCAACGTGAGCGCCCGTACGTCGTTCTCGACGACCGTGCTGATCCCGAGCGAGGCTTCGACGAGTTCGGCGAGCGGTACGTCGCGCCAGTCGAGGAAAGGCGAGAACCGCACGAGCCCGGTGTCGCGTTCGACCTCGCCTGAGACCGCGACGCAGGCCGCCGCCAGCTCGCCACCGGCCCGGTCGCGCAGCTTCCGTACGGCGGCGGAGATCCTCGACACGACCGTCCGCACGCGAGGGGATCTGAGCGGCAGCCGGCCACTCGCGAGCGCCACACCCGACAGGTTGGTGAGCGTGCCGACGACCTCGTTCCCGGTCACCTTGACTCCGGCGAACCACGCGGCTTCCGGCCGGACCCGGAGCTCACGGACTGGGCGCCCGACGCTGCCTCCGGCGGCGTCCCCCTCCAGCAGGAACCCGGCCGCGAGAAGGGGCCGGACGGACTTCGTCACCGAGGCCGCCGACAGGCCGGTACGCCGCGCGACGTCACCACGGGAAGACGGTCCGTGCGCAAGGATCGACGAGAACACGGTCCGGGAAGCCGGGTTGCGGCGCGGGAATGCCCCGTTCGGCGTACTTCCCATCGTTCCTCCTGCCGCCGTCTCTCGCTCGCCCGCCCGCGCCTGGCGTCGACGCCGGCCCGGCGCCGACGCCGGGTTGACACCAAGTATCGGTCGGGCCACGAGGCAGCTGTCAGGACAGGGGCCCGCGTGGGTGTTCGTTCGCGTACGCCGTCCGCCGTGCGCCTACCGCTCCCGGACGGCGTAGGTCAGGTGCGTCACCCTCGGAGAGTGCTCCGCGCGGACCGGCTCCAGGGCCACGCGGCCCGCGTCCACACCCTCGAACAGGCGGATTCCGGAGCCGAACAGCACGGGCGACAGCGCGATCGAGAACTCGTCGACCAGGCCGGCGTTCACGTACTCCAGGATCGTCGCGCCGCCGCCCGCGATGCGGACGTCGCGGTCGCCGGCGGCCTCGCGGGCCTGGTCGAGCGCGGCCTCGATGCCGTCGTTGACGAAGTGGAAGGTGGTCCCGCCCGGCCGCTCCCAGGGGTCACGCTTCTCGTGCGTCACGACGAACACCGGGGTGTGGAACGGCGCCTCCTCCGGCCACATCTGCTCGCCGGCGTCGAACATGCGCTTGCCCATGACGCTCGCGCCGGTGCGCAGATGCGTCTCCCGCACGATCTCGTTGTCGCGCCCTTCCTCGCCACCCTCGCCGAGCTTCAGGTTCTCCCGGAAGAACCGCAGCGGGAAGACCCACCGCTGCAGTTCCACCCACTGCTGCCCCATCAGGTCCCCGAGGGACTCGGGCGCGATGAAACCGTCCAGCGACATCGACACGCTGAAGAACACCTTCCCGGCCATCAGTCCTCCGCTCCCAACCGAGCGACCTCGGTGACATAGGCCGCCAGCTTGCTCAGGGTCTGCTGGCCGCCCTCGATCGCGTGGTACTTCTCGACCACCTCGTCGCGCAGTTCCTTGGTGGGGAACACCGTGCGCATCTCGATCCGGGTCGCCGCACCGTCGGGCTCGAACGTCAGGACCGACTCGAAGGCGTTCGGGTCGCCGCGGGACTCACCGTGCAGCAGCGCGATCCGCTCCGGCGGGGCGATCTCGTTCCAGGAGATCCACTCGGTGTAGTCCGTCCCGTCCGGCCCGTGCATCACGAAGTTCCACTCCCCGCCGACGCGGAACTCGAACGACCGCGTGGTCGTGGTGAACCCCTCCGGCCCCCACCACCGGGACAGGTGCCGCACCTCGGTGAACGCCTCGAACACCAGCTCCCGCGGGGCGTCGATGACCCGGGAGATCACGATCTCCCGGTCAGCCGTCGCGAACTGCGCCGGCCCTCCTCGTCCCGTCGCGCTCATCAGCTACTCCTCCTGCCCTGCCTGCTCTAGAGCCTGCTTCAGGTCCTGCACGTATGCGTCCAGCCGGTCGAAGCTCTCGCTCCAGAAGCGCTCGAACCCACCGGTCCACTCGTGGACCGGCCGCAGCCCGCGGGCGTCAAGGCCGTACAGGCGCTGCTTGCCTGCCTTGCGGTCCCGCACCAGCCCGACCTCCCGGAGCACCCGCAGGTGTTTGGATGCGCGCGGCTGGGTCATCCCCAGCTCCCGGGCCAACTCGGTCACCGGCCGCTCACCCGCCCGCAGCAGCACCAGGATCTCCCGGCGCCGCGGCTCGGCGATCGCGTTGAAGACGTCCGAGGTCGTCGCGGCTCGTGCCATGGCCGCCATCATATGCCCATATCGGCATGCGTCAAGTCGAGACAGGGAGATCCAGCGTGTACCCGGGAAGTCCCTCGCGGAGAGGTGACGCCGTACTCCGCATAGACGTCAAGGCTCTCCTCAGGCTCTATTGAATGCTCACGCCCCCGACCCGCGCGCCGAGTGCCGACTTGACGGACGGCCATTCGGTCGCCACGACAGAGAACATGGCCGAGTCGCGCAACGCCCCCGCCTCTCCAGGCGCCCACGAGGCCGACCAACTGCGCAACACCCCCTCGAAGCGCGCCCCGAGCCCCTCGATCGCCCGCCGCGAACGTTCGTTGCGGGCGTCCGTCTTGAGGTCGACACGGGCCACCCCCAGCGTCTCGAACGCATACGTGAAGAGCAGCAACTTTGCTTCGGCATTGATCCCCGTGCCCTGCGCCGACGCCGCAAGCCAGGTCCAGCCGATTTCGATGGCGCGCAGGTCCTGCCGGCCCGGCCACGTTCGCGGGTTCCAGAGGGCTGTGCACCCCACGGCCATACCGTCCCGCTGCCGGACCTGCGCGAAGGGCGTCAGTCCCTCGCTCCTGCGAGCGAACTGGGTCGCCAGGTACTCCTTCACCTCGGCACCGCGGGGAACCACGGTGAAGCCGTAGGTGCGGCGATCTTCCTCCGCGGCCCGCGCCAGATCCGACGCGTGGGCCATCGCCAGTGGCTCCAGCCGTACGAACGATCCATGGAGTACGGGCACATCGAGCCATGCGCTCATGAGCGCCTCCTCATCGTTCCTGGCATTGGCACCTTGCCGTAGGGCAGGTTGCCGGACCGTCACTGGGCCAGGTCCCTCGGATCCTCTGGATGAATCTCGGTCAGGGGATCATGCCTCGGCGTAGGGACGGCGGTCAACGTCGGCGGCCACCGAACCGGCGAACTGCCGCGAACACCGATGAATCCGCGCCACGATCGTGGTCTGCACCTGCGTCACCCGCGGAATCGGCGGTCCGGCAAACGAATGAGGATGACTGAGGAGGTCCCGATCATGGGCAAGGTGATCGTGGGGGCGACAGTCTCCGTCGACGGGTTCATCGCGGATGAGAACGACAATGTGGGCCCGCTGTTCGAGTGGTACGGAAACGGCGACGTGGCGACAACCATGGGAGATCCGGACCGGCTTTTCCATGTGAGCGCCGCCAGCGCCGAGTACATTCGTTCGACCTCGGGCAATGTTCGCGCGGCGGTGATCGGTCGGCACCTGTTCGACATCACGAACGGATGGCACGGCGTACCCGCGGCGCCGCCCCAACAATTGCTGGAGAACCCGCGGACCATCGAAGGGGATCGCGTCCTACACCTCATCTACGCCATCCGTACGTCCTGACAGGCCGACGAACGCCTACTGTCGCGGGGTTCTTTCCAGCCTTCACGTGGTCGGATCGACAAGGGTGAACGGTACGACCGACCTGAGCGGCACGTCGTCGCCGCCCAGCTGGGCGTGGAGAAGGTCGACGGCGCGGCGGCCCATCTCCTGCTGGTCCTGCTTGATGTAGACGAAGGTGCCGGAATCAGTCGGCGATTCCAGCGAGTCGAAGCAGGCGATCATCCGACGGTCGGGATCCCCTTCACCCGCGTGCTCGAGAACCTGTCGCAGCAGGACGGCGATGTTGTACTCGCAGGCCACGAAGCCGGTGATGCCTGGTTCGCGTTTCAGGAAAGCGCGCAGAGCCTCGCGGTCGGCGCTCGCCATGTCCGCTGACCGCGACCCCGGCAGTGTGCTGTGGAATTCGGTGAAACAGCGTTCGGCGTCTGGTGGGTATCCGCGCTCGCGCAGGACGTCACGGTATCCCTGCATCCGTTCCTCGATGCTGGAGGTGTTCTCGACCGGTGGCGACAGGAAGGCGACCTGCTCGTGTCCCTGGTCGAGCACGCGGGAGGTGAGGGCACGAGCCGCGGCTGCGTTGTCGGTGAAGACCGAGCATGCCGGGATCCCACGAAGGTACCGGTCGACCAGGACGAGCGGAGAGCGGTCGAGCACGAGCCGCACCAGGCTTGCGTTGTAGAACTCCCCGTGGACAGGGAAGACGATCAGTCCGTCCGCGACGCCACCGACGAGGGCATCGATCGCCTGCTCCTCGACCTGCTGGCTGTCCCGGGTCCGCCGGACGATCAGGTGGTAGCCGAGTTCTGCGCACCGCTCCTCGATCGCACACAGGAGTTCCAGACCGTACGCCTCAGAGGCGTCGGGAAGCACCAGGGCGAGGCAGCCGGTGCTCGGTGGCCGCTCACGTGGTCGAGCACCAGCGTGGCGTACGGCGTCGACGCGGCCGACGTCATCGGTCACGAACGACCCCATGCCGCGCCTGCGGTCGACCACACCGGCTTCGGCGAGCATGCGAAGCGCCCGCTTGGAGGTGATGCGGCTGACGCCGAACTGCTCCGCCAGCTCCTTCTCGGACGGGACCCGCTCCCCAGGTTTGAGAGTCTCGGTGCGGATCTGGTGGAGGACGTAGTCGTAGACCCGCTCGTAGAGGAATGGATCGGGCACGCGTCCTCCGGAGGGGTGACTGGGCAGATCTATACCATCTTGCGACCATGCGCATACTATCCTGCGACCACCGCACTAGTGAACGTCTCACGTGGCCAACCCTTCCTAGCGTCACAGCAGTCCTGGCTGCCTCGCCCGCGCCATCGCGCGACCACACCGCGACCACGAAGCCGCCCGGAAACGGACATGTCATCTCATTGACATGTTGATATATCGAGAGCACCTTGGGTCTCGGTTGCCCTGTGAGTGATGGCGTTCCGGGTGCCTGAGCTCGGAACGCCATCACGCAGGACAGGCGCCGACGTGTCGACCGAGCGGCTCACGGGGACCGCCGAATCACCGGGAGGACCTCGTGAAGCATCACTTTTCAGCGCCGTCACGCCGTGCCGTGCTGGTCGGCGGTCTCGCGGCCACCGCAGGGTGGGGACTCGCAACGACCGCATCGACCGCACACGCGGCGCAGGTGCCGTCGCAGGCGTTGACGAAGTACGCGCGACGCGCCAGGGAAAGCTACGCCGCGCTGCAGCGCTACTTCTACGACCCGCAGACGTCGTTCTACCTCGAGGAGTACCCCCACACGGGCGGCAACCCGTGGTCGTACGTCTGGCCGTTCTCGCAGGCGATGATCGCGACCCAGGACATGGCCGGACTGCCGGAGATCGGCAAGCGCTACACCGACGACGTAGCTGACCGCTACACGGCTCTCGAGGCCTACTGGAACGCCGAGACCGACCCGCCTGGGTACGACTCCTACCTGCGACCGCCGGCCGGGCATGGCGGCGACAAGTTCTACGACGACAACGAGTGGAACGCCCTGGGGTTCATCCAGCGCCACTACATGACTTCTGGCGGAGACGCCGCCGCGCTGCGCCGGGCCGCCGAGATCTTCGACCTCGTGGTGTTCGGCTGGGACACGGACCCGAGCCATCCCTGCCCGGGTGGCGTCTTCTGGACACAGGCTCCCTGGAGCAACGACCGCAACACCGTCTCGAACGCGCCGGGTGCCGAGGTCGGACTGCACCTCTACCTCGCGACGAAGGACGACCACTACCTCGACTGGTCGATCCGGATGTACGAATGGGTGCGGACGTACATGCTCGCGCCGAACGGCCTCTACTGGGACCACGTCGACCTCGCCGGGAACATCGAGAAGACGCAGTGGTCGTACAACCAGGGCACGATGATCGGCGCCGGCGTCCTTCTCCATCGCGCGACGGGCGAGCAGAAGTATCTCGACCACGCGCGCGACACCGCGGCCAAGGCGCTCGCCTTCCTCGCCGAGAACGAGCGCTACTTCGACCAGCCGGCGAGGTTCCACGCGATCTTCTTCGCCAACCTGCTGCAGCTGTCGGCGGTCGAGCCGCACCCCTCGTACCGCAAGGCAATGGAGTGGTACGCCGACCAGTCGTACGCACGGTTCCGCGACCACACGACCGGCCTGTACCGCTTCACCGGCGACAACCCCGTGACGCTGCTGGAGCAGTCCGGCATGATCCGCATCGAGGCCATGCTCGGGTGGCACACTTCGCAGTACCCCCGGCTTACCTGAGCCGGTCGCGTTGCTCGCAGGCCCGCCTGGGAACAGTTCCGCGTTCGTGGGTTTCAGTGCTGAGCCGGGCCTGACGCCGGGCTCGACATCGCGTCGCTCGGTGTCAGTCCGCTCCGCCCCCTTGTGAGCGTGCGGCTTGATCGCGCGTACGGCAGCGAGTTTGGGACGGGTCGCGTCGATGGTTTTGATCCGCTCGAGGTACGCATCGACCAGGCTGGCAGAGGTGAGCTGCTTCGTCGCCAGAGCCCGCTGCAACGTGGCGAGACACGTGCGTTGCAACCGGGGCGGAAAGCCTGGTGCGGTTTGAGTCTGGTCCTTCTCTGCCGTAGGTGGGCGTCCGCATGGGTTTGAGCGTCGCTTCGACCGGACGTGTGTGACGACAACTGGGACGGTCGTCGGGGAGGAACGAAGGGCCCCGCATCGTCGGCGACTCGGACGCCCGGCTGGGTCGGGGACTTGCCATCGGCGGCGGCGCGGTGTTCTTCCTGATCGGGCTGGGGATCGTGTCCGCAGCGTTCCTGATCGGATGATCGTGCTGATCAAACGGTGTCGGTCATTCGCCAGGTGGTGGTTCGGGTTGGATGGTGTAGGTGTGGCCAAGCGGGCTTTGTGCGGTGAGCTCGCCGGGACTGTTCTGGGTCCAGAACCAGCCGGCTTCGTGTTTGGCCCTGTGGTGTCGTCGGCATAGTGGGGCGAGGTTGCAGGCGCACGATGGTCCACCTAACCGGTGCTCGACCACGTGATCGAGGTCGCAGGAAACGGCAGGTCTGGAACACCCCGGATGAGTGCAGACCCGATGCCTCGCCTGAACAAGTCTGCGCTGGGTAGCGGTCGGTCTATATCGCCGACTGCTGGCCTGGTGGAAGACGACCTTCCCGTCGATGGTGACCGTGCGGCAGTACTCGAACCCACCCGCGGCGGCGTTCTTGATCTCACCGATCACCTGGGGTGAGACCGCACCCAACCCGGCAAGCTCACCCGCCTTGTCACCAAGACCAAGCCAGGTTTCCAGATCCGCGACCAGCTCCACCTTCGCCACCAGGGCTTCGTCACCGGTCTCGACGTACTGGCCGCCGTCACCCGGGTCGTCCCAGCTGTTCTCGGCGTCAGCGCGGCTGTGAGCAGGAGACTCCCCGACATCGGCAGCGGCGTCGGCGTGTGGTGGGGTGGGTTGGCGGCCGCGGAGCAGGTCCAGCAACACGTCGGCTTCGATCTGCGCCAAGGTCCGCACATCACCGGCGGTCTTGATCCGCTTGGCCGTGGTCTTGATGAACACCTGTGCCGCCGCCGTACCGGCAAGCGGTAGGTCCAGGCCGTAGATACTGCCCGTCCCATCCACACCCGCACCGAACCGGATCCGCCTGCCCTGCTGCGCCTCCCTACGCCGCTCCTCGGCACCGTCGGGGTCGAGTTCGAGCACCTTGCGCCGTAACCGGCGCACCAGCTGCGCCCGCGTCAACCCGATCCCCGCGGCGGCATCGGCGGCCAGAATGAAATCCTCCGCCTGTGCGGCAAGCTCAGGTGCCAGGCAGCAGGTTTCCTCGGAGATCGCCCGCGTCTTGGCCAGGCTGATCCGACCAGTGGTAAGCGCAGCGCGGGTGGCGGGCAGTCGTTCGGTCAACTCGAACGCGAACGACAACTCACGATCCGCGCACCGCGGCGACAACCCAAGAGCCGCACCCACCTCAGCCGAAGCGAACTCGCCGAAACACCGGTTCAACTCCGGCGGCGAATCAGGTGTGCACGCAGGTGACCGCGCCACATGCGCCATCGACTCATAGAACCGCGCCGCCACCCACGACGCCTGCCGTTCCCACGCCTGCAAGACAATCACCCGGGCGTGACCATTCACCGCGGCGGTGTCGATCCCCGCCAACACCGCACCAAGCTCAGCGCCCGGTGCAGCCGAAGCCAGCACCGAGAAGTCCACACCCCCGTGGTCGAACATACGGACGATTCTAACAGTACGTGATCACTGTCGCATCTCTCGAAGCCCTTATATATAAGGAACATCTTCCCCGTACGGGCCCTCGTCACACCCGTACCTACCGAGCCGTCACAGCGTCGAGAAGGCGTACTGCTGCCTCGCGCTCTCCACGCGGTCCGCCACCCGACCCACAAAATGGCGTTGCCCGCGTGCGCTCAGGCGTTCTGGAACAGCAGTTCCCGGGCGTGGTCGAGCGCGCGGTGGACGGCACCGGCAAGCGGGGCCTGTCCCGCCATCGCGGCACGCTCGACCCGTACCGGCGTCGGCGTGTAACCGGCGACGGCTGCGCGGACGGGCCCGATCAGGCCGGGATGGCTGCCGATCGGTCCGCCGAGGAGGACGAGCTCCGGATTGACCACCGCACAGATGACCGCGACGACGCGGGCAACCGCGTCGTGTACCCGACCCGCATCCTTGGTGCCGGCGTCGAGCGCGGAGAGGATCCGGTCGACGTCGAGCGTCGTTGCCGGACGTTGCGTGAAGCCGAGCCGGTCGAACACGCCGACGAGGGTCTGCCCGGACGGGCTGATGTCGGGCAGGTAGCCGATCTCACCGGCAAGGCCATTCGCGCCGCGGACCAGGTTGTCGCGGACGTACAGGCTCATGCCGAGACCGGCCCCGAGATAGACGTACGCAACACTCTCGGCCGCACCGGCGTCGCCGTCCCGACGCTCGGCCAGGACCGCCAGGTTGACGTCGTTGTCGACAAGGAGGGGCGCGTCCGTCAGCTTGTCGAACACCTGACGCGGGTCGAGCAGACCCTCCGGAAACGGCGACCCCGAGAGAGCGATGATCTCGTGATTCGCCGGGTCGACCGGATTGGCGACGGACATGGCGATCGCGCGGAGCGGCCCGGGTGTGGCAAGAGCGTCCTTGGTGGCCTTGCGGAGGCGGCGGACGAGGCCGCGGACGTCCCCGCCCGGCACCGGGGGGTAACTGCGGTCGGCGATCGTGCCTCCCGCAAGGTCCGCGCACCGGGCCAGGACGCCTTCCTGGCTGACCTGCAGGCCGAGAACCCATCCTGCGGTAGGCGACAGTTCGTAATAGGTCGCGACCCGCCCCGGCCGGCCGCTCTGCACGCCGGTCTCCTCCAGGAGATCCGCTGCCTCCAGACGGCGTACGGACTCAGAGATCGTCGGCTTCGAGATGCCGGTGCGCCGGGAAAGCTCGACGCGGGTGACCCGTCCGCCGGTGAACACGTGGTCCATGACAGTGCGGTCCGTCACCTGGCGCAGCATCGCCAGGCGGGGCAGATCGCGCTCTTCACGCCGCCCTGGCGTCGGTGGGCTCGTCATCTCACCTCTTGCGGGAGCCGATCCGTCACGGTTAACCTCAGCAGAGTTAGTAAGCAAACCTTACCAACCTGGACCAGCTCGGCAAGACCAACTCGGCATGGAGGTGGGAGCCGACCATGACCACCACGAAGACGACCGGCGGGGCCACGCAACCGCCGGTCGACATACCTGCCGCGATCGCGCGTACGAAAGCGGACCTGCGGCGCAGGATCGGCGACTACGCCGGGGTTTTCGGCGAGGTCGAGGACGCCATGCGGGCGGAGGTGGCGGCCGTGGTCGCCACGCGCGAAGCCGGCGACGAGGTGTGGCCCACCGTGCAGTACGCCGACATCGCCCACCAGGCCGTCCCTGCCGACACCATCGAGGCCGTACGCAGACGAGGCTGCGCGGTGGTGCGCGGGACGTTCGAACGGGAGCGGGCCGAGGCGTGGGACCAGCAGCTGGTCAGCTATGTCGAGGCCAACAACTTCGCCGAGACCTACCGCTGGATCGACGACGGCGTGTTCGGCGGCCTGGCCGCGGGAGTGCCGCCGATCTTTCCGATCTACTGGTCCAGGCCGCAGATGGAGGCGCGCGAGGACCCGCACATGGTCGCCACCCGGAGTTTCCTCAACGGCTTCTGGAAGCACGAGTCCGAAGGACGCGTGTGGTTCGATCCCCACCTGGACACGGCCTACCCCGACCGGGTGCGTCGCCGACCACCCGGCACCACGTCCGATGGGCTCTCACCCCACACCGACTCCGGTTCCGTCGAACGCTGGTTGCTCCCCGCCTACCAGAACGTCTTCCGGCACGTCTTCGACGGCGACTGGCGCTCCTACGATCCCTGGGACGGCGCCTATCGCACCGAGGTGAACGAGTTTCCCTCCACCGTCATGTGCTCGGCCTTCCGTACCTTCCAGGGTTGGACCGCCCTGGCCGACATGGAGCCCAGCGAAGGCGTGCTGCACGTCGTTCCGATCCCCCACGCGATGGTCTACCTCCTCCTCCGCGCCCTCCAGGACGACATCGCCGACGACGACCTCTGCGGCGCTGTCAACGGGCAGGCACTGCCGATCACCGAGCAGTACCACGCGGTTCTCCTGCCAGCCTTGACGCCCATCCCGGCCGTGCGGCCTGGCGACACCGTCTGGTGGCACGGTGACATGATCCACGCCGTCGGTCCGGTCCAGGACCAGAACGGGTGGGGAAACGTCATGTACATCCCCGCCTCGCCGTGGTGCCGGAAGAACATGGAGTACGCCACCCGGTGTGGCCAGGACTTCCTTGCCGGTAAGAGTCCGTCCGACTTCGCCGCCGAGGACTACGAGGTCAGCTGGACCGGACGTCCGACGATCGACGACCTGAGCGCTGTGGGGCGCAGGCAGCTCGGCCTCTGACCGACAACGCCGGCCGCTGGACGCACCTCTCGGTCGGGCGAAGGGTCGTGCGGGCATTGGCGCGAGCGTCAGCGGTACGCCTTGGCCTGGATGCCGTAGAGCTCGGCGTACGTACCGCCAGCGGCCATCAGGTCCTCGTGAGATCCGACCTCGACGAGTCGGGATCCCTGCA
Source organism: Actinopolymorpha sp. B11F2 (assembly GCF_040195635.1). NCBI lineage: Bacteria > Bacillati > Actinomycetota > Actinomycetes > Propionibacteriales > Actinopolymorphaceae > Actinopolymorpha > Actinopolymorpha sp. B11F2. Next base: position 59,096 of record NZ_JBEFTX010000017.1, on the reverse strand, counting down.
GGACAAGGATGAGGTCGGCCATCCGTACGGTCGAGAACCGGTGCGAGACGAGAACGGTGATCCGGCCGGCACCGGCGCCACTGCGCGCCTGCCGGGCGAAGCTCTCGAAGAGCGCGTGCTCGGTCTCCGCGTCGAGCGCGGCCGTGGGCTCGTCGAGCACCTGGAGCAGGGTGCCGTCCCGCATGAAGCCGCGCGCCAGCGCGACCTTCTGCCACTGCCCGAACGAAAGGTCGACGCCGTCGTCCCAGGTGGGTCCGAGCTGGGTGTCGAGACCGTCCCGTAGGCGGGCAACGACGTCGTCCGCTCCGGCCCGGTGTACGGCGTCCTTCACCGCCTGACGGTCGTCCACGCGCGGGAGATCACCCACACCGATCGAGTGGCGGGCGGGGAACTCGAAGGTGAAGAAGTCCTGGTAGGCGCCGGCCATCCGCGCTCGCCATTCCGAGGCGGGCAGCCGCCGCAGGTCGACCCCGTCGACGGTGATGTGACCGCTCGCGGGTTCGTAGAACCGCGACAGCAGCTTCATCAGCGTCGACTTGCCCGCTCCGTTGTCGCCCACGACAGCGATCACCGAACCCGCCGGCAACGTGACGCTGACGTCCTCCAACGCCCACCGGTCCGTGCCGGGATAGCGGAAAGACACGTGGTCGAGGACGATGCCGTCGCAAAGCCGATCCGGTACGACGCCGTCCGCGGTGTCGCGATGCGCGTTCGCATAGGACTCGAGCCAGACCAGTCGCTGCGACGCGTCCAGCCACATGCGTACGAAGTCGGCTTGGCCGGCCGTCATCGCGACGTACTGGGAGAGCCGGCTCCCCGCGGTCACCACCAGCAGGACCTCCCCGGCGGTTCCGGACAGGACGGTCGCGGTCGCCACGACGGCACCGACGAGCGCGGCGGCGAAGAGGCACCAACTGGCGGCCTGCCACCACGCGGTGTGCCAACGGGTGCGGGCAAGCGGGGCGTACCACGACTCCCACGCCTCGCGACGCCGGCGCACGAGGTCGGCGCCGATCCGGGAGAGGCGGACCTCCTTGCCCGGCGCCTGGGTCGTGCCGAGGGTGAAGAGATGCCGGTGCCGGCGTTCGTACGGCGCCACGTCCTCGTACACCCGCTGGGACACCGCGGATCGGCGGGCGGACACCCACACCGTCGGGAGCGCGAACGCCAGCAGCACCACCATGGCCGGATGGACCGACATCACCAGGCCCAGCGTGATCGCGAGGCGTAATGCGGCACCGAGCATGCTGAACAGCGCGAGGAACATGTGGTCGAGCTGCCAGGCCTGCTCCTTCAACACCGAGAGCCGATCGAGATACTCCGGCCGCTCCTGGTGCTCGATGGTCGGGACCTGCGCCTGCAGCTTCGCGACGTGCCCCTCGAGTGTCGCGCCGACCCTCATCCGGAACGTCCGTTGGATGCGGCCCGCCAACGTCTGCAACGCCCACGATCCGACGCCCGATGCGGCCAAGCCGACGCAGCCGGCAAGGATCTTGCCCTGGCTACCCTGCGAGAATCCATCGGCGAGCAACAGCAGCCAGACCGCGAACAGGCTGTCCGGCACCGCTTCCAGCAGCGCCATCCCGAACGACAGTGCGATCAGCTTCGGTTCGGCTTCGTACGCCAGACGCATCGAACGCCACAGCGTCGGCAGCGTGCGCGGGAGCGCCTGCGGCTCGGTGGTGGCGGTCACGCGTCCTCCCCCTCGGCGAAGCGGGCCGCCTGCAGGTCGAACATCGTCCGGTATCGCCCGCCAGCGGCCATCAGCTCCTCGTGTGAGCCCAACTCGACGACGCGACCGCCTTCGAGCACGCAGATGCGGTCGGCGTGGCGCACGGTCGAGAACCGGTGGGAGACGAGGATCGTCGTCAGCCCTCGGGTGGCCGAGAGGATGCGGTCGAAGACCTCCGCCTCACCGCGTACGTCGAGCTGCGCGGTCGGCTCGTCCAGGATCACCACCCGGGCTCCCTGCGCCACGGCGGCGAGCGCGCGGGCGAGGGCGACGCGCTGCCACTGACCGCCGGAGAGGTCGGTGCCACCTGCGTACTGCTTCGACAGGGCGGTGTCGAGCTCGGCCAGGTCCGCAGCGCCAGCCTGCGCCAAGGCCGTGCGTACGACCTCATCCGGGGCGCCAGATGGTGCGACGTTCTCGCGCAACGTGAGCTGGTAGCGCACGAAGTCCTGAAACGCCGCAGCGATCTGGGCCCGCCACGAGTCGGGCGCGAACGTCCGCAGGTCGATGCCGTCGGCACTCACCGTTCCTGACGTCGGGTCGTAGAGGCGGGCGAGCAACTTCACCAGCGTGGTCTTGCCCGCGCCGTTCTGGCCGACGATCGCGAGCGACGTCCCAGCCTCGATCGTCAGGTCGAGACCGTCGAGGATCGGCCGGGAGTCCGCCCGGTAGGCGAACGACACGTCGTCGAACCGGATCTGTCGGGCCGGCAGCCCTTGTGCGGAAGCGGTTCCCGCCGGCAGGTCGCCAACCTCACGCATGGCCGGCTCCAGCCCGGCGACGACCGGCACCGGACGCGACCCGTCCGCGAGCCACCAGTCGAACTCCAGCGTGGCCAGGGCGCTGACCCCGATCGCCGTCCCCGCGTACGCAACGAGCCGCGACAGGCTGAGGTCACCGCTCGACGCGGCCCGCGCCAGCGCCCACGCGACGATGCCGTTGCCGATCATGAGAACGAGCAGTGTGAGGCTGACCGAACGCTCCTTGAGGCGGGTGGCCTGCAGCGAGATCTCGAGCAGTGCCCTGCGCCGGTCGGTGAACCGGGTCGCCGTCCATTCGGCCAGCCCGAACAGCCTTATTTCCTTGGCCGCCGGGGAGTCCACCGCCATCCGGTACGCGTAGTCGGCGTGCCGCTGGTGCTCCCTCACCTCGTCGGAGCGCCAGTCGCTCCACGCCAAACTGTCGCGCAGCAGGATGTGCGGTGAAAGCCAGACGACGAGCAGGACCAGGCCGGCCCACCAGCGGAACCCACACAGGACGAGCGCCGAGACGATGCCGGCGCCGAAACTGACGAATCCTGACCCGATGTAACCCATGCAGACGGGCAGCGCGGGCGAGGTGATTCCCAGGTCGAAGTCACCGGCGAGGCTGAAGTCACTCGCCAGGTCGGGGTCCTCCAGGTGCGCGATGCCGACCGGACTCACCGCCGCGGTCGCCAGGCGGTCCTGGAGCGCGGCGGCGGTCCGGTCCCCGAGGTTGGTCGCGAGTTCGGTGTGCAACGGGCCGAGAACCTGGAGTAGCGCGAAGAGTGCCCCCACCGCCGCCAGCGGCAGCCCCAACGCGCTGCTTCCCTCGATCGATCGGGCGCCGGCGACCGATCCGACCAGCCAGCCGATGGAGACCGCCAGCGCCGGGGGCAGTGCCGCGCGGACGACGATCAGCGCCCACCACGCGGCGGCCAGCCGGCGGTCCGCCTGCCAGATGGCGCGGAAGAGCAGTTGACACTCGGCCGAGTCACGGAGCCGAGCCCACCACGAGGCCCGGACCGCGCCGGTCGGCTGAGCCGCGACCGCCACCTCAGGAACCCGACGGTGGCAGCGGCGCGCTCAGCGTCAGGCCGTAACCGTCGGGGTCGAGAACCCCGGCCTCCCGGACGCCCCACGGCTGGTCGTTCGGCTCGGTGCTGATCCGGTACCCGGCCGACCTCAGACGCTCGACCATGCCGTCGACGTCGTCGACAGCGAAGTAGCCAAGGTAGTGCGGCGGCGACAGGTCGTGGCGCTGGTGCAGGAGCAGCCACGCACCCTCGGGATCGCCCTTGGTGGGCAGGTGCAGGGCGATGTCGCCTTCGGAGGACCGCCGCTTCAGCCCGAGCGCGTCTTCGTAGAACTGCGCCGATCTCTCCAGGTCGGCGCAGAAGATCACCAGTCCGTCGAACGCCAGAGTGCCCACTGCGGCCTCCTTTCGCCGTACGCCGACGCCACCGTGGCGTGCGAGTTGCGCAATGCGCATAATAGGCACATGAGTGGACCGGTGCCAGATCTCGCCGATGCGCGGCCAGCTCCACTCCTGCGGGTCGCGGAACCGACCCTCGCCGCGACCATGCCGACCGCGATGCTGCTGGTCGACTACGCGCTGGCCTGGAAAGCCATGCCCACGCCGGAGTTGCAGGCCCTGGCAGAGCAGGTGCCGGCCGACATCGTCGAGGAGAGCTGGCCGGTCCGGGCGGCGCTGGCGCACGGCGCCGTCCTGCGCGCGGTACTCCTCCACCACCTTCCTGCCGAGCACGCCGGGCACACCGACTGGCCGTCGCTGCGACGCTGGATCGCCGAGTGGCCGGACGAGTTCGTGCTCGGCCTGATCGACTGGGGCGTGGACTCGGTGATGCACTACGGCAAACCACCGCGCGATCCGGCGCCGACGGCGGCGAGAATCACCTTCCTGTCTGCGCCCTCGCCGGCGATGCGCCGGGACGCTGCCGAGGTCCTTCGCGCGTGGAATGTTCCTAACGCCGCCGAGCGAGCGAACGAGTTGCTCGACGCCACGACGTTTCGATCTGCCCTGCTCAACCTGCTCGACGTCATCTGGGACGGCTGGCTCGACCGGGTCTGGCGCGAGTCACTCGACGCGATGCGTACAGCGGTCGCGTCGACACCCTCCCCGCCGCCGGGCTGCGGCGGCGCGCAGTGGATCAGCATGGTCACCGGGCTGCGGCCCGACGAGCAGTACGCCGCCGCAGCGGAGGCCGCGACCGAGCTGGTCGTGATGCCCTCACCCGGCCTGGGCCGGAGCCTGTCGCTCTTCGCCGACCAGACCACATGGGTGCTCTTCACCCCACACCGCGAACCGCCCTGGTGGTCGACGACCACCCCATCGTCGGGTCGATCCGCTGGTACGACCGTGCGTACGAACGGAGGCGAACGGACCGGCATCTCCGTCGGCCGGCTGGCCGCGTTGGCGCCGACCATGCACGCGCTCGGCGACCGGACCCGGCTGGCCATCACCCTGCACCTGCTCGACAACGGGCCACTCACCATGCAGCAGCTCGCCGACACGCTGGAGGTGCACCAGAGCACGATCTCGCGCCAGGTCACCGCCCTGCGGCGGGCCGGAATGGTCACCGTCCAGGATGACCGGCGCATCGCCGTCGACCGCGACGCGATCCGCCAAACGTGCCAGACCCTGCTCACCGCCCTGGACTGAAAGCCCGGCGCCCGGACCCGCCGATGGCGGCCCACCGTTAGGGGCGGCCGGCGCTAGGGGCGGCCGGCGCTAGGGGCGGCCGGCGCTAGGGGCGGCCGGCGATGCGGTTCTCCCAGGCCCAGGCGGCGATCTCGACGCGGTTGCGTACGCCGAGCTTGGTCTGGATTCCGGAGACGTGACTCTTGACCGTGCTCAGCGAGATGAACAGCTCTGCGGCGATCTCCTGGTTGGTACGTCCTCGGGAGATGGCGCGGACGACCTCGGCCTCTCGTTCGGACAGCGGCTTCCCGGGTGGTGTGCCGGTCGTACCCACTCCGGTCGCTCCGGCTCCGGCCGTCGGTGTGATGGTGCCCGCGAGGTGACGCAGCAACCGGAGGGTGATCGAGGGTGAGATCAGGGCATCCCCGGCGGTCGCGGCCCGGACCGCCTCGACGAGCAGTGCCGGGCCGGCGTCCTTCAGGACGAAGCCGACCGCCCCACCGCGCAACGCCCCGTAGACGTACTCGTCGAGGTCGAAGGTGGTGACCACGACCACCCGCAGCGGTTCGCGTACGTCCGGGCCGGCCAGGGCGCGGGTGACCTCGATGCCGTCGAGTCGGGGCATCCGGATGTCCACAAGGCACACGTCCGGTCGCAGGTGCCGAGCCAGGGCGACCGCCTCGGCACCGTCCGAGGCCTCCGCGACCACTGTGATGTCGGGCTGGTCCTCGAGGATGAGCCGCAGTCCTCCGCGAACCATCGCCTGGTCGTCGGCGAGCAGGACCCGGATGGTCATCGGCGCTCCCCTGCGGGGATCGGCATCGTGGCGCGTACGGACCAGCCGCCGGCCTCCTGCGGTCCGGCGTGGAGCGCGCCGCCCAGGGCCTCGACGCGTTCGCGCATGCCCACCAGGCCATAGCCGCGGCGGAGGTTGCGGCGGGCCGACGCCGGAGCGGCATCGTCGGTGACCTCGACCGTCACCGCGTCCCGGTCCTGGCTGATGCCGACCGTGACCGCATGGGCGTGCCGGGCGTGGCGCGAGATGTTGGTCAGCGACTCCTGGACGACCCGGTAGACGGTGCTTGTCACCTCAGGCGGCCACGCTGCTGCGTCATCGTCATCGTCATCGGGCAGGTGCAGGCGCACGTCGGGCCCGTGGCCGCCGAAACGTCGCACCAGATCGCTGAGCTGCTCGAGTCCGGGCGACATGGCCGGCGCCACGTCGTCGGTGTCGCGGAGCAGACCGACCACGCGGCGCATCGCCGCCAGGGCGTCCGAGCCAGCTGCCTCGATCCCGGCCAGGGAGCCGTCCAGCCGATCCGGATGCTTGCGCGCGACGAGCTGGGCGGCCTGCGCCTGGACCACGATGCCGGTGATGTGGTGGGCGACCACGTCGTGGAGCTCCCGCGCGAGGTCCAGGCGTTCGTCACGTCGTACGTTCTCGGCGATGGCCCGGCGGCGGGCGGCGATCCGCCGGAGGAGCAGCGCGACAGCGAGCGCGGCGAGCCAGGCCGTCAGGTTGAGCACCGTCACGGCCGGGACTCCGGGCGCCGGAAGGGCGGCCACCCCACTACCGGCGACCACGGCGAACCCTCCGGCAGCGACAACGCCGGCGACCCGGGCAGGCAGTGCTCTGACTGCGGAGCCGACGAGGACGGACAGGGCCAGTGCCATGGCAGGGCCGGGTTCGGCGGGCAGCTCGGCCAGCCGGGCGACCAGGATCGCGACCCCTGCGACCGCCAGACCGGCGACCGCCGCCCACGTGCGGTGGCGTCTGCGCAGCAGGGCGGTCACGCACACCACCGCTCCGGCGGCGCACCCGAACTGCCAGTAGCCTCCGCCCCACGTCGTGGCGACGGCGACGGCGGCACCGACAAGCGCCACGGCGAACACCGCCCCGAGCCCGACATCGGCGGCGATCCGGGCCCGCTGGGCCTGCCGGTCCCGAACGTTCACGCCGCTCAGGTTACGAGACCGCCCCGGCCTGCCGAACCGGCCGAAAGTACGACGTTCAGCGCGCGCACCGTACTTCCGACCGGTTCCCCGCCCGAGGCCACGCCCACAGGATGTGGCGCATGATCCTCTCCGGCCGCCCACGACTCGCCGCGCTCGACGTCCTGCGCGGGTTCGCACTGTGCGGAATCCTGCTGGTCAACATCCCGTCCATCGCCCAGATCGACCTACGCCCTTCATCCACCGGCCGCGCCGAGGACTGGATGGGGCTGTTCGTCGTCCACCGCTTCTTCCCGATCTTCTCCCTGCTGTTCGGTATCGGGTTCTCGCTCCTTCTGGACACCGCCGCGGACCGGGTAACTCGCCCACGGGTGGTCCTGTTGCGCCGGCTGCTCGTGTTGCTGGCGTTCGGCCTGATGCACCTGTTGCTGCTGTGGCCGGGCGACATCCTGACTGCCTACGCGCTCGTCGGCCTGCTGGTGCTGCTGCCCTCGACCTGGTTGCCGCGATGGGTTGTGGCCGGTCTCGCCGTCGCGCTCGTCGTCGCCGCCCTGCTCACCGGCGACGGCGGGATCACGCTGGTTCCGGGGCTGTTCCTGGTCGGTTCGACGCTGGTCCGCGCCGGGGTGATCGACCGGGTCGAGCGGTCCATCCAGACGCCCGCTCTGCTCGCGCTGGTCTTCGCGGCAGGGGCCGCACCGGTCCTGTGGTGGCAGGTCGAGACGCAGGCCGCCGACCCGAGCGACTGGGGCACCAGGGTGCTGTCCGCCGTTTCCGGCTTGCTGGTCGCAGGGCTGTACGTCTGTGCCCTGCTGGTCCTGCTCCGGACGCCGCTCCGACCGGCCTTACGGGCCGTGTTCGTACCGCTGGGCCGGATGGCACTGACCAACTATCTGACGGCCACGGTCCTCGTCCTGGCGGCCAGTCGGATCCTCTGGGACGGACAGCCGGAGAGTTGGTCGGTGACGACGATGCTCCTGGTCGCCGGTGCGGTCCTCACCATCCAGTGGCTGTGGTCGACGCTGTGGCTGCGCCGATACCGCCATGGTCCGCTCGAGTGGCTCTGGCGCTGGGCTACCTGGGCCCACCGCCCACCACTTCGCCGGGCAAACACGGCCGCGGCCCGGACTCCGGCGACTGCGGGGCAATGAGGTTTGGCCGGACCCTGACAGGTCCACAAATCGACGCAGTCAAGTGCGAGGTTAATCGTATAACCTCAGGTGTCGTACGTACCTGGAAGACCTCGATCGTTCCAAGCTGTCGGGTCGCCCAAGCCTCGAAGGGCCAGCGGCAGCCTCAACGGACCAGGAGTGGGCGATGGGCAGGAACGGACAGCCGATTGGTGGCAGACTCTCGCGGCGGGACGTGCTCGTCGCCCTGGGTGGTGCAGGCCTGGGAATCGGCCTGATGGGGTGCGAGGTCGTCACCGATCCGAATGCCGGCGGCGGCCCGCAACGCAAGAAGCCGGCGCGAAGGTACAACATCCCCGACAGCGGTGCGAAGCTGCCGACCGGCGAGGTCACGTTCCAGTGGATGGACAGCGGTGACCTGAAGGCGATGTTCGAAGAGCCGTTGTTCCGGGCGTACGAGAAGAAGCACCCCAACATCACGATCGACTACCAGGACTCACCCTGGGAGCGGATCAATGAGGTGGTGCCACTCGGCGTCCGCAACGGCACCGCACCCGACGTGTTCGCGCAGCCGAACAACGTTCCCGTGCAGGTGATGGTGAACGAAGGATGGGTCGCCCCCATCGACGACCTCATCCCGGACTTCGAGACCTGGAAGAAGGGATTCCCGGACAACGCCTTCATCTCGGGCGTGCACATCTTCAACGACCGCACCTACGCCTGGCCGGTGACCTCGAGCAAGCGCTGGGGACACCTGCTGATGTACGACCGGGAGTATCTCGACCAGGCCGGCTACGACCCGGAGAGCCAGCCACTCAGCTGGGACGACTTCCGCGCGGCGGCGAAGAAGGTCACCCAGCAGGGCGGAGGCGACTACTACGGTCTGATGCTCGCCGGTACGGCGATCAGCGGTGTCGCGACCCGCCTGGCCGAGTTGGCCGGGCTCCGCGGCGATGCGGGTTCGGGGATCGACTGGAAGACCGGCGAGTTCACCTTCACGGCTCCGGAGCTTCTCGACGCCTTCGAACTCCTCTTGGCGATCAAGTCCGACGGCAGCATCTTCCCCGGCTTCCTCAGCCTGGCCGACGCCGACTCACGCGCGCGGATGCCCCAGCGGGTCGCGGGCATGATCTTCGACGGTCCGTGGGACATCCCGGAGTGGCCGGCGATCAACCCTGACTACGACTTCGGTGTCGCCATGCCGCCGAGCCCCACCGCGGGTGAGTGGGCGCCGGCGTCGTACCAGGAGGTCGGCTCCAACCAGGCGTTCGTGTTCGCCGACGGCAAGCACAAGGAGATCGCGGGCGACCTGTTCTCCTACATGGGCAGCCTCGAGGGTCAGACGAACATCGTCACTGCGTCCGAGGGCAACCTGAGCTCGTTGATGCCGGAGGCCAACGAGCGGGCCCGGCAGACCAACCTGCTCACCGGCCGCGCCAAGGCAGGTTGGGATGTCGCCAACCGGCTGCTCCACGCCGCACCGATGGTGGCGGTACGCAATCCCGACACCGTCCAGGTGATCCTGGAACAGAAGCCGGTGCAACCAGCGTTGGTCGACATCGCCCAGGGCATCTTCAGTGGCCAGGTCGATGACGTCAAGGCGGCCTTGCGCGACCTGTACGACCGCAGCAACAAGGCACTCGACGACGCGATCGAGGCCGCGCAGGCCAAGGGTGCGGAAGTCTCCCGCGACGACTGGGTGTTCCCCAACTGGGATCCCACGAAGGACTACACCACCGAGATGTACGACGAGTTGGCGTGAGCGACGTGCGGCGCGTGAGCGGCGTGCGGCGCGTGAGCGGCGTGCGGCGTGCGCGACCCGCCAGCTCCGGCCCGGAGGTGAGCGATGGCGGTCACGCGCGACACCCGTGAGCTCGCCCGCGCGGGACGCGGCAGCTCGAGCGGGACCTGGCAGCAGGTCCTCAAGTCCCGTTGGTGCTATCTGTTCATGGTCCCGTCGCTGGTGCTGGCGGGGATGTTCACGTTCTATCCGATGGTGATGTCGTGGTACTTCTCGTTCCTGAACTGGACCGGGTTCACCGCGGACAAGACCTTCGTCGGACTCGACAACTACCGCGAGCTGGTCGACGACCCGCTGTTCTGGGATGCCTTCGGCAGGTCGTTCCTGTTCGTCCTGGTCGCGGTTCCGGTCCGGCTGGTGTTGTCGCTCCTCGTCGCCATCCTGCTCAACAACCAGATGCTCAGGCTCGCTCCGGTCTTTCGTACGTTCTTCTTCCTGCCCGTCATCACCACGGCAGCGATCGTCGGCATCGTGATGACGTTCGTGCTGAGTCCCTTCCAGGGTCCGATGAACCAGGCGCTGACCGGACTCGGGATCGTGCCAGCACCCGTCGACTTCCTCGGCAACCCCGACACCGCGTTGTGGTCGGTCATGGCCGTGGAGGTGTGGAAGAACTTCGGTATCACGATGATCTACTGGCTGGCCGCGCTGCAGACCGTGCCGAAGATCTACTACGAGGCGGCGAAGGTCGACGGTGCCAGCAGGTTCCAGCTGGTGCGTTACATCACCGTTCCGGTGCTGCTGCCCTTCGCCGCGATCATCACCCTGCTCACCGCCAACGCCACGTTGCACGTCTTCGCGATCGTGCAGGCGATGACCAAGGGCGGGCCGTACTTCTCGACGCAGGTGATCGAGGTCTACATCTACCAGACCGCCTTTGCCGCCGACCAGGCCGGCGGCGTGCCCCGGTTGGGTTACGCCTCAGCAGCCGGCTGTCTCTTCGGCGTCGTCGTCATGCTGATCGCGATCCTCCAGGTCTACGTCGCCCGCAGGGCCGCGCAGGCCAGATCCCAACTGGTGGGCGGCGGGTGAGAGGAGGACACATGGTGACCCTCGACAGCCAGGCCGGCCAGCGTGCGCCGACCACGCCGCGCCACCCGAGGCGGACCCGCGGGCGCATGACCACCTGGCTTCGCACGACCCTCATCTCCGCGGTGCTGTTCGCGGTCTGCTTCGTCTGGATCTATCCGTTCCTGTGGATGGTTTCCTCCTCGATCAAGACCAACGCCGAGATCTTCGCCGGACTGAGCCTGTTTCCCAAGGCGATCCGGCTCGACAACTACGTCCGTGCGTGGAATGACGCCCACATCGGGGACTACTTCTTCAACACGGTCTTCGTGACGGTCATGTCCATCATCATCTCCGTGCTTGCCGTCTCGATGATGGGCTACGTGCTGGGGCGCTACCGCTTTCCTGGCAAGAGAGTCGTCATCGGCCTGCTCGCTGCCGCCATCTTCCTGCCAGAGGGTTACACGATCATTCCGGTCTTCGACCTGATCAACAAGCTAGGTTTGCAGGACTCGCTCTGGGGCATCACGCTGGCCGAAGCGGGCGGGGCACACGTGGTCGCGACGCTGCTCTTCGCCGGCTTCTTCAGTCAGCTGCCGAAAGAGCTCGAGGAGGCCGCGATGATGGACGGCGCCGGTTTCTTCCGGATCTTCTGGCAGGTCTACCTTCCACTGGCCAAGCCGGTGGTCGCGACCGCGGTCATCCTGCAGTTCATGCACTCGTGGAACGACTTCCTGCTCCCCCTGGTGCTCACGCTCAACCAGCCGGAGCTGCGTACCTTGTCGGTGGGAATCTATTCCTTCCAGGGTGAGTACTTCACCGACTGGAGCGGCATGGCCGCCGCCGCCACGATCAGCCTGCTGCCTATCATCGTGCTGTTCCTCTTCCTGCAGCGCTACTTCGTCGAGGGCGTCGCGGGAGCCGTCAAACAGTGAGCCCATCCCACAGTGGGCACAGCGGAGGTGCCTGACCACATGACGGGAACGAACGTGCTCATCCTCAAAGACGACGAGCACGGTCCCAGAATCGCTTCCACCGCTGGGCATCCGTTCGTCCAGACGCCGAACCTGGATCGCCTGGCGGCGCGTGGGGTGGTCTTCGAGAACGCCTACTGCCCGTCTCCGCTGTGCTGTCCGTCGCGGTCGTCGTTCATCTCGGGTCGGCCGGTGCACGAGATCCAGGCCTACAACAACTCGATGGTCATCGACCGACCCAACTACCCGTCCTACGGGCGACTGCTCGATGAAGCCGGCGTGCACACCGTCCACGCCGGCAAGGTCGACGCCTACCGCCCGCCGCACGAGCTCGGGTTCAGCGAGATGCTCGGCGCCGACTACCGCGCCGACGGCGACGGTGAGATCAGCCGCGAACCCCTTGCCCTGCGGGGCGATGCACGCCAGCGCGCGCGTGGCGTCGGCATCGTCGACGACCCGTTCCGCGCCGACAGCCGACGGATGGCAGACGCGCTCGACTTCCTCGACCGGTCCACCGACCTCGGTAAGCCGTGGACGATGGAGGTCAACCTGATCGCGCCGCACTTCCCGCACCGCGTCACCCAGGAGCTGTGGGATCTCTACGCCGGTCATGACGACCTGCCGGAGTACGACGTGACGGCCGCGTCCGCCCAGCATCCGTACGCCGAAGACCTGCGGAAGCACTTCGGTACGGACGTGTTCACCGAGGAGGTGACGCGGGCGCACCGCCGCGCCTACTACGGACGGGTCACCTGGGTCGACCGGCAGCTGGGGATTCTCCTCGACACACTCGAACGCACCGGCCAGCTCGACCGGACCGTCGTGGCGTTCACCTCCGACCACGGCGAGATGCTCGGGCTGTTCGGCATGTGGTGGAAGTGCAGCATGTACGACGACTCCGTACGCGTGCCACTGGTCGTCGCCGGACCCGGTTTCCCGTCGGGCGTACGCGTGCGCACTCCCGTGTCCCAGCTGGACCTCAACGCCGCCGCCTTCGCCTCGGTCGGGGCAGCTCGACCGCCGGACCTCTCGGGAACCCCCTTGCAGCAAGTGCATCCGGACGATCCGGAGCGGGCGGTCTTCGCCGAGTACCACGGCCACGGCACCCGGGGCAGCTCCTTCATGATCCGTCAGGGGCGCTGGAAGTTCCTCCACAATGCCAGGGCACCGCACCAGTTGTTCGACCTCGACGACGATCCGTTCGAGTTGCAGAACCTCGCCACGGACGTACCGGATGTGGTGCGTACGTTGACCGAACGCCTGCGCGAGGAGTTCTGCGACCCGGATCTCGAGCAGGATCGGGCGGAGGCGTTCATCCAGCGTCAGCTCGCCGCCCTGGGAAACAGCGGCTCCACCCCTCGTAGCCGGGTTCCCACCGGATCCTGATCGCCGCCCGACCAGCGCTCGGCCAACGAGACTCAGAGCTCGGCGAACGAACCGTCCGGGTGGCGCCAGGGAGCGATCCGGTACCTGTGACCCTCCCTGTCCGCGCGGCGCACGGCGTCCTCGTCCACCTCGATGCCCAGCCCCGGTGCGGTCGGCCTGGGGATGTGCCCGTCGACCAGCCGGAAGACCTCGCAGTCGACGAAGTCCGCCAGGGCCTCCCGTCCGCCGTCGTGTTCGATCCCGAGGGCCTGTTCCTGGATCAGGAAGTTCGGCGTCGCGAAGTCGACCTGGAGTGAGGACGCCAGGGCGATCGGTCCGAGTGGACAGTGCGGGGCAAGCGTAGCGCCGAAGATCTCCGCGAGACTGGCGATGCGGCGTACCTCCGAGATGCCGCCCGCATGTGAGAGATCGGGCTGCACCACGGTGACGCCGGCCTCGAGCACCGGCAGGAACTCCGCGCGGGAGAACAGCCGTTCGCCGGTCGCGAGGGGGATGACGGTGCCCGCCACGATCCGCGGCAGCACCTGACCGTGCTCGGGCAGCACCGGCTCCTCGACGAACAACGGGTCGTAGGGCTCCAGGCGGGCGAGGACCCTGCGCGCCATCGCCGGCGAGAACCGGCCGTGGAAGTCGACAGCCAGGTCGCGGTCGTCGCCGAGCGCCTCGCGGACGGCCGCGACCCGCGCGACGATGAGCCGGGTCTGGCCCGGGGTGTCCACCGCACCGGGAGTGTGTGGTGCGCCGAGCATCTTGACGGCCGTGAGTCCCGCCTCGGCAGCGGCCACGGCACGTTCGGCGATCGCGTCAGGGTCTGCACCGGCGATCCAGCCGTACACGCGTACGCGGTCGCGGACCGGCCCACCGAGCAGCTCGTGAACAGGCGCGCCACGCACCTTGCCGGCGATGTCCCACAGCGCCTGGTCGACCCCCGCGACCGCACTCGACAGGACCGGGCCACCGCGATAGAACCCGCCTTTCGACAGGACCTGCCAGTGATCCTCCGTACGCAACGGATCGGCACCGACCAGCAGCTCCGCCAGCTGGTGCACGGCCGTGCGTACGGTCTCGGTCCGACCTTCGAGGACAGGCTCACCCCATCCGACGACGCCGTCGTCGGTCTCCACCCGCAGGAACAACCAGCGCGGTGGTACGAGGAACGTCTCGACCCGGGTGATCTTCATCAGGGGTGAACCGCCTTGTCTGGTTGCGAGTTTCGGATGGATCCGGTGAAGAGCTGGAAGTCGAGACTACGGCGACAAGATTCGCGCCGAACCGCAGCAGCGTCGCGTAGCGTTCTCCTCCGGGAAGTCTCGGCCACGAAGGGACATGGAACCGTCCATGCTGTACGAACTGAAGGACCTGCGGAGCCGGGCGGCGACGGCGGAGAACCGGACCGCCGCTCCGGGCGCCGGCGGCCAGGCGGGCGGCGGGCGGAAGGGGTCACCGTGCCTGTCCCCGCTGGCGCGGGGAGAGACGGCGACCCTGCTCGACCACACCGGGCCGGGCGTCGTCCGCCACATCTGGTGCACGATCCCACCCGGCAACGTCGATCACCTGCGCAACACGATCCTGCGGATGTACTGGGACGGGCAGGCACACCCCAGTGTCGAGGTGCCGCTCGGCGACTTCTTCGGCGTGGCACACGGCCGGCAGGTCGAAATGGGTTCGACCCTGCTGTCCATGCAGGGCGGCAAGGGCTTCAACTGCTGGATCCCGATGCCGTTCCGCGAGCACGCGCGCATCACGGTGGAGAACGACTCCGGCTCCGACGTCCCGATGTTCTTCTACCAGATCGACTTCACCGTCGGCGACGACCTGGACGAGACCGCGGGGGCGTTCCACGCGCAGTTCAGGCGGAGCAACCCGTGCCCGCTGCACCAGGACTTCGTGATCCTCGACGGAGTGGAGGGGCGCGGCGTCTACCTCGGCACCGTTCTCGGCGTCCGCAGCATCTACCGGGACTGCTGGTGGGGCGAGGGCGAGGTGAAGTTCTTCCTCGACGACGACCGCGAGCACCCCACGATCTGCGGCACCGGAGCCGAGGACTACATGGGCTCGGCCTGGGGCCTCGGGAGGGTCTCCACGCCATACCAAGGTGCACCCCTGGTCGACGGCGACACCGGTCTCTACTCGATCTACCGCCTGCACGTCGCCGACCCGATCCACTTCCGGCAGCGCCTCGCGGTGACGATCCAGCAGATCGGGTACGGAGACTACGAGAAGGCAAGGGAACACTTCGGGGACGACTTCACCGGCTACCGGGCGGCGGGGGCCCCCGACGGTGACCCGCGCGGCATGTTCGACCTCTCCGACGACTACTGCAGCGTGGCGTACTGGTACCAGTCCCTTCCCTCCCGGCCGTTCCCGCGGTTGCCCGACCGGGCGGCGCGACTGGCCGACCTCGCACCGGCGGACGCCGACACGCCGGCACGGTCCGACGCATGAGCGCCGGGCGCCGGTCGACGGCGGGCGACCTTCCGCGCAAGGTGGTCGTCGGAACGACCGTCTTCGGAGCGGCGGCACCCTATCCCGGCCTCGCCGGCCGGGCGGAGGAGCTTGCCGCGCTGGTGGACGAGATGGCCGCCCGCGCGGTCGAGGCGTGGCCGAAACGCGGCCTCGACCTCGCCGTCCTCCCGGAGGCCGTCCTCACACCGAACGCCGACCAGGCGTCGGACCGGTCCGTCCGGCTCGATGATCCCGCCGTCGACCGACTCCGCGGCCTCGCCCGTCGGCACCGGACCTACCTCCTGCTCCCGCTGGACCTCGCCGAGGACGGCCCGGCCGGTCCGTCGTACGCCAATGCCGCCGTGCTCCTCGACCGGCGCGGCGAGGTCGCGGGGATCT
Source organism: Actinopolymorpha sp. B11F2 (assembly GCF_040195635.1). NCBI lineage: Bacteria > Bacillati > Actinomycetota > Actinomycetes > Propionibacteriales > Actinopolymorphaceae > Actinopolymorpha > Actinopolymorpha sp. B11F2. The sequence continues at coordinate 42,866 of NZ_JBEFTX010000017.1, read as the reverse complement.
ACCGGAAGGCGCATCCAGTCAGTGTCGTCGGCTGTCCCGACAACGAGGGCGGCGTGACACCAGGCGCCGACTTCCCGGTCTTCGCGTGCGACTTCGGGACACTTGGCGTCCAGATCTGCTGGGACGTGGTCTACGACGACGGCTGGGCCGCACTCGGCGCGGCAGGGGCGGAGATCGTCGCGTTCCCCAGCGCCTCACCCGCCACGGTCCGCACGGCCGCGCACGCGGCCCGGCACCGGTACTTCGTGGTGTCGAGCACCCCGCGCGACAACGCCACGGTGTACGAACCGACCGGTCTCGTCGCCGCCCGGATCCACGACCACGGCGCCGTGCTGGTCCACCGGCTCGACCTCAGCCACGCCATCCTCGGCTGGTCGCCCGCCCTGCGCGAGGGCAACGCACTCCGGGAGAGGTTCGGCGACCGGGTGGGGTTCCACTACGACGAGCGCGAGGACATCGGCCTGTTCTGGTCCGAGGACGACACCACGACCGTCGAGTCGATGGTCGCCACGATCGGTGCTGAGCAGATCGACGCACAGATCGCCCGCAATCTCCGCCTGCGGCGCGCGCCTCATGGCGCGTAGCGGCGGGTAGTTGGAGCCAGCAGGTCGGCGACCGCCACGAAGCCGGCGCGCGGGTTACCGGCTCAGCGCTCGGCCAGGAGCAGGTCGATGGCGTGCTCCCGGCCCGCGGCGTCGGGTGGGGTGTAGCGACGCGTCGTGTCGAGCCGCTTGTGGCCCATCAACTCGGCGACGGCGACGAGCGAGGCGCCGCCGCGGAGCAGCCGAGCCCCGAACGTGTGCCGGAGGACGTGCGGCGTGACCGGTGGCGCGTCGGCCTCGCCGCCGATGCCCGCTTCGCGGCCGAGGCGTACGACCAGATCGTCGACGGATCGGGAGGTCAACCGACCGCCGCGACGGTTGAGGAAGAACGCCTGGAGATCGTCGGCACCTCGCCACGTACGCCGTTCGCGGATCCATCCCCGCAGCAGTTCGACCGGCTCGGCCCGCAGCGGGACCTCGCGAAGGCTGCTACCACCGGAGCCGCGGACGACGAGGCGGGACTTCTGCCGGCCGACCACCACGTCGGGAAGGTCGAGCGAGACGAGTTCGGCCACGCGTACGCCGGTGTAGAAGAGGGCGTACGCGATGGCCCGGTCGCGCACGGACTCCCGCTCGGCGACGGCGTCGAGGAACCTGCGCTGCTGGTCCTCGTCCAGGATGCGTGGTGCGGGATCCGGCAGCTCCTCCCGCACGACCTCCGCCGGGCCGAGCCCCAGGTGGCTGTAGAAGTGGTCCACCGCTGTCAACATCGCGTTGACAGTGGAGGGGCGCGCGCGGCGTTCGCTCGTCACCCAGGCGCGGTACTCCCGCACGGCGCGGTCGCGGGCCTGCCGGTCGGCCAAGGGGTCGCCGCCGCCGAGATCGGAACCACCGACGTCGCCGCCGGACAGCCAGGACAGGTAGCCCGCGACCCGGGACCGGTAGGCGCGGCGGGACTGGTCGGCGAGACCGGTGGCCGTGAGATGCGCGTCGTAGGACTCGAGGGCGGCGTGCGCCTGGTCCGCGCTGATCAGCGCCACCTGCGATCGACCACCTCTCCCCTCGAGATCCGCTGGCGATTCTAGCCTCCCAGGCGCTTCCGATATCAGAAGTCACCAGGTACGTTACTTCCGATATTCCGCAGTATCGGCCGAGCAGTGTCGGCCAAGCAAGGCAAGTGGCGAGCCGACACAACGGCCACGACAGAACGGCTACCGGGAGGCAGGGGATGGGATCGCGGGGGCTCGGGAAGCAGTTCGGCCGGCTGTGGTCCGCGTCGACGCTGTCGCAGTTCGGAGGTGGGATCCACGGTGCGGCCCTCCCACTTCTGGCGGCCTCACTCACCTCGAGCCCCGCCATGGTCGCGGCCGCGGCGGCGGCCGTGGAGCTGCCCTGGCTGGTGTTCGGCCTCCCGGCCGGTGCCATCGTCGACCGCGTCGACTCCCGGCGCCTCGCGGCCTGGGCCGGCGTCGCCAACGCCCTGCTGGTGGCGATCCTTGCCGCCATGGTCGCCCTGGACCGGGCCAGCCTGCCGCTCCTGTTGTCGATCGCCTTCGCCTGCGGCACGTGCGGGACGCTGGGCAGCACCGCCGTGACGACGATGACGCCGAAGCTCGTCGATCATCAGCAGCTGGACCGGGCCAACTCCCGACTTGTCACGGCGGGCTCCGCCGGGTCGGAGCTGATCGGACCGCCGCTCGGCGGCTACCTGTTCGGGCTGGTCGCGGCGATCCCGTTCGCGGTCAACGCCGGCACCGCGGCACTTGCGGCGGCCCTCGTCTTCTCCCTGCCGAGCGTGTTCCGCCACGCCACCGTGGAATCCGTCGGCGCTCGCCCGCGACGGCTCTGGCGCGACGTCACCGACGGCGCACGCTGGCTGGCCCGCCACCGGAAACTGCGAGCCGTCACCGTCCTCAGCGTCGTCTTCGCGCTCACCGACAGCGCGTGGTTCGCCCTCATGGTCTTGTACGTGCGAGACATCCTGCACCTGCCCGCGAGCGCCTACGGTGTCCTTCTCGGCATCGGCGCCGTCGGCGGACTCGCCGGCGGTTTCAGCGCGGCGCGGATCTCCCGCACCGTCGGCTCGACCGGTGTGCTGCTCGCCAGCCTGCTCGTCTCCGCGGCCGCCGCACAGGTTGCACTCGGACTCACCTCACACACCGTCCTGACCGTCCTGATGCTCTCCGTGAGCAGCTTCGCGTTCGGCGTCTGGAACGTCGTCACGACCACGCTGCGACAGAAACTGACCCCCTCCGACCTCCTCGGCAGGGTCACCAGCGCGGACCGGACGGCCATCCTCAGCGCCTCGCCACTCGGCGCCCTTCTTGGTGGCCTCGCCGCGAACGCGCTGGGACTCCGCGCGCCCTTCCTGCTCGGCGTACCGCTCCTCGCTCTCGGCGCGGCCTACGGCTACGTCGCCCTGCGCCGGTGAGGCGTTCACTCCGGGACCACGATGACCGGACCCCTCAGCGCGGAATCTCGGCGTGGATCATCCGGTCGAGGACGTTCCTGGTGATCTGCCGGACCCGGTCGTCGCCGTCGCCGAAATCGAGGTACGGCGGACTCGACGCCGCCGGCGGGGCCGACAGCGCCTTGCACCACCAGCACGTCGCGGCATTGAACACGTAGTTGCCCTTCGCCGCGGTGTAGAGGGTCGCGGCATAACGGCGATCGCTCGGCTCCCCGACGTCGCTCGTCACCTGGCCCTCGGCGAGGACGACAAGCGAGTCGTGTCCCGTGGCGACCGGATGACCGTGGTACTCCCATCCCACGAGGTGGGGAATGCTGTCGCCGTGCTTCATCCCCGTACCGTCGAACACCCAGTGGTCCGGGGCGACACAGGTCCAGTCGGCCAGCCCGACACCGCGCGACGTCGACCCCATCAGCTCGGCCTCGTCGAATCCGCGGTCGACCAACGTCATTCCACGAGGGGAACGGCCATCGGCACCGGGCAGCAGCTCGATCCGACCTGAGACCGAGTTGCCGGACAGGAACGCGAGACCGACACCGGCGTCCCTCGCCGCGGTGACGTTGCCGAACATCTCCCGCGTCCAGTACTCGTCGTGGCCCACCGAGAGGAACGCCTTGCTCCGCAGCAGTCCCGCGCCGTCCTCGTGGGTGTCGAGGTTGGAGACGTAGGTGAGGTCGTAGCCTTCCTTCTCCAGCCAGTACGCCAGTGGGAACTCCGTCATCAGGAACTCCCCCGACCCGTTGGTCAACGGTTCGAACCCGGCCGGGATGCCGTTCCAGTACACCGCGTACGGCCGGAAGAAGCCGGCGTCATAGGCCTCCTCGCTCCCGGGGTCCCACGGGCTGGTCGGCGTGTCGTACAACGATCGCCACTGCGGCCAACGGTTGTAGGCGGTCCAGGTGAAGTCGGAGACCTGGAACATCACGTCCGCCGGACGGTCGTCACGCACCACGAAGATGATGTACGCCTCGGACTCGGAGTTTCGCCAGGTGCTCAACTTGCCGAGGTAGACACCACTCACCCAGTCGGACGGAATCTCCAGGCGGACGGTCTCCTCCCACCGGCACTCGACGAGGTGGTTCGCACCGTCGGCGGGCGTCGGCTGCGGTGTGGCGATGCGGTGCCCGAGGTCGAGAGGGCTCAACCTCCTGACGAGCCGCCCACCGGTGCCGCCGTAGTAACCCATGCGGAAGATGTCGAGCTGGAAACGGTCCTCGGGGTCGGCACTCACGTGGATCGTCAATGTCTGCCCCGGCCGGACGCTGGGGCGCGAGACGTACCCCTGGATTCCGGTCCGGACACGCCAGCCGGCAGCGTAGGGTTCGTCGGCGTCGCGGGTGACCTTCGTGAGGATCCAGTCGGTCGTGCCAGGCTTGGCGTTCTCGGCCCGGATGACGTCTGACGCGGTGGCTTCCACGGACAACGCCTACTCCCCGTCGAGGTACCACTGCTCCATGCTGTAGGTCACGATGATGCCGTAGACGTCCCTCTTCACGCCCGTCGCGACGTTCTTGACCCGCTTGGTGAAGAACGTCGGCCAGTCCGCCTGCTCGAACGGGTTCAGCATCCACACGTTGTCGCGAATGCTCCTGATGATGCCGTCGATCGCCGCATCACTCTCGGGCGTGCCCAGCCGGGCCGACGTGAACTCGGTGTGCAGCTCGAACAACTCGCGCACCTCGGCAGGGGGCTCCTCGCCCTCCTCACCCTTGGTGGCGTGCCACAGCTGCCACTGTGGACCCCAGTTGTTGAAGGGGAGGTAGTCGTCCATCCCGGCCGACCGCCAGATCGGATGGTGCACCCAGATGGCCGTGGCCTTGAGCTCGTTGAGCTCCTGCCGCTCACCGAGCACCGTGGCGTCGATCTTGCGGAGTGTGGTGTAGACCCCGACCTCCTTCCAGTACTCGGCCACGAGTTCGGCCAGCGGTATGTGGTTCTCCGACAGGTCCGCCACCTCGAACGGGATGCGGAACCGCTCGCCGTCCGGACCCAGTCGCCAACCCTCGCTGTCCTTCTGGTCCAACCCCATCTCGTCGAGCAGCCGATTCGCCTCGGCCGGGTTGAACTCTCCGGAGTTGGTCTCCTCCGGCAGCTTGGCGAACTCGCCCAGGTAGAAGTTCTCGATCAGCTCCTCGCGGTTCATGGCAAGGCTCAGCGCACGCCGGAAGCGCACGTCACCGGTGACCTGTCGCCACACCTTGTCGGGATGGGTGAGGTTCAGGAAGATCGTCGTCGGGATGACGTGCTGGTTCGGGATGAGGATGTTGATGTCGCCGCTGTCGGCCTTCTCGGCGAACAGCTCGAGCTTGCGGAAGGTCGCCCGCTCACCGAGGTAGTCGAACTCGCCGAAGAGGGCGCGCGAGGTCAGGGTTTCCTTGTTCTGGACGACCTGCGAGCGGATGGCGTCCATGTACGGCAGCTGGTTGCCCTCGGAGTCGACCTTGAAGTAGTACGGGTTGCGCTCGTAGTTGAAGGTCCCGCCGTTGACCTCCTTGAGCACCCACGGCAGCAGTGTCGGGTGCCCGAGCCCCTGCTCGGTCGTGGCGTTCCACAGCCAGCTGGTCAGCTGCTTGGCGTTGAACAGGTTGAACCATTCACCCTCTGGAAGGGAGGCCTCCTTCACCAGGTCGGCCAGCTTCGCCTTCGACGCGTACTTCACGTGGAACTGTTCGAGATAGTGCCGCGGCTTGATGATGTCGCCGTACCCTCGCCAGCCGAAGATCGCCAGCTGCATGGGGAAGGTGCCGTAGCTCTTGTCGAACGTGAGGCTGAACGTCCAGTCGTCGATCACCTCGAGCTTCGCCGGCGCGGCGTCCGCGCGCTTACCCGCCTGCAGGTAGTCGGGGAAGATCGGCGTGATGTCCTCGTTGTGGAGCACGTCCTCGAAGGCAAACCTCACGTCGTCCATGGTGACCGGCTCACCGTCGGACCAGCGCAACCCCTGCCGCAGGTGGAAGGTGTAGACCGAGTCGTCGGTGTTGGCCTCCCATTCCTCGACGACGTTCCCGTGGATCCCCGGCTTCTCGTCGAAGTCCAGACCGCTGGGCGCCCAGATCAGCGGCTCGTTGATCCCGATGAAGATGATCGGATCGCCCGCCGGCGACTCCTGGGCCAGCTGGAAGGTCCCGCCGAACTTTCCGGGCTGCATCCGCGTGAACTTGTCGTCCACCAGAATGCCGGGATTCACGACGTACGGCTTCTTCGGCAGCCGCTCCTTCAGCGCGGGCAACTCACCCGACTTCACCTGCTGGGCCAGGAGCGGGGACTCGCGGAACTCACCGGGCATCTTCCGGCTCGGCGCGGCGTCCGACGGTGCCCGGTTGGAGCCGTCTCCTGAGCAGGCGGTCGCGACCGCGCCCGTTGACATCAGTGCGAGGCCGAGCAGATTGCGACGAGTGAACGCGTTCTGGAACACGGTGCCTCCTCAGGGCATGAGTCCACCAGTTCGTGCGCGGTACGACACTGCCTGGGGAGCCGCCTGTCAAGGACAGTTCAGCCGGGGACCCCGAGATCCTGCTTCTCCAGTCCAAATCGGCCAACTCGGCCGATACATCACCGGGACAGCAGTCACGCACGGCGCACACATTTTGGGGCGCGTGCAACGCTGGTGGCAGGTGGTACGCCACGCTCCACGATCGGTCTTCGACCCACCTGCGATCCGACTCCGGCCCAGCTTCGATCCGTACGGGGAACACTCATGATCCGAACCCTTCTGCGAGGACGTTCAGCAGAAGTGGGCACGGCTCACCAGGTACTCGCCGACGCTGCCGCGGCGCGACAGTGCACGGTCGTCGTCGTCAGTGGCGAGCCGGGCATGGGCAAGACCGCCCTGCTGGAGTCGATGGTGGCCCAGGCTGAGCGCACCGGATATGTGGTGGGAGCGGGGAAGGCCGAGGAACTGGACCAGATCTCGCCGATGGCGCCCTTGCTGCTCGCGCTGCGGTCCTGCCGCGCGCCGCTGCTCTCGGCGGACGACTTCGCCGCCCTGGGCCCCCTGTTCGACCAGCAGCTGTGGCTGGTGGATCGGCTCGCGGCGACCCTCGAGGACCGTTCCCAGGACGCTCCGCTCCTCGTCGCGGTCGACGACGTGCAGTGGGCGGATCCGTTGACGCTCTTCGCCCTGCGGCTCCTTCCGCGCCGCGTGGCCACCTCGCCGATCGTCTGGCTCCTCACTGTTCGTCCGGACAGTCCGGGAGTGAGCGAGCTGGCCGCGGCAGTGGGCCGCGACGTGCCCGTACGCCACATCGAGCTCGGACCGCTGTCCCGCGAGGCGATGCTGGCTCTCGCCGAGGACCGGCTCGACCGGCACCCTGGGCCGCGGCTGACGCGCCTGCTCGAGGGAGCCGGCGGCAATCCCTTCCTGGCCGTGGAGCTGGTCGAAGGCCTGGTGAACGAGGCCCTGGTCGATGGGGAGGATCTCGCGCCCACCGGTCAGAAGGTGCCGACCCGCCTCCGTCACGCGCTCCGGGGACGGATGCACGGATCGCGTACGGGCGCATGGGAGCTGCTCCGTGTGGGCGCGGTCCTTGGCGACACGTTCAACGTCGAGGATGCCGCCGCACTGCTCCGCGAGCCGACCACCACGCTCCTGCCCAAGCTCGAGGATTCGGTACGAGACGGACTCCTGCTCGACGACGGACACCAGGTGGCGTTCCGCCACGACCTGATCCGCGAGGCGGCCTATGAGGACCTGGCGCCGTCGGCACGCCGTGTCCTTCACCGGTCGGCGGCCGAGCACCTGCTGGCGACGGGACGCTCTGCCGTCGAGGCCGCGCACCATCTCATGGTGGGCGCAACGGCGGGAGATCGGCAGGCGGCCGGGGTGCTCAGGCATGCCGCGGCCGACGTCGTGCCGCGGACGCCCACGACCGCCGTCAACCTGATCACCCGTGCGTACAAACTCCTCAATCCGCGGGATCCGCTGAAGCTGGAGGTGGGCCAGGATGTCGTGGACGTCTTCGTCCACGCGCGGCGGGTGCAGGATGCGATCTCCGCCGCTGACGAGCTGCTCCACTCCGCCCCGGACAACGAGACGGCCGCACGTATCCAGTCCCAACTCGCCCGGCCACTGTGGGATCTCGGCGTCGACGAGGAACTTCTCGCCCGCGTCGACGCGGCACTTCGCCTCGACGGGGTGTCGGCGCCGGTGCACGCGCTGCTGCTGGCCCAGCGCGCCCTCGCACTGGCGCGCGGCGACGATCCCGAGACTGCCAGGGAAGCCGGCAGCGCCGCCCTCATGGAAGCCGAACAGCTCGGGCACCGCGACGCTCGGGCGACCGCCCTGCGCGCACTCGGACATGCCGCGACCACCGATGGACGGTTCGCCGCGGCGCTGGACCACTTTCAGCAGGTTCGGGCGTTACTCGGCGGTCTTTCCCAGGCAGGGGAGCTGGTGGCGCTGGGACACCTCGACCGGTACGAAGAAGCGCGGTGGGGCCTCGCCGACGCGCGTCGCCAGGCCGAGGAGCACGGAGGGGCCTGGGAGGTGCCGGCCTTCGGCTGGTGGCAGGCCGCACTTGACCTCGCGGCGGGGCGGCTGGACGAGGCCGAAGCCGGAGCGCTCACCATCGTGGGACTGGCCGAGGACCTGCAGGAGTACAGCTATCGCGTACAGGCGTACTCCCTGCTCGCCCGCATCGCGCTGCTGCGTGGCGATCATCGTCAGGCCGACCGCCATCTGCACGAGGTCAGACGGTGGCGGAGGTCGGAGGTCCGGTTGGGTTCGGCGCAGGGCGCACTTGCCGAGGCGCTCTTTCTCGACGCCTCGGGAAACCCGGCGGGTGCCGCCCACCTGCTCGCCGCCGCGGCGGACTCGCCGGCGGCACTGACCCGTCACACCTACAGCGGGTATCACGCGGAACTGCCCATCATCGTCCGGATCGCGAGGAACGCCGACGATCCCGAACTCGCCCGGCGGGCCGCTCGGTTGGCCGAGCTGTACGCCGAGCGCAACCCGGAGGTGCCCACCATCCAGGGAGCCGCGGCGCACGCGCGGGGTCTGGTCGCCGACGACGTGGAGCTCCTCGACCGGGCCGCCACGCTTCTGCGCGACAGCCCGCGTCCCTTGAGTCGCGCCATGGCCGTCGAGGACCACGGCCGGGTCCTGCTCGCGCACGGCCACCGGGACGTGGCGGTCGAGCAACTCGATCTCGCCTGGGACACCTTCGTCGGTCTCGGCGCGACCGGTGAGGCCCGCCGGGTCCAGCGCCGCCTTCAGACCGCGGGCGTACGGCGGCGGCGTTGGCTCACCACGGCGTCCCGGCCGCGGTCGGGCTGGCCGGCGCTGACCGAGACCGAACGCCGGGTCGCCGTGCTCATCGCCGAGGGGCGTACGAACCGTGCGGTCGCCCAGGCGCTCTTCCTCTCGCCGAACACCGTCGGCACGCACCTGCGGTCGATCTTCGGCAAGCTCCGGGTCAACTCGCGGGTGCAGCTGACCAGGGTGGTCCTGGAACACGCGTAAAGGCTGAATCGCCACAAGGCCGACGCCTCGCCGCCGTCCCGACGTGAACCACTCACCTGTTCAGGTGAGGTCGCTGCACGTTGCCGGTGCTCTGCCGCGCGTACGCCCTCATGCATCTGGTGCGAATCTGCGATCCGACGAAGCGCCTTCGGGCTGAACTCTTGTGATGCGGCGCGAATGTCCGCACCGACCGAAGGACCTAAGTCACAAAACCGGGGCCCCCTCCACGACCACGAAGGCAACGCTCATGATCGTTGGTGTCCTGACCGCCGTCGCGACGTCCGTCGGACTGGCTCAGGCGCTCGCCCTCCTCGACCAGACCCGCAAGCTGCGGCGCGCGGGTTCCGCGCGCGAGGTCTCCGTCACCTTCCTGGCGGCATCCCTGACCGGCAGCGTGATCTGGTTGGCCTACGGCCTGCTCCGGATCGACCCTGCGCTGTTGATCGTCAACTCCGCGGGGCTCTTCGGGGCGAGTGCGACACTCGTGACCGCACTGCGCTTGCGTCGCGGTCGTCCGGCCGCGACGACCGACACGGGTATGCGGGCCGCTCCGGGCATGGACGTGCCGCCCGGTACGGACCTGGCGCCGGGCATGGAGTCTGAGGCGCTCTCTCATCCGGAGGGGACCGATCCAGCTGCCCAGCGTGTTTCCACGCTTCCTGCCGGACCTGTGCACCATCGCACGCTGGCACCCCCTCGCGTCGAGCACATCCGGCTCTCACCTGCGGTGGGGCGGCATCGCGATCTGGCCATGCTGAACTGATCCGACGGTCAATGAGCACCCCGTGATCATGATCGTGATCATGAAGGTTCTTGGGGCGTATACGCCGCCTTTCCTTCATGATCATGGAACAGGTAGGGCACCTGGAGCCATCCTCCGACGTCGACGCGGCCAGCCCGTTCGGCGGCTTGCCGGGCGCCGCGATTGTCGGCGTGGATCCTGCCGATCAGGACGCGGGTCTCGTCCGGCACGGCACGGGCGAGCAACGTGGCGAGGTGTGCTCCGTAGCCGCGCCCGCGGAACCTCGTCGCGAGGACGAGTTCCTTGACGACGTACGCCGGCATGCCGAGCGTTTCCCCCTCGGTGCTCACCGCGACGTAGCCGGCCCACTCACCCCCGACCGTGACGTCGAACAACGTGCCGGCCGCGAAGTACTCCTCGAGATCGTCGCGGTCCGAGAGCACCGCCTGGTGCGCATGCGCGTGGTGCTCGGAGTCCACGTCGTCGTACGCCACCCGGGCCTCGTCGTAGTACGCCAGGGACGAGGCCGGTGTGAGGGCCAGCTCGTCTGGTACCACCCGGCCCGTCCCGACGCGGAGGTCCCGCACCGGCGCGGCGACAGACCGCCGGTCCCGCGCAGTTCCCGGGAAGTAGTCGGCCGGCTCGGCACTCCACAGCCGCAGATAGCGCGGTCGCAGCGGCGCGAAGGGCTGCGCGCATGCCCGGGCCAACGCCGGCAGGTCATCGGCCCTTCCCGGTCGACTCGTCACCGTCGCGTCCACGAACGGCCTGGTCGGGTCGCCGCCCTCGTACCTCATGCTCGCCATCGCGAAGAGATCCTCGCCAGCGCTCACCCATCGGTTGAGGAGTGTCTCGGGAGGTTGAGCGGGCGCGAACCGCCGCGCCCGTTGTGCTGCGAACTCCAGGTCCGTTGCCAGGGCCACGTCGTCGACCCGCTGCGCGGTCAGCAGCTCCATCCGCACGCCGTCATCGACCCACAAGCGGGTCAACGGGTGTTGGGCGGTCAGGAAGTAGCCGGCCAACTCCCGCGCCGTCGGCACGCGTGGACGCATACGCCGAACGTTAGCCCGACCAGGGGCCGAGGCCGCCACAGCGGTGTGACCGGGCCGGCATATGGCACGTACCCAGGGCGTCGTACGCCTCGGCGACACGAATCCCTAGCCGCGCCGCACTTCCAGGCGCCCCTGGGCCAGTGCGGTGACATCGACCTCGTCGAGTGAGGTCACCACGAGGTCGGCGTGGGCCTTCTCCAGCAGTTCGACGTCGTCTGCGCGGGCGATCCCGATCGCGGCCATCCCGCCGGCCTTCGCGGCCTCGACCCCCGCCGCGGCATCCTCCATCACGACCGCGTTCTCCGGCGCCACGCCGAGTTCGTGGGCCGCGGCGAGGAACATCTCCGGGTGCGGCTTGCCGTGCGTGAAGTCTCGACCCGACACGTTGGCGTCGAAGTAGTCCAGCAGGGTGAGGCCAGGGTGGACCGACGGCGAGGAGATTCCCTGCTCAGCAGCGAAGGTGTCCAGTCGGATCTGCCTGAGGAAGAGGTTGGCGTTCTTCGAAGAAGAGGCGGCCACGGTGCCGATGCCCGCGTCCTTCACCGCGATGATGTATCGCAGAGCGTCCGGGTAGGCGTGGAAGTCGCCGGCGTCGATGAGCCGGATCAGCGTGTCCTGCTTGCGTTGTGCGTACTCCTCGAGCCGTTTGCCCTCCTCGTCCGGCACGTGGAAGTAGGTGAGTGCCGCGTGCGCACCGGCCATGCGGGGCTTGCCCGACAACTCCTGCTGGTAGACCTGGGAGGTGAACGCGTCCGGCGACCAGGTGGTCTGGTCGCGGATGTCGCGCCACTCCGATTCCATCAGCTCGCGCAGCGACTCACGCCACGACTTCTCGTGCGGCGAGTCGACAAGAACGCCGTCGACGTCGAAGATCCCTCCCTCGAAGCGTTTCGCCATGTCTGCTTCCCCCTTTGGTCCTGCTGCGGTCCTCAGACGTCGTGCACGAGATCGTTGTCGGTGGAGAGCGCGAACGTGCGCTGGTCCCCGGGACAGAGCTCGTGGATCACGTCACCGACGCCGACCCTGATCGGCCTGCTGACGCCCTCGGAATGGACCGACAGCGTGAGGTGACCCTCGGCGAACTCCACCCTGAGCGGGGTCCCCCGGAACTGCATCGAGAACCGCAACCGTTCCAGCTGCCGAGGAAGCCGTGGAGCGAAGTACAGAACGCCGTTGCGGATCTGGGTCCCCGCGTACCCCCGCTGGACGAGGTCGAGCGTGCCGGACATGACACCCATGTGGATGCCCTCCTGGGTGGTGCCACCCTGGACATCGCAGACGTCACTTTCCAGCGCCACCCGGAACCGCTCCCACGAACTCACCGGGTCGTACTCGGCCAGGACACCCGCGTGCGTGACGTAACTGAGCGTGGAACCGTGCGACGTGCGCTGGTCGTAGTAGACGATGTTCCGGTGCGCGGTCTCCTCGGCGTACGGATATCCGAGTCGGTCGAAGATCGCCTTCAACTCCTCAGCGGAGAAGAGGAAGAAGAGCATCACCGTGTCGGCCTGCTTCGCTACCTTGTAGCGGTTCGGGTCATCGCCCTCGGCACGCAGGATCCGGTCCATCCGTTGGATGTTGGTGTACTTCGCGCGATAGGCGTCCCAGTCGAGTTCCTCCAGGTGCTCATATCCTTCGAACTGGCTGATGATCCCGTCATCGTGGAACGGTACGAACATCCGCCGACTCATGTCCTCCCACCTGCTGAGCTCCTCGTCGCGAATCCCGAGTCGACCGCGGAGCGCGTCGACCCGACTCGCGGGAAGGAGAGAGAGCACCTCCTGGGCCAGCCGACACAGCCACGCCACCATCACGTTGGTGTAGGCGTTGTTGCGCAGACCACCTTCGTGGGCACCGGGATACTTCTCATGGAACTCGTCAGGACCCATCACCCCGTGGATCTCATAGCGTCCACGTTCAGGGTTGAACTGCGCCATCGATGCCCAGAACCGCGCGATCTCCAGCATCATCTCCGCGCCGTAGTCGCCGAGGAACGCCCGATCGCCCGTGGCCAGGAAGTAGTGCCATACGTTGTAGAAGATCGCGGCGTTGACGTGGCGCTGGTTGTGGCTGAGATCGGGCTCCCATCGTCCCGACAGCGGATTGAGGTGGATCCGCTGCGTCTCCTCCTTGCCGTCGCTCCCGCTCTGCCACGGATACATCGCACCCCGCAGCCCGGACTCCCGCGCGGCGGCCTGGGCCTCGCCCAGGCGCCGGTAGCGGTACATCAGCAGCGACCGGGTGACCTCGGGCATCCGGTAGTTCAGGAACGGATAGACATACAGCTCGTCCCAGAACACGTGTCCGCGGTACGCCTCGCCGTTGAGCCCACGGGCCGGCACGCCGGCGTCCAGGTCGGCGGTGTGATGGGAGCAGACCTGGAAGACATGCCCGATGTGCAGCCGCAGCAGGAACTGCACCCGATCGTCACCCGGCACGTCGAGGTCGCAGGCACACCACAGCTCGGTTACCGCCGAGGTGTGGCGTTCCAACGCCTCGCCGAAGTCCTTGTAGCGCCGGGCCGAGGTTCCCGCGCGTTCGAGCGTGTCACTGGTCGCGGGGTCGCGGGAGTTGAAGAAGGTCACCATCTTCTCGAGCCGCGTCGGCGAACCCTGCTGGACATCGAAGCCCAGCACCTGCTGGATGTAGTCCTCCATCTGGTAAAGGCTCCGCTCGACGCTGATCGGCTCGCCGCTGTCGTCGAAGACCCGTGTCCGCGCGCCCTCACTGACGTACAGGTTCGACTGGCGCGTCTGGACCTTCAGCGCGATCACCTCAGGCCCGAACGTACGTGGCGACACGGGGTCGAGGTGGCGGCCCTCGAGTTGTTGGTAGCGGGCCACACCATGGTTGGTCACGCGTCCGTCGAGGGCCGAGACGACCTCGACCCGGCCGGACCAGTTCTCCGGCGTGAGCGTCCACTCGATGCCCGCGTGGTGAACGTCGGCCATGCTGACGAACCGCCGGCTGCGCAGGCTCGTCACCCGGCCGTCATGGTCGCGGAACCGCAACTCACGGATGACCATGGTGTGGCGAATGTCGAGTTCGTGCCGATAGTTGATCAGCTCGACGTCGGCCAGCCTGATGGCATCGCCGCCCTCGATGCGCAGCTTGAGCACGAGCCAGTTGGGCAGATTTACCAGGTCCTCGTTGAGAACCGGCAACCCACCCATGATTGTCGTTTCGCGGTTGTAACCACCATGGGCGTACGTAGCGGGGTAGTGCACGCCGTCGGCGTCCTCCCACTCGGCGGCACCGCGCGTACACAGGTAGCCGTTGCCGGTGGAGGTCAACGCCTCCCGCAAACCTTCTCCGGGAGGGTCGAATCCGTCGTAGGTCAGCGAAAAGCCCTTCACCAAAGCCCCCTCGCGCCGAAACCGCACTCGGCCCTGCCGCGGATTTCCGCAATGGCGAATGAGGCGAAAAGTTCTGGAATTCCCGCAGTGTGACCGTTCCGGCGCCGTCGAATTCAGGCTACCTCGCGTGCGTCACGTCCCCTGGCTTCGCAATTCCCAGGGTCACGATGATCACTCTGGCGCCGCTGCGCGCCCGCGCCCGCTGACCAGTGGCAGATACACCTCGTCGACGATCTCGACCAGCACGTCGTCGGGGACCGTGGTGACTCCACGGGTGACGAACTCGTTGCGAAGCAGCACGACCGCCACGGTGGCCACTCGCGGATGGAGGACCTCCGGGGCGGCCTCACCTCGAGCCACGGCCCGTCCCAGCACGGTCAGCCAGATGGCGCTGCCGCCGTCGCTGAACCGTTCCTGCAGCTCCGTGCGCACGGCCGGGTCGTCGCCGACGTGGGACAGGAGGCCACGAAGGATCTCGCCCAGAGGCGAGGACCAGTGCCGGTTTGCTCCCCGCATCAACTCCAGCACGTCGGCGCGCAGCTCGCCGGTGTCGGGAAGCTCCAGTTCGTCGATCGCCAGATGCCGGTACGCCGCGACGCCGAGCGCGGCACGGTTGGGCCAGCGGCGGTAGATCGCGTTCTTGTTGGTGCCGGCCCGCCTGGCGACCCGATCCATGGTCAGGCCGACGTATCCGGCCTCGGCGAGCTCCTGCGCGGCAGCGTGGAGGATCGCCTCCTCGAGGGCTGTTCCCCGCCGCCTCGACGGCGTGGCGCCCGCCCTCGCCGACGGGTCATCGGCCATCGACACCTCCACCTTCCGGCACGAGACGTACCCTACGCCTCCTCGGGCTAGCACGCTGACTGGATCTCACGTAAGGTACTCTCAGTACCCTATAGTGAGAACCGGTCGGCGTGAAATCCGAAGGCGCCGATCCCGATCCCTGCAGTGAGAGGCATCCAGATGCGAGCCAATGGCATCAGCTACGACACCGGCTTCCTCAACTCCGGAGTGAGCTCCCGCGAAAAGTTCGACGTCGACGTGGTGAAGCGCGAGTTGCGCGTCATCCGCGACGACCTGCACTGCAACGCGGTCCGCGTCATCGGCGGCGATCCAGACCGGCTGGACATCGCTGCCACGATTGCCGCCGAGCTCGGCCTGGAGATCTGGTACTCACCGTTCACGTGCGACCTGACCACCGACGAGATGCTCGCCCTGCTCGCGGACTGCGCAGACCGTGCCGAGCGGTTGCGCCGCGCCGGAGCCGAGGTCGTGTTCGTCACCGGCGCGGAACTGAGCCTGTTGAACAAGGGCTTTCTGCCCGGCGAGACGCTCGCCGAACGCATGGAGCTGCTGGCCGCGCCCCATCGCCTGCGCGAGGTACTGCCGGACGTTCCCGTACGTATCAACGAATTCCTCGCCGCGGCCGTCGCGGCGGTCCGCGAGAGCTTCGGCGGCAGGGTCAGCTACGCCGCCATCCCGTTCGAGAACGTCGACTGGACGCCGTTCGACATCATCTCCGTCGACGCCTACCGATCGGTCGAGGTCGCCGCCAGCTACCGCGAGGGCATCCGTGCCCTTGTCGCGCAGGGAAAGCCCGTCGCGATCACCGAGTTCGGTTGCGCGACGTATCGCGGTGCCGCGGACATGGGCGCCCGTGGCGGCGAGATCATCGAGTGGGACAAGGAGACCGTCACGCCGGTCCGGCTTACCGGCGACCACCTTCGCGACGAAACCGAACAGGCCACCTACCTGCGCGAACTGCTGGACATCTTCGATGCCGAGGGGGTCGACGCGGCATTCGTCTACACGTTCGCCGGCTACCAGCTTCCGCACCGCCCCGACGCAGACCCCGCCGACGACCTGGACAGGGCGTCGTACGGCATCGTCAAGGTCTTCCAGGACCGCACCGGCGACACCTACCCCGGCATGGCGTGGGAACCCAAGGCCGCGTTCGCCGCGCTCGCCGACTACTACCGCGGCAGGCCGCCGGGGCCCGCGACCGGTCACGTCAGATAGGTCGTTCCCTTGACGCTCTCGTCGATGTGGGCGAGTTCTCTGGTGTGCATCGGCAGGTAGTGCTCGGCAAAGAGTCTGCCCACGAGTTCTCCGCGGCTGGAGACGTTGACCTTGCCGAAGATCGCCTTGATGTAGTCGCGGACAGTGTGGACGGACAGCGACAGCTCGTCGGCGATGTCGGCTGTCCCCGCACCCCGGACGATCAGGCCGGTGATCTCCTGCTCGCGCAGCGACAGGTCGTACGCCTCGACGAGGACCGGCGCGATCTCCGCCCGCTTCGCCGGCTCGATGACGGTGGCGATCGCGGTCACGGAGCCGCCCGCGTCACGCATGCAGGACGCGTGGCACACCAGCCACTGGCCGCGGCGGGTACGTACGCGCGCCCGCGCGGTGCCGTTGCCGGTCCCCAGCGCGACCGCACTGGCGTGGAACACCACACCCATCAGCCACAGGGGAATGGTGACGCCCAGGTCGGTTGCGCGGGTGAGCCGGCACGGGTGCAACTCGTCCAGCCACCACTTGGCCTGGTCATTGGCCGAGATCAGTGCGCCGCTCGGGTCGAAGAGCAGCAGGCCGGGCTGGTCTTGGAGAGGGTGCTCGGTGATCGTGTCCGCCGGACGTGCCCGCAGCCGCAGGGTCTCTCCGAGCGGTTCGGACAGGCTCGCGACCAGCATGATCTCCCGTTCGGTGAACGGAGGCTGACCCGGCCTGCGCCACAGACTGACGGCACCCCACTGGCTTTCGCCGACCCGGAGCACCAGCCGCAGCTCGTCGTCGACGCCCAACGGCTGCAGGACGTTGCGGTAGCGGGCACTTCGCCGGGGATCGTCGACGGCGGCGCGCAGGGAGGCCGCGGGCGTGGGCGCCCGCGCGATGTCACGGAACAGGTTGACGTCACCGACACAGAACTCCTGACGCCAGTAGTCGATGCAGTAGTCGTCCGAGCTGTACATGGGCCCGTCGAACAACGTCGGGGCAACGGGCAGTCCGGTGCCCGGGTCCGTTGCCATCCACCCGGACAGGTCGAAGGGGACCAGCCGGCGCAGCCGCGCCGACGCTTCCGCGAAGACGGCAGCCGGATCGTCCATGTGCTGGACGCGGAGCACCAGCTCATCACGCCGCCGCCGGTCGCCGGTCTGGAGGGTCGCCGCCACAGTTCACCATGGTCGGGGACGTCGCCACTGCCCGCAATCCCCTCGATCGGGGGGTTGGTGCGAGCGCCTGGATCGACGAACGTCGTCCTACGAAAGGAGACCCTCCCCCAGCGCTGCACGTAACAACCGGGGCAATCGATAAGGAGACGACCGCCTGTGTCTACCGAACCCGGCTCGGCACCCGACGTGCTCCGAGGCCGGCTCCCTGATTTCTTCATCCTGCCTGGCGATCCGGACTGGGACGATGCCCGTGCCGCGTGGAATCTCACCGTCAGCCAGCAGCCGGCGGCCATCGCCTACCCGGCCACGCCCGGCGACGTGATGGTGGCCGTCCATGCGGCCAGGACAGCCCGATGGCGGGTCGCGACGCAGTCCACCGGTCACGCCGCCGGCGCGTATGACTCGCTCGAGGGATGCGTCCTGCTGAAAACCTCGCGCATGAACGCGGTCGAGCTCGACGCCGCGACCCACAGCGCACGGGTCGGCGGCGGAACCGTGTGGCTCGACGTCACCAGGCCCGCCTCGCGGTTGGGCCTGGCGCCGCTGGCTGGTTCATCGCCGGACGTCGGCGTCGCCGGCTACACGCTCGGTGGGGGCCTGAGTTGGCTCGCCCGCAAGTACGGGCTGGCCGCCAACAGCGCGACCGCGATCGAGATCGTGACGGCCGATGGTCGGTTGCGGCGAGTCGACCATGCCCAGGACCCCGACCTGTTCTGGGCTCTCCGCGGTGGTGGCGGGAACTTCGGCGTGGTCACCGCGCTGGAGTTCCGGCTCTACCCTGCCTCCCGCCTGTACGCCGGCTGGCTGGTGTGGCCGTGGGAGCGGGCCAGCCAGGTGCTGAAAGCCTGGCGGGACTGGCTGTCCGGCGTACCGGAGGACGTGACCTCGGCCGCCCGGTTGCTGCAACTGCCTCCGCTCGCGTCGATTCCGGAGCCGCTGCGGGGCCGGAAGCTGGTGGTGGTCGAGGCGGCCGCGTTGTGCGACGAGGACGCCGGTGCCCGACTGCTTCAGGACCTGCGCGCGCTCGGTCCCGAGCTGGACACGTTCGCGTCGGTGCCGCCGGTCGCGTTGAGCCGGCTGCACCTCGATCCGGAACGACCCACGCCTCTCCTCGCCGACCAGACGCTTCTCGCCGACTTCCCCGACAAGGCACTCGACGCGATGCTGGAGGTGGCGGGACCAGACACGGATTCGCCGCTGTTGTCGGTGGAGCTGCGCGCTCTCGGCGGTGCCCTGGCTCGGCCGCATCCCGATGCCGGCGCCCTCGCGACGATCGACGGGTCGTTCGTCCTCTTTGCCGCCGGCATCACCCTCAACCCGGACGCGACGGCAGTGATCGATGCCGGCCTCGCGGCGCTGCTGGAGAAACTTCGGCCGTGGAGCACCGGCGGGAGCTTCGCCAACTTCGCCGAGAGCCGGCCGGTCGACCTTCGTGCCTGTTTCCCTACCGACACCTACGACCGGCTGGTACGCATCAAGGCCGAGGTGGATCCCGACAACATCTTCGTCGCGAACCACCCGATCGTCGTCCCCTGACCCGCGAACTGCCCCGCCCGCCCGCCGCCCGTCCTCCGCGCGGGCGCCAGCGACCTCCTGTGGCGTGGTGCTCGCCGTGCCGGGTGAAGCAGTCGCAGCTCACCCACTTTGTGCGAGACGGCTGAGACCCGAGACCTACCGTGGCAGGTCGGCGGCGAGAGCGATGTACGCACGTTTGGCCGCCGCTGCCGACATGCCGCGCACGGCGTCCCACGCGTCGAACTTCGCGCGGCCCACGGGGTTGGTGAACCCCGGCCGCTTCCCCGTGACCTCGCCGACGGTCGCCTGCTTGTACAACGCGTAGAGCCGCAGCTTCACGTCGTTCCCGGGGTCGGTGTCCTGGGTCCGGACAGCCGCCACCGCGGCATCGAAGTCCGCGTCGAGGTCGGCCTGGAGATCGGCGTCGCGGTCGCTGTCGAGGTCACTCATGGTCCACCTTCCGTCAGCGCGGCTCTCGCGGCTCGGTTCGGTCTATCCGTTCGCGCGGGCGAGCGCAATGACCGCCGTCCTGCCGCGGCGAGTCGTCACTGGTGGTGCATCGACCGGACGGACGCACCGACCGTCGCCACCACACCCTCGAGGCCTCGAACAGAAGTTCCGCGGCCGGTACGCCTGAGTCAGCCGGTGCGATCGTGGTCGGCCAGGACCGCGTCGATCACGCGCCGGTTGCCCGCGGCAGCCCGTTCGTCGGTGTCGATGTCGTTGACGAGGGTGATGAGCGCCTTCCACAACGCCCACCCCCGCGCCCGCGCCCACGTCGCGTGATCCTGACCCACCGTGCGCCGGAACGCCTCCCTGCTCTGTCCCGAGAACATCGTCCACGCGATGACCAGGTCGCAGGCGGGATCGCCGACGCCGGAGGTGCCGAAGTCGAGGACGGCCGTGAGCTTTCCGTTCCTGACCAGGAGGTTGCCGCTCGCGATGTCGCCGTGGAACCACACCGGCGGGGCGTCCCAGGTGGTTTCGAGTGCGGCGTCCCACACGGCCGCCGCCTTGTCGGTGTCGATGCGGCCCTTCAGCGCGGTGAGCGAGCGGCGGGTCTCCTCGTCGTAGTGGGCCGGCGGCGCACCACGGTAGAAGCTGTGCGCGCCCGCCAGCGGCCCGCCCGTCGCGTCGATGCGTTGCAGCGCAACGATGAACTCGGCGACGGAGGTCGCGAAGGTCGCCATGTCCTCGATGCGGTCGGGGCTCGCGGTCTCGCCGTCCATCCAACGCCGGATCGACCAGCTGAACGGGTATCCCTCGCCCGGAGTCCCCTTGGCCACCGGCACCGGGATGGGCACGGGCAACGCCGGCGCGAGGATCGGCAGCCAGCGATCTTCCTTGTCGACGGCCGGAGTGTAGGACTCGGCGGTGGGGAGCCGCACGGTCAGCTCGTCACCGAGCCGGTAGGTGCGGTTGTCCCACCCGTCGATCTCGACCGGCGTCACGGGAAGATCGCTCCACTGCGGGAACTGGGACGCGATCAGTCGCTTCACCAGGGCGGCATCGATTCCGGCCCGGCCGTCGGTGTGCGTGCTCTCGACCACGTTCGGAAGTATGGCCGACCGGTCCCCGCCTGTGGCAAAGCGTTTAGGCCCTGCCTCCCAGATAGCGCAGATGGCGGCGGTCAAGCGAGCGGGCGGCCGGACGGAAGATGTTCATGATCATGCGCGGGAAGCGGGCCCTTTTCCAAGGCTGAAACACCCGACAACCCGCGCATGATCATGGGCCGCAGTCCCCAACCGGGCGCTCGCCGGCCGATCCGGCTGGCGCAAGGTCGTCCAACCGGCACCGGAAGACCGGGACCCGCTCGCCCGGAGCCACCTGTGCGAAGCCACGGCGAACGAACAGCCGCGTCACCCCGCCGTACTCGGCCTGACCGCGCGCCTTCCACCACTGCGGTGGGCCGTAGAGGACCGTCGCGCCGCGTTGTGCGGCGTACGCCTTCGCCTGCTCGACCAACGCGTCGGCGACTCCCGATCCCCCGGCCTCCGGGACGACCTCGACGCACGGGATGGCCCACGCCGTGGGTTCGACGAGATCCACATAGGGCGGAAAGCTGTACGGCGTGAAGTCGCCGCACGGCCCCAGAGCGCACCAACCCTGAGGCTCACCGCCGACCAGGCAGACCAGGCCCGGCATGGCCTCGGAAGCGACGAGCTGACGCATCGACGCCCGGTTCGAAGGATCCCAGGGCCGGAAGTCGCCGCGAGGCAGCCGGGGCCACATGCACCAGCACGAGCTTTCGGGACGGGCGTCCTGATGCGGGGAGTCGCCCCGACCGAATCGCGGATCCGTGAACAGTGTCTCGAGGTCTGCCCATCGGTCGGCGGTGACGGGAACCACGTCGAGCCGGGACATGGCAGGAACGATAGACGCCGCACCCCGATCGGAGGAGTCGATATGTGTCAGACCGGGTAGGAGACCGCAACCGGGCTGAACGGGGGGTACGAAATGAGCCAGCCGACGGGCCAAGACCCGATGATCAAGGTCAGTGTGGTCGTTCCGGTCTACAACGCCGGCCGCTATCTCGAGGAGTGCGCCGCGTCGCTGCTCGCCCAGAGCCTGTCCAGCGACGAGTACGAGATCATCTTCGTCGACGACGGCTCCACCGACGACTCGCCAGCGGCAGTGGACAAGCTCGCGGCCGAGTATCCACACGTCCGCGTCCACCACCAGGCCAACTCCGGATGGCCCGGCAAGCCGCGCAACGTCGGCGTCGCCATGGCGCGCGGTGCGTACGTGCAGTTCGTCGACCAGGACGACCAGCTCGGGCCGGAGGCCCTGGAACGCATGTACGCCATGGGCTCCCGTAACGGCTCCGACATCGTGCTGGGCAAGGTGGGCGGCACGATGGGCGGGCCGAGCAGCATGTTCCGGGAGAATGTGGAACGTTGCACGATCGCGGACACCGCACTGATCGAGAGCGTGAGCCCGCACAAGATGTTCCGGCGGGCGTTCCTGCTCGACCACGACATCTGGTTTCCCGAAGGGAAGCGTCGCCTGGAAGATCAGCTCTTCATGGTCCAGGCGTACCTCGAGGCGAGAACGGTCTCCATTGTCGGCGACTACGTGTGTTACTACTGGAACCGCCGCGACGACGGCAAGAACAGCAGCGGCACCGCGTCGACGATGCGGGGCTACTACAACAATCTCCGAGAGGTCCTCGACGCGATCGAGGCCGGCACCGAGCCGGGCGAACTCCGCAACCGGCTGATGGGGCGGTTCTTCCGCGTCGAGATGATGCGGCGCCTCGGCGAACCCCGACTGCTGCGCTACTCCGACGGCTACCGCAACCTGGGCTACCGGGTCGTACGCGAGCTCGCCGTGGAGCGGTTCTCCTCCGGGGGCGAGGGCTTCGCGACCGGCGACGTCGTGGCCGGGCTCTCGCCGATGATGCGGCTGCGGGCGATGTTGCTGGAGCGGGAACGCCTCGACGGTCTGATGGAGCTGGCGCGGCGGTGTGGGCAGGTCCGCGCGACCTGCACGGTCGACGACGTGCGGTGGGAGGGCACCCGCCTGTGCCTGGACCTCCGTACCAGCCTCGTCCACGCCGACGGCAGCCCGGTCGTGGTCCTCGGGAACGACGGGCGGTACGCGCTCGACCCGACGCTCGCGGCCGGCCTCCCCACGATCGACGCGTGGGACGTCGGCGATCCCTGTGAGCATGCCAAGGCCGAGATCCGCGTACGCCACCGCGACACCGGCACCTGGTGGTTCGCGCCGGCGACCCTGCGGCCGTCCCTGGTCCCGGTGGGCTCCGGTCCGCAGGCACGGTTCCAGGTGGTTGTGGCGGGTACGGCGTCCATCGATCCGCACACGCTGGCAGGTGGCGCACCGTGCGAGCCGGGTCGGTACGACGTGGTGGTCTCGCTCCAGGTGCTCGGCCTCGGTCGGCCAGCGCGGGTGATCATCGAGGCTGGGCAGCGGTGGAGCGGTGTGCTCGTCCCAGGCGTGGTCGGCGATCCGGCGCGGATCGTGGTGCCCCAGCGGGCGACGCCCAACGGAGCGCTGATTGTCGATGTGGACGAACGACAACCGAGCCTGGCTCCCGCCCTCGCCGCCCGTGGCGTCGGGCCACTGGACGTACGCGACGGCGACCTGCACGTGGCGCTGCCGATGCATACAGCGAAGTTCACGGGGACCCGCGAGGTCGAGGTCGTCCTCGGCCGGGAGGGGTCGAGTCGTGCACTACCGGCCCGGCTGCAACCACCCCACCTGGCGTCCCTCGTCTTCGACAACGTGACGACACTGCCATCGGGTCGGCATCCCCTCAGCGTGCGGGTCGACTCCTCCGGGCGCCAGCGGCCGGTACGGATCGGCACGGTCGTGGTGGAACAGGGCCGGATCGTCGACGTGCTCAGCGCCAGCTACCGCACGATCCCGCACCGCGCGGCGGCCCGGGTGGTCGGAAGCCCGTGGCTGCAGCGCCAGGCCCGGCGCGCCATCGCGGTCATGCCGGCGTCGGAGAAGACGCGGGACCTCGCCCGCCGGCTCGGCGCCGCCGCCTCACGGAAACTGCGGTGATCCCTGCCGTCACAGGGCATCGCGCGGGAGATCGGGCTCCTCCTGGGCGAGTCGTTCGTCGAGCGCCTCGTTGCGGCCCTCCTCGGTGAGGACACCGTGGCGGCTCGCGTGGCCAGGTGCGTCCGGCGGATCGCTCTCCATCTCGGACTCGGGCCGCAGCCCGTCCGTCGTCACGGCGTCGTACTCCGACGGAACCTCGACCTCGCCCGCCAGCTCCTCCTCGAGTTCGGACTGCAGGACCTCTTCGTCGAGGGGCATGTCGTCGATGTCCGACGGTTCGTCCATCTGACTCATCATCGCTCCCAACCGCGTGCACGCATCGCGGCGAGTCGTTCCCGATCGCGATCCCACCAGGGTCCTGATCACCCCTGTCCCGGGCCCGATTACCCCCATCCACGCTGTTGAACCGCCCCGCGGGTCCAGGCCGGCAACGCGGCGAGCGTCAGGGGCGCTCGATGGGTTCGCCGAGCGACCGGCGGGCGAGCAGCGTGGCGCCGGCGATCGCGGCGGGGGTGAACAGGACGGCGCCAAAGGGGATGAGGAACGAGACGAACACCGCGACGCCGAACCCCAGGGCGACCGGGCGGACGGCCCGCAGCGCCCGGCGCCGGTCGCGCAGGCCCAGTCCACGCCGGTAGAACGCCGAACCGACCAGCTCCAGCGCCAACACCCACCCACCCACCACCGCACCGATCGCCGGTACGACGGTCTGTCCGACCACCGGCAGGAACCCGCCCACGAACAGCGGCAGGCCGATGAGCAGGGAGACCGCGACCAACCGGGCCGAGTCGGCGATGCTCCGCCGCAGCGACCGCGCCCAGGACACCTCGACCGCGTTCGGGGTGCCGCCGTACCACTCCTCCACCCGTTCGGAGATCCGTTCGTAGAACGGGTCTCCGATGGCGAGTGTCACCGCGGTGAAGGTGAGGACGCCCAGGAGTCCGGCGAGTCCCAGCACCGCGAGGGCGGCAGACACCCGGATCGCGCCGCGTGCCCAGCCCGCCCAGTCCTCCGCGAACGGAGTGAGGGTGGTCGCGAGGTCGGGGACGACGAACGCCAGAGCGAGGAACCCGGCCAAAAACAGTGCACCCGTGATGAGCGCCGGGATGATGCCGAGCAGGACCAGGCCGGGGTTTCTGGCGTACATCCGAACTCCGCGGAACAGCAGGCCAACCCCGGTGAAGAACTGCCCGACGAAACCGGTGACCGGTACGACCGCGGGTGTCCTCACGACCCGCCACCCTAGATGACCATCTGGTGCGGCCCTCCAGCCGCGGGCCGGCCACGCCGGTATCGCCCATGCTCAGGGGCACTGGCTGGTGACGCTGCCGGTGAAACCGGCGTGAAACCGCGGTGATCCGCTCCGGCCGCACGCTCATCCCATGACAACGACCCCTCTCGAGTCGGCGATCGCGGCGTCGGGGCTGCGCAAGTCCTACGGCGACCACGTGGTGCTGGACGGCATCGACCTGAGCGTCGCCGAGGGAACGATCTTCTCGCTGCTCGGCCCCAACGGCGCCGGCAAGACCACCACCGTCCAGATCCTGTCCACCTTGATCACCGCCGACGGTGGCAAGGCCCGGATCGCCGGCCACGACCTGTCGACGGATCCCGACGGCGTCCGCGCCGCGATCGGGGTGACCGGTCAGTTCTCCGCCGTCGACGGACTTCTCACCGGCCGGGAGAACCTCCTCCTGATGGCCGACCTGCACCACCTGGCCAGACGCGAACGTGACCGGCGCGCTTCCGAACTCCTCGAGCGGTTCGATCTCGTCGACGCGGCCAGGAAACCGGCCTCGACCTACTCCGGCGGCATGCGGCGCCGACTCGACCTGGCGATGACTCTGGTCGGCCGCCCGCGGATCATCTTCCTGGACGAGCCGACCGCCGGCCTCGATCCGCGCAGCCGGCGGGCGATGTGGCAGGTCATCCGCGAACTGGTTGCCGGCGGCGTCACGATCTTCCTGACCACGCAGTACCTCGAGGAGGCGGACGAGCTCGCCGACCGGATCGCCCTGCTCGATCACGGCAGGCTGGTCGCCGAGGGTACGGCAGCCGAGCTCAAGAAACTCGTGCCCGGCGGACACATCCGCCTGCGGTTCGCCGATGCGACCGCGCTGGAGGCGGCCGCGGGCGCCATCGGCGAGGTCGTACGCGATGACGACGCGCTCACCCTGCAGGTCCCGAGCGACGGCGGCGTCCGGTCTCTGCGGGCCCTGCTCGACCGGCTCGACGCCGCATCGGTCGAGGTCGACGAACTGTCGGTCCACACCCCGGATCTGGACGACGTGTTTCTCGCCCTCACCGGCCGTACCGACCCATCAACCGACCCATCAGCCGACACATCAGCCGACACAGGAACCGACGCGGCAGCCGGCACAGCATCCAATCCAGCAAAGGAATCCGTGCGATGAGCTCCCTCTCTCATTCGGTCAGCGACTCGACCACGATGCTGCGCCGCAACCTGCTGCACATGGTGCGGTATCCCTCGGTGACCCTGCTGGTTGCCGGGATGCCGATCATCTTCCTGTTGCTGTTCGTCTACGTCTTCGGCGGGACGTTGGGTGCCGGGCTCGGCGGTGCGGCCGGGGGAGGATCGGGCGGCCGCGCGGAATACGTCGAGTACGTCGTTCCCGGCATCCTCATGATGGGCATCGCCGGTTCCGCCCAGGGGACGGCGATCTCGATCGCCATGGACATGACGGAGGGCATCATCGCCCGGTTCCGCACCATGGCCATCGCCAGGGCGTCGGTGATGACCGGCCATGTCATCGGCAGCGTGCTCCAGACGTTGCTCGGCCTTGTCGCGGTCGTCGGTGTCGCCCTGCTCGTCGGGTTCCGCCCCACCACCGGACCGACGGAGTGGCTCGCCCTTCTCGGCGTCCTCACGTTGATCGCCCTGGCCCTCACCTGGCTGTCGACGGCCCTGGGCATGGTCACGAAGACAGTCGAGGCCGCGAGCAACCTGCCGATGCCGCTGATCCTGTTGCCCTTCCTCGGCAGTGGGTTCGTCCCGACCGACTCGATGCCGAGTGGACTGCGCTGGTTCGCCGAGTACCAGCCGTTCACGCCGTTCATCGAGACGATCCGCTCCCTGCTGCTGGGAACCCCGATCGGCAGCAGCGCCGTCCAGACCGTCGCCTGGTGCGTGGGCATCTCGCTACTCGGATACCTCTGGGCGCTGAAGCTGTACAACCGCGACCCGGCCCACTGATCCGCCTGCCGGATGCGCGCCGCTCAGAGGTGGTCGCGGGCCCGCAGCACCTCCACAGCCGCGGCCCGCAAACCTTCGCGATCCAGGTCGGCGTACGACGACACCGCGTCGGCGTACGCCGATCCGTCGGCCTGCTCGGCGAGCGCGCGGATCCGTGCCGACGACATCGTGGGGGCGAAGGCGCGCAGGAACCGGAAGCGCTCCGCCAACGCGATCAGTCGAACGCCGGACGTCGTCGCGAGGTCGTTGCCGGTACGCCGGCCACGGTCGAAGTCCACCACGGCCAGGGCCACCAGCAGAGCGCCGATGATCGGCAGCTCGACCAGGAACGGCGACGGGTTGGACGACGGATGGACGAGCGCCCCCGGCGGCACCTGCGAGAGTTCCTCGGCGAGGTCCTTCACCAGCTCCAGCCGACCGTGCTGACCATGGGCGACGACGGTGACGGACTTGGCCTCCAGGGTCCACGGGTCCATGCCGCCCGTCACCACCCAGACCATCGGGTCCTGACCGAGGACCAGCCGCTCGACCGTTCGCCGCCACATCCGCAGGCCGGCCTCGACCTCGCCTCGCGCGAGCAGGATCTCGGCGCGCACCGCGTGGCCGTACGTCAGCGTGTCCAGAGGCGCGTCGACCCACTGCGGCGTCGTCTCCAGCCAGTGCTCCGCCTCGTCGAGGTCACCGAGCTGCAGGGCGGCGAGCGCCATCCACCACCGCATCCCCACGACGTCCGACCACAGCCCGATGCGTTCGGCGACGGGCATGGCCGTCCTGAGGTGGAGCTGGACCTCGGCGGCCTGCTCGGCCTGGAGACACAGCTCGCTGACCCGGGCATGGGCAAGCCCCCACAGCCACGGGCTGTCCTCGCGGTCGAACGCCTCGACCATGCGTCTGGCCGTGGTCAGGGCCTTGTCCGGGTCGTCCATGTTCTCCCAGACGTACGTGGCGACCGCGTTGGCGACACCGGCGACGTAAGGCTCGGCACTGTCACACAGGGCGTGCAGGTCCGACGGATCCTCGATGCTGCTCAGTACGACCGCGACGGCCCTGACCAGGCTGTCCGGTGGCGCCGGCGGCAGTCGACGCGCGGCGACCAACGAGCGCACCGGGCGTGGCCCCTCGACGAGGAAGGTGTAGGCACAGCACAGGGTCAGGGCGGTCCGCGTGACCTCGACGAGGTCAGGCTCCGGGCGGTAGTGCGACAGGTCCCACGCGGTCTCTTCGGAAAGCGTCCTCAACCGCTTGTAGTTGGCCTCGATCGTCCACAGTCCGCCCAGAACGGCTGTGGTCGCCGCGATCGTCGCGCGATCCCGCAGGGCGACGGCGTGCCGCAGTGCCTGCACGAGGTTGTCCTGCTCGACCCGGACCCGCTCGAGGGCGGTGAACACGTCCGCCCCGAAGACCGAGTCGTGCTGGGTGAGGCCGAAACGGCGCGCCCACGCGAGGAACCCGTCGACCGCCTGGTCCGTTTCGCCGGCCGACTCCCGCTCCGCCGCGCTGAACTCACGCATGGTCTCCAGCATCGAGAAGCGGGTTCCCGCGGAGGTGTCCGTCACCTTGAGCAGCGACTGGTCGACCAGGTGCTCCACCACCTGCAGGACGTCGCCGTCGCCCTCGGACCCACCGAGGACGTGGCGCGCGGCGTCCGCGGTGAACCCATTCGGGAAGACCGACAACGCGCGCATCGCTGCCCGCCCTGAAGGGCCGAGGAGGTCCCAGCTCCAGTCGACGACTGCCCGCAGGGTGTGATGCCGCGCCGGGGCGTCCCGGCTGCCGCCCCGCAGCAGGGCGAACCGGTCCTTCAGGCCGACGGCGATCTCGGCGACCGTCATGACGCGTACGCGTGCCGCAGCCAACTCCGCCGCAAGGGGCAGCCCGTCGAGACGACGACACAGCTCCTCCACCGCCTCGGCCGGCAGGTCGACGCCGGGACGCGCCGCCCTCGCGCGCTGCTCGAAGAGTTCGACGATCGCCGAGAGGTCCAGCTCCGGCAGCAGGTACACCGACTCCGACGACAGGCCGAGCGGGGCGCGGCTGGTCGTGAGCACGCGCAGGTCCCGGGTCCTCGACACCAACGCCTCGACCAGCCGGGCGACGCCGCCGATGACGTGTTCGCAGTTGTCCAGCACCAGGAGCGCGGGATCGGGCCCAAGAGCCTCGACGATCCCGGTGACCACGTCCTGCGCCCGGGACAGGTGGCTGATCGTCGTACGCCGCGACTCCCCGACCCCGAGCGCCGATGCCACCTCGCCGGCCACGTCGGCGGCGGCGGTGACGCCGGCGAGCGCGACGGCGTGCACGACCCGCTGCTCCGCCTCGCGGCCCACGACATAGGCGAGCCGGGTCTTCCCCAGTCCCCCAGGACCGACGATCGACGTCACCCGGGACGTGCGTACCAGCTTCGCCACCTCGGCGACGTCGGCGGCGCGGCCCAGCAGCGGGTTGGGTTCGTGCGGGACGCCGTGCCGGACCAGGGGTGCCTCGCCCCGAAGGAGCTGCTGGTGCTCGGCCCGCAACGCACGCCCCGGATCGGTGCCGAGGTCGTCGCGAAGGGAGCGCCGGTACGCCTCGTACCGGTCCAGCGCGGCGGAGGTGCCCGCGACCGCCGCCTCGCAGCGCACCAGCTCCAGCAGGATCTCCTCGTCCCGCGGCCGGTCGCGGGCCAGGTCGGCGAGGGGCTCGAGCGCCTCTGCACGTCGGCCCAGGCGCGCCAGGGCGAGGGCACGGATGCGTACGAGCGTCCGATAGGTCACGGCCCGCTCCACGCGGAGGGCGGCCACCGGGTCGTCGAGGCCGGGGGCGTCGACACCGTGGTTCCCGGACGGCGGGGATTTCCACTGCGCCAGGCCTTCCTCGGCATGCGCGAGTGCCGCCTCGTGGTGGCCGGCCCGCGCCTGCTGAGCGCCCGCCGAGGCACAGAGCAGCACCACGGAGGCGTCGATCTGGTCCTCGCCCAGTGCGAGGCGGTAGCCCGTCGGCGTCCGGGCGACAACCTCCGGACCCAGTAGTGCCCGGGCGCGGGAGACCAGGATCTGGACCGCTTTGGCCGGGTTCGCGGGCCGTTCGTGGGGCCAGAGTCCCTCCACGAGCCGGGTGGTACCGCAGCCCGTCCGAAGATCGCCCGCGAGGAGTGCGAGAAGGCCACACAGCCTTGGGCCACTGACCTCCTGATCGCGGAAGGCCACCCGCGACAACAGGACCAGCTCGACACTCACCGGACCAGGGTAAGGGTCATTGCGGTCACGCTCGTTCGTACCGGCAAGCCCCACGATCGTGCCGCGCGCGCTCTGAGCTCACGGCCGAGTGTCATGAGGGCGTCAAAGGCGGCGGCGATCGCGCTAAGGGATCGCTAACGCCGGTGTCGGCTGCCCCTCGCCGCCCTTGACTGGGTACTGGCTCCATTCGTCGGGAAGGAAGCTCATGGCTGATGTGGTCTTCATCGTGATGACGATCGTCGCGTTCGGTGCGGTCGCTGCCGTTCTGCGCGGGGTGAGCCGGTTGTGAGCGCCGAGAACGTCGCCGGGCTGATCATCGCCGCCGGCCTGGTCATCTACCTCGTCATCGCACTCATCCGTCCGGAAAGGTTCTAGATGAGCCCGGGTCTCACCGCGGTCGTGCTGGTCGCGGTCCTGATCGTCTCGCTCGCCGTGGTGCACCGCCCGCTGGGTGACTACATGGCGCGCGTCTACACCAGCGACCGGCACCGTGGCCTCGAGCGCGGACTGTACCGCCTGCTCCGGGTCAACCCGGACGCCGAACAGCGCTGGAGCGTCTACGCCGCGAGTGTGTTGGCGTTCTCCTTCGTCTCGGTGTTGTTCCTGTACGCGATGCAACGACTGCAGGCGTGGCTGCCGTTGTCGATGGGCATGACGCCGGTGCCACCCGACGGCGCGTTCAACACGGCGGTGTCGTTCGTCACCAACACCAACTGGCAGTGGTACTCGGGCGAGTCGACGATGAGCCACCTCACGCAGCTGGCGGGGCTCACCGTGCAGAACTTCGTGTCGTCCGCCGTTGGCATGGCGGTGGCGATCGCACTTGTCCGCGGGCTCATCCGGCGGAGCACCGGCGACCTCGGCAACTTCTGGGTCGACCTGGTGCGAGGCACGCTCCGGATCCTGCTCCCACTCGCGTTCGTCGCGGCGATCATCTTCCTCGCGAACGGCGTCATCCAGAACTTCTCCGAGCCGACGACGGTTCAGACCCTCGCCGGCGGCACCCAGCACCTGCCGGGCGGAGGCATCGCCTCACAGGAGGCGATCAAAGACCTCGGCACCAATGGCGGTGGCTCGTTCAACGCCAATTCCTCGCACCCGTTCGAGAACCCCAACGGATTCACCAACATGTTCACCATCTTTCTCCTGCTGGTGATCCCGTTCTCGATGCCGGCGACCTACGGCCGAATGGTCGGCAATGTGAGGCAGGGGTACGCCGTCCTGGCGGCGATGGGTCTGATCTGGATCGCCTCGGTGGCGGCGATCTACGCAGCCGAATTCGCTCACCGTGGTGCAGCGTTCCAGCTCGCGGGCGGTGCGATGGAGGGCAAGGAGGCCCGCTTCGGGGTGTCGTCGTCACCGGTGTTCGCGATCTCGACCACGCTCACGTCGACGGGCTCGGTCGACTCGATGCACGATTCGTACACCGCGTTGGGGGGAGGCGTCACGATCCTTGCGATGCTGCTCGGCGAGGTCGCACCCGGTGGTGTCGGCGCCGGCCTCTACGGAATGCTCGTGCTCGCCGTACTCGCGGTCTTCATCGCGGGGCTGATGGTCGGTCGTACGCCGGAATTCCTCGGCAAGAAGATCGGCGCCCGGGAAATGAAGCTCGTCGCCCTCGCCATCCTCACCATGCCACTCCTGGTGCTCGCTGGCACCGGCGTGGCCGTGGCGCTGGACGCGGGCCGTTCGTCGATCCTCAATCCCGGAGCGCACGGCCTGTCCGAGGTTTTGTACGCCTTCGCCTCCGCCAGCAACAACAACGGGTCGGCCTTCGCCGGACTCTCGGCAGGAACGCCGTTCTACAACACAGCTCTCGGCCTGTGCATGCTGTTCGGCCGGTTCATCCCGATCGTGCTGGTCCTGGCACTCGCCGGCGCCCTCGCCAGTCAAAGGGCGGTACCGGAGACGGCGGGAACCCTGCGGACACAGTCACCGCTGTTCGTCGGCCTTCTTACCGGCGTCACGCTCCTCGTCGCCGGGTTGACCTTCTTCCCCGCCCTCGCCCTCGGTCCGCTCGCGGAAGGCCTGTCATGAACGCATCCCCGTCCACCCACGTCGCCGCGAGTGGGCACCTGCGTCCGGAGCGGCTCGCGCCGGCGGTCCCGCCGCACCGCGTCGCCGGCGGGGCGTTCGCCCCCGCGCAACTGCTGCGGTCGTTGCCGGATGCGTTCGGCAAACTCGATCCGCGGCTCATGGTGCGGTCGCCGGTGATGTTCGTCGTCGAGGTCGGGGCAGCCTTCACCACCGTGCTGACGATCCTCGATCCGACCTTGTTCGGCTGGCTGATCGTCGGCTGGCTCTGGCTCACCGTACTGTTCGCCAACCTCGCCGAGGCGGTGGCGGAAGGGCGTGGCAAGGCCCAGGCCGACACCTTGCGGCGGGCCAAGACAGAGACCCTTGCCCGCAAGCTCAGTGCCGACGGCGACGCAGCCGAGAAGCGGGTACCAGCGACGTCGCTGCACGTCGGGGACTTCGTGGTGTGCGAAGCCGGCGACGTCATTCCCGGCGACGGCGAGGTCATCGACGGCATCGCCAGCGTCGACGAGTCGGCGATCACCGGCGAGTCGGCTCCGGTCATCCGCGAGTCCGGCGGCGACCGTTCCGCCGTGACAGGGGGTACGAAAGTCCTGTCCGACCGGATCGTCGTCCGCATCACCAGCGAACCAGGCGAGACGTTCCTCGACCGGATGATCGCGCTCGTCGAGGGTGCGGACCGGCAGAAGACGCCGAACGAGATCGCGCTGACCATCCTGCTGGCCAGCCTCACGGTCATCTTCCTGCTCGCCGTCGTCGCGCTGCAGCCGATGGCCACCTACTCCGGCCAGCAGCAGTCGATCCTCGTCCTGGTGGCGCTGCTGGTCTGTCTGATCCCGACCACGATCGGCGCGCTGCTGTCGGCCATCGGCATTGCCGGCATGGACCGGCTGGTGCAACGTAACGTGCTCGCGATGTCGGGGCGGGCGGTCGAGGCCGCCGGTGACGTGTCGACGTTGCTGCTGGACAAGACGGGCACGATCACCCTCGGTGCCCGGCAGGCCGTCGACTTCCTTCCTGTAGGCGGGACGAGCCCAGAGCAGGTGGCGGTCGGAGCGCAGCTGGCTAGCCTCGCCGACGAGACACCGGAAGGGCGTTCGATCGTCGTCCTGGCCAAGGAGAAGTTCGGTCTGCGCGGCCGGGAGCTGGCAGGTGCGACCGTCATCCCGTTCACGGCCGAGTCCCGGATGAGTGGCGTCGACCAACCGGACGGGCACCAGATCCGCAAGGGGGCGGCGAGCGCCGTGCTGCCGTGGGTGCAGGCCGACCGCGGGCAGGTGCCTCAGGAGACAGGGACCGTCGTCGACGAGATCGCCAGCGTGGGTGGTACGCCGCTCGTCGTCGCCGAACGCCGTAGCGGACATGGGGACGGCACGTCCCGGGTCCTCGGCATCATCCACCTCAAGGACATCGTCAAGGAGGGCTTGCGAGAGCGCTTCGACGACCTGCGGGCGCTCGGCATCCGTACCGTCATGATCACCGGCGACAACCCCCTCACCGCAAAGGCGATCGCCGACGAGTCCGGCGTCGATGACTTCCTCGCCGAAGCAAAACCCGAGGACAAACTGGCCCTCATCCACCGTGAGCAGCAGGGCGGCAAGCTGGTGGCGATGACCGGAGACGGTACGAACGACGCTCCGGCGCTCGCGGCTGCCGACGTCGGCGTCGCCATGAACACGGGCACGTCGGCGGCCAAGGAAGCCGGCAACATGATCGACCTCGACTCCAACCCGACGAAGCTCATCGAGATCGTGGAGATCGGCAAGCAGCTGTTGATCACGCGGGGTGCGTTGACGACCTTCTCGATCGCCAACGACATCGCGAAGTACTTCGCGATCATCCCTGCCATGTTCGCCGTCGTCTATCCGGGCCTGGACGCGCTCAACATCATGCGGCTCGAGACACCAGAGTCGGCGATCCTGTCCGCGGTGATCTTCAACGCATTGATCATCATCGCGTTGATCCCACTCGCGCTGCGTGGCGTGCGCTACCGGCCCACGTCGGCATCGTCCATGCTGCGGCGCAACCTCGCGGTCTACGGCCTCGGCGGCATCCTCGTTCCCTTTGCCGGCATCAAACTCATCGATCTCGTCGTCTCACTCATTCCGGGCACTCTCATTTCGGGAAGGGGGTGAGCTTCGTGGTAGTGACCCTGCGACAACTCGGTGCGGCGTTCCGCACGCTGCTCGCCATGACCGTGATCGTCGGCCTGCTCTATCCGCTTGCGGTGTGGGCGGTCGGTCAGGTCGCGTTCCGGGACCAGGCCGCCGGTTCACTGATGGAACGGGACGGCCAGGTCGTCGGCTCCAGGCTGATCGGGCAGAGCTTCGACGGCCCGGAGTGGTTTCGCCCGCGGCCATCCGCTGCCGGCGAGGACGGATACGACGGACTCGCCAGCTCGGGCAGCAACCTCGGCCCGAACAACCCCGAACTCGTCACGCTCGTCAAGCTCCGCAGAGCCCACGTGGCGAAGGAGAACGGCGTCCCGCCATCTGCGGTGCCACCCGACGCCGTCACCGCGAGCGCGAGCGGGCTCGATCCACATATTTCGCCCGCATACGCCGAAATCCAGGTGAACCGGGTTGCCCGCGAACGGGGCCTCAGCACCGCCAGCGTCCGTTCTCTGGTAGCCCGCCACACCGACGGACGCAGCCTCGGCATTCTCGGCGAACCCGGCGTCAACGTCGTCGAGTTGAACCTCGCCCTCGCGCAGCGCGCCGGTACGGGCGGGGACTGAGCCGGACCTCCGGCACCGGCAGGGGCGGACAATGACAGGTATGGCGCGTGGAAGGCTCCGGGTCTACCTCGGTGCGGCACCGGGTGTCGGCAAGACCTACTCCATGCTCGGTGAGGCACACCGGCGGGCCGACCGAGGCACCGACGTGGTGATCGGCTACGTCGAGTGCCACGGCCGCGTCCTCACCGAACAGATGACCAAAGGCCTCGAACTCGTGCCCCGCCGCCACCTCACCTACCGCGGCAGGATCTTCACCGAGATGGACGTGGACGCGATCATCCGGAGGCGGCCTGAGCAGGTGCTCGTCGACGAGATCGCGCACACCAACATCCCGGGAACCCGCAACGCCAAACGCTGGCAGGACGTCGAGGAGATCCTCGACGCCGGCATCGACGTCATCACCACGGTCAACATCCAGCATCTGGAATCGCTCAACGACGTTGTCGAGTCGATCACCGGCATCCGGCAGCAGGAGACCATCCCCGACGAGGTTGTCCGCAGGGCCGACCAGATCGAGCTGGAGGACATGTCGCCTGAGGCGCTGCGCCGCCGACTTGCCCACGGCAACGTCTACCCGCCGGAGAAGATCGACGCCGCCCTCGGCAACTACTTCCGTACCGGCAATCTCACCGCCCTGCGCGAGCTCGCCCTCCTGTGGCTCGCCGACCGGGTAGACGAGGGCCTTGTGAAGTACCGCGCCGACCATCACATCGAGCAACCATGGCCGGCCCGGGAGCGGGTCGTGGTCGCCCTCACCGGCGGACCCGAGGGCGAGACCGTCATCCGCCGTGCCGCCCGGATCGCTGCCCGCGGCGCCGGGGGCGAACTCCTCGCCGTCCACGTCGCCCGCAGCGATGGGCTCGCCGACGCCTCACCCAGTGCTCTCGGCCGGCTGCGTACCCTCGTCGAAAGCCTGGGCGGCACCTACCATCAGGTCGTCGGTGACGATGTTGCCAGCGCTCTGCTCGACTTCGCGACCGGAGTCAACGCCACCCAGCTGGTGCTGGGCAGCAGCCGTCGCAACCGCTTCCAGCACCTGCTCCAACCCGATGTCGCGTCGCTGGTGACCCCCCGCTCGGGTGACATCGACGTCCACCTGGTGACCCACGAACACGTGGGTAAAGGCCGACTGGTGCCGCCGCGAAGGGAGCTCAGCCGGCGCCGACTGGTAGGCAGCTGGCTGCTCGCGGTCTTCGGTCCTCCTTTGCTCACCGCCGGACTCACGGCCACCAGGGACGCGCACGACCTTGCCACCGAGATGCTGCTGTTCCTCACCCTCGCCGTGGGTGTCGCACTGATCGGCGGTGTTCTTCCTTCGCTGGTCGCGGCGGTGGTCGGCGCACTGCTGTTGAACTTCTACTTCACCGAGCCGTACCACACGCTCATCATCAGCAGGCCGGAGCACCTGCTCGCCGTTCTGATCTTCCCGCTGGTTGCCGGCGCGGTGGCCTCGGTCGTGGGCCTCGCCGCCCGGCGGACGTCCGAGGCGGCACGCGCCAACGCGGAGGCGGCGACCCTGTCCACGTTGGCGGGCAACGTCCTGCGTGGTGAAGGCGCCCTCGAAGCACTGCTCGAGCAGGCTCGGGAGTCCTTCGGCATGACTTCGGCGGCACTGCTGGAACGCTCTGCAGGCGACGGCGACGGCTGGACCTGCCTGGGAAGCGTCGGTGCCGACCCGGCGAGCAGCCCGGCCGAGTCCGACGCCGACGCCGCCCTCACCGACTCCCTCGTCCTCACCCTGCGTGGGCGGGCGCTCCCGGCCGCCGACCGGCGGGTGCTCGGGGCCTTCGCGGACCACCTAGCCGTCGTCCTCGAACGTAGCCGGTTGGCCGAGGAGGCCGGCCGCGCCCGAAAGCTCGCGGAGGCCAACCGGATCCGTACCGCCCTCCTCGCGGCTGTCTCCCACGACCTGCGCACACCGCTGACCGGCGTGAAGGCGGCGGTGAGCAGCCTCCGGCAGACCGACGTCGAACTGTCCGAGGACGACCGGGCCGAACTCCTCGCCGGCATCGAAGACTCCGCCGACCGGCTCAACCGGCTGGTCTCCAACCTGCTCGACATGAGCCGGGTGCAGGCTGAGGCGGTGCGCCCGGTGCTGCGCGAGGTCAGGGTCGACGAAGTAGTCCCGGCCGCCCTCATCGGCGTACCGCCAGACTCGGTCAAGGTGACGCTCCCCGAGGACCTCCCCACGGTCCGGGTCGACACCGGTCTCATCGAGCGCGCGATCGCCAACATCGTCGAGAACGCCGTACGACACAACCCGGCGGGTACGCCCGTCCTGCTCACCGCCAGCGTCCTCCGCGACCGGGTGGAGATCCGGGTCGTCGACCGCGGTCCAGGCGTACCTGACGCGGAGAAGGACCGCATCTTCGAGCCGTTCCAGCGGCTGGGCGACGCACCCTCCGGCACCGGTGTCGGGCTCGGTCTGGCCGTGGCGCGCGGCTTCGCCGAAGCCGTCGGCGGCTCACTCGACGCTGAGGACACGCCAGGAGGTGGCCTCACCCTGGTCCTGACCCTCCCGGCCCCCGGGCGCAGCCCCGACACCCTCATCGATGAACCAGCCGAGGCAACGGAAGTGATCACGTGAGTGAGCGGAGCGAGCGAACCGATGAGCACGGCACGCGAGTTCGCAGCGAAGCTGGAGCCCGCGTGAGCGACCACGCCATCCGCGTGCTCGTCGTCGAGGACGATCCGCACCTCGCCCGCGCTCTCGCCATCAACCTCCGCGCCCGTGACTACGTGGTCGACCTGGCCCCTGACGGCCGGACCGCCCTCGACGTCGCCGCGCGCCAGCATCCGGACGTCGTCGTCCTCGACCTCGGACTGCCGGACATGGACGGCGTTGAGGTGATCGGCGGGTTGCGCGGCTGGGCGCGGGTGCCGATCCTCGTGTTGTCCGCCCGGCACTCCTCCACCGAGAAGGTGAACGCGCTCGACGCCGGCGCCGACGACTATGTCACCAAGCCGTTCGGCATGGACGAGCTCTTAGCCCGGCTACGGGCGGCGGTACGCAGGAGCCTGCCCGGCGAAGACGCCGAGCCGGTCATCACGACGGCCGCCTTCACCGTCGACCTCGCCGCCAAGAGGGTCAGCCGGGAAGGATCCGACGTACGCCTCACCCCCACCGAGTGGCACCTGCTGGAGGCACTCGTCCGGGCACCCGACAGGCTGATCGGCCAGCGCCAGCTCCTGCAGGAGGTGTGGGGTCCCGGATACACCACCGAGACCAACTACCTCCGGGTCTACATGGCGCAGCTGCGTCGCAAGCTCGAACCCGATCCCGCCCACCCGAAGTACCTCATCACCGAGCCGGGTATGGGCTACCGCTTCCAGCCGTAGCGGTTTCCATCGCGGCTTTGACTCGGCCGATCCCATGGGTGACGATGGCAGCGACGCTGGTCAGTCGGCGACCGTCGACCCATATCGAGTGAGGTTCCGCCGCCGGCAGCTGCCAGTAGGCGACGTGGATTCCTCGCTGGTGGAAGGGCCACTCGTCCAAGTACCGAGCTCCACCTGTTCCACACAGGTAGGTCACCTGCCCCACTGCGTGGGTGAGGTCAGCGAGTCTGGCAGACCGTTCTTGGCTGACGTCGAAGGTGCTGCTGGATACGGCGGTGCCGGGCCAGTCGAGAAGGTTGAGCACTGCTGTTGTGGACGCGAGAGCGATGTCGGCCAGTCGGTCGGTCGATCCGACGAGGTCTGTGAGCTGGTGAACGACATCGCGGACTCTCGGCAAGTGTCGGGCGCGACCGTAGTGCTGGGTGAGCATGCCTTCGAGGCGTCGTCGAGCTGTCCTCGGATCAGCAAGCGTGACGCGGTCGATGGGTGTGGACCTCCCGTCCGGCAGGTGCACAGGCAGCGACAGCCACTGATGAGTTTCCGGGACACCCGGCGTGCCAACGCGACATCGATGCTGGTAGACCCGGCGGACGAACTGGACATTGTCGAGGACCACCCACCGGTCGGACGCAGGTGGCGTAGGCACGTCGTTCCATGTAGGCCATGGAGATCACCATGACGTTGGCTGCTTCGATCCTGGCGTCGGCGAGGAGCTGCCGGGACAAAGTGATGTTCTCCCCAGTGTTCGTGGCCGCGGGTTCGACTAGCACAGCATCGGCGGGCACGCCCAGCTCAATCGCCCGCTCGCGCGAGGGCCAAATCCGCGATCATGTCTTCACGAACGCGGGGCTTGGCGCGACTCGGTGCTTTACAGCATCCTGGCGACCGAGTGGACAGGCCCCTCTCGAGGAGAACCAGCGGCTGTGAGGCGATCTTGAACCCGCGGTCGGCCCACCGCCCCTCTGTGGAGACCTCAGCGGCGCAGCTGGACGAAGCCCTCGATGCCTTCGAGCGGCTCGTTCCCGAGCCCACCGACGCCGACGCATGGCCAGACCTCACCGAGGCGATGAAGACCGCTCTACATCGTGTCCGGGACCTCCGTGACGTGCACAAACCGAACCGGGATTGGTGGCCGCGACCACTGTGCAGCCGCTGCATGGGCCAGGGCATTACCTTCGGCGGCGATCCCGACGTCGACGGTGAGGACCGGTGGTGGCACCCGTGCCGGCCTTGTCTGACGACGGGGATGCGGCTCACGGCCCGCCACGACTGATCCGCCTGGCCTCCGCTCGGACCTCTCCCCCGGCGGATGCAATTCACTGAACCCGAGGCGGACACGCACCTCACTGGTCCTCGGCTCCCATGCGGTCTTCTACGCGAGCGACATGGCCGGCGAGCAGCGGCTTCGCGGCCACATTGTGTTGATACACCTCGCTACCGGCCGGGTAGCGGGTGAGGATCTCTGCTATCCGCTCACTGAAGGTCAACCGCTGACCCTGGGGCCCCGTGGTCATGTCGGCATAGGCGAGAGCGTCCGCGACCGGGCTGTCCTCCTGGGGCCACCGCAGCTCCGTGGTTAGCCCGCGGATGCCGATCTCGATACGGGAGCACGAGTGGTGCGCCACCAGCGCGACGAGCCGCGGTGGGAAGCCTTCGCCTTCGAGGTAGCGGGCACCGTCGATCGGGTGGCATCCGGTTTGGATCAGGTCGGTGGCGTAGCCGATGTCGTGGAGCCAGGCGGATGCGACGAGAAGTTCGCGGTCTTGCGGCGGAACGGCCTTGGCGATCGCGGCGGCCTGGGCGCCGACGGCTTGGCCGTGGAGCCACCGGTCACCGAGTGGTGGCAGAAGACGTGCTGCGGTGGCTTGGGCGTCAGTAATGAGGGTCATGACGTTTAGTCAACCGTCGGCATGCGGGACGTTCCACCGCGTCCCGGGCCGCCTGAAGACGTCCTGGTCGGGACAGGACGTCCCAGAGACGTCCCCGTGTTTTCTGTAGCAAAGCGAACGGAGTCGGGCCGTGTGGCGTGAGGGTGGATTCTCAGCCGCTGGAAAGGCTGGCGATGAGTTGGGTGAACTCGTAGCGGCGGCCAGCATGGCACTCAGCCCAGACTTGTTCCTCCGCAGTGACGTCGACGAGGAACCGGTAGCGGCGGCGAAATTCTCTCTCCCAGCCGTCGATGTCGATGGGCTGGGTGAGGTAGCCGATGTTCTCGTCGTCAATGTCGTGTGATGCACGTGGCGTGAGGATGGCGGAGGGGGTAAAGCGTCGTTTGGACCAGCGGCCTTCGATTACTAGGTCGTTGTAGACCTTCAGCACCCAGAGTCGACGGATGAGTGGTTCGTTCATGGCGCCGGCGTGGCCGTACCAGATGAGGTCGAACAGGTCTCGGGCGAGTGGCACCCGCGCATAGCGTGCAAGTTTTTCGGCGATGGCTTCCTCTACCCGCACGACGGGCAACGCGGGCAGGTCAGCGATGTCGTAGCTAGCGTGCACCGGGAGGCGTAGGAACGGCATCTTTTCGAACGGCAGCCACGGTGGACGGGACGATATCTCTACCTTGGCCGGGAGGTCGATGCTAGTCGCATCGGTTTGCGCTGGTTGAGGGCCGAAAGGCGCGACGATATGCAGGTCGGCACGACCGGAGGCTTCGTCACGGTTGGCGACCGTGAAGGTGAACGGGCCGACTTGAGCACCGTCTACAGCCTCGAGGACAAGCGATGCGACATCCGGTTCGGTGGTGGAGAAGTCCAGGTCCGTGGAGAATCGTCCCCCGGCGCCAGACCGCATCTTTCGTAGCGACGTCCCGCCTTTGAACACCAGCCCAAGATCGAACAGTCCCTGGCCGTACAGATGGGCGAGCAGGTGGTCTTGGGCAACGTCGAGCATTGCTGGGTAGAAGCCGCCGGTGCGGCCTTGGAAGTGACGCAACAGGTGCCCACGAGTCAGAGCCATCGGGATGTCAGCTTCCTTGGTGCGCAGTGGAGTATCGGGCCACCACGGTGTCGATAATGCGGGTTGCCGCGTCGAAGTGGCCACCTGGCCGTCGCGGTCCGATGTAGAACGGCCCGTTGCCGGCTGGTGCGTTGGCGGAAATGGACTCTGCGACGGTGAGGTTTCCCCCGGCTTTGAGCAGGTAGACGGCTCGCGCCCAGGCCGCTGCGCCACGGCCTGCCAGGAACGTCTGGAGGTCGGCGACGTTGATCGCACTCGCGGCACTGGTGTGCCATTCGGCGAGTCCGGGCCAGTCGGCAAAACCGTCCGGGCGGATCGCGATCGCGGCCAGCACCGCGGTGACTGTTTGGACCGGTAGCCCATCTGCCTGGCTATGGGCAGCGTCGGGCAGGTCAAGCTCAACGCGCCGGAAGGCACGCAGCGCCGGCAACCGTGGTGTGCCGGGGGCGGTGACGATCACCTGCCGGCCCGGTTGGCGCGAAGCCAGCCCTCGCAGAAAGGCCGCAGACTCGTAGCCC
Organism: Actinopolymorpha sp. B11F2; assembly: GCF_040195635.1. Lineage (NCBI taxonomy): Bacteria > Bacillati > Actinomycetota > Actinomycetes > Propionibacteriales > Actinopolymorphaceae > Actinopolymorpha > Actinopolymorpha sp. B11F2. The sequence continues at coordinate 1,011 of NZ_JBEFTX010000017.1, read as the reverse complement.
ACCGCAATCCGAAGATCCGGGCGTACGGCCAGCTCTGCACGCAGCTCGATGAACGTGTCGCCGCCGGACAACGGGCCGGCACGATCCCCCGGGGCAAACTCCCAGGCCCCGCGGGTCCGAAGCGGTAGCAGCCAGCCCAAGGCGCGCAAGCGGGCAGCAACCTGCTCCCCCGGCATCGACAACCCCGCCGAGCGGGCAAGATCGCTGAGAAGGCGACTCGTGACAACGGCAGGGCGAGACAGCTCCAGCTCCGTCACGACCGGCGCTAAAGCTCGAGGAATCGCCCTAGTTGGTGTCACCTGCGCCTCTAACTAACTCTCCACAAGCGTGGTACTGACCTCATTGACACTATCTGCTGTCAACCGCGTATGCAACCGATACCCATATGAGCAGAAGCTGACGTGGTTGACACCTGGCCGCTAACCTCCATACTCCGGTGTCAGCTTTCTCCCCAGCCAAGACAGTTGCGCTCGGCGGCGTTCCGAGATCGCTGACCCTTTGAGCTTCGAATGCCCAAGCGATCCGAGGGTTTGGCCACCGGCCACCGGGCAGTCGTTATGTCCGGTTCAGAGTAGTTCTATCCGGCATCGTTCCGAGCCCAGCGTCCTATTCGTCCCAGCCAGGGCGGGTCCGTGGCGTCGTCCAGCAAGACCCGCTGGGTCGGTGAGACAGTCGTCGGTAGGTGACCCCGATGGCACCGACGAGGGTTGCTCGGCGTAATCATCGCTCTGGTTCGCGCCGAGGAGATCTTGTGGAAGGCTCCGCTGGGAACTTTCGATTCACCGGACGAGCCGCTCTACCGCTAACACCACAACGACTGCTATTACTGTCGCACTGCTCGTGTGCTCGACACATGGCAGTGCGTACAAAAGCCGCAGCAGAACAGTGGCGTCCAGCAAAGTGGTGTACGGCAGGCGCTCGGTGATGGGCGTGTCGTAGACGTGTAGGGCGGTCATCGCGTGATCCTTTGGAAGACCTTCCACAGTGCTTCTGAAGGAGTTCTCGCGATGA
>NZ_JBEFTX010000016.1:0-181332 GCF_040195635.1 Actinopolymorpha sp. B11F2 | reverse complement strand
CCGCTGCGCCCGCGACTACGAACGCCAACCCGAACACCACGAATCAATGGTCAGATGGGCTGCGATCCGGCTCCTCAGCCGACAACTCGTCAGATCGAGTCAAGATCGGAAATCAAGGTCACACGGAAGGATCTAGATTCAGGAACAGGCTCTAAGAGACATCCTCAGCCACGCCCTCCGACTCACGCCCCTCAGACGAAGCCGGGCACTCATCACCAACGTCAAGGACGCCACCAGCGCCGACGCCGACGACCTCGGACCCACCCCCTGGTCATGGCTAACGGCAGCCACGACCGATGGGAGACCGATGACGATCATGGTTCTCGGTACGCCGCCCACGTAGAGCCCATGGGACTACGGAGCCGAGTTCGGGGCGATCGGAAAACGGCTTGCGGTGCTCCGATGGGGCGTCGTACGTTCGGCCCCCGATGAACGAGACGCCCGAGGTCCTGCCGTTACCGGACCGGAAGCCGGTTGACGCCGCGGTGGCGGGCAGGTTGATCGCCGCGCAGTTCCCGCAGTGGGCCGATCTCGAGGTCCGGCCGGTCGACGCGCAGGGTTGGGACAACTGCACCTTCCGCCTCGGTGACGAGATGCTGGTGCGGCTGCCGACTGCCGAGGAGTACGCGCTGGCGGTGGAGAAGGAACACCGGTGGCTGCCGGTTCTCGCACCCGCGTTGCCGTTGGAGATCCCGGTTCCGCTGGCCAGAGGCGTACCCGATAAGGGCTTTCCGCACGACTGGTCGATCTATCGGTGGCTCGGTGGCGAACCAGCCGACCGTGCCGTCGTCGAGGACATGACGGCGTTCGCCATCGACCTGGCGGAGTTCCTCGTGTCCCTGCAGCGGGTCGACCCGACAGGCGGACCGGGCCCGGGACTGCACAACTGGTTCCGTGGCGGACCACTGACGACCTATGACGGGTGGGCCCGCGCCTCTCTGGAGACCTTGGACGGTCTGATCCGGACCGAGACCGCCGAGGAGATCTGGGAACGAGCGTTGCGAGCCTCGTGGGACAACCGGCCGGTCTGGTTCCACGGTGACATCGCCTCGGGAAACCTTCTGGTGAAGGACGGTGCGCTCGCGGCCGTCATCGACTTCGGCACCTGCGGGGTCGGAGACCCGGCCTGCGACCTGGCGATCGCCTGGACGATGCTGACCGGCAAGAGCCGGGCCGCGTTCCGCGATCGGCTGGAGGTGGACGAGGCGACCTGGCAGCGTGGACAAGGCTGGGCGCTCTGGAAGGCCCTGGTCGTTTGCGCCTGGGCAGTTCGCGACGGCGACGGCCTGCCGGCGGTCGCGTCGTTCGTTCTGGAGGAGATCCTCGCCGGGTAAGATTCGGCTTGGCCGCAACTGGCGAAGGTGGACAACCACCAGGGAGCGGCCGTTTCCCGCGTGATGCGTCGACCGCCTGGGCGCCTCCGTCAGTGATGTCCGGCTGACACCCAGGAGGCTACGCCGTGGATCTGCGTTACGGAATCAACCCCCAGCAGGCGGCCAACGCCGCGCCAGTGCGCCCCGGCCAGTGGCCGGTCCGGGTGCTGCAGGGCAACCCGTCGTTCATCAACATGCTGGACGCGCTGAACAGCTGGCAACTGGTGCTGGAGGCCAGCCGAGCCCTGCACCGACCAGCGGCTGCTTCCTTCAAGCACGTCTCGCCGGCCGGCGCGGCCGTGGCCGGACCCGTCGATGACGTCACCGCCGAGCTCTACGCCATCGACCGCGAGCAGGTCGGCGCGCTCACCAGCGCGTACGTGCGTGCCCGCGACGCCGACCCGAAATCCTCCTACGGTGATTTCGCCGCCGTCTCACACCCGGTCGACACCGAACTCGCCACGCTGCTGACCAACGTGGTCTGCGACGGCATCGTCGCTCCCGGCTATGCCCCCGGCACCGTCGCGACGCTCAGCAAGAAACGGAATGGCCGCTTTCTGGTCATGGAAGCAGACGAAACCTACAGACCCCCTGCGTGCGAGGCACGGGACGTGTTCGGCCTGCGGCTGTTCCAGCAACGCGACGAGGTGACGCTCTCCACGACGCTGCTGGACAACGTCGTGTGCGGTGCGCTGCCCGCGACGGCAGCGGCGGATCTCCTGCTGGGCTTGGCGGTCCTGCGCTACACGCAGTCCAACTCGGTGTGCTACCTGCGTGGTGGGGCGACCCTGGGGATCGGTGCCGGCCAGCAGTCCCGCGTGGACTGCACCCGCCTGGCCGGCGCGAAGGCCGACACCTGGTGGCTGCGACGCCACCCGGAGGTCCGCGCGCTCGCGTTCCAACCGTCCATCCGGCGTCAGGACCGGATCAACTGGCAGATCCGCTTCATCGAGGGCGACCTCACACCGGACGAGAGTACGCGAATGGCGAGCGCACTCTCCAAGCCCGCACGCGCGCTGACGGACGCCCAACGCAGGCAGTGGCTGACTGGCTTGAGTGAGGTCGCGCTCGTCTCGGACGGCGCCTTGCCGTTCCGCGACAACGTCGACCATGCACACCGGCACGGCGTCGGCTACATCGCCGAGCCAGGCGGATCGATCCGTTCCACCGATGTGGAGGACGCCTGCCGCGAGCATCAGATCGCTCTCGCCCGTACCGGCCTCCGGTTGTTCCACCACTGAGGACGCCGAGGTCTCCGCGGAGGCCAAACCAGCTTGCGCAAGCCTCGTGCCGCGAACCTACTCAAACAGGTGGAGCAGCAGGCTGCGGTGACCGGGAGCCAGCAGAAGGTCCCTGAACTGGTCGACGCCGCCGGCGGGCCATCGTTCGGCGATGCGCTTCACCGCAGGGTCCTGGATCTGGGCACCGAGCGCGCCGGGAAAGTCGCCCCAGATCACTTTGAAAGGACGGTCCCACAGTTGGTGCACCTCGGTGGGCACGGGTGGGGTGATGTTCAGTGCGTTGTGCATCGCTGCGACCTGTTCGTAGGCAGCCATCAGCGCGTTCTCGCGTTCCGGCCACGTCTCTGCCTGAAGCGCCTGCCACAGAATCGGCGACAGCTCGGCGGCGCAGGCCAGCCGGGAGAAGGCCGTCCCGAACCACTTCGAATAGGGCGCGTACTGCCGTTCCATCAGGAAGCACAGCCGCATCAGATCGAGCACCAGCCGCGATCCGATGAGCGCCGATCCGAGCTCGTCTCCCACGGAACCGGCCCGGCCGACCAGGTTGGCTTCCGGGTGAATGCGCCACCAACCCGCCACCAGCAGGTAGAACCACACGTCACGCGGATAGTAGGCGAAGCGGTCGCGGACGTTCTGCAGTCCGACCTCATCGTGATAGACCGCTCCGGCGGTGACCATACGAAGGCCCTGCTCAGAGAAGGTCAGCCAGTCGCGCGCACCGATCTCGCCGTCGATATCGACGTCCAGGCGTTGGCGAAAGTAGCCGCGCAGCGTGTGGATCCCGTAGTCGGTCGGATGGCCCTGGAACCGAGGCGGTACTCCCTGACGCAGCGTTTCGTCGATGGCCTCACTGTGGCGGGCGTGGTCTTCTTCCCGCAGGAAGAGCAGGACGCGCGGTTCCCAGTTATGGTCCCCCGACATCTCGTCGTCGAAGCCCAGGACCTCCGAGCCGCGGCCGAGGAGCGCCGCGCTGTGGGGAAGACCGGGGAACTCCGCGTCCAGGATCGGCCGGACGGCTTCCTGATAGAACCGCCGGCTCAGTTCCAGGCCGGGAACGAACGCAGACACGAGAGTGCACTCCTCAAGACGTGTGCCGCCGAGCGTTGCGGCACGGGCGTTGCGGCACGGGCGTTGCGGCACGGGCGTCATGCCACGTGCCCACACCGTGGATACCACGGAGCGTCAGCCGACAGGGCAGGGGTCACCGCAGGTCCGCTCTTCCTCCGATCAGGAGATGACCGGGGACGCGAGAGGGCAACCATGATCGTTCCTCGATGCGATCGAGATCGGTTTTCGGGCCGCCGCGATGATTTCTCGTCCCTGCGCGGGTTGTAGTAGCGACCGAACCTCAACACAGCATCAGCTGGGAAGGATCGACGACCATGCCTACCAACGAGGAACAGTCCGCACGCTGATCGAAAGGTGGGCGGACGCGGTCCACACCGGTGACCTGGCTGGCGTCCTGGCCGACCACACCGACGACATCGTGATGTTCGACGTGCCGCCACCGTACGCAGGCGTACACGGCATCGATGCCTACCGCGAGACCTGGCCGGGATTCTTCGAATGGCAGCGTCAAGGCGCCTCGTTCGAGATCGAGTCCCTGCACATCACCGCGGGCGAGGACATCGCATTCGCGTACGCCCTGCTGCGGTGTGGAACACCGCAGGAGTTCGCCGACGATCCCGAGAACCGGCTGCGGCTGACCCTGGGGCTGTGCAAGGAGAACGGCCGATGGGTTGTCACACACGAACATCACTCGTTCCCCCACACGGACCCCGGGTCCGGCGATGAGCCCGCTGAGGCGGCGCGTGGGTGAGGGTCGCTCCGGGATAACGGGTTTGCCTTCTCCGTACCCATCATGGATAGTGTCAGTATCCATATGCGGATAGCGCTACTACCCATCACGAACGGAAAGATCATGGTCTTACTCGTCCTGGCGGTCGCCCTCCTGGGATTCCGCCTCCTCGGCACGCTCGGGGTCCGCCGATTCGCCACCTGGCCGGCCAGCGCCGCACCCGCGATGGCCGTCATGCTCGTCGTCACCGCGAGTGCGCATTTCGTCCCGGCGGGCGTCACCGTGATGCCCAACCACGCCGATCTCGTACGCATGGTGCCGCCGCTGGTCCCGTTCCCTGACGCGATGGTGTACCTGACCGGCGTACTCGAACTGCTCGGCGCTCTCGGGCTGGTGCTGACCGCGACCCGCTGGGCGGCCGGACTCAGCCTCGCCGCCCTCTTCGTCCTCCTGCTTCCCGCGAACATCTACGCCGCCGTCGCCGGCGTGCCGTTCAACGGAGAGGAGCCCACGCCGTTGTGGCTGCGGATTCCCGAGCAGATCCTCTACATCGCCCTCGTCGTCTGGGTCGCCCGGTCGGCGGACAGCACAGCAATCCGGCGCTTGCTGCGCCGGCACCTGCGCCGCTCCGAGTCCGCACCGCCAGCCGTGGCATCCCGCTGACCGCCATCTCATCCTGATTTCGCAGAAGGAGTACGCCGTGGAAACCGTGGCTCTCAGTGCCGAGTCCCGGCTGGTCGCCGGGGCGGTTCTCCTCACCATCGTCACCATCCAGGTCGGCGGCTGGTTCATGACCCGGATCGCCCGCGGCCAAGTGCCGATGACCGACTTCCAGAAGTCGTTCGCCCGCGCCGGGCACGGCCATGCGGGCGTCCTCGTGATCCTGAGCCTGGTCGGCCTGCTCTACGCAGACGCCACCGGCCTCACCGGGCTGGCGTTGTGGACCGCCCGGCTGGGTATTCCCGTCGCCGCGGTCCTGATGTCCGCCGGGTTCTTCGCCGCCTCCGCCGGGAGGAATGCCACCGGGCCCAACCGGTTGATCTGGATACTGTGGATCGGTGCGCTCTCCCTCGCCGCGGGCGTGGTCAGCCTCGGCATCGGCCTGCTGACCGCCTGACCCACGCGACCCACGCGAGCTCGCCTGGATCGTGGAGAAGTTCCGGGAGTGGACCGACCCGGCCACTGATCTGGCCGAGTCTGCCGTCGAGTTGGACCAGCTGCTCACCAACGTCACGTTGTACTGGCTGACGGGAACGGGCGCATCCGCGGCACACCTCTACTACGAGACGCGGGCGGAGCGGGAGATGGAGGACCAGCAGGACGCTTCGGACAGAAGGCCACCGGTGCCGACCGACTCGCCATCTTCCCGTCCGACCCCGCGATCCGGCGGATCGCCGAACGCGAGCACACCCCTCGTGCACTGGTCAGAGTTCGACCGCGGGGGACACTTCGCCGCCATGGATGCGCCCGACCTGCTCGTCGACGACGTACGAACCTTCTTCCGCCGCGTCCGGCGACAGACCTGCCGCACCCGTCCGGCCCTAGGACGACGCGCCCGTCACCGGCGGGCTGAGTCGGGCGAAGCCTTCCTGCCGCTGGTAGGGAAAGTACGGATAGGGCGCGGTCAGCGCGCTGGCGGCGTCGAGCCTCGCCAGCTGGTCCGAGGTGAGCGTCCACCCGACGGCGCCGAGGTTTTGGCGCAACTGGGCTTCGTTGCGGGCACCGACGATGACCGAGGCGACCGTCGGTCGCCGCAAGAGCCAGTTGAGGGCGATCTGCGGAACCGCTTTGCCGGTCTCCTCGGCGAGTTCGTCGAGGACGTCCACCACACCGAAGAGGCGCTCGTCGTCGACGGGTGGACCGAAGTCCGCGGTCTCGTGCAGCCGACTGCGCGCCGGCAGCGGTTGGCCGCGACGGATCTTGCCGGTGAGCCTCCCCCAGCCGAGCGGGCTCCAGACGAGTGCGCCGACGCCCTGGTCGAGCCCGAGGGGCATGAGCTCCCACTCGTAGTCGCGGCCGACGAGCGAGTAGTAGACCTGATGCGCGACATAGCGGGGGTAGCCGTACTTCTCCGCGACGGAAAGCGACTTCATCACCTGCCAGCCGGAGAAGTTGGAGACGCCGACGTACCGGACCTTTCCGGTACGTACGAGGTCGTCGAGGGTGGACAGCACCTCCTCGATCGGCGTACCGGCATCGAAAGCGTGCAACTGGAAGAGGTCGATGTAGTCGGTGCCGAGGCGCCGGAGTGCCTCCTCGCACGCCCTGATCAGGCGCGACCGCGACGAACCGGCCTGGTCGGGCCCGTCGCCCATCGGCAGGCTGGTCTTGGTGGAGAGGATCACGCGGTCCCGCCGGCCCGCGACAGCCTGGCCGAGGACCTCCTCGGACGCGCCGTTCGAATAGACGTCGGCCGTGTCGAACATCGTGACGCCGGCGTCCAGGCAGATGTCCACGAGACGGCGAGCCTCGTCGGCATCCGTCTGGCCCCAGGCCCCGAACAGCGGGCCCTGGCCGGCGAACGTGCCGGCGCCGAAGCTGAGGGCGGGGACCATGAGTCCGGAGCCGCCCAACCGTCTGAATTCCATGACCACGTTCCTTCCCGCGACATGACAGAAAGCCAGCCACTAACGGTCCCGCAGTTCCGTTAAGCTGGGCACGGTCAACCTAGCACGCCTCCGCCGTTAACGAAACTGGAGACCCGTTATGGACGCTGAGCAGGCCGGCCCTGGCACCATCCGCCCTGGAGGACGGACGGCCAGAGTGCGGGCGGTCGTGCTCCAGGCAGCGGGGCACGCCCTCGCCGAGAACGGTCTGGCCCACCTGGACCTCGCCGACGTCGCGCATCGGGCGAACGTGGGCAAGACGACCGTCTACCGCCGCTGGGGAACCGCGGCCAGCCTCGTCGCCGATCTGCTGGTGGACATGGCCGAGCAGTCCTCGCCCCGCACCGAGACGGGCACGCTGATCGGCGACCTCAAAGCCAACGCGCGACTCGTCCAGCGGACCCTGAGCGACCGCCGCCAGGGAGCGCTGTTCAAGGCGATCATCGCCGCGGCGACGTGTGACGACCGGACGGCCGGAGCCCTGCGGCGCTTCTACGACACGCGGGTCGCGGAATGGGCGCCGTGCGTCCACCAGGCCATCGACCGGGGTGAGCTACCGGCGCTCACCGACGCCCACGAGGTGATCCGGGCCGTCTCCGCTCCGCTCTACTACCGCCTGCTGACAGGCGGCGATCCCCTCGACACCACCGCCGCGGATCGTGCCGCCGAAGCCACCGCCGCGGCGGCCCGGGCCGGGGCGTACGTCCGTCGGTAGCGACGAGCGCTGGCGGCCACCCCGTCAGGTTTCGATCAGGACATGGTCCTCGTCTTCGCCCGGCGGTTCGACCTTGGCCTCGAGAACGTCGAAGGTGTGGCGCGACATCCGGATACTGCCCCGCGGATCGTGGTTGCGTCGCTCGACGCGCGCCCACGCCACCTCCCGGTCGCGACAGCGCACATGGTGCAGCCGGGACGAGGCGCCACACCGCTCGGCGAGGCGGCGGGCGGTGTCCCGCTTGCTCCGCGCCCAGAACCCGAGGTCGAGTACGACGTCGACACCGAGCGACAGACACCGGCACCACAGCGGTTCCATCACCGTCTCGACCCGGCGGATCAGCGGCGCCATGTCGGCAATCCGGCTCTCGTCCTCGTCGTAGAGCGTGGCGACCCACTCATCCGTACTGAACCGGACGGCCCCGAGGCGCTCGGCCAGGCTCTGGGCGTAGGTCGTCTTGCCAGCTCCGATGTAGCCGTAGATCAGATGCGCGGTGGCCATCGGAGAAAGTGTAGGGAGGACGTGTCCACACGCGCCCGGGAGCACCCCCGCCACGTAGGCCAGGATGGTCGCCATGGTGAACGACACGGTGGCTGTCCTTGGTCCTGGCGGTGTCGGCGGACTGCTCGGCGGGTTGCTCGCTCGTGCCGGGCGCCGGGTGGTGTTCCTCGCCCGGCCCGCGACGGCGGCGGCCCTGCGGGAGACTGGCCTCACCGTCACCAGTACGGCGTTCGGCGACTTCACCGTGCCGGTCGAGGCCGACACCCAGCTCCGCGAACCTGTCGCCGCCTGCCTCATCACCGTCAAGGCCACCGCACTCGGTGATGCCCTCACCCGCCTGCCTTCCGACGCGTCCGGCGCGGGTCTGCTCGTGCCGTTCCTCAATGGCGTCGACCACATGTCGCTCCTGCGCGAGCGCTACCCCACCGCGTCGGCGGTCGCCGGCACCATCGTCGTGGAGTCGACCCGCGTCGCGCCGGGACGCATCGAGCACACCAGCCCGTTCGCGCGGATCGAGCTGGCGAGCGCCACGGTGGAGCGGCAACGGCTCGACCAGCTTGCCGGTCTGTTCGCCGAGGTCGGCCTCGACGCGTCGGTGCGCGCCGACGAGACGGCGATCCTGTGGAACAAGGCGTCGTTCCTCGCCCCGATGGCGTTGCTGACCACCCACGCCCGCGCACCGATCGGGGTCGTACGCAACGACCGGCGGTCCACCATGCTGGCGGTCATCGACGAGATCAGCGGGGTCGCCCGGGCGTCAGGTGGCACCGTCGACGCGGAGACGGTCGTCGCGGGCCTGGACCGGATGCCGGAGACCCTGAAATCGTCGATGTTGCGCGACGCCGAGGCCGGCCGCGCGATCGAGCTGGACGCGATCGGCGGTGCCGTGCTGCGGGCCGCCGAGCGGCACGGCATCGACGTCTCCGTGACCGCGGGCCTGGTCGACGACCTTCGAGTGCCGCGTCCATGAGAGCGTCACCAGGAACGACTGTCCTTCCAGGTCTTGAACACATGGATGACTATCCGTCGTCAAACCGGGTAGATCGAGTCGCGAGACACGACCTCAGCGACGAAACGCCACCACGTCCACCAGCACCAGAGCGCCCGGACCTCGTGCTTTTGGCCGGTACGCATGAGCGGCAGTGATCACGCACGGCGTCGCCCGGCCCTCCGCGCGCCGGTCGCCTGCCCCATCGCGTTGCCAGGTGCGACTGCGATGGCGCAGGCGAAAGGGACGAGAGCATGACCGGAGAGCAACCCGTGGCCGAGGCGGCCATCGAGCTTGCCGACTCCGCCGGAATCGACGTGAGCTCACTCGACCCGCTCGGAGCCGTGATCCACCACTGCATGTCGCTGATGGACATCGCCGCCAGCGGCGTGATGCTCGCCGACCGGTACGGCCGACTCCAGACGGCGGCCACCAGTGCCACGTCCGATGCCCTGACCCGCCTCTTCGAGCTGGAGTCAGAAGGCGGACCCTGTACGGAGAGTTACCAGACTCAGGAGCCGGTCAGCGAGACCGATCTCGATGCTGCGCCTACCCGCTGGCCGCAGTACGCACTGTGCGCGCGGGAGGCCGGCGCCCGTGCGGTTCATGCGTTCCCGCTCAAGGTGGGCACGCTGACGGTCGGCGCGCTCGGGTTCGTCAGCGCCGAACCGAAGCCCCTCTCCGACGACGACCAGCGGCTCGCGACGGCGCTGGCCGACCTGGCGACGATCGGCGTACTCCACCAGAGCTCCGCGGGACGGGCACACAAGGTCGCCGGCCAACTGCAGGGGGCCCTCGACAGCCGCGTCATCATCGAGCAGGCCAAGGGAATGCTGGCCCAGCGCAGCGGTCTGAGCGTCGACCAGGCGTTCAACGCGCTCCGGCACCACGCCCGCAGCAACCGGCTCAGGCTGGCCGAACTCGCCCAGCAGGTCGTCGACGGCACGGGCGATCCCACCGTCATCCTGGACTCCCTGTCGACGACCGCCGCACGGCCGACGCAGGTCACGAGGCCGATCCGTCCCTCGGGCTCGCCACGTCCCAGCCGGCCAGACACACCGAGACGAGGGGGCTCCGGCCCACCGGCGGGACACTGACGCGGAAGATTCGGGGGACCATCGTGCGGCAAGCCGGCTGGAAGGCGATCGAATTCGTGCTGTTCGCGGCACTCGGCGTCGTCTGGGTGATGGTGATGCTCGTCCGCTGAGCGCCGCTCCCACTGCTCCGATGCCGAGCGCCGCTCACACCTCGGACAGCAGACCGGCGATGAGCGCGGCACGGCGCGGCATGCTCTCGATCAGGACGTGCTCATGGTCGGCATGCGCGCCGCCACCCTCCGGGCCGAGGCCGTCGAGGGTGGGTACGCCCATGGCGGCGACGAGGTTGGCGTCACTGGCTCCACCGGTCGAGCCCTCCCCGAGGTCGCCGGCTCCCATGCCGGCCGCGATCGCGCGGGCGTGGGCGAAGAGCTGTCGGCTGGCGGGAGTCGACTCCATCGGCGGGCGGGACGCCTCGACCCGCACCGTCAGTGTCGTACCGGTCACTGCCGGGAACAGCCCGGTGATCGCCTGTTCGACGCGGCTGGCTTCGGCCGCGGTGGCGACCCGGACGTCGATCTCGGCCTCCGCGTGGGCCGCGACGACGTTGGGACGGCTGCCGCCGCGGACCACGCCGACGTTGACGGTGGTGCCGCGCTCGCGATCGTTCAGCCGGTGGAGCGCCTGCACCTGGTGGGCCAGCTCGACGATCGCGCTCGCTCCCTTGTCGGGTTCGATCCCCGCGTGGGCGGCGCGACCGCCGATCGCCAACCGGTACGTGGCGATGCCCTTCCGCACGGTCTTGAGCGCGCCACCTGGCAGGGGCGACTCGAGGACGAAGGCGGCAGCGGCACCGGTCGCGGCGGTTTCGATCAACTCCCGTGACGTCCGGCTGCTGACCTCTTCGTCGCAGCTGAGGAGAATCCGCACCTGACGCCGTGGGGCGCGTCCCTGTGCCTCGAGCTCGCGGAGCGCGTACAGCAGCAGCACCAGGCCACTCTTCATGTCGAAACTTCCCGGACCGGTGAGGATGCCGTCCTCGATCCGCAGCGGCATCCGGGAGAGCGTGCCGCGTGCCCACACCGTGTCGTAGTGGCCGAGGACGACGACGGGTGCGGATTCGGGCTCCGCGCCCGGCACCGTGAGCGAGAGGTGGGGCGCCCCCTCAGGCCCGAGCGGGTGACGGGTCAGAGTTCCGAGCTCGCCGAACCGCTGCTCGAGCCGGCCAGCCATCTCCGCAAGGCCCGCCGGATCGTCCGAACCGGACTCGATGCTGACCCACTCGGCGAGCAGGTCGACCATCTCCTGGCGCCGCGCCTCCAGCCGCGCGCGGATCTCCCCCGCGATCGATCCGCCCATGCCCGTCAGTCTGCCAGGACGGGGAGTACGACGTGCGAGGGGTGAGCGGCGCTGTGGTGGACGGTGTTGTCCGCCACCTGGTGCCGGTGGTGACGCCCGATCGGTTCGCCGGTGTTGGGGTTGGGGTCGAACCGCGGGAAGTTGCTCGACGACACGTCGACCCGGATCCGGTGTCCCTTGCCGAAGACCGCGCCGGTGCCGTACATCGGGATACGCAGCTGGTAGACCTCCCCGGGAACCATCGGCTCCGGTTGCGCGGGATCGTTGCGGTAACGGCACCGGAAGATCGAGTCGGAGATGTTCACGGCGTACCCGCGCGGGTAGTCCGCCGAAGGCGGAAAGACGTCGACGAGCTTGACCGTGAAGTCGGTGTCGGGCGCGGACGAGGAGACGTACAGCACCGCCGCCAGCGGGCCGATCACCGTCACGTCGGCGGCGAGCGGCTCGGTCTGGAACACCACCACGTCCGCGCGCGCGGCCAGTGGGAGGTAGGGCGGCCGGGCGCCGAGCACGTCCGGCCCGGTGCGCTGGTCCTGTCCACCGACCTTGACGATGGACGCCCATCGTTCTTCGTACGGGATGCGGTCCGCGAGCGCGTCCGGCACCGGCACCTGGTCAGAGAGCGACGAGATGTTCCCGCCGATCGTCGGCACCGGATCGGCCGGGTCGTAGCAGAACGTCGTGCTTTCCGCTGTGGCCGCGATGCCACCGGACGTCGGCTCCGGAGGCTCGGTGCCGAGAGACCCGTCGCCCCGCAGGTGGTACGTGACCTCGGCCACGCCCGCCGGCGGGAACTGTTTCTCGCCACGCCATTCGCCACCGCGGCGGAGCCGCCCCTCGCGCGACCGTGAACCGTCACCCGCGCCCATGACGAACAGCCGGACGGGGTCCTCCCGGTCCACGCCGTTGTCGAGGCCCTTCAGCCAGCGGTCGAACCACCGGAGGTGGAGGTGCGGGAAGTCGTCCGCAAGATTACCGGCGAGGGCGCCCGCTTCCCCGAACTCGACGTCACCGGCGAACGTCGTGTCCACCGTCGTCGAACCGTGCGTCCACGGGCCCATGACGAGGTGGACGGGGCCCTTCTTGCGCCGTGAGAGCCCGGTGAAGTTCTCGATCGTCGCGCGGGTGTAGGAGTCGTACCATGCGCCGCACAACAGGACCGGCACGTCGGCGAAGTCGTCCCAGTGCTTCATGACGTGGAAGCCGGGCTGCTCCCAGAACTCCTCATAGTCCCCGCGGGTGTAGAGATCCAGCGCCCAGCGCTCGATCGACGGCGAGTGGGCGAGCGGCGTCAGGCCTGGACGCAGCGGCAGCCGACGCAGCCACTCCGCCGCCGAGACCGCGGTCTGCGCGGCTGTCAACTCGGGGTTGCGCGCGTTCGCCGGCGTCGTCGCCGCCTCCATGAACGCCCAACTGAGAAAGCGCAACTCCATTGCGCCGTTGTGGCGTACGGAACTGGTATAGGCGTTCGATCCGGACTGGTTGACCACCATCGCGGCGAGGTGGGGTGGGTTCAGCGCGGCGGCCGCCGTCTGGGTCCATCCGGAGTACGACGTGCCCATCGTGCCTACCGCGCCGGTCGACCAGGCTTGGACACCGAGCCACTCGATCGTGTCGTACCCGTCCTCGGGTTCCTGGACGAGGAAGTCGAACGTGCCCTCCGAGGCGTACCGTCCCCGGCAGTCCTGGATCGCCGTCACGTAGCCACGGCGGGCGAAGTACTCCCCCAGCTCGCGCATGGCAGCGGTCCGCTTGTTGTACGGCGTACGTACGAGGACAACCGGATACGCCCCGGTCGCCCGGGAGTCAGGCGCGGCGGGATCCGCCGGAAAGAACAGGTCCGTGGCGAGCCCGACGCCGTCGCGCATCGCCAACCGCACGTCACTCGCCAGCAGTACGCCGAACTCGCTCGGCGACTCCGGTTGCCCTCGCCAGTCAGCCACGTCGACTCCTCGGGAGATGGGAGGGGTCCAGGTCGGAATGCGGAACCCCTTCCTCCGAACCTATGAGACGAAAGGCACCCTCATCGAGACCAGACCCGGGTGCCGCGGATGACCGCGTTCGGCACCGGCATGCACATCGGCCCGGCGATGCGCCCACGACCCGGCATCCCCCACAAGCCCTCGATGGGTGAACTTTGCCCGCCAGAACCTGGTCGATAGTGGGACACAAACACCAGTGCTCACATTCTGGAACCAACGGCGGAGCAAACTCGTCACAACCCTCGCAAGTGGGCGGCGTTCACCTCGCGATACGGACTCTTGGCCTACGTTGGAGCGGCATGTTACAAGAGACGAACACAGCGTGATCGGACGCCGAGGCAACCCGGAGGGCGACCCGATGAGACGCCAGCGCCACCACAGTGGCCGGCACGTCGACACGGCGACCACGGACGACGCCGGCGGGCACTTACCAGCCCGCACACCGTCCGCCCTTTCCGGTGCCGTACGCACGCGTTTCCCCGGCCGTACCCGGCCCACCGCTCGGCTGACGCGACCCACTGCCACGACCGAAGTGACAAGACCGTCTCTCCCTACTGAGGGGGCCGCGCGATGGTGAAACGTTGGCAGCGAACCCAGTCGAAACGCCGGCTCACGGCGCAGGAACGTCACCGCGAAGAGCTCCACATCCAGCAGATGAGCGAAGACGCGGTCGTACGCTCGGAGAAGTCCGAGCAACGGGTGCAGCGCCTCAAGATCCTGCTGCACGCCTCGTTGTCCCGTCCGGTCGAACCCGTCGACTTCGAGCAGTTGAAGAAGTCCGTACCGACCGTCGATCTCGGCACTGACGCCGATCCCCACCCCCTCCCGCACTGGGAGGAGTACGCACCCAGACCGGCGAACTTTCTCACCCGACTGCTGACCCGCGCGTCCCGGCGGACGACCGAGGCGGAGGCGGAGACGGCGTACGCCAGCGCCCTGGAGCGCTACCGTGCCGACGAGGCGGAGCGGCAACGCCGGATCGAGGAGCTGCAGCGTTCCCACGCCGACACACACGCCACCGTGCTCGAGAAAACGCTTGCCCACAACGCGTCCATCGACGAGTTCCGCGACGCGGTACTCGCCGGTGACCGTGTCCGGGTGAGCGAGTACTTCTCCCGGGTGTTCGCGACCATCGTGGACCGGTCCAGCTTTCCCCGCGACCGGCGGTTCGCCTACGTTCCCGAATCCAAACTCCTGCTGATCGAGTGGCAGCTTCCGAGCACCGACATCGTGCCGCGGGAGAAGGAGTTCCGCTTCAACAAGGCCACCGACTCGGTGGGCGTCTACAAGTGGCGTTCGGTCGGCGAACTCCGCGATGTCTACCACGACCTGCTGGCCCAGATGGCGCTCCGCGCGGCCAACACCGCATTCGGCGCGGACCCGGCGGGACTCGTGGAGACCGTCGTCTTCAACGGCATGGTGACCACGGAGGACGGCACGAGTGCGTGCCTCATCACCATGAGCACCTCGCGACGACGCTTCAGCCGACTCAATCTCGACAACCTCAGCGACCCGCTGGAGCTCGTCCGCAAGCAGTGCGGGGCAGACGTTTCCCCCTATCCGGAAGAGCTTGCCGGCGTGACGCCGATTCTCACCTACGACCTCGCCGATCCGTCCGTGACTCCGGCCGAGGCCACCCGCGCACCCAACCTCGCGACGGCACCGATCGAGGAGTTCTGGCGCCTCGTCGAACGGCTCCTGGAACGCATGGGCTACTCCGTCGTCGCGCTCGACGGAGCGGCCGGCAGCTACCTCGCGTCCTCCTCGGGCGCCGAAGCCTGCCGCAAGGTCGTGCATGTCCGCCGCGGAGAGGGCCGGTTGGAGACCTCGGAGGTCCGCGGGCTTGCCTCCGCCGTACGCCGCGAGCGCGCCGACGGCGGCATGCTCCTGACGACCGGCGGGCTCGACCCGCAGGCGTACGACTACGCACACCGGCGGCCGTTACGGCTCTACGACGGGCACAACGTCCTCGCCCTGTGCCAGCAGCACGGCCTACCCGTACGGATCGAGCCGGCCCCCTCCTCCGAGGCGGGACCTGCGGAAGGCTCAGGCGTACCCGAGCAGCGCCACGACCGCACTCCGTCCGGCGTCGACCGCTGACGCCCCCTGGGCGCCCTCATCCCACGTCGTCGATACCGGCGAGGATCTCGTCGACGTCGGCGCGGTCGAGCCCCGAGGCATGCAACAGGTCGTGGACGCAGGACCGTACCTGTGCGACCACGACCTTGCCGGAGAACCCGCACGCGTCGACCGCCGACGTCGCCAACTCGGCCGCGTCGACCAGGCCGCGCCTCGCCGCCCGCGGTTCGACTCCCCTGGCGAGTTCGTTGCGGAGAGTACGCACGGACTCCGCGAGCCGGCGTACCGATGCCACCAGGTTGGGTGGGACCGGCTCGTCGTCCCGGATGACCACGATGACGCGCCGGGCGAGGACCCGGGTGTTGCGTACGGCATGGTCGAGGTCGGTCACAGCATCGACGTACGACGTGAGATGACCGCGGGCACGCCAGCGCACGGGTGCGATGCGGGCGATCTCTCTCCCGGCGCTGAGCGCCTCGCGAAAGTCGCCGAACGAACCCTCGATGAGACGGGCACGAGCCAGGGCGGCGTTGGCGGCGGACCGGTCCTTCGCGTTGAGCGCCGATGCCAGGTCGTCAAGGGTGCTGGCCAGCTCCTCCAGCATCCGACCCGCGGCGCGCCGTGCCACGACGACAGGGTTGACGGGCAGCAGAATCGCGTTGACCAGCAGGCCGATGGCACCTCCGACGAGGGCGTCCACGAAGCGGGTCGTGGCGGCCATCGCGGTGCTGGTCGCCGGCACGAGTGCGACGACGAGGATCGCCGACGCGGCGCCCTGGTTGACGAGCAGCGGACCGCCTCCGGTGAGGACGGCGGCCGCCATCGCGAGCAGCACCACCAGCCCGATCTGCCAGGCGCCGCGACCGATCGCCCCGATGAGGAGTTCGGCGACGAGGACGCCGAGGGCCACGCCGACCACGAGCTCGAGGGACCGGCGCAGCCGCTGGCCGAGGGACACTCCCAACGACAGCACGGCCGCGATAGGGGCGAAGAACGGTTGCGGATGACCGACGAAGCGGGTCGCGACGTACCACGCGAGACCGGCCGCCACCGCCGACTGGACGATCGGGAGCAGGGTGCGCCCGAGCCGTCGGACGCGGGTGCCGAGCGACTCACGGGAACGCTGCGCCACGTCGTCGAGGATCGCCTCGCCCCGGCGTACCAGGGCCGCCACCGGCCGTCGGCCCGTCATCACACCCTCGACTCACCCACTGGTTGTCCCGGGCCGCCGGTCGCTCGCAGGACGTACGCACCCAGGCCGGCGGTCCCCTACAGGTAGAGGCCGGTCTGGTCGTCCTCGAGCCGTTCGGAGGCAACCGCGTGGATGTCACGTTCGCGCAGCAGGATGTACTCCTCGGCGTGCAGCTCGATCTCCGCGCGGTCCTCGGGATCGAACAGGACCCGGTCGTCGATGACGACCGACCGGACGTGTGGTCCGATCGCCACGACCTTCGCCCAGGCAAGACGCTTACCCATCTTGGCGGTCGCCGGAATCACGATCCCCGCGGACGAGCGGCGCTCGCCGCTCTCGGCGTCCAGGACGACGAGGACGCGGTCGTGCAGCATCCGGATCGGCAGCTTGTCGGCGCGGAGCCGGCCGTTCGACGTGTCGGTCACGGTGTGAGAGATTACGGCGCCTCGCCCGCCGATCGCCAACGGCCCGGGCTCCGCGTGGACGCCGGCCGCCTGGACACCACCCGACGGCGGCCTCCTTCCCGACCTGGGCCAGCCGGGCAACCACCGGAGCAAGGAGAGCGTCCAGAGATCATTCCGACCCTGGAGGCTCCGATGTCCCGCTTCACAGCGCCCCGGAAGGCTCTCTTCGTACGGACCCTGCTCGTACGGATCCCGCTCGTACGGGCTCTGCTCGTACGGGCTCTGGGCGTCGGCATGGTCGCCGCGTTCCTCACTCTCGGCGGTGTGGTCCTCGCGCCCGGACCCGCGTGCGCGTGCTCGTGCGCTGCGACCACGCCGGCGGAGGCGTTCGCGCGGGCCGACGCCGTTTTCGTCGGGCGGGTCGTGGACCGGGCCTCGAAAGACCGGTTCCCGTGGGAACGCACGGGTGTGGCGGTGTGGACCTTCGAGGTGGACAGGATCTACAAGGGCGAGGTACAGCGCCGGCAGGAAATCGTCACGATGGACTCCGGGGCGTCCTGCGGTCTGGAACTGGACGGCTCCGGACCGTTCGTGATCTATGCCACCCACGACAGCTCTCACATCGACGCCGAGCGCGACCAGTACGCCGCCGGCCTGTGTGACGGCAGCCAACCGCTCACTACCGAGGTCGAGCGTTCGCTGGCTGCGCAGGCGCCCGAAGGACCGATCATGCCGGCCAGCTCGACGGAACAGCCGGCCGAGAGCGACGGCGGGGTGTCCACCCTGCTCATGGTCGGACTCGGCGCGATCGGTGCCGTCGTCGCGGCGGTCGTCGGCTGGCTGAAGCTGCACGGATGAGCCCCGCCGCCGACTCCGTGTGGTCGGGCGACACTCAGCGACGCTTCTCCTGCCGGCGATGGTGCCGCGGGCCACGTGGCCGCCGGCCACGCGGCTGGCCGAGCCGCTGCGTACGCGGACGGGCACCACCGGTCGGGCCGTCGTGCAGCCGGCCGCGGAGCAGCTTCAGCGCACCGAACACGGCGGCCGCGGCGACCACGGCCGTCACGACCCGGCCGGTACGGAACCGCCCGTCGGGGGTCATGACCACGAGCTTCGCCTTCGCCGCACCGCGGGAGACCATCTGCTTCGGCTGCATGCGTTCGGTCAGGGTGTCGATCGTGGTGGCCAGGCGTTCGCGGGTGGCCGTGAGCTCCTGCTCGATCTCGGCAGCGGACCGGTTGCCCGCGGCTTGCCGCTCACCAAGGGACGCCTTCTCGCCGGCGGTTCGCTTCTCGGCAACCTCCCGGCTCGCGCTCGCGCCCGGTTGTTCCTTCTGGGCGGGTAAGCGCTGCCTCGTCCGGTCGCTCACTCTCGGCCCTCCGATCGTCTGGTGATCATGAAAGGTTCCCGGCGCCACAGGCCGGCACGATCGTCACGATCACGTCACCTCGCTCGCCTCCGAACCTCACGATCGCGGTGATCACTTCAGTGTGGCAGATCGCTCATGTGCGCCTCAGATCTTCGCGGGGTTACCCCAAACGAGCGCTCTGACCACAAAAGCCCGAGCCATGGCGGAACGTGCGGGCCAGTCAGCGCGCGGGCCCAGCCAGCTCAGCGGGTGCGATCCGCCAGGTGCGGGTCGAAGCCGTACGGAAGTTCCAGCCGGTGCGCCGCCATCAGGTCGGCGTCACCGAGGACGCGGGGAGTCGGTCCGTCGGCGACGATGGTGCCGCCGTCGAGGATGACCGAGCGTTCACAGAGTTCCAGGGCGTACGGAAGATCGTGGGTCACCATGAGCACGGTCACGTCCAACCGGCGGAGGATCTCCGCCAGCTCCCGGCGGCTGGCCGGGTCCAGGTTGCTGGACGGCTCGTCGAGGACGAGGATCGACGGCCGCATCGCGAGAACGGTCGCCACCGCGACCCGACGCCGCTGGCCGAAGGACAGGTGGTGAGGCGGGCGATCGGCGTAGTCGCCCATCCCGACCTGCCGCAGCGCCTCGTCGACCCGGGCGTCGAGCTCTCCGCCGCGCAGGCCGAGGTTGGCCGGGCCGAACGCCACGTCGTCGCGCACACTCGGCATGAACAGCTGGTCGTCGGGGTCCTGGAAGACGACGCCGACCCGCCGGCGTACCTCCCGGATCGTCTCCGCACCGACCTGCATACCGTCGATGCGTACCGATCCCAATCCCGGGACGAGGATGCCGTTGAGGTGCAGAACGAGCGTGGTCTTGCCCGCGCCGTTGGGGCCGAGGACGGCGACCCGCTCGCCTCGGGTGACCGTGAGCTCGACGCCGTAGAGCGCCTGGTGGCCGTCGGGATAGGCGTATGCCAGGCCACGGAGTTCGAGGACGGGCGCGCTCGAGCCGTTGTGCTCGGTCTGCGGCGGCGCGGCGGTCATGGTGTCCACCAGGCTACGAACGCCACCGCCAGCGCGGTCGCCGGGAGTGTCAGGGCGAGAAGCCATGCCCGGCGTGAGGGGTACGCCGGGGCTCCGGGCAGGTCCGGCAGCTGACCGGAGTAGCCGCGGGAAAGCATCGCGAGGTGGACACGTTCACCGCGTTCGTAGGAACGGATGAACAACGCTCCGGCCGACTGGGCGAGGACGGGCCACGCCCGCGGTCCGCGCGGGGTGAATGCCCGGGCAGCCCTCGCCGTACGCATCCGCCTCATCTGGTCGGTGACCACGTCGAGGTAGCGCACCATGAACGCCATGATCTGGACGAGCTGACCCGGCACGCGCAGCCGCTGCATTCCGACCAGCAGGTCGCGCTGGTCGGTCGTCGCCGCGAACAGGATCGACGTGACAACGCCGAGGGTGGCCTTGGCCAGGACGTTCCAGCCCGACAGCAGGCCAGCCTCCGACACGGACACGCCGAGCACGTCCATGCGCGGCCCCTGCGCGATGAACGGCAGGAGCACCGCGAACACGATCACCGGCGCCTCGACCACCATGCGCGTGGCGACGAACGGCAGCGGCACCTGGGCGAGCAGGGCGACGGCGATCAGGAGCGCGGCATAGCACCCGAACGCCCAGAACGCGGTGCGCGGCGTCGCGACGACCACGAGGACGAAGGCGACGAGCGCGACGAGCTTGCAGTGCGGCGGGAGCCGGTGCACGACCGAATGGCCGTGGACGTAGAGCCGGTGCGTATGGACCGCGCCCATCTGTCAGCCGTCGGTGGAGCGGCTGGTGGCCTCGACGGTGGTAGCGCCGGTGGCACGGTCGGTGGAGGTCGTCGAGGGTTGGGGTGTCCGGGTCCGCCGGCGCACGGCGTAGGCCAGGCCACTCCCCAGGGCGAGAACGACCAGGACGCCCGCGACTCCCGCGATCCCACCGGACAGGACCGGATGGTCCACACCCCTGACGCCGTAGTCGGCGAGCGGTGAACCGGCGGTGGCGCTGTCGCGGGCCCGATCGCCGAACCCGAGGTCCTCGGCGACCCGGTTGAGCCCGTCCGGGCTGCCGGAGGCGAAGTAGCTCACCCCGCCCGCGAGCAGGAGCGCGACCACGATGCCGACGAGCACGACCACCTTCGTCCGTACCCGGGGCGGGCGGGTCGGGCTCGGCTGGCTCAGGCTCGGTTGCGTACCGGCGTCGACGCGTTCGCTCATGAGGCGGCCTCCTTCGACGTGGCGTGGGACGTACGGATGAGGAGGGCCTGCCCGGCGAGCAGGCCTCGGGCGCCGTGGACCAGGTCGGGCCGGACCGCCACGATGCTGGCCACGGTCGCGGCGGTGATGGCGGCCTCGCCGATCCCGATCAGGACGTGCCAGCCGAGCATGGCGGCCATGAGCGCGCCGAGCGAGATCTCGGCCGTTCCGCCGACGGCGTAGAGGCCGACGAAACACAGTGCGGAGACCGGCACCGAGACCAGCGCGGCCGCGAACGCTGCCGGCGCCGCCGAACCGGGCCGCCTCGGCAGCAGCCGGAGGACGAGCGTGAAGATCACCCATCCGGCAATGACCGTCACGACGCCCATCAGGGTGATGTTGGTGCCCAGCGCCGTGATCCCGCCGTCGGCGAAGAAGAGTGCCTGGACCGCCAGGACGACGGTCAGACACAGCACCGCCGTCCAGGGCCCGACGAGGACCGCGGCGAGGGCGCCGCCGAGCAGGTGCCCGCTGGTACCTGCCCCGACCGGGAAGTTGAGCATCTGGACCGCGAACACGAACGCCGCGACCAGTCCGGTCAGAGGTGCCGTCCGGTCGTCGAGCTCGCGGCGCGCCCCGCGGAGGGCGACGCCCACGACCGCGGCCGCGGCGACGCCGGTCGCGACCGACGTGGGCGCGTCGAGGAAGCCGTCGGGTACGTGCACTGGTCCTCCTCGGGACTGGGAGGTCTGGGCGGATGTCTCCGATCTGGGAGATGCTCCACCTTGAGAGGATGGCAATCCTGGACTGATCACATTTCGCAGGTCATTCTTACATGCAAACAACTTGCAACAAGACCCCCCGTCTCATTCCGTCCGACCTGGAGGACCAGTGGCCCCCGCACCTCGACTCAGCCCGGGCGACCCGGCACCCGACTTCACCCTCGACGACGCCGACGGCAAGAGCGTCGCCCTCGCCGACCACCGTGGCCAGAAGGTGATCGTCTACGCCTACCCGGCCGCCATGACTCCCGGCTGCACCAAGCAGGCCTGCGACTTCCGCGACTCGCTGGACTCGCTGGCCGCGGCGGGATATGCCGTGCTCGGGATCTCGCCGGACAAGCCGGCGGCCCTCGCGAAGTTCCGCGAGAAGGAGGGTCTGACGTTTCCGCTGCTCTCCGACCCCGACCGGCAGATGCTGACCGCGTGGGGTGCGTACGGCGAGAAGCAGATGTACGGCAAGACCGTCACCGGTGTGATCCGGTCCACGTTCGTCGTCGGCGAGGACGGCCGGATCGAGGTCGCGCAGTACGGCGTCAGGGCCACCGGCCACGTCGCCAAGCTTCGCCGCGAACTCGGCGTCTGACGCCCTCGGCGGCGGGTCCCGGCAGGAGGTCGTCGGCGGGTGGCGGCCGAGACCGTAGACTGAGCCGCCGCTGATGGGCTGCCGCAGGTACGCCCCGGCGCGAGAGTGGCGGAATGGCAGACGCGCCGGACTTAGGATCCGGTGCCTTCGGGCGTGAGGGTTCGACTCCCTTCTCTCGCACGCGGCCGACGACGCTGGGCGCCGCGGCCGGATCCACCTCCGGTGGTCACGCCGACCCGCTGGCACGGGGACGTCAATCCTCCTGTCAGCCTCGGGCGGGGCTACTCGCCGGAGCTGATGTCCTCGCTCCTCTTCTCGCATCGACGTCTCGTGGGGGAATGCCCGGTGCAGCTCTCCATCCTCGTACCTGTCTACAACGAGGGAGCGACGCTCAGCCGGGTCCTCAAACGGGTCCTCGACGTCGACTACCCGTGCGAGGTGGAGGTCATCGTCGTCGATGACGGCAGCCGCGACGCCACCCCTGAACTCCTCGACCAGATCGACGACCAGCGGGTCGTTGTCCACCGGCACACCGTCAACCGCGGCAAGGGTGCCGCCATCCGTACGGCCGCCAGCATCGCGACCGGCGACTTCATCGTGGTCTGTGACGCCGACCTCGAATACGACCCGGCCGACATCCCGAGGCTGCTTGTTCCCGTCATCTCCCAGGACGCCGAGGTGGTCTACGGCACCAGGACGTTCTCGAGCCACACCTCGTACTCCTTCTGGTTCGTCCTCGGCAACAGGGCCGTCACGACGTTCGCCAACGTGCTCTTCAACTGTTACATCCGCGACCTCGAGACCTGTTTCAAACTGATGCCGCTCACGCTCTACCGCGAACTCGACATCCGTTCGGCAGGCTTCGGCATGGAGGCCGAGATCACCGGCAAGCTGCTGCGTCGGGGCTATCGGCCGTACGAAGTGCCGATCTCCTACCGCGCTCGCACCCGGGCGCAGGGTAAGAAGCTCACCTGGCGCGACGGGGTCGAGGCGTTGTGGATCCTGGCGCGTACCCGACTCTCCGGCGGCCGGCGCTGAGGCTCCGTCCAGGGGAAAGACTCTGGCGGTCCCCGCACCCCGCGACCGCCGCCGTCTCCTTGGCCGTGGCCGCGGGCATCGCGGTACGGCTCGGGTTGTGGTGGCAGGACCGCGCGTTCTGGCGTGACGAACTCGGCCTGGTCCAGAGCCTCGACGCCTACCCGGCCGCGGCACTGCTCGGGCGGCTGGCCGACACGCAGTCCGCGCCGCCGCTGTGGCTCCTCGTGGTCCGCGCGGTGACGGCGGTCGCCGGCGACGGCGAACGCACCTACCGGCTGGTGACGCTCGGGTCAGGCTGTGCCCTGCTGGTGCTCGTGGCGTTGCTCGGAATCCGTCTGGTCCGCTACCGCTGGGCCATCGTGGTGCCGCTGATCCTGCTCGCGACCCTCTCTGAACTGGTCTTCTACACCGTGCAGACCAAGCAGTACGCCACGGACGCGTTGGCCGTGACCTGGTTGGTGCTGCTCGGCGTACTGCTGCTGGCGCGTGGCGCCGAGCCGACCGTCGCTCAGGGCGGGGAGGCCGGTGACGGGGTTGGTGTCAGCGCCCGGCACAGCGGCTTCCGGCGGACCGATCTGTGGTGGTACGCGTCGCTCGTCGTCCTGCCGTGGCTGTCCCACGCGTTCATGCTGGCGGCGCCGTTGGTCGCTGGCTGGGTGACGCTCGTGCGGATGTGGCGTGGCGAACTGACGCTGCGCCGCGCTGCGGGCTGGCTCGTCGCGCCGGCAGTCTCCGTCCTGGCGGCGGCACTCTACGCGCGGCATCTGACGAGCCAGGCGCCCGACTTCCTGACGTACTGGGCGGCGTTTCTCGGACCGAGCGGTCACACCACGCACGGTGGAGGCCTGGGCGGCTGGTGGGACTGGCACAGGTTCGTGTTCGGTGAGTTCGCCGTCCGCGAGCTCGGCTTCCCGACGACGTGGGCGGCCGTGCTGGTCGTCGTCGGGGCACTGATCGCGTTCCGCCGCGGTGCCGCCATCGCGATGCTGCTGGTCCTGCCACTGGTGGCGGCGTACACCGTGGGGGTGCTGGGGCTCTATCCGTTCGGGCGGCGGCTGGTGCTCTTCTGCGTACCTTCGCTGCTGCTCTGCCTCGGCATCCTGGTCGACGCCGTGGCGGGACGGGCAGTCCGCGTGGTTCGCGGGTGGACGGCGAGGTCGGGGGGACCGAGTGGCTGGCCGGCGGTCGGTGACCGGATGGTGGCGGCCGTCGCCGGGACCACGACCGCGGCGGCCGTCCTCGCCTTGTGCTGGACGCCGCCGACGCGGCTCGTTCACGACCTGACCTACCTGTACGGCGTCGACGACTACCGCGGTGCGTTGAGCTTCGTGGCCGCGAAGTGGGAGCCCGGCGATGTCCTGCTCGTCGGCAACGGCGACCGGGCGGCGGTACGGGTGTATGCCCCACGGCTGCACCTGCCGCTGGACCGGGCGTACCGTGCGATACCGACCGGGACGACCACCCCGCGGGCGGACTGTCCCCTGCCGCGCGAACTGGCGGCCGCGCGGCGGATCTGGCTGGTGACCGGTGATGTCGTCCCGCTGTACGACGGTGTGCCGAGCAGGTACGCCCTCGTGTCACCGCTGCTGTCGCGGTTCCGGGTGGTGTGGTTCCAGGACAAGGGACTGGTCACTGTGCAGGCCGTCATACCGGGTTCGACGCCCGACGCCCGACCGACCAGGTGCCTCGACTACGCCCCCGTCGGCCCCGCAGGCTCCCCCGCCCTCCCGTGATCATGACCGTGATCATGACCGTGATCATGAAGGTGCTGCGGAGCTATGGCCCCGAAAGCCTTCATGGTCCGTTTTCACTTCATGATCTCACTGCAGGCCGGCGAGGGTGCGGGGACAGTGAGCGTCAGCGCTGAGTCAGGGCGGCGGCGATGAGGGGCGCCATGGCGCGGACCGCCTTGCCCCGGTGGCTCAGGGCGTCCTTCTCGGCCGGCGGAAGCTGGGCGGCGGTCCGCGTTTCGCCGTCGGGAACGAACACGGGGTCGTAGCCGAACCCGCCGTCTCCCGCCGGCTCCCGCGCGATCCTCCCGGGCATCCGGCCCTCGACGACGTGCTCTGTGCCGTCGGGCAGGACCAGCACCATGCAGGCCACGAAGTACGCTCCACGGCGCTCGTCAGGCACCTCGGCCAGTTGGTCGAGCAGGAGTTCGTACCCACGCGGTCGGTTCTCTCCCCGACCGGCCCAACGCGCGGAGAGGACGCCCGGCATGCCGTTCAGCGCGTCGACGCACAGGCCGCTGTCGTCCGCGACGGACGGCAGACCCGAGTGGGCGAGCGCAGTGTGCGCCTTGAGCCTGGCATTTCCTTCGAAGGTCGGCTCGGTCTCGGCGGGCTCGTCGTAGGCAGGAACGTCGTCAAGGCTGAGGACCTCGACAGCGGACACCAGCGGCGTGAGGATCCGGGCCATCTCGACGAGCTTGCCGCGGTTGTGGGTGGCGAGCAGAACCTTCGGCCGGACCGACCGGTCCACCGGCGTACCCGTACTCGTCACCGATCCCGCCTCAACCGTGTCACGCGACCGCACCACCGACTCCCCCTCAACCGTGTCACCCGACCGCGTCACCGATTCGGGCGCAACCGCGTCGCGGGCGCGCGTCACTGACCGGACCTCGGCGGCAGCTCCTTGGCAAGAACCTCTGCCTGGATGTGCGCCAGCTCCGCGCATCCGACGCCGGCCAGCTCCAGCAGTTCGTCGAGCAGTTTGCGGTCGAACGGGTCGCCCTCGGCCGTCCCCTGCACCTCGACGAAACGCCCGTCGCCGGTCATCACGACGTTCATGTCGGTCTGGGCGCGGACGTCCTCTTCGTAACAGAGGTCGAGCAGGGCCCCGTCGTCGACGATGCCGACCGACACCGCCGACACCGAGTCCGTGAGGGCGTCGCCCCGGAGCGAGCCGCGGCCATCGAGATAGCGCACGGCGTCGACGAGTGCGACGTAGGCGCCGGTGATCGCCGCGGTGCGGGTGCCGCCGTCGGCCTGCAGGACGTCGCAGTCGAGCACGATGGTGTTCTCGCCGAGCGCCTTGAAGTCGATGACCGCGCGCAGAGACCTGCCGATGAGCCGGGAGATCTCCATCGTGCGTCCACCCAGCCGTCCCTTCACCGACTCGCGGTCGCTTCGGGTGTTGGTCGAACGCGGCAGCATCGAGTACTCGGCGGTGACCCAGCCGAGGCCGGAGTCCCGGCGCCAGCGGGGGACGCTCTCCGTCACGCTGGCCGCACACAGCACGCGGGTACGCCCGAACTCCACCAGAGCCGACCCTTCGGCATGGTCGAGCCACCCGCGGGTGATCTGGACAGGACGCAGCTGATCCGCGGAGCGGTCGTCGACTCTCACCATGCGTATGACCCTACCGGCGGCACCACCGCATCCCGTGCAGCGGCGCCTGCTGCTGCGCCGCCTCCGCGGGGGTGGGCGGGCGGCGGCAGACCGAACGGCTGGGCGACGCTCAGGAACCACTCGTCGCGGGCGCACCGCGGCGGCGCAGCATCGCCGCCACCTCGCCGACGGCAAGCCGGGCCGCCCACGGTGCCAGGTCGCGGGTCCTGCGACCCAACCACGGCACGCCCTTGGTCGCCAGCCAGGCCAGCTCCGCCCTACGGGACAAGACGATTCCGCCGCCGCGTTCGAGGCCCGTGGGCGACGACCGCACACCCACAGCACCGAGCCCCTCGGCACACGTACGCGCGAGCAGCCGGTGCCCCAGCTCCGACGGATGGAGTCGGTCGACGCTCCAGGCCTCGCGCGCGTAGACGGCGGGCGAGGCGGCGAGATCGATGTACGCACCACCGAAGGCGGCGTGGATCTCGTCGTACACCCCGTTCACCGCCTCGATTCGCCGGGCCATCGGTCCGGCCAGCAGCCTCGGCAACCCGAAGACCCGGCTGTGGTCGTGGAACCGCACCATCAGGAGGTCGGCCCCCGCCCGGGTGAGCTTCTCGGCGGTCCCGAAGAGGTCGGCGCGCACCCGGTCCGCGTCGAAGCTCGACCGCATCGTGTCGTTGACGCCGACGATCACCGACGCCAGCTGGGGCCGCAGGGCCAGTGCCTCGGGCAGTTGCCGGTCGCGGACGTGCGTGGTGGTCGCGCCGGCGTGGGCGAGGTTGTGGAACGTGAGGTCGTACGTCGACGTCAGCGACTCCGCAAGGAGCGCCGCCCACCCCCGCCATCCGGATGTCGTGAGGTCGCCGATCCCGAGGGTCAGGCTGTCGCCGAGAGCGACGTACCGCAGCTCCCGCGTCGCACAGGTCACGGCGACCAGGCTGGGTCAGCCGGTAGGAGGTTGCCCGCACCCGACGTGACCGCCGGTCGAACGTCCCGCAAACTCTTGCCCGGCCGGGCGCTACCGCCTTACAAGGCAATGACCAAGATCACGCATGCGTGATCATTCCCCCGGGCTCAGATGTCGTACGCCGCGCCAGCGTGGGCGATCTCCACCGGCCCGTCGTAGGCGGCGCGCGCCTCAGCGGCAAGGTCCTCGGGTGCGTACCACGGCGGCACGTGCGTGATCACGAGCCGACCGACGCCGGCGCGATGGGCGTACTCCCCCGCCTGTCGGCCGGTCAGGTGGACGTCCGGCGGGTTCGAGTCGCCGTCACGGAACGTCGCCTCACTCACCAGGACGTCGGCTCCGCGGGCGAGTTCCACGAGCGCGTCGGTCGGGCCCGTGTCGCCGGTGTAGACGAGCGAACGACCCTGATGCTCCAGCCTGATGAGGTAGGCCTCGACCGGGTGGCAGGCCGGCGCCACCGAAACGTCCATCGGCCCGATCTGCCGTGCGCCTCCGGTCAGCCAGGCCCGGAAGTCGAACACGTCCCGCATACCGGGCTCGAGCGGGAGGCCGTAGGCGACGGCCAGCCGGTCGGCCGTACCGAACGGGCCGTAGACCGGGATCACGGTCCGTGGACCACCCGGATGGTACTTCCGGGCGACGTAGTACGAACACAGGTCCAGGCAGTGGTCCGCATGCAGGTGAGAGAGTCCCACCACGTCCACGGTGTACGGGTCGACGTGGCGTTGCAGGGCACCGAACGCGCCGTTGCCGAGATCGAGGACCAGCCGGAAGGTACGCCCACCATGGGGAACCTCGACCAGGTAGCACGACGCCGGCGAATCCGGCCCGGGAAACGACCCGGAGCATCCCACGACGGTGAGCCGCATGCCCACTCCTTAGGCCACTTCCTCGACGAACGCGATCTCGGGACCGAGGAACCGCCCACCGATCGCCATGAACGCCTCCGGATCCCCGGTCGTGAGGAACCGGTGCTTCGGCGGCGACAGGGCGTCGTCCCGCGCCAGGCCCCCGCCGACCAGTCGTGCGTACACGTCGTTCGCCGTCTCCTCGGCACTCGACACCAGAGTGACCGCAGAGCCCATGACGTACGAGATCACTCCCGTCAGGAGAGGGTAGTGGGTGCACCCGAGGACCAGCGTGTCGATCTTGGCCGCCGCGAGCGGATCGAGGTAGCGGTGCGCCTCGGCGAGGAGTTCCGGACCGCTGGTCAGGCCGCGTTCGACGAACTCCACGAACCGTGGGCACGCCCGGGTGTGCAACGTGACGTGGGGAGCCGCGGCAAACGCATCGTCGTAGGCCTGGGAGGTCGCGGTGGCCCGGGTGCAGATGACGCCGACCTGGCCGGTCCTCGTCGCGGACACGGCCCGCCGCGTGGCCGGAAGGATCACCTCGACGACCGGGACCGAGTAGCGTTCCCGCGCGTCACGGAGCACGGCGGCACTTGCCGAGTTACAGGCGATCACGAGCAGCTTGACGCCCTGGTCGACCAGGTGGTCGAGGGATTCGAGGGCGATCTTGCGGACGTCGGCGATGCCCTTCTCGCCGTACGGGTAGCGCGCGGTGTCGGCGAGGTAGAGGACGGATTCGTGCGGGAGCTGGTCCATGACCGCCCGGGCGACGGTGAGGCCGCCGAAACCCGAGTCGAAGATGCCGATCGGCGAGTCTGACACGGCCGCCAGCCTACGGGCACCAACCCTGGACCGGGGCAGCTATTCGCACCCGTCCAGACTTCGCCGTCGCGGGGAGAAACCCGCACAAGTCTTACGGGGCTCGGCCTAGGCCCGCGAACGCACCTGGGCTGCGTCCGTCGGCCAGGCCGAGCCCCCTCGGCGCCCCACCTGTCGGCGGCTCGTCAGCACGACAGTCGGTTCCTCCCACCAGCCCGCTCCAGGTGACCCTGGATCGAGCATGTGTCCTCCGTCCGACCGCGCGTGCCTGAGTGTTCCCCGAACCTCCCCGGTCCGCCGTCCCGGGCGCGTCATGGAATGCAAACCCACGAACCGCTCATGTGGTTGCATCCACTCTCAAGTCTCGACAAACCGGCCAACCTCGGTCATCGAGCCCCGGGGTGTGTTCCGTGACCCGGTGTGTTCGTCAGAGGCCTCACCGTGCTCCGTCACGCCCACAGCTGGCAGTCGAGAGTCTCCTCGGCCTCGTCGAGAGTTCCTTCGTACGCACCTGTGGAGAGGTACTTCCATCCGCCATCGGCGACGATCGCCACGATGTCGGCGCTCCTGCCCGCCTTGACGGCCTGATGGGCCTGGGCGATCGCGGCGTGCAGGACGGCACCGGTCGAGATGCCGGCGAAGATGCCCTCGAGGTCGAGCAGTTCCCTCACCCGGCGTACCGCGTCGCGCGGGCCGACCGAGAAGCGGGAGTCGATCATGCGAGCGTCGTACAGCTCCGGAACGAATCCCTCGTCGAGGTTGCGCAGGCCGTAGACCAGCTCGCCGTACCTCGGTTCGGCCGCGACGATCGTGACGTCCGGCTTGTGCTCGTGGAAGAACCTGCCGACGCCCATGAGTGTCCCGGTCGTGCCGAGGCCCGCGACGACGTGGGTGACGCTCGGCAGGTCGGCCAGGATCTCCGGTGCGGTGCCTTCGTAGTGGGCAAGCGCGTTGGCCGGATTGCCGTACTGGTAGAGCATCACCCAGTCCGGATGCTCCTCGGCCAGCTGCTTGGCGACGCGGACTGCCTCGTTGGACCCGCCGGCCGCCGGCGAGGAGACGATCTCGGCGCCCCACATGCGCAGCAGCTGCCGGCGCTCGGCCGAGGTGTTCTCCGGCATGACGCAGACGAGGCGGTAGCCCTTGAGCTTCGCCGCCATCGCCAGGGAGATGCCGGTGTTGCCCGACGTCGGCTCGAGAATGGTGGCTCCGGGACGCAGGAGTCCGTCCTTCTCGGCCTCGACGATCATCCGGAGGGCCGCGCGGTCCTTGACCGAACCCGTGGGGTTCCGATCCTCGAGCTTGGCCCACAGGCGTACGTCCGAGGTCGGAGACATGCGCGGCAGTCCGACCAGCGGGGTCTGGCCCACGGCGTCCAGATGCGAGGCGTAACGCATGGCTGACGGCCCCCGGCTCAGCCGCCCGCGACGGCGGGAAGGACCGTCACGACATCGCCGTCCTCGACGGACGCGCCGAGGCCACCCCGGAAGCGGACGTCCTCGTCGTTGACGTAGACGTTGACGAACTTGCGAAGATCACCCTCGTCGACCAACCGGGACTTCAGCCCGGCGTGGCGGGCCTCCAGGTCGTCGAGCAGCTCCTGCAACGTCGCGCCAGCGCCCTCGACGGTCTTGGCGCCCCCGGTGTGGGTACGGAGAATCGTCGGGATACGGACCTCGATAGCCATCGGTGATGTACTCCTTCGCTCGTCGTCATACGCGCCAAGTGCCACAACACGGGCTGCCGCACGGGGATTCCGACAGGGGATTCCGACAGGGGATTCCGACAGGGGATGGACGGCCGATTCCGGATTGATCGAGCGTCCGGGACCTCCGGCAGCCGAGCCGGCGATGATCTCGGCAGTCGGGATCAGTGGCCCGAACAGTCGTAGACGACGACGGGGGCCGTGTGCCCGAGGAGGAAGAGCTCCACGCCTTGGAGTCTACGGTCTCACCTCAGGTGGGAGGTCCGGCGGATCGCCTCGCCGCGGGAGCGCTGGCCAACCCGCGCAACCACCTGCTGCATCACAGGGTGGTGCCGATCATGATCGGCGGCGCAAACTCCGGCAGGCTGGCCAGCGCGATCGACGTCCAGACACCCGCAATGGGGCTCGGGTGTTTCATTGCGACGTTGTGGTCGACCGGACCGCCTCGGGTTCAACCACAACGTCGCAATGAACGTCGGCATCCGCCCCACGCACACCATCAGGCCGCACCCGTCTCACCAGCCTTCCGAGTACGACCGGTTGGGCGGGAACAACGCCTGCCACTGCGGATTCAGGACCTGAGGTACATCCGGATGGTCCCGGTCGAGCAGCGCCTTCTGGACCCGCCAGAGCAAGTCCTCCGGCCGGACGGTGATGTCGTCGGCTGTGAGGACGATGACGATCCAGCCCAGGTCGCGGAGTTCCTCGCGGGCGCGAACGTCGTTTCGCCACTTCCGCTTGAGCGTGCGGTGGAGGTCACCGTCGTACTCCAGGGCGATCTTCTGCTCGGGGTACTGCAGGTCTGCCGTCGCCACCCACTGGCCGAACTCGTCGTGGATCTCCCATCCTGGTTCAGGGCACGGCAGGCCCGCGAGGAGGAGCAGCAGCCGGGTCCTCGTCTCCATTGGCGAGTCGACCCGTGGCCTGACCAACCTCGCGGTCGCCCGGGCCAGCCGCAGCCCAGTGCGTCGAGGAGAGGTGTCCGCCGACCGGATCAACGCCTCGCGACTCGTCCAACCGTGGCGTACCAGGGCGTCGCCGAGGATCAGGAGATCCACCAGCGACAGATGAGCCGCAAGCTCGGTGAAATTGCGCTCAGGCGTCACCACTGCTCGCCCCTCGACGAGCGTGACCGCCTCACCGTCGCTCGTGGCATGGCAGACGATGCCGTGGACCTTGGGACGCGAGGTGGGCACCGGAACCGTCACATGGACCATCCCGTCGTCCCGGACGGGCATGTCCCGCAAGAGCGCGGCCGTGAAGTGGCTGAACGCCGCTTGGGCGGGGAGCACGAGCCGCGCGGCATCTGCCCTGAGCGCGACCGTGTCGGGCAGGTGCGCCGGCACTCGGACTCCCCGGAATGGCCGCCGGAATCGCCGACCACGCAGGACTGTCCGCGAGATCCCGAGGCTCTCGGCGTACGACACGGTGAACGGCCCGGACAGCAACTCAGAAGGAAGGTCGGACGGAGCGGGCATCCGGACAGCTTGCCGGGTCACGCACCGGCCCGTCTCAGGTATCCACAGGGGACCGGCCGCGTTCATTGCGAAGAAACGGTGAACGGACCGCCGACCTGGTTCACCACAACTTCGCAATGAACGAGACCCGGACACATCTGGCGGGAGCTAGGCGGAAGATGGCCGAACCGCTAGTTGTTCGCGCGGCAGTCGTAGGCCGGGACCACCTGGACCTTCTCTTCGGTGACCTCGCCGTCGATGATGCGGTAGGACCGGAACTCGACCTCGCCACCCGCATCGGCACCGTCCCTGGTCGACACGACGACATAGTGGGCATCCGGCTCCGCCGCGTAGGAGATGTCGGTACGCGACGGGTAGGCCTCGGTGGCGGTGTGCGAGTGGTAGATCACGATCGGTTCCTCGTCGCGGTCGTCCATCTCCCGCCACACTCTGAACTGCTCCTGCGGGTCGAACCGGAAGAACGTCGGCGAGCGCTCCGCATTGACCATGGGTACGAAGCGTTCGGGCCGGTTGGAGCCTGCGGGCCCGGCGACCACGCCACACGCCTCGTCGGGATGGTCAGCGCGGGCGTGGGCGACGATCTTGTCGTGGGTGGCCTGGTCGATGGTCAGCACAGCCCGACCCTATCCAGCCGACCCAACCGCACCGTCCCGCCGACCGTGGCCGGCGGCCGGTCGCGGAAGGCAGGCTCAGCTGATCGCCGAGACCAGCGACTCCTGGAGCCACCCCAGCCAGATGTAGACGCCGTACACCTGGCGCCGGCGATCGTCCTCGGGCAGCGCCTCCCAGCGGGCCTCGTCGTCCTGCTCGACCCCCAGCCGGGTGGCGAGGGCGAGCCGGAGGTCGGTGAGCGTACGCAGCCAGGCCTGGATCTCGTCGGGGTTGATCGAGACGGTCACCTGGTCGGAGTACGCCGGGTCGCCGAGCGACTCCAGGACGGCTTCGGCGTTCTTGACCTTGCCGTCGCGCAGGCCGTGTTCGGTGAACCGCCGGAACTCCCCCGCCGCTTCCTCGTCATCGGCGTACGCATTCGGGAAGAGCCGCGCGAGCACCTCGTCGTCGGGTGGTTCGGTCGAGCCCAGATGGCCGACGAGGGCGGCGAGGCTGTCCGCGGGCGGTGTCGACGACGGCGCCTCGTCGCGGATCAACTCCACCAGCTCACCGACCAGTCCACGGAGGATGTGCGCCTCCTCCGCGACGAACGTCGCCGACACCACTCCGTGTCGGGCCCGAAATCCGGTCGTCATGTGTCCCCAGTCGTCGTCTGGCCGGCCGCATTGCCAGCGGCGTCACACCTCATGTGTCACCACTCTTCTGCAGGGTCGCCCACAGACCGTAGGAGTGCATCGCTTCGACATCGCGTTCCATCTCTTCCCGCGTGCCGTTGGAGACGACGGCCTTGCCCTTCTCATGGACGTCCATCATGAGCTTCTCCGCCTTCTTCCGCTGGTAGCCGAAGTAGGACTGGAAGACGTACGTGACGTACGACATGAGGTTGACCGGGTCATTCCAGACAATGGTCACCCACGGCGTGTCCGGGCGGACGACGTCCTCGATGTCCGGCCGTTCGAGCTCCACTGGTGCGGTCCCGCTCACCGTCCCATCGTGGCATCTGTCGGGCGTTCCCCTCTCCTCGCACCCCCCAGAACGGTCCGAACGGCGCGTGGCCCACCACAACGAGCCGCCAGGGCGTGAAGGCTGAACGGCGTTGGCGCGCCCCGGTCTAGGCTCGCCCTATGGACGAGATGTCCACCGGCACCTCCTCGACGGCGCTGTTCACCGACCGGTACGAGCTCACCATGCTCCGGTCCGCCCTCGCCGACGGCACCGCGCATCGGCGTGCCGTGTTCGAGGTGTTCGCCCGCCGACTCCCGGACGGTCGTCGCTACGGCGTGGTCGGCGGGACGGGGCGGTTCCTCGAGGCGTTGGAGCGGTTCCGGTTCGATGACGACACCCTCGACCACCTCACCCGCAACGACGTCATCGACGAGCGAACCGCCGACTGGCTGGCGTCGTACCGGTTCTCTGGTGACATCTGGGGCTATGCAGAGGGAGAGTGCTACTTTCCGGGTTCGCCGATCCTGGTGGTGGAGTCGACCTTCGCCGAGGCGGTCCTGCTCGAGACCGTCTCGCTGTCGATCCTGAACCACGACTCGGCGATCGCGTCGGCGGCGTCACGGATGACGACGGCCGCCGGGTCCCGCCCGATCGTCGAGATGGGTTCGCGACGTACGCATGAGGTGGCGGCGGTGGCGGCCGCCCGCGCCGCCTACCTCGCGGGCTTCGCGGCGACGTCCAACCTCGTGGCCGGTCGCACCTACGGCATCCCCACCAGGGGTACCAGCGCGCACGCGTTCACACTGCTGTTCGACTCGGAGCGCGCGGCGTTCGACGCCCAGGTGGCCGCGCTCGGCGCGAGCACGACGCTGCTCGTCGACACGTTCGACGTCCGTGCCGCCGTGCGAAGGGCCGTCGAGGCGGCCGGCACCCGACTCGGCGCCGTCCGGATCGACTCCGGCGACCTCCCGGTGCTCGCCCACGAGGTACGGGCCCAGCTGGACGAGCTGGGCGCGACGGAGACCAGGATCCTGGTGAGCGGCGACCTGGACGAGTACGCCCTGGCCGGGCTGGCCGCCGCGCCCGCCGATGCGTACGGCGTCGGCACCGCGCTGGTCACCGGCAGCGGCTACCCGACCGCGGAGTTCGTCTACAAGCTGGTCGCCCGTTCCACGACCGCTGACGCGGACGCTCCCCTGATCGGCGTCGCGAAGGCGTCGACCGGAAAGCCGACCCACAAGGGACGCAAGTGGGCCGTACGCCAACTCGACAACGGGATCGCCGTCGCCGAGGTCGTGTCGACATGGCCGGAGGACGAGCGGTTGGGCCGGCCGCTGTTGATCCCCCTGGTGAAGAACGGCGAGGTTGTCGGCCGCGAACCACTCGACGCCGCCCGCGAGCGTCACCAGCGCAGCCGGGGCGAGTTGCCGCCGGCCGCGCTGCAGCTGTCTCGCGGCGAGCCGGCGATTCCGACGGCGTACGAAGAACATGCGCGGGAATGAGGTCCTGGAAGGAGGAGAGGTGCGATGACACGGGCGCTGATCGTCGTCGATGTCCAGAACGACTTCTGTGAAGGAGGCAGCCTGCCTGTGCATGGCGGGGCCGAGGTGGCCTTCGCGATCGGCGAGGTCCTCCGCGCCTGGCACGATGCCGACGAGCGGGACAGGGCCTACGACCATGTGATCGCGACCCGGGACCACCACATCGATCCGGGTGAGCATTTCTCCACCGAGCCCGACTATGTGACGAGCTGGCCGCCGCACTGCGTCGCGGGGACCGACGGGGCCGGCTTCCACCCGAACATCGACCCACAGCCGTTCGACGCGGTCTTCAACTGTGGCGAGTACTCCCACGGATACTCCGCCTTCGAGGGGAGGTCGATCGAGGGGAAGGGGCTGGCTGAGTGGCTCCGGTCCCACGACGTCGACCAGGTGGATCTCGTCGGGATCGCCACCGATCACTGCGTACGGGCCACTGCCGTGGACGCGGCGCGGGAGGGCTTTCGTACCCGCGTACTCCTCGACATGACGGCGGGCGTTCGCGCGGACACGACGCAGGCCGCGGTGCGCGAGATGCGAGAGGCCGGCGTCGAACTCGTCGGCACCCCGGTCGTCCACGAGGGCTATCCGCAGCCGAGCTGACTGTCGTAGGTATGTCAGGCGAGGACGCGGGCAAGCTCGTCGTCGGTCAGTTCCTCCAGCCGGGCGCGGAGCCGATCCGGTGTGATCGGGAGGGTACGCATCCGGATGCCGACAGCATCGTCGACCGCGTTGGCGAGGGCGGCGGGTGCCACTGGCGTGGACGCCTCCCCCGCGCCGAGCGGTGGCAGGCCGGGGCGGTCGAGCAGGACGAGATCGAGGGTGGGTACGCCGGAGAACGGAAGTATCGGGTAGCTCGTCCAGTCGACGCTCTCGATCCCGTCTGTGCCGTGGCGCACCTCCTCGTGGAGCGCCCGGCTGAGGCCCTGCACGATGCCGCCCTCGATCTGGTTCGCGAGGCCGTCGGGGTTGACGATGACGCCAGCGTCGCAGGCGGCCACCACGCGGTGCACGGTCACGGCTGCCGTCGTCGTGTCCACGCCCGCGTCGACGACGAGCGCGGCGTAGGCCTTCGACCCCTTGTACCTCGCCACCGCCACGCCTTGGCCGCGTCCGCTCGGGCCGGTCCGCGTCTGCCAGCCGGCGCGTTCGGCGGCGGTCTCCAGTACCGCGCGCGCCCGCGGATCCGAGAGGTGGGCGAGCCGGAACTCGACGGGATCCTTGCCGGCGGCCTCGGCGAGCTCGTCCATGAACGACTCGATCGCGAACGTGTTGAAGTAGGCGCCGAGGCTGCGTAGCGCCGATGTCCGCAACGGCCCCTTCACGTAGTCGCCGACGATCTCGCGGGCGGGGATGTCGTACGCCGGAAGGGCGCTGCGTACTCCCCCTTCCCCGCCGCCCGCCCACGGCCGCGCCGGACCGCCCGCGCGCAGCCACGCCACCATCAGGCGGTCGCCTGTGCCGTGCGGTCGGGAGGTGTGTGCACCGGTACGGATGTGGTGCCGCCAGCCGGTGATCCTTCCGGAGGTGTCGATGCTGGCGTCGAGGTCGGCCTGCATCGCCGGTCCGTACGGCTCCCAGGTGAACTCGTCCCGCACCGAGAACTGGAACCGCACCGGCCTGCCGGGCACCGCCCGGGCTGCCAGCGCCGCGAAACCGGCCGCGTCGTCGGCGCCGTTGTGCCCGTAGCAGCCGGGGCCGTCGACGTGGCGGACGGTGAGGGTGTCGGCGTCGACGCCGAGCAGCGCCGCCAGCTCCCG
Source organism: Actinopolymorpha sp. B11F2 (assembly GCF_040195635.1). Taxonomy (NCBI): domain Bacteria; kingdom Bacillati; phylum Actinomycetota; class Actinomycetes; order Propionibacteriales; family Actinopolymorphaceae; genus Actinopolymorpha; species Actinopolymorpha sp. B11F2. The sequence continues at coordinate 144,051 of NZ_JBEFTX010000016.1, read as the reverse complement.
CCGCAGCGGATAGACGCCCTGGCTGTGCGTCCACACCGTGAGCGCGACCGGTTCGGGCACGGGGCCCGGTTCAACCCCGGCACCCGGCCCAACCCCGGCGCCCGGCCCAACCCCGGCGCCCGGCTCGGCCCCTGGGACCGGCTCCACAGCGGCGAGGGCGACGGCAGCGGACGGCGCGATGGAGGCGTGGGCCTCGTGCGGTTTGGCGTACGACGCGTGGACCTGCCGCCCGGTGGCGAGTGCCTCGGTCACGCCGGGCTCCTCGACAACGGACTGGCGTACGGGCTGCGCTTGCCGTGTGTCCTCGGAGGCGTCGCCGCCGTCGACCAGCGGCGCGGGTTCCCAGCGTGCGGACCGGGCGAGACGTCGTACGCCGGCGACGGCCTGCTCCTCGCGGTCGGCCACCACGACGACGAGGCGGCCGTCGTGGACCACGGCCCGCACGCCGGGCATCGTCTGTGCGGCGTGCACGTCCACGCTGGTCAACGCCGCCTCGTAGGTCGGCGGGAGGAGCGCGCGGGCGTGCAGGAGTCCGGGCAGTGCCAGATCGTGGACGTAGGCCGGCGCGCCGGTGAGCTTCGCGGTCAGGTCGATGCGGTGGACCGGCTGGCCCACGGCTCCCCCTGGTGCGGTCGCGCGGGACGCAGGTGCAGCGCCTGCAGGAACACCGCCCGAAGGAACACCGCCCGCACTTTCACCCGCCGCGGATGGGCTGGTCCAGCGCGGGCAGTCGTCCGGGCGGATAGGCCCTAGCGGCGGGCAGCCTTCGGCCCGAAGCCGGCGGAACGCCGCGGCCGCCATCGCCAGCGCCGTACCGCCCTGCTCGAGTGAGGCGCTGCCGGCCGTGTAGCCCTCGTCCGGGGTCGCGTCGGTCGCGGCCTGGCGGACGACGATCCGGTCCACCGGTACGTCGAGCTCGGCGGCGACGACCTGGGCGAGAGCAGTACGTACACCTTGGCCGAGTTCCGCCCGGCCGCTGCGAGCCTCGATCCGACCGTCGGGGAGTGGTCTGAGCCAGTCCTCGACGTTCGGGGCGCCACGTAGCGCGCCCGGAAGGTCCACGTCGGCGGGCCCGGCGGCCGCGAGTCCGCGTGGATCGGTGAGCAGGGTGGAGTCCGGTCGTACGACGGCAGCGCACGGCGGGAGCGTCTGACCGGCGAGCTTGCGTACAGCCCGGAGGATCCGGTGATGCGTACCGCACCGGCACAGGTGACCTTCGAGGGCTTCCTGGATGGCGGCCTCGTCGGGACTGGGCTCGCGGGCCAGCAGGCCGGCCGTCGACATGATGATGCCGTTGAGGCAGTAGCCGCACTGGGCCGCCTGTTCGTCGAGGAACGCCTGCTGGATCTCGTGTGGCTCGTCGGGTGTGCCGAGCCCCTCCGGTGTAGTGATCCTCGTCCCTTCGGCGGCGCCGAGAGAGAGCTGGCAGGAGCGCTCCGGCCGGCCGTCGACGAGGACGACGCAGGCGCCGCACTCTCCGACCGCGCAGCCGGGGCGTACGCCGTAGAGAGCGAGATCGTGCCGGAGTACGTAGACCAGCGGCGTCTCCCGGTCGGCGTCGACGACGGTGGGGGTGTCGTTGACGACGAACGCGGTCGGTTCCGGGCCAGACATGTGGCTCACCTCTTAGGGCGTCGAACGGGTCCGCGCCTCTGTGGCGACAGGGGCGCCTTCATCCAGGCCTCCTTCGTTGCACGGCGGCCCTCATCCAACGACGTGCGCGTCACGGAGTCCAACCCCACTGGTTCGGGTCAGCGGAAGGACGCCTGCCACACGAGGCGGCAGTGTCGGAGTTCGAGGGTCCCGCCGTACGCCGTGAAGACACGTGTCAAACCTTCCTTGACAGCCGGCCATGACGGAACGCCCCCGCGACGCCCAGCGAGCTTGGCGTAGAGCTCCGCGGGTCCATCGAAGGTCTCCGCCACGTCGAGCCACCAGCACCCGTCGAGGTGGATCCGCCCCGCTGCCTGGTCGATGCCGGAGGTCACCCATCCGCGTACCTCGTCGTAGCCGAAGACGCGCTCGATTCGCAGCGGCTCGGGCAGGTCGGCGTTCCATGGCGGGACGGCGCCCGCCGGGCCGGTCGGGTGCATGCCGACGGCGACCGCACCGGGACGCGCCGCCCGGAGCGAGGGGTCGAGCCACTTCGCGAGGATCGGCCCGCGCCGGCAGACGAACACGTCCACGCTCGCGTCCGGCACGCCGACGCCCGCGTCAACGTCCCTCACCCCGCTGCCGGCACCGTTCTCACCGGCACCGTTCTCACCGGCACCGTTCTCACCGGCACCGTTCTCACCGGCACCGTTCTCACCGGCACCGTTCTCACCGGCACCGTTCTCACCGGCACGGTTCTCACCGGCACCGTTCTCACGGGCACCGTTCTCACGGGCACCCTCATCGAGGCGGAGGACGCGAAAGTCGATGTTGGCCACGCCGCGTTCGGTGGCAAGTTGCCGGGCCAGGTCGATGACGTCGGGATCGCCGTCGACCCCGATCACGTGCCTGCACAGCGGGGCCAACGTCTGGGCGTACCCCCCATGTCCGCAGCCGATGTCGGCCACGACGGAGTCGGGGCGCACCAGCGACCGGACAAGCGCATCGAAGAAGGCTTCGCCGTTGCCCGGCGCCACCTGGGAACGCCAGCCGTGGACGAAGCCGCGACTCACCAGCCGTTCGTCGTCCTGCCACTCGGCGAGGTCGGCCGGATACCCGTCGAGAAACCCCCGGCCCGGTGCCCTCACCGTCCGAGCTGCCGCCGGTCCCGGATCCGGCGAAGCCGCCGGCGCTGCGAGTCGTCGAGCATCAGGTAACCGGCGATCGGCGCGCCGACCACAGCCAGCACGATCAGCAGGGTCGCCCACCAGGGAAGCAGAATCCAGGCGAGCAGGCTGACACCTACGCCGCCGACGATCCACCACGTGCGATTCGACATGTCGTCCCTCTCAACCGCTCTGAGGCGTGCACCACCCAGTCGTTCCATTGTCCGTCATGAGAACGGTCGACCGGTCCGTATGGTGTCACCCGTTCCCGACCCAGGCCGGACTTATGGCACCAAACCGACCGCCAAGCGGTGCAGCACCTGGGCCGGCGCCGACCAAAAACCGGGATGACCCCGCCCATGGTGCGGTGCCATGCTCGGTGATCGTGTCGTCTGAGCGCCAGCAGGACTCGTCCGAACGTCGCCGATCCTCCGCCCGCCGTGCCGCGCTGGGAGTGCTCATCCGCGCGTTCCCTGGTCGTACGACAATCCTGGCACTCCTCGCCCTGCTCTCCGGGGCACCGGCGGCCCTCTTCGCGCTCCTCGTCGGCCGCCTGGTCGGCCAGCTGCCCGACGTGGTGACGGGCGGATTCGACTCGGCGGAAGGACGCCGTGTCGTCACGACACTCGTGCTGATAGGCACCGTCCTGGTGGTGCAGGAGGCCGTCAGTCTGCTGCGGCTGCTCGCGACGACCGATCTCCAGAAGCGGATGGACGAGTACCTCCTGGCTCGCGTGATGACGACCACGATGGCCGTTCCGGGCCTCGAGCTCTTCGAGGATCCCGAGCTCGCCGCGGCCACCAACCGTGCCGCGAGTGTCGCCCGCTATGGGCCCGGTGAACTGATCAGCGGCCTGTCGTACCGCTGGACGAGCCTGTCGCGCGGGCTCGCCGCGACCATCCTGGTCGCCACCATCTGGCCGGTGGCGGCGGGATGCCTGCTCGTCCTCTGGCTCGTCGTCAGCCAGCACCTGCAGGCCGACTTCTACCGAGCGAACCCGTTCTGGACCGACCCGCTGCGCCGGGCGGTGTATCTCAACCGGCTCACCTACCTGCCCGACTGGGCGAAAGAGCTCCGCATCTTCGGGTTGACCGGTTGGATCGTCGACGAGTTCAGTACGGAGTGGCAGCAGGTGATGGCCGAGCTCTGGCGTACCCGCCGGGTCGGCTACCGCACCACGACGTTGCTCACGGCCGTGATCCTCGCTGCCAACATCGTGGTGATGGTCCTGGCCGCGCGTGCGGCGCTTCGCGGCGACCTCGAGCTGGCCACGCTGACGGTCCTCGTGCAGGGACTCTTCGCGATGGCGATGCTCGCCTCGCAGGACGGCGACATCTGGATCGAGAACGGCGCGATCCCGGTGCCGGACGTCCTCGTCCACGAACGTGCCGCCACCGCCATCACTCCGGCGCCCGACCCCACGGCGCGCTCGGCGACCGGCCTGCCAGCGCGGGGGATCTCGTTCGAGGGCGTCCGGTTCAGCTATCCGAGCCGCGACCGGCCGGTGTACGACGGCCTCGACCTCACCATCGAGGCCGGGCGGTCCCTCGCGGTCGTCGGCCTCAACGGCGCCGGCAAGACCACGCTGATCAAACTCCTCACCGGCCTGCTCCACCCCCAGGACGGCCGGATCACCGTCGACGGCATCGACCTGGCCGACCTCGATCCCACCAGCTGGCGGCGGAGCGTCGCGGCGATCTTCCAGGATTTCATCCACTACCAGCTGCCGGCCCGGGACAACATCGGGTTCGGGTCCGTCGAGGAGTTGCGCACGCCTGACGTCGACGCGCGCGTCCTCGCCGCTGCGGGCAGGGCCGGCGCCGACACGATCATCGAACGTCTCCCGACGGGGCTCGACACCGTGCTGTCCCGGCGCCACGACGGCGGCGTCGACCTGTCCGGCGGCCAGTGGCAACGGATCGCGCTGGCACGCGCGATGGCCGCGGTGAGCGCCGGCGCCCGCGTGCTCGTCCTGGACGAACCCACGGCACATCTCGACGTCCGCGCGGAGGCGGACCTCTACGACCGGTTCCTCGACCTCACCCACGGACTCACGTCGATCGTGATCAGCCACCGGTTCTCGACGGTACGCCGGGCCGACCGGATCGTCGTCCTCGACGGCGGACGGATCACCGAGGACGGTACGCACGACGAACTGGTGGCGGCGGGTGGGCGGTATTCCAGCCTCTTCCGTACGCAGGCGATGCGCTATCACGGCGAGGATCGAGACACCGCGGTAGAGGCGGGGGTCCGTGATGCCTGACGCGGCACCCACAGACGTGAATGGCCCGACCGGGTCGACCGGCACGCACGCTCCAGCGAGCCGGCTCCGCGCCGCCCGGGTGATGCTCGGCTTCGCGTGGCGGGCGGACCGGCGCCGTTCGGTGCTCGCGTTCGGGATCTTCACGGTGCAGGCGCTCGTCACCGCGGGCTTCGCGTGGTGGTTGAAGCTGCTCCTCGACGGGCTCGCCGACGGCGACTCCACCCGGACCGCGCTGGCAGCCGTCACCATCGGAGTGTCGATCGCGGCCGGGAGCGCTCTCGACTACGCCGGTTCCCGCGTCCGGATGGCCCTGAACGAACGCGCCCAGCATCTGATCGAGCGCCGGCTCGCGGAAACTGTCGGGCACGTGCCGACACTCGAGATCCACGAGACGCCGGAGCACCTCACCCAGCTGGAACTACTGTCGAACGAGGAGTGGGAGTTCGGAGACGCGATCCCGTCCCTCGTGCAGCTGACGAACGTCATGATCCAGGCCGCCGCGTCGGTGGCCCTGCTGCTGAGCGTGCATCCACTGCTGCTGGCGCTGCCACTGTTCGGGGTGCCGATGCTGGTGTTGAGCCGGCGTACGAACGGATTGTTCAACCTCGGCATCGAACTCTCCGCAGCACCCAGCCGGCGAGCGGGAGACCTGTGGGATCTCGCCACGACGGCCGGAGCGGCGAAGGAGATTCGGCTCTTCCGGTTGGCCCCCGAGATCCTGCGGCGCTTCCACGCTGCACACCGCGAGATCCGGCGGACGAACGTACGGCTCCAACTGCACGGCTCGAGCATCGGGTTCGCCGCGCGACTCGTCTTCCTGGTGGGGTATTTCGGCGCGATCGTCTTCGTCGTCAACGAGGCGGTACGCGGACGGGCGAGCGTGGGCGACGTCCTGCTGACGGCGGTGCTCGCCGGGCAGGTGCTCGGCATCGTGGACGGGTCCGGCGAGATCGTGCTGTGGGTCCTGCGTACCCTCACGGCCGCGAGCCGGTTCGTCTACCTCGAGGATGTGGCGACGCGGGCACGGCAACGGGTGGACGTGACCGCCGGCGTACCCGAGCGGCTGGACACGGGGATCGTGCTCGACTCCGTGTCGTACCGCTATCCGCTCGGAAGTCACGACGTCCTGCAGGAGGTCAGCCTCCGACTTCCCGCCGGATCGACGGTCGCGATCGTCGGCGACAACGGTGCGGGGAAGACCACGCTGGTGAAGCTGCTGGCCGGGCTGTACGTGCCCACGAGCGGGCATATCGTCGTCGACAGCACCGACCTCGCGACATTGGATCCCGACCGCTGGCGGGAGCGGGTGTCGGCCGCGTTCCAGGACCATGCGCGGTGGGAGTTCAGCGTGGGTGAGGCGGTCGGGATCGGTGATCTCTCCGCTCTCGGAGCGGGTGTCGACGATGAAGCCGGTGTCGACGGTGGAGCGGTGACCGGGGCGGTGACCGGGGCACTGGAGCGGGCTGGCGCCGATGACCTGCTCGACTCCCTGCCCGCGGGTCTGCGGACCCAGCTCGGACCGACGTGGCCCGACGGGATCGACCTGTCCGGCGGCCAGTGGCAGAAGCTCGCGATCGGGCGGGCGATGATGCGGACGTCGCCGCTTCTCCTTCTGCTGGACGAACCCACCGCGGCCCTCGACGCCGAGACCGAGCACCGGCTCTTCGAACGCTGGACCGCCGCGGCGGCCGCGGTCCGTCGTTCGACTGGCGGGGTGACGGTGCTGGTGTCGCACCGGTTCTCGACAGTACGCATGGCCGACCTGATCGTCGTCCTCGACCGTGGCCGGGTCGTCGAGACCGGTAGCCATGCCGACCTGGTGACCCGGCAGGGCGGCCTCTACGCAGAACTCTTCGAACTCCAGGCCAAGTCGTACCGCTGACCGACGCACCCGCACCCGGCTCCCGCACCCCAGCGACCGCACCCCAGAGACCCCGCCGCAGCGACCCGCCACAAGAATCCCCGCGGCAGAACGTAGCGTCACAAGTGCCGCTGCGGTATCAGGAGCTCTGCTGGTCGAGGCGGCGGAGGAGATGGGCACGGGCGGCGGCGTCGGATCGGCCGCCACGCTCAGCCAGCCGGTCGGCGATCTCCCGGCGATGGTCGGGCTCTTTGGAGCCTGCGTACTTGACCTTCGCGCGTACGCCCGTCACCGTCAGCTCGATCCCGCGGATACCCGGCAGCTGCCGGCGATCGGGGTCGTCGACCGACGAGACCGGGACCCGACCCGATCCCGGCTCCAACCGGCCCAACTGCCGATTGAGCAGCACTGCCTTCTCCGCCGGGTCGTCGATGATGCGGACGTCGCACTCCATCTGGACAGTGGTGTAGTACGACGTCGGGATGCCCAGCTCGGGCGGGGTACCCGGCAGCGCCTGCCAGGCCGATGGCGCGTACACATAGTCGTCGATCACGCACAACAGTGCACGGGGATGCTCCTCGAGCAGAGGCCAGATCGGGTTGGGTCTGGCGAGGTGCAGCCAGACGGTCGACGCTCCGTCGAAGACGAAGTGGGTGGCGACCACGATCGGCAGATCACGTCCGTCGCCATCGTCACCGCCGCGACAGCCGGGCGCGATGAGTTGACCGAAGCTGTGTTCTGCCAGCCAGCTCCGCCACTCCTCGTCAGTCGCCGCGTCCCAGGGATGAATGAGCACAGAGTCCTCCTCGCTGATCGCCTCGCCACCGCACCGCACCGCTCGCCGTCCGTCCGCCGCCAACGCCCCCTGACAACGGTCGGGCGCGTCGCCGCCGCGCCTTTCGAAAGCTGGCCGTCAGGCCGCTGCCAACCGCGCCCGCAGCCGGTCCCGAACGCCGGGCCAGTCGTCGTCGGTCATCGCGTACTGCACGGTGTCGCGCCACGATCCGTCGCGGCGCGGCTTGTGCTTGCGCAACACCCCCTCGCGCTCCGCACCGAGCCGGGCGATCGCCGCCTGCGAACGGTCATTGCGGATGTCGGTGTGCCACACGACCCGCACCGCACCAAGCTCCTCGAACGCGCGCTGCAGGAGCAGCAGCTTCGCTTCGGTGTTGACGCCGGTACGCCACCACCGCTGGCCGAGCCAGGTGTACCCGATCGCGACCGACCGGGTGACCGGTGAGACTTCGTAGTACGAGGTTGTTCCGGCGACCTCACCCGTTCGCGAGTCGACCTGCGTCCACGGCACGAGGACCCGGTCGTCCCGGGCGGCGAAGACCCGTCCGACCCACTGCACGACGTCGTCGCGGGTACGCAGCGGCGGAATCGACAGGTGGCGCAGGACCTCGTCGTCGGCGGCCGCCAGGAAACCGTCCACGTGGTCGAGAGCCATGGGTTCGAGGCGTACGAGCGCTCCGGTCAGCACCGGCGCGGCGAACCACGCCTCGATGCCTTGGTCCGCGGCACTTTCCTGATCCCCTGCACTCCCCAGATCCCCGGCGCTCCCCCGGTTCGCGGCCCTTCCCTGGTCCGCGGTCGACGGGCTCGTTGCTGAGGCGTTCGTTCCGGTCGGGCTCGTTCCGGTCGGGCTCGTTCCGGTCGGACCGGCTGCGGTCCGGCCGGCCGCGGTCGGGCTGGCTGCGGTCGGGGTCGCGGGGCTCGCGGTCTCGGACACGGAGGGCACTCCTTCACCGGCATCGCCACGCCGAAGGTCACAGCCCCGAGCCCCCACCCCTCGAGAGCCGGGTCCGGTCGCGACCCTGGTCACCCGGGACCTTGCGCGGCAAGTTCGTTATAGTACAAAGTGGTTGTTGTGCCTCTACAATATTCCATCACCGGTACGACGTCGAGCGAGATTGCGGCCAGCGTCGAGTCCGGTGTGCGCTCGGGCGCCCTGGAGCCGGGCACCGCACTCCCGCCTGTCCGCGCGCTCGCGACCCAACTCGCCCTGAGTCCGGGCACGATCGCGTCGGCCTATCGCACCCTGCGGCAACGGGGAATCGTCGAGACCGACGGGCGCCGGGGCACCCGCGTACGCGCGAAGCCGCCGATCTCACCGCGCAGTGGCGGCCGCCTACCCACCCCGCCAGGCGCCCGCGACCTCGCCAGCGGCAACCCCGATCCGGCCCTGCTGCCCGCACTCGGCCCGAGACTGCGGCGACTCGCTCCCGACCCTGTGCTCTACGGGAGGGCGGGACCGGTCCCCGAGTTGGCCGCACTGGCAAGAGAACGGCTGTCCGCCGACGGCGTGCCGGCCGAGTCCGTCACGGTCACCAGCGGCTGCCTCGATGCCGTCGAACGAGTCCTCGGTGCCCATCTGCGTACCGGAGCCAGCGTGGCCGTCGAGGATCCCGGCTGGTCGAACCTGCTGGACCTGCTCGCCGCCATGGACCATCCGGTCATCCCCGTGCCCGTCGACGACGACGGCCCGGATCCCGTCAGCGTCGAGGCCGCGATCCGCCACGGTGCACGTGCGATCGTCGTCACCAGCCGGGCCCAGAACCCGTGGGGAGCAAGCGTCAGCGCGGCCCGAGCCACCCGGTTGCGCGCGATCCTCACCGCGCACCCCGACACGCTCGTCGTCGAGGACGACCACGCCGCCGAGCTCGCGACCGAGCCGCTGCACGCCTTGGCCGGCACGACGCGTCACTGGGCGATGGTGCGTTCGGTGTCCAAACCCCTCGGCCCGGATCTGCGCTGCGCCATCCTGGCCGGCGACGACGAGACCGTCGGCCGGGTCGAGGGACGGCAGTGGCTCGCCGCCCGCTGGGTCTCGACGGTCCTCCAGGCCCTGGTGGTGGAGCTGTGGCGTGACCCGACGGTCGAGGCACTGGTCACGCGGGCCGGAGAGCGGTACGACGAACGGCGGATGGCGCTGGTGACAGCCCTTGGCCGCCGGGGAGTACGCGCCAACGGGCGCTCGGGCCTCAACGTGTGGGTACCCGTCGAGGACGAGACGGCCGTGTGTGCGCGGCTGATGGAGGCGGGGTGGGTGGTGGCTCCGGGCCGGATGTACCGGGTCTCGAGTGGCGAGGGCGTACGCATCACCGCCAGCACCCTGCAGGTCGGACGCGACGTCGACGTCCTTGCCGATGCCGTGGCCAGGGCCTTGGCCCCGGGCCGCCCCCTCGCCACGGTCTAGCGGACAACGGTGGCGGTCAGCGAGGCAGCTGCCCCCGGCCGCGGAGCCGCGTGATCCGGCGACGCTGCGACTCGTCCAGCATGAAGTAGCCCACGACGGGCGCGGCGACGACGGCGAAGATGATCAGCAGGGCGAGCCAGTTCGGCAGCAGCCACAGGGCGAGGAGTGCGACACCCGCACCGCCCAGCACATATTTCGTACGGTTCGACATGACACCCATGGTTGCTCGTGGAATCCGTCCAGCCCTCGGGCATCACCCGGAGATCCCCCGGATGGCCAGCCCTCAGAGGAGACCGCTGAACGGGCCACCCTCACCGAAGATCCCGAACGGACGGCCCGCCCTCCCGAGCGGACGAGGCGGGCCTATACCCGGCCTACCCGGGCGGGCTGTGCGCGGCGTCGACGCGGTAGACCCGCACGGCATTGTCCCTGGTCGCATAGACCTGTCGCCAGCTCGGCGGAATGCGGAGTGGGTCCCCCAGCGCCAACCGCGCGGCGTCCCCGCAGTGCGCGCAGGGAATCTCTCCTTCCGTGCCGTAGAGGACGACGTACTCGCCCGGACCGGGCTGCTCACCCGCCGGTGCGAGGGTCCGCAGCTCGCCGGACCAGATCGTCCGGCCGAACCGCGTGGTGTGGTAGATCGGCAACACCCGGACCGTACGCCCGTCGCTCCAGAGGACGCGTACGTCCGAGTGATGGGCGGTGAGCCAGTCCCGGAACGCACCCAGCGGATCGGATCCCGTCACCCGGTATCCCCGGTCCACCGTCCATCCCGGTGCAGCCGTGGCCACGGCACCAGTGGCGAGGCACAGCACCACCGCCGCCGCGATCCCCCGTCGCGGGTCCGCCTGCCGCACGCTCGCCCACGGCCTGGTCAGCGCCCAGCCGGTGAGCAGCCAGGCGGCGCCAAGACCACCCAGGATGTATGCCGGAAACGCAGGGAACCAGTACCGCATCAGGAACAGCCGCAGCCTCGGAGCCGACGGATCAACCACGCCGCCGAGCAGTACCAGTGGCACGGAGATCAGGGCCAGCCAGCCGACCAGGACGCCGACCCGCCGGCGGGCGAGGATCCCGCCGGCCACCACGCCGGCCAGCGCCGCCAGGAGCCACGGCCCTTCCGGTACGTCGGCGAGGCCGGCGGGGAGCCGGATGAGGTACCACCAGCGCGGCATTTCCTGGTACGTCGCCGCCGCCTCCGGTGGTACCGGACCGCTGCCGTGCCCGGTCACCGCGCGCACCCGCGCCAGCGGATCGCCGTACGTCAGCTGGCACAGGCCGAGCTCCGTCACCGCGGTAACCACCAGCGGGACGACAGCCAGGCTCGCCCGTCGCCAGCCCACCCTGGGTACGACGAGGAGCGGGATGAGCGGCCAGGCGAAGACGACGTACTCCCGGGTGAGGTAGCTCCAGCCGAGAAGCGCTCCGATGACCAGGACCGCGACGGCCTGACGCCGGGCGGAGACCGCGACCAGCCGGCGTTCCTGGTGGACTGCCACGGCCAGCACCACGGCCGCACAGAACAGCGCCGTCGCCAGGACGTCCGGCAACGGCGCGAGCAGGTCGAAGAAGATCAGGTTGTTGGCAATCGTGAGTGCGGCCGCCGCTACACCGACCGACCTGGCGAAGAGCATCGTTCCGAGCAGGTAGACGGACACCACGAGGAGGAGCCCAGCCAGCACGGGCACGACGTGGTACGCCGCCTCGGAGTAGCCGAGCAGCTCGATCGCGCCGCGGAGCGGCAACGTGAGGCCGAAGCGGGTGAACTGGTGCATCGGCGTTCCCGCCGCCGGATACGGGAAGTCACCCGCCGCGTCGAAGTAGTTGATCTGGTCCGACGGATAGGGCAGCGGCAGGTGAGCCAGCTCGAACGCGGCAGTCACGAGGACGAGCGCACCACCCAGCAGTGCCGTCCCACGCGCTCCGTTGGTCCCTCCTGGCACTGTCACCGGCGGAAGGGCCATCAGCGGAACGGGCAGCGGCAGCTGGGGCATCGGCGGAAGGGGCGCATCGGCGGAAGCCTAAGCCCGGCGCGAGGCGCGGGACGAACCTCCGAGCGACGTCAGTGGCCAGACTCTCGACACCCGTCACCAACACGGAGCGTAGGCAAGACTCAGACACGTCGACTGTTCGTAAGACGCTGTTCGCCTGGAAGGAGTAACGTCCCGCAGATATCTGACCGTAGCCGGAAGGCGGCTCTCGGCAACATCGCGTCACGGTTGTCGGAGCCAACCCGGCCAGTGATCCGGGAGTTCCAGGGCATGAGCGCGACCGCGCACAGGACATCGACCAGCACCTCCCCATGGGCCGCGACGGCGCCAGGCACCGCGGGCGCGACCGCCACGCAAGCCCCGGTTGCTGTCCGTCCCGACGCCGCGGCCGACGTTCTCGACGTGACCGTCGTCCTGCCCTGCTACAACGAGCAGGACCATGTGATCGCGGAGGTCGAACGGATCACCAAGACGCTGGACGACACGCCCTACAGCTACGAGCTGCTCGCCATCGACGACGCCTCCACCGACCGGACCCGCGAGGTACTCGAGGAGGCGGCACCGCGCTTCCCCCACCTGCGGGTGTTGGCGTTCGACCGCAACGGCGGCTCGGGCACGGCACGCCGGATCGGTACGCAGCAGGCGCGCGGGCGCTTCGTCGTGTGGACCGACGCCGACATGAGCTATCCCAACGACAGGATCCCGGAGTTCATCGAGCTGCTCAACGCCGATCCCGGGCTCGACCAGGTGGTGGGCGCTCGCACCAGTGAACAGGGCTCGCACCGACTCCTGCGCGTGCCGGCGAAGTGGCTGATCCGCAAGATCGCGGAGTACCTCACGAACACGCGGATCCCCGACCTCAACTCCGGGCTCCGGGCGTTCCGCCGGGAGGTCGCGTTGCCCTACCTCCGGCTGCTGCCGCCCGGGTTCTCCTGCGTCACGACGATCACGATCGCGTTCCTGCACAACCAGCACGGCATGCGCTACCTGCCGATCGGCTACGCCAAGCGGGCAGGCAGGTCGAAGTTCCACTTCGTGAAGGACGCCTACCGGTACATCCTCCAGGTGCTCCGGATGGTGATGTACTTCAACCCGCTCAAGGTGCTGATGCCGCCGGCGCTGTGGCTGATCGCGATCGGGTTCGGCAAGGCGATCTATGACGTGGTGGCCCATCCAGTACGCCTGGCGACGAACACGGTCCTGATCATCCTCACCGGGATGATCATCACGTCCCTCGCGTTGCTGGCCGACCTGATCGTGCGTTCCCGCAACGACACGCGCTAGACGGCACACCTGACCGCCGCCGGTGGCCGCTTTGACGGCGCGCCGTCCCGCCGTCGCACACCCTCACGCGCCGTCGCCGCTTGAGCCGCCCGTCGTCCGGGCCGCACAGAACACCTCCGTTCCGCAGAGCATCGATGGCAATGCCCTCGACACGCTTGGTGAACTGCTGTCCCGCGACGTTGCCCTCCGTCAGCCATGACGTCACAACTTGGTTGCGGAATGGGCTGGTCAGCCCTCACAGGTTGTTAAACCCCGGGGCAACGCCTACAAAAGCCACGGTCAGGGTGCCCGAGGGAATTCATGCAGGAGGGGTCTATGCACATCCCCGCACGTCAGGCAGCGGTCGCGACTGTCGCGGCGCTCGCGCTTGCTTTATCCGCGTGTGGTGGTCCGGACGACGAGGGTGGCGGGGGTGGCGGTGGCGCCGCATCCACGGGGGGCGAGTTCAGTAGCTACATCGGCGAGCCCGAGAACCCGCTGATTCCCGGCAACACCAACGAAACCGAGGGCGGCCAGGTCGTCGACTCGCTGTGGACCGGACTCGTCCAGTACGACGCCAAGACCAACGAGCCCGAGTTCACCGGGGTCGCCAAGTCGATCGAGTCCGACGACCAACAGACGTGGACCATCACGTTGAATGAGGGCTGGACGTTCCACGACGGGACGCCGGTGGACGCCCAGTCGTTCGTCGACGCCTGGAACTGGAACGCCTACGGCCCCAACGGCGCGGGCAACTCCTACTTCTTCGCCAACATCGACGGCTACGACGCCACGCAGGGCGAGGTCGAGACCGACGACGACGGCAACGTGACGAAGGTCGTCAAGGAGCCGGAGTCGGAGAAGCTGTCCGGGCTGCAGGTGGTTGACGACCTGACGTTCACGGTCAAGCTCTCCGGGGCGTTCTCGATCTTCCCGACGACGCTGGGATACACCGCGTTCTTCCCGCTCCCCAAGGTCTTCTTCGACGACCCCGAGGCGTTCGGCAAGCAGCCGGTCGGCAACGGCCCGTGGATGGCGAACGAACCGTTCGAGCCAGGCGTCGGCATCACGCTCGACAAGTACAAGGACTACGCCGGCCAGGACAAGGCGCAGGCGGACCGGGTGGAGCTACGCGTCTACGCCGACGCGAACACCGGCTACACCGATGTCCAAGCAGGCAACCTCGACATCAGCGACACGCTGCCACAGAGCGCATTGAGCAGCGGCCCCGACGAGTTCGGTGAGCGCTGGGTCGAAGGCCCGCGTGGCGACATGACGCCGCTCGCGTTCCCGCTCTACGACAAGCGATTCGCGGACGTGCGCGTACGGCAGGCGTTCTCCATGGCGATCGACCGTGACGCCATCACGAAGTCGATCTTCCTCGGCTCCCGTCTTCCGGCACACTCCTTCGCGTCCCCTGTGGTCGAGGGATACAACGACAACGCGTGTGCCGAGACCACGGAGTTCAACCCCGAGAAGGCCAAGGCACTCCTTTCCGAGTCGGGCTTCGACACGAGCAAGCCGGTCTCGTTGTGGTTCAACTCCGGTGCGGGGCACGAGGAGTGGATGGAAGCCGTCGGTAACCAGCTGAAGGACAACCTCGGCATCGTCGACTACAAGCTCGAGAGTCTCGACTTCGCGGAGTACCTTCCGCTGCGGGACAGCAAGAAGATCACCGGCCCCTACCGCGCCGGCTGGATCATGGACTATCCACACATCCAGAACTTCCTTGCGCCGATCTTCACCGAGGCGGCCCAGCCTCCGGCCGGGTCCAACGACACGTACTACGCCAACGAGGAGTTCGACGCGCTCGTGGCCGAGGGCGACTCCGCCGGAACACCGGAGCAGGCGATCGCGGCCTACCAGGACGCGGAAAAGATCCTGTGCGAGGACATGCCGCAGGCTCCGCTCTTCTACGGCAAGAACCAGCTCGTGCATTCGGAGAAGGTGGACAACGTGGTCTTCAACGCCTTCGGCCGGATCGAGCTGGCGCAGGTGACGGTCAAGCAGTAGCCCAGCTCCGTGGACAACGGTCGTTGGGGTGTACCGCGGTGGTGTTCGACGCCCGGGCACGTACAGTCTGCCCGGGCGTCGAACGCCCCACTGTCCGCGGTGCACCCCAACGACCGCTTCGCCGGTAGAGACAGGTGAGGAAGGGACATGGGCCACTACATCGCGCGCCGGATCCTGATGACCGTCCCGGTGTTGATCGGCGCGTCGCTGCTGATCTTCTGGATGGTGTACGCGCTACCGGGTGACCCGATCCGCGCCCTCGGCGGTGACCGGCCGATCTCGGATGCGACCCGCGCGGCCATTCAGGACGAGTACAACCTCGGCGACCCACTTCTGGTGCAGTACGGCAAGTACGTCATCGGGTTGTTCCAGGGCGATCTCGGCCAGGACTTCGCCGGCCGGCCGGTGCTCGACACGATCACCCAGCGGCTGCCGATCACCGTACGTCTGGCGATCGTTGCCCTTGTCGTCGAGGTCGTCATCGGGCTCATCGCCGGCATCCTGGCCGGCATTCGCCGGGGGTCCTACATGGACAACCTGGTCCTCGTGTCGACGACCATCGCCGTGTCGATCCCCGTCTTCGTGCTGGGATTCCTGGGGCAGTCGATCTTCGGGCTGCGGCTGGGCTGGCTGCCGATCGCCGGACTCAACGAAGGTCTCCTCAGCTACATCCTCCCCGGGGTGGTCCTCGCCTCCACCTCGCTCGCGTACATCGCGCGGTTGACCCGCACCAGCCTGGCGGAGAATCTCCGCCAGGACTACGTCCGCACCGCGCGTGCCAAGGGACTCAAACCGTCCGTCGTCGTCGGCAAACACACGCTGCGAAACAGCCTGATTCCGGTCGTGACGTTCATCGGCGCCGACCTGGGGAGTCTGCTGGCGGGCGCGATCGTGACGGAGACGGTCTTCAACATTCCGGGCCTGGGCCGTGCTGTCTTCGAGTCCGTCCAACGACAGGAGGGCTTCGTCGTCGTCGGCATCGTCACGATCTTCGTGTTCTTCTACATCTTCTTCAACCTGATCGTCGACATCCTGTACGCCGTCATCGATCCGAGGATCCGCTATGACTGAGCAAGCGCCAGCCCGAGAAACGGCACCGGACCTCGGCGGAGCCCATCCCTTCACCGGGGCTGGAGCCGTCCAGGACCAGAAGGCGGCCGACACGACGGTGGCCCAGGCCGGCGGCGAGCTACGCCAGGCGACCCTGTGGTCAGACGCGTGGCGGCAGCTGCGTCGCAACCCGGTGTTTCTGCTGGGCGCCGGGCTGTTCGTGGTCTTTGCGGTCATGGCGATCGCGCCCGGGCTGTTCACCGACGCCGACCCGCGCGCGGCCGACCTCTCGTTGTCGACGAAGCCACCCAGCAGCGAAGCATGGTTCGGATACGACATCCAGGGGCGCGACTATTTCGCCAACGTCGTCTACGGCGCACGAGTCTCGATGGCGGTGGGATTCTTCACCACCCTCGGGATTCTCCTCATCGGTGTGGTGATCGGGTCGTTGGCGGGTTACTACGGCGGCTGGCTCGATGCACTGCTGGCCCGGATCACCGACGTCTTCTACGGACTGCCACTGATTCTCGGAGCCACGGTCGTGCTGCTGTCGGCCCTTCGTGACCGCGGCATCGTTCAGGTGTCACTTGCGATCATGCTCTTCGCCTGGATGAACCCGATGCGGCTGGTACGCGCGACCATCGTGTCGGTCAAGGACGCAGACTACGTGCAGGCGGCGCGGGCCCTTGGAGCGTCCACGTGGCGGATACTGGTGCGCCACATCCTGCCGAACGCCGTGGCACCCGTACTCGTGTACGCGACGATCACCGTCGGCCTGATCATCGCCGCGGAGGCGACGCTGTCGTTCATCGGTATCGGCCTGAAGCTTCCTGAGATCTCCTGGGGTCTGCAGATCAACTCCGGACTGCAGCGAATACGGGACTCGGGCTTCCTGGTCTTCTTCCCGAGCTTGTTCCTGTCATTGACCGTTCTTTCGTTCATCTTGATGGGAGACGCACTCCGTGACGCCCTCGACCCGAAGCTGCGCTGATGACTGAGACGACGATCACCTCCCACTTCGCGGCCGGACCCCCGAACACGCCGGTCCTCGAAGTCGACGACCTGCACGTCGAGTTCCGAACTCCGTACGGCGTGGTCCAAGCGGTCAACGGCATCAGCTACGAGGTCAGCCAAGGCGAGACCCTCGCCATCCTGGGAGAGTCCGGCTCAGGCAAGAGCGTCAACGTCCAGGCGGTCATGGGCATCCTGGACACGCCACCCGGATTCGTCACGGGCGGCTCGATCAGGTTTCACGGCAACGACATGCTGTCCATGACCGCCGAGCAACAACGGCTGGTCCGCGGTCCGGGCATGGCCATGATCTTCCAGGACGCGCTGTCGGCACTGAATCCGGTCTTCACGGTGGGCCACCAGATCGCGGAGATGTACACCGCGCACGTGGGGACGTCCCGGAAGGAGGCCAAGGCCCGGGCCATCGAGCTCATGGAGCGCGTCCGGATTCCGGCAGCCCGGGATCGGGTCAACGACTACCCCCACCAGTTCTCCGGCGGGATGCGGCAACGCGTCATGATCGCGATGGCACTCGCGCTGGGTCCGGAGATCCTGATCGCCGACGAGCCGACGACCGCGCTGGACGTCACAGTGCAGGCCCAGATCATGGAGCTGCTGAGCGACCTCCAGACAGAGACGGGAATGGGCCTGATCCTGATCACCCACGACCTCGGGGTGGTCAACGAGGTCGCCGACCGCGTGGTCGTCATGTACGCCGGCAAGATCGTCGAGTCGGGGACGATCGACGAGGTGTTCACCTCGCCCACCCATCCGTACACCAACGGCTTGATGGCGTCGGTCCCGCACGCCGAGTCCAAGGGCGTCCGGTTGCATCCGATCAGCGGCCAGCCACCGAACCTCGCCGCGATACCTCCTGGCTGTGCGTTCCACCCGCGTTGCCCCCATGCGAGGTTCGACGCCGCGGCCCAGGAGGGACGCGACTGCCGGGTGGATGTCCCGACGCTGCGGGAGTTCGGTCTGGGCCGGGCGAGCGCGTGCCACTACAGCGAGGAGCTCCACCGTGCCTGATCAACCACAGGGCTCCGAGGCGCGCCACGGCTCTCCGGGTGCCGAGCCGGTTCTGGTGATCAAGGATCTGGTCAAGCACTTCCCGCTGACCCAGGGCATCGTGTTCCATCGGACGATCGGCCAGGTCCAGGCGGTCGATGGTGTCTCGTTGGAACTCCACCCCGGCGAGACAGTGGGCCTTGTTGGCGAGTCGGGCTGCGGGAAGTCCACGGTTGCCAAGCTCGTCATGGCCTTGGAGCGGCCGACATCCGGCCAGATCCTCTTCGAGGGACAAGACGTCGCCGCCATGAACAATCGCCAGCTGCGGCGCTATCGCCGGCAGGTACAGATCGTCTTCCAGGACCCCTACACGTCGCTGAACCCGCGGATGACCGTCGGGAACATCGTGGCCGAGCCGTGGGAGATCCATCCCGATGTGGTTCCGTCCAAGGACCGGCCGCGCCAGGTGCGGGAGCTGCTCGAGCGCGTCGGGTTGAACCCGGACTATGCCAATCGCTACCCGCACCAGTTCTCCGGCGGTCAGCGCCAGCGCATCGGCGTGGCGCGCGCTCTGGCGTTGCGGCCGAAGGTCATCGTCTGTGACGAACCGGTGTCCGCCCTGGATGTCTCGGTGCAGGCGCAGGTGATGAACCTGCTCGAGGACCTGCAGGACGACTTCGCGCTGTCGTACCTCTTCATCGCCCACGACCTTTCGGTCGTGCGTCACCTGAGTGACCGGGTGGCCGTGATGTACCTGGGCCGGATCGTGGAGTCGGGTAGTCACGCCGAGGTCTATGACCAGCCGGCGCATCCGTACACGCAGGCATTGTTGTCAGCGGTGCCGGTACGTGACCCGGGCCTGCGTGGCGCCAAGGAACGGATCGTCCTGACCGGAGACGTGCCGTCGCCGGCCAACCCGCCCTCCGGCTGCCGGTTTCGTACGCGCTGCTGGAAGGCTCAGGACATCTGCGCCAGTGAGGTCCCCGCACTCATCGACCGGGGCCAGGGCCATCCGTCCGCCTGCTACTTCGCCGAGAGCCTCGAGATCGTGCACACCCCCACCTCCAGCTGAGCGTCGACCCTGGCGAACGGGTCAGGCCCAAGGGCCTAGGCCGGAAGTTGCGCCCGCGCCACCAGACCCGGCCCGTGCCCGGGGAACCGGCGCTGCAGCCACCGGAAGGGCAGCGTCCCGAACTTCGTGGTGGCCGCCTGCACGCCCGACTTCGGCTGGAGCAGCCGGCCGCTGCCACTGGTCTTGTCGGCCATCGACGCGTCCGCTCTCGCCTGCGCGGCGACCCGTCGCTTACCGATCTGGTTGCGGCCGGCCTCGAGCACGTAGCCGAGTGGCCCGCCGAACTGGTGGATCTCGACGTTCTCCAACCCGGTCTCGCGCAGGAGCCGGGCCATGATCGCTGGGTCGTACCGCCGGAAGTGTCCGGCCATGACGTCAGCCGGACCGAACCGGTGCTGGAAGGCCGGTGTGCTCAGCACCATCCACCCACCGGGGCGCAGCCGGCCCGCCCACTCGGCCAGTGCCTTGTCGTCGTGCTCGATGTGCTCGATCACCTCGAACGCACACACCACGTCGAAGGTCTCCTCCAGGCGCAGCGCTGACAGGTCGCCGTTGCGTACCTCACCGTCTCCGCCGGCGGCCGCGAGCCGTTCGCACGCCACGCGGTAGGACTCGGGGTCAGGCTCGAGCCCGACGTAGCGGTACCGCTGGGCCAGCCTGGCGCCGAAGCCACCCTGCCCGCAGCCCACTTCCAGCGCGGCGTACGCACCTTCGGGCAGGAGCCGGGAAACGAGGTCCCAGCGCAGCCAGGCGTTCGGGCTGAGAGGAGGCAAGGTCACGATGAGTCCCGCGCTTTCGTCACTGTGTGGAGATGATCCTGGAGGTGGTCAAGGAGGGGTCCGACGATCTGGTCGGGTGCGAAACGCTCCACGGCCAGCCGGGCAGCGGCGGTGCGCATCCGGGTGAGGTACCTACTGTCCCAGGCGAGCCGGCGTAGCGCCGAGGCCAGTGCCGCCGAGTCGCCAGGTGGTACGAAAAGGGCGGCGGTGCCGAGGGTCCTCCGCTGGGGAGAGGTGCCCGATGTCACGACGGCGCAGCCGGCAGCGGCTCCCTGGAAGACCTTGTTGGGTACGACGTTCAACGCCTTCATGGTCGTGCCGAACACGCCCAGGCAGACGTCGTGGTCGGCGACGACCTTCGGGAGCTCGTCAGGGGCCACCCAGTCCACCCAGGTCACCCGGTCGTTGGCCCGGGCGGCTGCGCGAGTCTCCGCGTCGTCCTGCCCGGATCCGATCATGGTGACGTCGATCGACTCACCGGCGAGTTCGGTCAGCGCGTGGCCGATCACCGGCGCGCCGTGCAACGGCGTGTAGACGCCGAAGAACACCACCCGCAGCCGGTCCTGGCTGACCTCGTCCGCCGGGCGTGCCACCTCGAACCACTCGTCGGCGGCGCCCACGGCGGCCACGACCGCCCGGGCGCGATGTCGGTCCGGCACGAGCTCGCGGTGCTCCTCGGTGTCGACGACGATCACGTCGGCCGATCGGAGCGCCATCCGGTCGACGCCCCGCAACAGGGCCTGCTTGATGCCACCTGTCTCACCCCGGTCACGGGCGGTGTCAGCGGCGAAGATCAAATGATCAAGAACAATGGGCGTACGCCTGAACAACAGCTTGGCCAGCAGGACGTCGAAATGACCGAGATACCCGACCAGCACCACGTCAGGGCGCGGCTGCCGGCGGGCCCGGCGAGCCAGGGCGTACCAGCAGCGCACGAGCCTGACCAGCAGAGTCGGCAGCAGCGCGGGCCGCTTGAGGATCTCGACGCGCTCAGCGGTGTCGAGCCCGAGCGGCACATTGCACTCGGCCACGTCGAGGCCACGACGCCGCAGGCCATCGGCGAGAATTCCCACCCGCGGATGGCTGCGTACGTCATATGTTCCGAAGACCAACACCCGCACGGACATGGAGCGTAACAGCGCGTTGCCCTGCGTACCGTACGCTTCCGTAACGTGTTGGCGTACCGATCGATAACTACAGCCGTCCTCCGCGTACTTTCCAGTCGCGCGCTGCGGGTCGGGTTCGTCGTCGTGGCTGCGGCACTCGGCGTGGTGGCGATCGCCCGCGAGTGGGACGGGATCAACCAGGCGATGGTCCAGCTACACCCTCCGGTGCTGGGCGCCGCGCTCCTGGTGGTCCTCGCGTCGCTGTTCACCAGCATGGTGCTGTGGCGCCTGCTGCTGGCCGGCCTCGGCTCACCGCTGCCGTACCGGGTGGCGGCGCGGGTGCTCTATGTCGGTCAGCTCGGCAAGTACATCCCGGGGACTGTGTGGCCGATGGTCGCGCAGATGGAGCTCGGGCGCGACCACGGGGTGCCGCGACGACGCTCCGTGACGGTTTTCGTTCTACTGATGCTGTACACGTTCGCCAGCGGGCTGGTCGTCGCGACCGGCACGCTGCCGCTGGCGGGTGGGACGGCGCCACCGGCGTTCCGGTGGGCGTTCGCGCTGACACCGCTGGTCGTCGTCCTGCTCTATCCGAAGGTGCTCAACCCCCTGCTCGACCGGCTGCTGCGGCTGGTCAAGCGGCCCCCGCTGGAGACGCCCCTGACGCTCGCGGTCTCGGCGCGCGCGGCGGCCGCCGGCGTGACGCAGTGGCTGATCTACGGGCTGCACGTGTGGATCCTGGGTGTGGCCCTCGGTGCGGATCCGGCGGCCCTGGCGCCGCTCGCGATCGGCGGATTCGCTCTGGCCTGGTGCATCGGCTACCTCGGGGTGATCACACCGGCCGGGCTGGGCGTCCGGGAGGTGGCGCTGGTGGCGATCCTGCTGCCCGTGCTCGACCGAGCCGACGCGATCGTGGTCGCGCTCGCGTCGCGGGTGCTGATCACGGTGGCCGACCTGCTCCTGGCCGGTGCCGGCACGCTGTCGATGCGGACGATCCGCCCGCCGGTCGACGAGGCCCCCGTCCGCTGACCGGTGATCAGGTGTCGGCACGGCGGCCGGCCCAGGTCCAGGCGTACACCCCGTCGTCGCTCGCGAGACCCGCTTCACCCAGCTCGAGGGGCCGGAACGTGTCGACCATGACGGCCAACTCGTCGACCTCCTGGACCCCCAGCGCCGCCTCGATCGCCGCAGGCTGCGGGCCGTGCGCGTATCCGCCCGGGTGCAGCGAGATCGAGCCGAGCCCGATGCCCGACCCCTTGCGGGCGCCGTAGTCCCCGCCGACGTAGAACATCACCTCGTCGCTGTCGACGTTCGAGTGGTAGTAGGGCACCGGGATCGCCAGCGGGTGGTAGTCGACTTTGCGCGGGCAGAACGTGCACACCACGAAATTCGTCCCCGCCCACACCTGGTGAACCGGTGGCGGCTGGTGCACCCGCCCGGTGATCGGCTCGAAGTCCTCGACGTTGAACGTGTACGGATACAGGCAGCCGTCCCAGCCCACCACGTCGAACGGGTGCGTGGCGTAGACCATCCGGGTGCCCACGACGCCCGCCGGACCAGGCCCGCGGTGCTTGACCAGGACCTCGACATCCGTGCCCGTCTGGACGTACGGCTCGGCCGGGCCGTGCAGGTCCCGCTCGCAGTAGGGCGCGTGCTCGAGGAACTGCCCGTAGCGGGAGAGGTACTTCGCCGGGGGGCCGATGTGGGAGTTGGCCTCGATGCAGTACGCCTGAAGTGGTGCGTCGCCCTGCGGGATCCACCGGTGTGTCATCGCCCGAGGGATCATCACGTAGTCGCCCTGCCGCGCGTCGAGCACGCCGAACACGGTCTCGACGCGGGCTGCCCCCGCCTCGACGTAGACGCACTCGTCCCCGACGGCGTTGCGGTACAGCGGAGACTCCTCGCCGGCCCAGACGTAGGAGATCCGGACATCGGCGTTGCCGAGCAGCAACCGACGGCCGGTCACCGGGTCGTACGCCTTCCAGTCCTGGTTCTCGAACAGCCCGTGCAGCTTCAGATGCCGCGGGGTCAGGGGATGGTTCGGCTGGGTCGCGAGGTCTCCGGGCTCCCACACCTGGGCGTCCACGATCGCGGAGGGCACGCCGGAGTGGTAGAGCAGCGACGAGTCGGAGGAGAAGCCCTCCTCCCCCATCAGCTCCTCGCGGTAGAGGGTGCCGTCGGGCTGCCGGAACTGCGTGTGGCGCTTGGGCGGAACGTCGCCGACGCTGCGGTAGTAGGGCATGTCGTACTCCTCACCATCCTCCACGGGCGGGCGGCGGCCGCGCGGCCAGAGGCCCCCGAACTGGCGTGTCTTTGACCGTACGCCCGACTCCGGACGGTCGGCAGCACGAATCCGGCCGCCGATTTTCCCGTGCAGGCATCCAGGTTTGAGATGACACGAATGACCACGTTGAGCATGCCTGTGGGACCCGGACCATGTGTGGATACCTGGTGTCGGACCACAGGCATGCTCAACGTGGTCATTCACGGACGCAACGCCGGATCTCAGGGTGTCGGGCGCCCGCCTCCCTGGGCGGTGTCCGCCGGCCGGCCCATGTCCGCCGGCTGGCCCATGTCCGCCGGCTGGCCCATGTCCGCCGGCTGAGCCGCCACGGCACCGGCGTCCGCGCGTGCCCGGAGGGTCGTGCGTACCGACTCGATGTCTCCAGGCGAACTGCGGGAGGCGAGCCAGTACATCAGACCGGTGGGTAGGAAGAAGAGCTGGAACGCCGCGAGCCCCAGCGCGTAGTTCAGCGGCGGCGGGAACGACACCTGCAAGGCCCGGAACACGAGTCCGACGAGCCCGTTGCCGAGCGCGCGCCCGGCGCCGTTGACGAGGTTGCCCGTGCTGAACACCGTCCCGCGGTGCTCGGGCGGGTTGACGTCGACGAGCAGGGCGTACCAGTTCGGGGCGTTCGCCGAGGTCAGGGCGAGCGCGAGGAAGGCCACCAGGAAGCTGATCCCGACGGTCGGCTCACTCACGACGCTCCTCAGCACAGCCGCGACGATGTCGCTGGTGCCGCCCCCTGCCACGACATCGACCCGCAGGGGAAGGAAGAACAGCACGACATAGAACGGGATGCCACCGAGAATGCCGACCGTGGCGACGAGGGCCCGCCCACGCAACGTACGCCGCTGCAGCCGGTCACCGATCAGACCGCCGACGATCGACAGGACCGCACCGAACTGGAACAGGGTCGCAAACAGCGCGCCGATGACGATCGCGGTCGACTCCGCGTATCCCTCCGCCTCGGCCTTCGCCTGGAACAGCCGCGGCAACCACACCAGCGACCCGAACACGAACTGCGCCGTGAAGCCCTGCATCACCAACCAGAGGTTGGTCCGCCGGACCAGGATGCGGGGTACCTCCGCGAGACCGATCCGGTGGGGATACTCCTTACCGGCGGCGAAGATCGCTGCCAGCTCCGGCTCGCTCTGGCCACGGCGTACGTCGTAGGTGAACAGATACGCGACCGTGGCGACGACGCCGGCGACGGTCAGCACCCAGAAGGGTCGCCGCCAGTCGTATGCACCGAGGACGCCGGAGAGCAGGGTCCCGAGGAGGGTGCCGACCCCCTGGGAGAGCCCCCAGAAGCTCATCACCAAGCCTCGCCGTCGGGGCGCGATCAGGTCGCTGACGACCGAGAATCCGACCGACGCGACCGCACCGATGCCCACCGCGGCGACCACCTGGGCGGCGAAGAAGCCGAGGAAGCTGCCGGACAGGGCCGTCCCGGCCGTTCCTGCCGCCCAGACGAGCGTGCCGATCATGAGGACCGGTTTGCGTTGCGTCCGGTCGCCGGCGTACGCCCAGGCCACGGCGGCGATCGCGGCGACCAGGAAGCAGATCGCCGTCACGAACCCAACCGCACCCTCGCGGACGCCGAAGTCCCGCGCGATCGGGCTGTAGAGGGGTGGAACGAGCACGGCTGCCACGTTGTCGACGGAGGCAAGAATGAGGAAGACGACGACGCTGTAGACGCGGTGCCCTGCAGTCCCCCGGAGCCGGGAGGTCTGGCCAGCGCTCGTCACGCGCACATCCAACCAGCATCCTCGGCCTGGACCACCCGTCGAGGCCCGGATAGGCCTGGATCCGCGCGCCCCTGTCCCCCGCCGGCCTCGTCAGCCCTCCGGTGCCGCCGGCCCTCGGTGATCATGATCGTGATCATGAAGGATCTGCGTGCGCATGGCCCGGTTTCCCTTCATCGATCGGTTCATGATCATGGTTCGGTCACCTCGCCGATCGGTTCATGATCATGGTTCGGCTACCTCGCCGATCGCTTCGCCGCGGCGGTTGGATCATGATCATGGCCGGGTTCCTTCATGGTCGGACTCATGATCACCGGCCGGTCTACCAGGCCGCCGCCCTGTCGTCGCTGAAGAACCCACCCGTCGGGCCGTCGTTCCCGAGTGTTGCCAGCTTGACCGCGATCGCCGCTCCCTGTGCGGCCGTACGCGGCGGTACGAAGTCGAGGTCCTTGTTCAGGTCCGTGGCGCACCTGACGAAACCGACGCCGGTCTACCAGAGCTCCGGGACGGGGCCAGTTGATGCAGCTCATCGCGCTGGGCCAGGTGATCGCGGCCCTGCCCGAGTCCGTACGCGACCATCTGCGCCACGACCTTGTCCACGTGCCCGTCATCGACGCCGAGCCAACCACGCTCGTCCTGGCATGGCCGGAGGGCAGCCGGTCTCGGGCCCTCGCCACGCTGGTGCGGGCGGCGGCGTGCGTCGCCGCCTCCCACGACGGCGCCCACCAGGGTTCCGGGTACGCGACCTCCCGGTGATTCGACCCTGCGAGGATGCGGGTTCCTGCAGGATTGACCCGTGTCGCTCTCGAGCTGGGTCCCGGTCGCCCACGGTTCGCCGTTCCCGGTGGAGAACCTCCCCTACGGCGTCTTCTCCCACGGCGAGGAGGACCCACGGGTCTGCGTGGCCATCGGCCGCTACGTACTCGACCTCGCACCGCTCGCGGCGAGCGAGGGAGCGGACTTCGCGAGCGTGTTCCAGGAGCCGACGCTCAACCCTTTCATGGCCCTCGGTCGCCGCGCGTGGCGCGCGGTCCGACACTGGCTGACCGAACGCCTGACCGACGAGAGCCACCGCCCCCTCGTCGAACCCGAACTGGTTCCCCGCGACCAGGTACGCCTGCACATGCCGTTCACAGTGGCCGACTTCGTCGACTTCTACGCCTCCGAACACCACGCCACCCGTCTTGGCCAGATCCTCCGGCCGGGTGAACCGCCGCTCAACCCCAACTGGAAGCATCTGCCGGTCGGCTACCACGGCCGGGCCGGCACGGTCGTCGTCTCGGGCACTCCGGTGCGGCGCCCGTCCGGGCAGTTCCGCCCCGCCGACGCCGCCGCGCCCGAGTTCGGTCCCACCAGCCGGCTGGACATCGAGGCCGAGGTGGGGTTCGTGATCGGTACGCCGACCGAGCCGGGCAGCCAGGTGAGTGTCGACGACGTACGCGACCACGTCTTCGGCGTCGTCCTCGTCAACGACTGGTCCGCTCGCGACCTGCAGGCGTGGGAGGCGCGACCGTTGGGACCGTTCCTCGGCAAGTCCTTCCTGACATCGATCTCGCCCTGGGTCGTCCCCCTCGACGCGCTCGAACCCGCCATGTTCACGCCACCGACCCAGGTTCCCGAACCGCTGGCCTACCTCCGTGGAACGCATGACTTCGGCCTCGACCTCGAGCTCACCGTCAGCCTCAACGGGACGGTCCTGTCCCGGCCCCGCTACGCCGACATGTACTGGACGCCCGGCCAGAAGCTCGCCCACCTCACCGCCAACGGCGCTGCCTTGCGTACCGGCGATCTCTTCGCGTCCGGCACGGTCTCCGGCCCGCGTGAGGACACCTGCGGCTCCCTCATCGAACTGACCGACGGAGGCACGCGACCGGTCACGCTGGCGGACGGATCGCAGCGGACGTTCCTCCTCGACGGCGACACGGTCACGATCGAAGCGACCGCACCAGCGGGCGAGACCCAGCGGCTCGGGTTCGGTGAGGTGACCGGAACCGTCTGTCCGGCAACGGCACCGGCATATCGCGTCAGCCCGCCTGGCGGCGCACAGACCTGACACCTGCCGGGTGGACGCGTCAGTACAACGCGACGGCGAAACCCGCGAACACGACGGCCAGGATCGCGGCCAGCAGCCGGTAGCCGCGAGCGAGCCCGCCCCATGGTCCCTCGAATCTCCTTGTCAGCAGAGCGATTCCGGCGAGGAGGACCGCCATCACCGGGATCCAGGCGAGCCGCGCCAGCACCCATCCCAGATCCTCAGGCGCCGCGGTCAACCCCGGAATCTCGCCGCTCACCGCCCCACCCATGGACACGAGCACCATCGGCACCTGGTGCCAGCAGAAGATCGTCATGGCCGCGAGGTTGACGACCGCGACCCCGGCCCAGAGCCCAGGCGCCCGCAAAAGCCGGTTGAGCCATCCGTGCAACGCGATCGCCGCCCCGGACTGGATTGCGGCAAGTGCGGGCACAAGCAACGACGGTGGATGGGAGTTCGTCCGTTCGGCACCGGGGACGCCCACCATGCTGAGCGGATAGTCGAACGCAAGAACCAGCACCGCGAACGCCACTGTCCCGCCACCGAGGAGCAGCCACCAGCCATGTCGCACGAGGCGTCCGCGCGCCCAGGAAACGCCGAGCTGATAGGCGAAGAGCCAACCAGGCAACAGGTTCACCAGGCCGACCCAGCTTGGCACCGCGTCCTGCCACGGTCCGTAACGCAGCAGGTCGCCGGCCGCGACGATGGCGAAGAGCGGGAGTGCCGCCCACGCGCCCAGACGGCGGTCGGCGGCGACGGCGTACCTGGTCAACGCCGTCAGGGCCGCGTAGACGAGGACGAACCAGAACGGCTGGACCAGGAGTACGACCCAGGTACGCAGCGTCCCGGTGGGTACCCCGACCGCGCCGAGCACCAGGAGACACGCCGCCGACACCGAAATGGCCGCCACCACGGGACGTCCGAGCCGGACGAACCGCCGCAGCATCCAGCCGCGATAGGACTCGCCGCGCGACTGCGCGCGCGCCTGGCTCGCGACTGCCGAATAGCCGCCGACCAGGAAGAACAGGCCGAGCATCTGCAGGATCCAACTAGCCGGGCCGAGCCAGCCGAGGGTCTGCAGCGGACTCGAGATCTGCAACGCGCCGTCCGGCTGGACCACCAGCGCGCCCACCAGCCAGTGGCCGACGATCACGCCGAGAGTCGCCAGGGCGCGCAAACCGTCGATGGCCCGGTCACGCTTGGGCGGTGTCGCGGCAGCGATCCGGGCGCGGAACGACTCCCCACGCCACGAACGTTGGGGCGGCTGTGGTTGCGGAGCCGGCGCGGCAGCGGGCTGATCCGCGACGACATCGGTCATACCAGCGACGCTAGGAAGAATTCACCGCCGCTCCCATCCGGAACGCCCCCGAAAGCGTGCCGGGGTCACCCGGGGATTCCCGCTACCGCAGGACAATATCGGCCCCAGGGTCACTCTCCAGGGACCCGAGGGCCCGCACTCAGTCGAGGATGTTCTCGTGCAGGCGGGGGACGTCGGCGAGCAACCGCTGGGTGTACTCGTGCTGCGGGTTGAAGATCACGTCGTCGGTCGGCCCCTGCTCGACAAGCTCACCCTGACACATGACGAGCACCCGGTCGCTCACGTAGCAGGCCTGACCGATGTCGTGGGTGATGAACAGGATCGTCAAGTCGTAGTCGGTACGCAGGTCACCGAGCACGTTGAGGATGTTCGCCCGCAGCGAGGCGTCCAGCATCGAGGTGGCCTCGTCGGCGACGAGAATGCGCGGCTGCAACATCAGGGCCCGGGCGATCATCACCCGCTGCCGCTGTCCGCCGGACAACTGGTGCGGCCACTTGTCGAGCACCTCGGCCGCCGACATGCCGACGTGCTCGAGTGCCCGCGCCATCTGCGCCTCGGCATCGTCGCCGGCGGCTTCGGAGGCGAGGGACAGCGACCGGCGGAGCAACCTACGTACGGTGAAGAACTGGTTGAACGCACTGAACGGGTCCTGGAAGACCGCCTGCACGTCACGCCAGTACGTCCGCAGCCGCCGGCCCGTCAGCGCTGTGACGTCCTGGCCGTCGAGGTGCACGGTGCCGGCCGTCGGGTCGAGCAGGCGCAGCAGCAGCCGCGCCAGGGTCGACTTGCCGCTGCCGCTCTCCCCCACGATGGTGACGACTTCCTGCCGTCCCAGGGTGAACGACACGTCGTCGACAGCCCGGACGAGACTGGCGCCGTGACCGAACGTCCGGCTGAGGCCACGGGCTTCGAGCAACGGTGCCTTGTCGCCGGCCGTTCCTCGCGCAACGCCGCGCGACTGGTCGACCGCCGTGCCGGTGGATCCGTCCTGCGAGGTCACCCTCCCACCTCCACCGACTCGTCGGGATGTTGGTCAGCCCACCAGCACCGCGAGAAGCGCAGCCCCGCGCCCACCTGGGGCGGCTCGTCCGTACGGCAGACGTCCATCACCATGCCGCACCGGGGATGGAACCGGCAGCCACTCGGCGGGCTCGCGAGGCTGGGCGGCGCGCCGGGGATGCCCCGGACCCTCGTGCGTCGCATCTGCGGCTCCGGGACGAGGACGGAGGACAGGAGCGCCGCGCTGTACGGATGCCTCGGGCGGTTGATGATCTCGCTGGTGTAGCCGACCTCGGCGATCTGGCCGGCGTACATGATGGCGATCCGGTCGGCGATGGTGTTGAGCACGGGCAGGTCGTGGGTGATGAAGATGACGCCGCCGATGATCCCCTGGCTCAACATCTCCCGCAACATCTCGATGAGGACGCGCTGGGACGACACGTCGAGAGCGGAGGTGGGTTCGTCGGCGATGAGCAGGCGCGGGTCGAGCAGGGCCGACACCACCGTGACGACGCGCTGCTTCATGCCGCCGCTGAGCTGGTGCGGGTAGTAGTCGAGCACGCGGGCGGGCAGGTCGAGCTGCTCCAGCCGCTGGCGGGCCCGGTCGATGGCCTCGTCCCGCTTGACGCCAGGTCGGTGTGCCCGGGTCACGTCGTAGACGAAGTCTCGGATCCGGAGGGTCGGGCTGAGGGAGTTCATGGCTCCCTGCGGCAGCAGTGACACGACCTCACCGCGCCACTCCCGTGGCGGGTTCCGGTCGGGACCGAGGTCGAGTTGTTGACCGTCGACCTCGAGCTCGCCGCCGAGCACGAACAACGGCGGGCGGACCGTCAGCGACAGGACCGCGCCGAGCGTGGACTTGCCACACCCCGACTCCCCCGCCACGCCGAGGACCTCGCCCCTGCGGACGTCGATCGACACGTCGTCGACCGCCACCACCTGACCGCCACCGATGCTGTAGGCGGCGCGGAGGCCGCTCGCCCGAAGCAGCGACTGAGTGGACGTCGTCATCAGATCGCTCATCCTCTGCTCGCCCCTTCGTTCGAGCCGGCCGCGGACGCCGACCTGCTCGGCCCGGGCGATCCATCGTCGGCTCCGGGTCCTGGCAGATCGCCGGCGTCGAGAGCGACCGGTTCCGGCTCCGGTTCCGGTGGTAGCGCACTCTCACCCACGACTCCCACCTGCGCCAGTGCGGCACCCGCACCGCCGCCGGTCCGGCGAAGGCTCTGCCCCCGCCGCAGCCGCGGGTTGAAGACCTCGTCGAGGCTCGACTGCAGCATCAGAAGGGTGAACGCCACCAGGGTGAGCAGCAGCGTGGGAGGTACGAAGGCCCACCATGCCCCGGTGCGCAGGGACTCACCGACCAGCGCCCAGTTGAGCATGATGCCGAGCGAGACACCGTCGCTCGGGCCGAGTCCCAGCAGCGACAGCCCTGCCTCGGCGAGGATCGCGCTCGACACCTGGAGGACGAACGCCATGGCGATGTAGGACATGAGGTACGGGAGGACGTCCCACAGCAGGATGTTCCAGGTGCCTGCTCCCGACAACCGGGCGACGTCGAGGTGCTCGCGGGTCCTGACGCTGCTCGCCTGGGCCCGCACGGCCCGCGCGGTCCACGGCCAGCTGGTAATGGCAATCACGATGGCCATCGCGAAGATCGACCGGAAGTCCAGAGCGACCGAGAGCAGGATCAGGACGACGATCGAGGGAATCGCGAGCGCGACGTTGGTGACACCCATCAGCGCTTCTTCGAGGACGCCACCGTGGTAACCGGCGAAGAGACCGATGGCGACGCCGATGAACGTCGCCACCGCTCCTGACACGAGGCCGATGATGAGCGAGGTGCGGGTCCCGAACATCAGGCTGGTGAAGATGTCGTGCCCGAGATCGTCGAGGCCGAGCCATGCCTGCGCTGACGGTGGTTCGTACTGACCTCCGACGCTTTCACCGATCTTTCCGCCGAAGAACATCGGGCCGAGAATGCCGAACGCCACCACGAGGAGGAAGAACAGCCCCGAGATCCAGAACCGCGGTGTGAACCGGACCATCCGCATCAGCGCTCACCTGCCTGTGCCGCCCGGATCCGTGGATCGACGAAGCCGTAGGCCACCTCGACGAGGAAGTTGGCGACCAACACCGCAACGACCACGATCAGGGTGATCGCCTGGATCACCGGATAGTCGTTCTGTCCGATCGCGCTGAACAACAGATAACCGATCCCTGGATAGGAGAAGACGATCTCGGTGATCAGAGAGCCACCGACCAGGGTGCCGATCGACAGCGCCAGACCCGTCACCTGCGGCAGCATCGCGTTGCGGAAGATGTAGCGCACGATTCGCTTGTCGGGCAGTCCTAGCCCACGACCGTAGTTGACGTAGTCGGAGTTCAGCTCGTAGATCGCCATCGACCGCATGCCCACCGCCTGCCCGCCGACGAAGATGATGACGAGCGAGAAGAACGGCAACCAATAGTGTCGAAGCACGTCGATGATGAAGGCGAATGTCAGCGCTGGGGTGTGGATGGGTTCGTATCCGCCGCCGGGCGGCAGCATCGGCAGCGCGACAGCGAAGCCGTAGAGCAGCAGGATCGCCAGGCAGTAGTACGGCATGCTCGACAGAAACAGCGAGCCGAGAAACGCACCGCGGTCGAACCATCCGCCCTTGAACGCCGCGATCGCGCCGAGCGCGTTGCCCACCAGCCAGCCGATGAGGATGGCCGGCAGCTGGAGCCCGATGCTCCACGGCAACGCCTCGAGGATCAGGCCCTCGACCTTCGCTGGGTACAGCGCGAACGACGTACCCATGTCGAAGTGCAGGAGGTTGACCACGTAGGTGATGAACTGCTGCCACATCGGGTCATTGAGGCCGAACTCCGCGACGTAGTGCTCATGGATCCGCTTGAGTGCCTCCGCCTGGGTGCCCGACCGGCCGAGCTGCGCGACGATCGCGTCGACCGGGTTGCCGGGTACCAGGCGAGGCAGCAGGAAGTTCAGCACGATCGCCACGAGGAGCGCGCCGACGTACCAGAGCGTCTTGCCTACCAGGTAGTTCCGCAGCCGCATTGCGCTCCTTCACGTCCGCGGGCAGGTGTCATGGGCGTGAGCTTCCGGCGACGACTCACGCCTCCGACAGGCGCTTGATCTTGTAGAGCCACGACACACCGGCACCCTGGAACATCGGTGGCGCGTAGTCGTTGTCCTCGCTCGGGAAGTTGGTCCAGTTGACCTCGTTGAACTCGAAGAACTCCAATGGCCGGTACATCAGCGGGACCATCGGCGCGTTCTGCATGAAGATCGTGTCGAGCTCGGTGTAGATGTCGCCGACCTCAGCCTCGTCTGCTGCCGCTGCCTGGTCGAGCAACTTCGCCACCGCGGGATCGGAGAACCGGCCGTAGTTCCAGAACGCCGGCTGGCCGAGCTTGGCGACGCCGCGATCGTCGAGGACATCGCGGAAGCGCTGCCACGGCGTACCGGCACTCGTGGCGGCGACGCCCCACAGAGCGACGTCGAAGTCGCCAGCCTGCACGGCGGTCGTGACGGCCGGTGCCTGCGGGAACTTCGTACGGATCTCGATGCCAGCTTCCTTCGCGTTGGCCGCGACGATCCGCAGCGCCTGCTGCCAGTCGCTCCATCCCGTCGGGCACTGCGCCGTCCACGGTCCGAGGCGGGTGCCGTCGGGCAGCACGTAGATGCCGTCCGATCCCTTCTTGGCGCCCAGGTCGTCTTCGAGAATCTTCCTGGTCTGCTCCGGGTCGTATGTCCAGCCATTGGCGTCGACGTTTTCCTGGTTGAAGAACTTCTCCTCCGCGCCGACCGGAAGGATGACGCTGGAGTTCGCCGGCTGGGAATACCGCGACATCGCCTTGTCAGCGATATCGGCGTAATTGATCGCGAAGGCGAGAGCTCGGCGAACCTGTGGGTCGTTCAGGCCTTTCTTGGTGGTGTTGATGACCAGCATGGGAATGCCGCCGGGAACGTGGTAGGGCTCCTTTTTGAACCACGTGGAGACCGCGAGGTCCTTGTCTTCCCACATCTTCCAGATGCGCGGAGTGAACTGCTGCATCACGTCGACGCCACCGCGCTCGAACGAGATGTCGCCGTCCTGGTTTCCCTTGAAGATCGGGTGGATGATTCGCTTCGGCTTGGGCAGTCCGCCGTTGACAGTCTTGCCCCAGTAGTCGTCAAAACGATCCAGCGAGGTCTGCTGCTGGTTGTAGGCGCCGAGCTTGTAGGGTCCGGATCCGACCGGCTCGAGGTTCTCGTGCTCGCCCATCGGCTTGCCCTGCTTCTCCAAGGGCTCCCAGACATGCTTGGGCAGGATGTAGGTCGTCGCGAGGTTGTTCTTGACCAGGGCGGGGTTGTAGGTCTTCTGACTGAGCCTGACCGTCACCGTGGCGGGATCGCTGGCCTCGACGGCGTCGACGTAGTCCCAGAACGACGCATAGGACAACTCGGTGTGCTGCTTGGCCAGCTCAAAGGTGTAGACGACGTCATCGGCAGTAAGTGGCTTGCCGTCCTGCCACGTGGTTCCTTCTTGGAGCGGGACGACGAAGGTGTTCTCGTCGGGCTCTTGAAGCTCCGTGCCCAGGCCCGGCTCCAGGCTTCCGGTGAGCAGGTTGAAGCGGACAAGGGTTTCGTAGATGAGCTGCATGTTGTTCTGCCCGCACGGCCAGGCGGTCGCCTGCCCCAAGGGATTGAAGTGGCTCTGTGGACCCCACTGGAAGCCCGCGATGAAGAGGATCTCGCCTTCTTCGCCCGCCCGCCCCGTCGAGTCGCCGCCTCCGGCGCCACCCTGGCCGCAGGCCGCCAGCGCACTGCCCCCGATCCCCGCCGCAGCACTGGCCAGCACTGCGCCGCGCAGGAACTGGCGGCGCGACCGCCGCGCCATACCGAACTCAGACATCGTTGCACGTCCCTTCGGAAACCCTGGCCTTCGCGACGCGAGAAACCTCACGCGCAGTCATCGGGTGCTGGATGCCCAGCAGGTTACGGCCAACGAGTTTGGGAAACCAGAACTACGCCGCAACGAAATCCTTTCGTTGCGTTCGAGACACGGAGACAAGTCTTGTACTTCGACTGCCTTTGGCTACGAATTGAATTCGCACAATCGCCGTCGGTATTTGGCGACCGGATGCGGCCAGAATTGATGTCAAGGCATGAACGCGCACCCGTGTCGTCCGAACCGTCTCTGGACAGGGGACACGCCCGTCGTCCGGGATTTCACGGGCCCAGGATTTCCACCGACTTGCGCGTCCTCAGGCGAGGACCTTCCCGGGATTGAGGATGCCCGCCGGGTCGAACATCCGCTTGAGGTCGTGATGCACCCGTAATGACACCGGACCGAGCTCCTGAGCGAGCCAGTCCCGCTTCAGCATCCCCACGCCGTGCTCCCCCGTCACCGTGCCGCCCATCGCCAGTCCGAGCCGCATGATCTCGTCGAACGCCTGACGCGCCCGGCGCACCTGGTCCTCGTCGCCGGCTTCGAAGACGACATTGGGATGGACGTTCCCGTCGCCCGCGTGGCCGACGACCGCGATCGTGAGATCGACGTCGGCCGAGACCTTCTCCACGTGCTGGACGAACTCGGCCAACCGGCTGACCGGGACGCACACGTCGTCGATGAGGCGGCCGGTGCTCAGCTCTTCGAGCGCGAAATGCATCTCCCTGCGGGCCGCCAGCAGCAGTTCTCCCTCAGCCGCGTCGTCGGCCTCGACCACATCGAACCCGCCGGCGTCGGCGAAGACGCTCGCCGTGGCTGCGATGTCCGCACCCGCCTGGTCGCCGGCCGCGTCGGACTGGGCGATCAGCATGGCCGCGGCATGCTCGGGCAGGCCCATGGGGCGATAGGCGTTCGCGGCCCGCAGAGACGCCTGGTCCATGAACTCCAGCAGGCTCGGCACATGGCGCCCCGCCACCACCCGCGCCACGGCATCACCTGCGGCCGCCACCGTGGGGAACAGCGCCGCCACGGTGCGCGGCTCGTGGCTTGCCGGTCGCAGGGCGAGAGTCGCCTCGGTGATGACGCCGAGCGTTCCCTCCGAGCCCACGAACAACCGGGTCAGGTCGTAGCCCGCGACACCCTTCGCGGTACGCCGGCCGGTCCGCAGGACCTCGCCGCTCGCGAGCACCACCTCGAGCGAACGTACGAAGTCGCTGGTGACGCCGTACTTCACACAGCACAGGCCACCTGCATTCGTCGCGAGGTTGCCGCCGATCGTGGAGATCTCCCAGCTGGACGGATCGGGCGGATAGAAGAGCCCGTGCTCGGCGACCGCCCGGGACAGGACGGCGTTCTTCACCCCCGGTTGGACGACGGCGATCCGGTTCGCCGGGTCGATCTCGACGATCCGGTCCATGCGTTCGAGCGAGAGGGTGATGCACCCGTCGATCGCGTTGGCGCCGCCGGAGAGACCGGTCCGGCCACCCTGGGGAACTACCGGTACGCCGTGCCGGGACGCCACCGCGAGAACGTGCTGCACATGAGCGACCTCCCTGGCCAGCACCGCGGCGACCGGCTTTCCCGCTGGGCAGAACGACGCCATGTCCCGCTGGTACGAGGTGAGCCGGTCGTGGTCGGTCACGACCACCTCAGCCGGCAGGCGGCCGGACAGCTCGGCGACAAGATCGGTGAACGGAGCCTCCTGGGTCATAGGACCCACCGTACGGGCGACGCAGCCGGCCGCGAATGACCACGCTGAGCAGGCCTGTGTACGCCAGACAGGTGTCGACGCCTGTTCCAGGTACCACAGGCCTGCTCAGCGTGGTCATTCGCGGCGGGCAACGGGCCGGGCGACGGGCCGGGCGACGGGCCGGGCGCTGGGCCGGGCGACGGGTCGGGCGCTGGGCCAGGCGGTGAGTCGGGCGCTGGGCCAGGCGGTGAGTCGGGCGCTGGGCAGGTCGCCCTGTGGGCGTTCGGTGGTCAGGGCACGAGCACGAGTTTCCCCGTCGTACGCCGGCTGTGCAGGTCCTCGTGCGCGCGCCGCGCGTGGGTGAGCGGATAGCGCCCGCCGATCCGGACGGAGAGGAGTCCGGTGCCGATCCAGCTGAAGACCTCGCCCACCCGGTCGAGCAACTCGTCGCGGTCGCGGGTGTAGTGGGCGAGGGTCGGGCGGGTGACGTAGAGCGAGCCCTTGGTGTTGAGCAGCTGCAGGTCGAGCGGGGGGACCTGCCCACTCGACGCGCCGTACAGGACCATCATTCCCCGCGGCCGGAGCGCGTCGAGGCTTCCGTCGAAAGTGCTGCGGCCCACGCCGTCGTAGACGACCGGGAAGCCTTCGCCGCCTGTCAACTCCCGGGCCCGGTTCACGAACTCGTCGTAGCTGGCCACCTCGTCGGCACCGGCCTGACGGGCCAGCTCGGCCTTCTCCGGCGTCGACACGGTGGCGAGGACGTGCCCGCCGCACAGCTTCACCATCTGGGTGAGGAGGAGGCCGACACCTCCCGCGGCGGCATGGACGAGCGCCCAGTCGCCGGGCTGGATCTCGTACGTCGACTTCACCAGATAGTGGGCGGTCGCGCCCTGGAGCAGGGACGCGGCGGCAAGTTCCTCCGAGACTCCGCTGGGAAGCGGGACGAGCTTGTGGGCAGGAACGACGGCCTGCTCGGCGTAGGACCCGAGTACGCCGGTCCAGGCCACCCGGTCGTTGACCTTGACTCCTGTGACGCCCTCGCCGAGTGCGCGGACGGTCCCCGCGCCCTCATTGCCCAGGACGAACGGCGGCTTGACGTGGTACTGCCCGCTGCGGTGGTAGGTGTCGATGTAGTTGACGCCGGCGGCCGCGACGTCGACAAGGACTTCGCCAGGCCCGGGTTTGGGCGACGGGAGGTCGGCGAGTACCAGTACCTCGGGTCCACCGTGCTGCCGGACATGGATTGCGCGCACCACATCACCTCTCTGCGATCGTCGGCCATGTCATCGTCATGTCATGTCGTGGACGCATCCTCGCCCCGCGCCGAAACTTTCGGCAGTACGCCGGGCAAGGAGTACGCAGCGAAAGGGCCCCTGGAGCACGGATGCTGACAAGGGCCCTATTCACACTACAGCGCGCCGCTGGGTACGGGCGTCAGAACAGACGCTCGGTGCCGGCGTCAGAACAGCTGACCGCGGATCGCGCCCGCCGGGAAGCTTGCGGTGTGGACGTTGACGTAGAAGCCGGACCGGTCGGACCGGATCGACGCCAGTTCGCTCTCCGACAGCGTGGCCGTGGAGTTCTGGTCATCGGGAACCGCACGGATGCAGTCGGCGGAGTAGCCGCCCACCGGAGCGGTGAGGCCCACCACGATCGGGCCAGCTGCCCCTTCCGGGGCGACATGAATGTGTGCGGCCATCGGTTCCTCGATCCTGCGAGCCACGAGCACATAGCAGAGCAGGTCGCCCTTGACCTTGCCGACGAAGAGCCCGCGACCATCGTCGTCTCCCGGGCCCGGAACCTCCGCCGCGCCGGTCAGAACGGCACCCAGCACGGTTCCCCCATGGGACCGCGCGTCCACGTTCCCCGCCGCTGTCGCCGCCTGAGCTGGTACCACCCCGGCGGCAAGGACAGCGCCCATGCCGGCGAGAAACACCACTGTCCGCAGACACCATGCGCGCATCATTTCCTCCTCGCGCGAGTCCCGGACCATCCGGGATCATTCACGAGGGGCACGTGCCCACCAGGCAGAAGGTTCAAGCTTTCTGCGCAAAGGTGTGCGCTCAGAGGTTTCCGCGGCGTTCCTGTTCGCGTTCGATGGCTTCGAAGAGCGCCTTGAAGTTCCCTTTTCCGAATCCGAGCGAGCCGTGCCGTTCGATCAGCTCGTAGAAGACCGTCGGGCGGTCACCGACCGGCGTCGTGAAGATCTGGAGAAGGTAGCCGTCCTCATCGCGGTCGACAAGGACGCCGCGCCTCGCCAACTCCTCGACGGGTACGCGTACGGAACCGATGCGGGCTCGCAGCTCCTCGTCTTCGTAGTACGACGCTGGAGTGGCGAGAAACTCGATGCCGTTCGCCCGGAGAACGTCGACCGCCCGGAGAATGTCGTTGGTTGCCAGGGCGATGTGCTGACATCCGGGCCCCGCGTAGAACTCGAGGTATTCGTCGATCTGGCTCTTCTTCCGGGCAACGGCCGGCTCATTGAGGGGAAACTTCACCCGGTGGTTTCCGTTGGCGACGACCTTGCTCATGAGTGCGGAGTACTCGGTGGCGATGTCGTCACCCACGAACTCCGCCATGTTCACGAACCCCATGACCCGGTGGTAGAACTCGACCCAGTAATCCATCCTGCCGAGTTCGACGTTACCGACGCAGTGGTCGACGGCCTGGAACAACCGCCTGGGGTGCCCGGGCGGGCGGGTCACGGTCGTACGGCGTTCGACGTAACCGGGTAGATAGGGGCCCGAGTAGCGCGAGCGGTCAATGAGACTGTGCCGGGTCTCGCCGTAGGTGGCGATCGCGGCGCGGCGGACCGTTCCGTGTGCGTCGGCGTCGTCGTACGGCTCCTGCAGGATGGTGGCGCCCTGGGCGCGGGCGTGTGCGATGCACCTGTCGACGTCGGGCACCTCCAGCGCCAGGTCGATGACGCCATCGCCGTGCCTGCGGTGGTGGTCGAGCAGCGGGCTGTCCGGAGTGGCGCCGCCCTCGAACACGAACCGCGCCGATCCGGACTCGCAGACGTACGACCGGCGATCGGATCGCCCGGTCACGGGGTCGGTGTATCCGGTCTCCGGCCCGGCGTAGGCCACCAGGTCCATGCCGAACGCGAGCTGGTAAAAGGACGCGGTCTGAGTCGCGTTGCCGACGCAGAAGACCACGGCGTCCATCCCGGTCACCGGGAAAGGATCATGGGAGGCGTCATAGTCGACCAGGCCGACGAGCTCGCGGAGTTGGTCGAGACGGAGATCCGCCGACCGCTCGCGCGGGGTCAGCGCGCTGGAGCCCGGGCTGGCCTGCTCGGGGATGCTGGTGGCCTCGCCGATCTGGGCGTCTCCCCGGTCACTGGGGATACGGCTACCGGCGAAACGGTCGCTGTCGGACATGGCGGCCTCCTGTTCTCGCTGGCCTCTTCCTGCCGCGAGCCTGGTCCGACGTCAGCAACTTGCGCAACTGCCTGAGGTTTGGCTGGTCATACTGTTCAGACATACGGCAGAATGAGGCGACACACTGTCCAGGGTGCCCATTCCCAGGCCGGCTTGTCCTGACTCACGCGGAACCTTGCTGTGGAGGCGCACAACGTGCCCGGACCCGTCGACCGGCTCGACGCCGAGATCGTGGCCCTGTTCGCCCGGGAACCGCGGGTCGGCATCCTCGAGGCCTCCCGCCGACTCGGCGTCGCGCGCGGCACCGTGCAGGCCCGGCTCGACCGGCTCACGCGCAGCGGTGTC
This sequence comes from Actinopolymorpha sp. B11F2, assembly GCF_040195635.1. Taxonomy (NCBI): domain Bacteria; kingdom Bacillati; phylum Actinomycetota; class Actinomycetes; order Propionibacteriales; family Actinopolymorphaceae; genus Actinopolymorpha; species Actinopolymorpha sp. B11F2. The sequence goes on along the minus strand of NZ_JBEFTX010000016.1, from coordinate 103,943 downwards.
GTGCGTGGATGGGGGCCCGAGATCGACGCCGAAGCGCTCGGGTTCGGCGTGACGGCGTTCGCGACGCTGGAGCTCCAACAAGGCGTCGGGCACTCGGTGGTCGCCCAGCACCTTCGGACGATCCCGGAGGTGCTGGAGGCGCACACCATCACCGGGAGCGCCGACATGATGGTCCGGCTCGTCGCGCGTTCGAACGCCGACCTGCAGCGGGTACTCGACGAGGTGCTCGCCGGCGGAGGTGTGGTGCGTACGTCCACCGTGATCGCGCTGGCGACGCAGGTGCCCGCGCGCGCTCTACCGCTGCTCGGGAAGGCCGCGGATGGATCCGCGTCGCCCGACAGTTAGGGGGTGTCTGATGGATCACGATCGATCAGTGAGCGGCGTATCCGCGCCCGGCTGGCAAGGCCGAGGAGGAAGGCGCACTGGTCTTGTGCGCCGATCGACGAGAACGCAGCCAGGCGGGATGCGGGACGCCGCGAGCCGATCGTGATCCATCAGACACGCCCTAGGTCAGGCGGCGGCGGTGGAGCTCAGCGATCCGCTGGACGGTCGCGATCGCGTCACGAATTCCCCGGCTCGACTCCGCCATCGCCCTGAGCGACTCGGCGGAGAACTCGTCGAGGGTGCTGGTGAGATCCGCCAGCGAAGGGACGCCGGGGAGGCCGGAGGTCACCTCGGCGTTCTGCGCATCGATCGCCGCGTTGGTCGCGTCACGGATCGCCGCGGCCAACTCCTCGCTCGGCGTACGCAGGGCACGCGGTTCCAATACGACCTCGCTGACGTGGCCAGCCGACACCGTGATCCGTACCTTCCCGTCGAGCGCCTCGCCGATGCCGGTCGGCGTCCCCGCGCCACCGGTTGGATCGGCGCCGGCGTCGCCAGCGGCGTCCTCCAGGTCGGCGTCCCGCTGATCCGGTGGCGCGGCATGCTCGAGGCGCGCCAGCTCTTCGCGCAGCCGGTTCACGATGTCCTGCGACGCACGAGACGGGTCCGTCATCGGCCTTCCTCCGCCACGCCACGAGTTGCTCATTCGCCGCTCTCCGGCTGTTGGTCGGGGTCGAACTCGCTCACCTGCGCCCCCGCCGCGTTCAACGCCGCTACCGCGTCAACCGGAGATCCGTCGTCCTCGACGATGACATGATCGTTCCTGGTGACGGTTCCGGTTGTCCCGCTGAAGTCCGCCTGGCCAATGAGCGCGTCGGCGAACGAGGTGGCATCCATTCGAGCATTCCGCACCCGCGCACCACGAAGATCCGTACGCATGAAGAGCGCCGCACTCAGATTGGTGCGATCCAGGGTCGCCCGCGCCAGAACCGTGCCTGCGCAGTCGACCCGCGCGAGCCGCGCACCGGTGAGGTCGGCATCGGTGAGGTCGGCATCGTCAAGAGTGGCCTTGTAGAAATCGGCGTCAACCAACCGGGCACCGCGCAGGTTTGCACCCATCAAACTCGCGCGCGCAAACTGCGCACCAGTCAAATCGGATTCCGCTAGGTCGACATCAACCAACTCGGCTTCGCTCAGCTGCCGACCTCGCAGATCAAGTAGACGCAACGAAAGGCCGTTCACCACCATCGGACCCTTGCCGCCCCGCCGTTCGTACCAGCGCAGATGTTCTGCGTGCAACGCATCGAACTCCGCCTGGGACAACGCATCCGCCATCAGTAGATCACGACCTTCCCCGACCATTCAGGGTGCGATTGAACCAGGGCCTTGAGGTCGTTGAAGTCCTCGCGGGACAGTTTGCTGGTGTCAAGGGCGACATGGATATCTCGATCGAGTTTCTTCTGGATGCCGGTCTCTGCCCTGGTTCGATCGTAGGTGCGGCCGGGTTCCTCGCGAGTCTGATACCCCTTGACGTCCCAGTCCTGTCCCGATCCCTCGGTGAAATCGGCTCGCTCGTTGTCCGCGCGTGTCACCGGCTTCGACATGGTTCCCGTCGCCTCCAACCCGAGCGCCACTTCGGCTTCGCGTTCGGTTCCAGGACTCGTTCCCCCGATCGCCGGGTCGACGGCGAGCTCCTGCTTGCGACGTTCGTACTCGTGGGCCGCTTCTTCGCGTTCCTCGCCGGTCTCGTACGCATCGACTCCGTGCTCGGACGCATGGATCGGCCGACCATCCAGACGCTGGACCTGTTCGTTCAGGAGGTCGCGGACCAGCCGTGCGAGCACGGGACCGAGCGTGCGTACCAGCGTGGTCGTGAGTTGGACGGCGATGACGATCACCCGGTTCACCGTGACGGCAGCCTCGGCCGCCACGGCCAGCGAGGCGCCGACCGTGAAGAACGCGGCGGCGATCGCGGCGGCGAGGATGATGGTGAGGGCAATGAGCTGGACGATGACGAGCAGCTTCAGCACCAGCACCAGCATCGCCGCCTGGAAGAACGCGACCGCGATGCCGATGGCGACGATCTCGGAGCTGACGAGGTAGCCGCGCTCGCCCGCGACCTTCTCCCAGTAGTCCTCGAACGCGTCGATCCCCGGTCCCTCGTTCTCCCGGGCCATGCCGTCGACGGCGAGCACCGCCTGCTCAGAGCTTCCCTCGGCGCTGAAGGCGAAGCCGAGCCAGGCCTCACCGCAGCGCTGCAGCGCGGTCTCGTCGGCTTCCGGCCAGTAGCAGCCGGCGTAGTGGAGGGCCTGGATGAGACCGGGCGGAAGTTCGAGACCCATCAGGGAGTGTCCAGGCCGTCCAGGATGGCCTCGACCCTGGTGGCCTGCTCGGTGTTGTCCGCCTCCACCCTGGTGTAGGCATCAGCGAGCTGGTTCATGGCGACGGCCGTCTCCACGACGCAGAATCCGGTCTCGGCGAAGTAGGTCAATGCGGCCGGGCCCGCCGCTTCGTACATCTCCTTGAGCGCACTCCCGAGCCCGTCGCCGCCGTACGGATCCCCGGTGGCGTCCATGTGTGAGGTCAGTCCCTCGACGGACTCGCCCCAGTCCTGGCCCGCCCCGTCCACCTTGCGCGCCGCAAGGTGGATGCTTTCGGGACGTACATGGACCTCCGCCATGCCGGAACCGTAACAAGATCAGCGCGCTCCGCAATGATCTTGCTCACGGCCGCTGTGGACAACTGCCGCTCCTGGTCAGGTTGCGGAGACGACGGTCAGCGACAGGCCATCGCCGAGCGGCAGGACGGTCGAACGCAGCCGCGGGTCGCTGGCGATCCGTTCGACGTAGGTGCGGATGGCACGCACGCTGGCGTCGTCCTCGGCGGCAGCGGCCAGCCGGCCACGCTGGTGGATGTTGTCGGCAAGGATCAGCCCGCCGGGCCGGACCAGGCGCAGGGCGTGGTCGAGATAGCTCGGGTAGCCCTCCTTGTCGGCGTCGATGAAGACCATGTCGTACGCACCATCCAGCGACGCGAGCGTCTCCCCCGCGTCTCCCAGGTGGACGGTCACCTTGTCACCGACGCCAGCCCGGTCGAACCACTCCCGTGCGGCTTCGGCGTGGACCGGCGAGAGTTCGAGAGTGTCGAGGTGGCCCCCTGCAGGGAGCGCGCGGGCGAGCCAGGTCCCGCTGTAGCCGAAGAGGGTGCCGACCTCGAGGATCCTGGTGGCATTGACGGCGTGGACCAGGGTGGCGAGGGTCGCGCCGGCCTCGGGGCTGATGTTGATCCGCGGCGCACGCGCGGCGATGTCGGCGCGCAGGTCCTTCAGGAGCTGGTCTTCTGCCCAGAACCGCCCGGCGAGATAGTCGTCAAGGGCGGCTTGCGATGTCTGCTCGGTCATGAGACCGCAGTACAGCACGATCGTGGGTGCGGTGTGGCCGACTGTGTGCGACACCACGTGGCGTGGGCGGATGTTGGCCAGCGTCGTGGGTCGCCCCCGAGCCGACCAGCCCGGGACCGCCGGGCGGCCCGCACCTGGGCCGGCCCGCGTCAGGAACGGCGAGCGGTAGCCCAGGACCTGATCGTGTCGATCCGGTCCTGCAACTGTTCGGCCGACGCCTGGATCGCGAGCGGTCCGCCGCAGACCCGGCGCAACTCGGCGTGGATGGCGCCGTGCGGTTGGCCGGTGCGATGGTGCCAGGCGGCGACCAGGCCATTGAGTTCGCGGCGGAGGACCCCCAACTGTTCGTACGCCGGACCGGGCGCGGCGCGCTCCGTACCTGCGGAGCCACCCGCCGCCGCCCCACCCGTCGTCGGCGCCCCGTCGGCGGAGGGCGAAGGAGACGTACGCCGCCGACGCAGCAGCTCGCTGACCTGATGCGGCTCCAGCAGCCCGGGAATGCCGAGGAACTCCGTCTCGTCCGCGCCCAGCTCTCCCCCGAACTCGTTGCCGTCGTAGACCAACCGGTCGAACGCCGCCTGCGATCCCAGCGCCTGGAACCGCTTCTCCTCCAGCAGGTCGGCCTCGGAGTCGCCCCGCGCCGCCTCTGCGAGCAGCGCCTCCTCGGCGGCGAAGATGTCGTCGTCGTCATGGACCGGCTTGCCCAGGACGTGGTCGCGGACGGTCTCCATCTCCGCGGCGTACTGCAGCAGCACCGGGACCGTCGGCAGGAACAGGGACGCCGTCTCGCCACGTCGTCGCGCCCGCACGAAACGCCCCACCGCCTGTGCGAAGAACAGCGGCGTCTGGGTGGCGGTCGCGTAGACGCCGACGGCGAGGCGTGGGACGTCGACACCTTCGCTCACCATGCGCACGGCGACCATCCAGCGGCGTTCGTCGGCGGCGAACTCCCCGATTCGTTTGCTGCCGCTCGGTTCGTCGGACAGCACGACGACCGGTCGTTCACCGGCGATCTTGCCGAGGATCTTGGCGTAGGCGCGGGCCGACTCCTGGTCGGTCGCGATCACCAGGCCGCCGGCGTCGGGCACGTGCCGGCGTACTTCGGTGAGCCTGGTGTCGGCGGCTCGCAGGACGGACTGGATCCAGTCGCCGGCCGGATCGAGCGCGGTTCGCCAGGCCTGGGCCGCCATGTCCTTGGTGAGCGGGGTGCCGAGCCTGGCTGCCACCTCGTCGCCGGCGCTGGTGCGCCACCGAAGATCGCCGGAGTACGCAAGGAACAGAACCGGTCGCACGACCCCGTCGGCGAGTGCCGGCCCATAGCCGTAGCTGTAGTCGGCGGCACTGCGCGGCGCGCCGTCGGTGTCGGACACATAGGTGACGAACGGAATGGGGTTGGTGTCGCTGCGAAACGGTGTGCCGGTGAGGCTGAGCCGTCTGGTCGCGGGCTCGAACGCCTCCCGCACCGCGTCGCCCCAGGTGAGCGCGTCGGCCGCGTGATGGATCTCGTCGAGGATGACGAGCGTCTTGAACCGTTCACAGCGCACTCGCAGGGCGAGCGTCGCCGCCGCCACGCCGGCGTAGGTCACGACCACCCCGGCGTAGTCGCGGCTGGTGCGCCCCTTGCGTCCGGAAAACGCCGGATCGAGCGCGATCCCTCCGCGAGTCGCAGCGTCGGCCCACTGGCGTTTCAGGTGCTCGGTCGGGGTGACGACGATGAGGCGTTCGACCACCCGGCGGGCGAGCAGGTCGGCGGCCACGGTCAACGCGAAGGCGGTCTTGCCCGCGCCTGGCGTCGCGACCGTGAGGAAGTCGCGCGGGCTGGCCGCCTGGTAACGCTCGAGTGCCTCCTGTTGCCATCCGCGGAGGTGTCCCCACGGTCCTGGAACGGCGGTCTGGCGAAGCTGGCTTGTCGACCCGGACGCTGTCACACCCGTCCCTTCCGATCGAGCAGGACATACCGACGAATCTGCGCGAGCCTAACCCGGCCCGCGGACATGTCCCGCCGGGCCCGGACGGTCCTGCCGTCGCGGCGGTTTGATATCCGGGCCGCACTGGTAGGTGGATGGCTGGTGGTTCCGCGACGCGGCGGGAACTTCGGCGATTTCCTTGAGGAGGCTTGACCAACCTGTAATCATCTGGCAACCGAGTGTGGGGAATATCGGAGCAGAGACCGACCTCGGCGCACACGCCATGTCGGGGGGACGCACTGAGGAGCAACGATGGCCGACGATGCCGCAGCGGGGTCTGGCGCGACATCCGTACCACCCGCACCACGAAGCTTCGTGGACACCGCGCGGAGGGTCGTCGGACGGATGGTCGCCCGCCTCCCCGGCCTCGACGGCGACGCCGCGCAGCGCAACGCCTGGGAGGCGGTCTGCGCCGACCTGCAACGCCGCCAGCAGTGGAACGACGTGGTCGAACTCACCCTCAACGCGACCAGACACCCGGCAGGGACTCCCGCCGGCCGTTCGACCAGGCGTCCGACCCGGCGGCGTACGACCGCGCCGGTGTCGGGAGGGACCAACCGCCAGGCAAGTTCCCGAGCCCAACCCTGAGGCTGCCTGTCGGTCCGGGGGCACCTCGCGCCGCTGTCGTTCGGCGGGGCCGATTGGATCAAGGGCACCCTCACGCGAGCGCGTTTCGTACGAAGGCGCCCCTCACCCAACGAACTCGGTCGGTATCCGGCTCGAGCGCGTGGTCAGGCTCCTTCCCGCTGGGCGGACGCCTCGGGCTGGCGCGGCGGGAGGACACACAACTCGTTGCCCTCGGGATCGGCCAACACCACCCAGCGTGCCTCGGCCTGACCGATGTCCACGTGCCGCGCACCGAGTGCAAGCAGGCGCTCGACCTCGGCGTCCTGGTCGGCCGGGCGAAGGTCGAGGTGCAGCCGGTTCTTGCCGCGCTTTTCGTCGGCGACCTTGACGAAGAGCAGGTCGGGTACGACGTCGACCAGGCCGCTGTCCTCCGGTGGTTCGACGACCGACTCGGCATCGTCTTCGTACGTCACCCGCCAGCCAAGTGCGGACGCCCAGAAACGGGCAAGCGCCGCAGGTTCCCCCGAATCGATGACCAGGCACTGAATTCGGATAGTCATGGCTGAAGCCTGTCGCACAGTTCCGATGCCGACCAGCTATCTCCGGTACGAACTGCGGCCGAATCCCCTGGCCTGGCACGGTTTTGCCGACCTGCCGTCGACGACGTTTGACCGCGCGGCAATCAGGACGCAACATAGCGCGGAAAGCATGGGGGCAGCAGTAAACGCCGTCGGAAGGAAGGCCGCCATGGCACGTTCCGCGACCGCAACCACCCATACGCGGAGACCGGCAGTCACATCGCGGCGAAGTGCCATGGCGGCCGCCCGCGGTCTCGTGGGCGGCCTCGCCGTGCGACTCCCGGGCTTCGACGCCCGCGCCGCACGGCGCAACGCGTGGGAGGCCGTGTGTGCCGACCGCGAACGCCGCCGGCAGTGGAACGACGAGTCGCCGACAGCCCTCGGCTGAGGCGGTGACCCTCGGCTGAGGCAGTGACCCTCGGCTGAGGCAGTGACCCTCGGCTGAGGCAGGGATCTGAGGCGGGAACCTCAGCCCTCACAGCGGCTGCCGGCTCTGGGCTGAGGCGGGATCGTCAGCCCTCACCCTTGCTGCCAGCTCTTGGGGATGAGGAAGGAACCTCAGGACTCGCCGTCGCCGTCGCCGCCCTTGGGGATGCCTTCCCAGATCTCCTTGCATTCCGGGCAGACCGGATACTTCTCCGGGTCCCGGCTCGGCACCCACACCTTGCCGCAGAGCGCGATCACCGGGGTTCCGGTGACCATCGCGTCGACGAGCTTGTCCTTCGGCACGTAATGGGAGAAGCGCTCGTGATCGCCGTCGTCGCCGTGCGACGGGACCGTGCGCGTCTCTTCGACCGTCTGTGCACCGGGGCTCAGCTGCGTACTCACGCCGGCCAGTGTAGTCACGGGTGGCCACCGGGATCACGGGTCGCGCGGCCCCGGCGGTCGGGTGTCAGTTCATGGTCGGGTCGTCGGGGAACGTCGCGACCAGGGCCAGCTCGTCCCGCTGGCGGCGGAGGACGCGGCGCCAGAGGCCGGCGGGATCAGCGGTGAACGCGTCACCGTGCTCGGCGTCCACGACGTACCACCCGCCGTCCTTGATCTCGAGCTCGAGCTGGCCAGGCGCCCACCCGGCGTATCCGGCGAAAACCCGGAGGACCTCGAGACCACCGGCGAGTAGTTCCGGCGGGGCGTCGAGATCGACCAGCCCGAGGCGGTCGTAGAGCCGCTTCCACCCGACCGGGCCTCCGCCGAGACCCGCAGGCAACTCGGCCAGGCCGAGGGCGGAGTCCGTCGCCACCGGGCCGCCCTGGAACAGGACGTCGGGTTCGCAGACCAGGCCCGTCCACGACTCGAGCACGGACGTGACCGGCAGCTCGGTGGGCCGGTTGACGACGACGCCCAGTGCACCGTCGCTGTCGTGGTCCAGCAGGAGAACGACGCTCCGTGCGAAGTTCGGGTCGCGCAGGACCGGGGAGGCGACCAGGAGCTGCCCGGTGTAGTACTCCTTGCTCATAGGTTCATGATCCCGCGTACGACGCCGTCAGACGAGCGGACCTGCGCTCCACGCCGTCAGCTCCCGCCGGTCGCGCCCGCCGCCCCACCGGCACCTGGCGCGCCCGCCGCACTCGCGGAGACGGCAGAGCGCACCGCCGCCGCCACTGCACCGTGGACGTCCGGGTGGAAGACGCTCGGGATCACGTAGTTGGCGTTGAGCTCGTCGTCGGTGACAACGGCGGCGATCGCCTGGGCGGCCGCGAGCAGCATGCCCTCGTCGACCTTGTGGCTGTGCGCGTCGAGCAGCCCGCGGAAGACACCAGGGAACGCCAGAACGTTGTTGATCTGGTTGGGGTAGTCGCTGCGGCCGGTCGCGACCACCGTCGCGTGCTCGCGAGCCTGTGCCGGGTCGACCTCGGGATCGGGGTTGGCGAGCGCGAACACGATCGCGCCCGGGTTCATCGTCGCGATGTCGGCGCCGGTGAGGATGTTCGGCGCCGAGACGCCGATGAAGACGTCCGCCTCGGCGACCGATCCGCGAACGTCGCCGGCATACTGTGCGTGGTTCGTACGGTCGGCGATCCAGCGCAGCTCCGGCGACAGTCCGTCGCGTCGGGCGTGGATCACCCCCTCGACGTCGGCGACGATGACGTCCTTCGCCCCCGCTGCGAGCAACAGGCGCAGGATCGCGCTGCCGGCCGCACCCGCGCCGGACATGACGATGCGGATCTGGGCGATGTCCTTGCCGACGAAGCGCAGGGCGTTGGTGAGGGCGCCGAGGACCACGATCGCCGTGCCGTGCTGGTCGTCGTGGAAGACGGGGATGTCGAGCTGTTCGCGCAGCCGGCGTTCGATCTCGAAACAGCGGGGGGCCGAGATGTCCTCGAGGTTGATACCGGCGAAGCCGGGGGCGATGCACCGGACGACCTCGACGATCGTGTCGGCGTCCTGGGTGTCGAGACAGATCGGCCAGGCGTCGATCCCGGCGAACCGCTTGAACAGTGCCGCCTTGCCCTCCATCACCGGCAGGGCCGCCTGCGGGCCGATGTTGCCGAGCCCGAGTACGGCCGAGCCGTCGCTCACCACGGCGATGCTGTTGCGCTTGATGGTGAGTCGGCGGGCGTCGTCGGGGTTGCGGGCGATCGCCTGGGAAACCCGGGCGACGCCGGGTGTGTAGACCATCGACAGGTCGTCACGGTTGCGGATCGGGTGCTTCGCCTGCATCTCGATCTTGCCGCCGAGGTGCATGAGGAAGGTCCGGTCGGAGACCTTGTGGATCGTGACGCCGGCGACCTCACGCAGGACCTCGACGAGCTGGTCGGCGTGGGCCGTGTCGGTGGCCGCACAGGTGACGTCGATCCGGAGACGTTCGTGGCCAGAGGCCGTGACGTCGAGTGCGGTGACGCTGCCGCCCGCGTGCTCGACGGCGGCCGTGAGCTCACTGACCGCCCGCCCGCCGGCGGGGACTTCCAGTCGTACGGTGATGGAGTACGAGATGCTCGGAACCGAGGCCACGGCCGTCCTCTCTGACGAACGCTGATCCGCAGGTGATGGTCTGCTGAGGCTCCGATCGTCTCACTGCCCGCCCTTCCAGCCCAGTCACCCCCGCCCGCCGCCGCGACGGGGATGATCACGTTTGCGTGATCATTCCCCACGATGCACGGCAAGTTCGGCGTGCACCGCCCAAGAAATGGCGTGCATGGTTCCCCCGCGGGGGCGGCATCCCCGGAGCTGTCGGGCGCGCGGGAGTCAGGCGTCGCGGCGGTGGAAGAGGGCAATGGCCGGCGCCAGGATGACCGCCACCCACGCGGTGAACGTCACCGCGCTGGTCGCCCGTCCCGGCGCGTCCCCGAACGGCGACTCCGCGCCCCCGCCGAACGCCGACGGATCCACCGACTGCGACATCGCGTTGCCGGCCGTGAACGGCAGGTAGTAGACGAAGTCGCGGATCGACTCGAGCGCCGGCAGGAGAGCGAGCGCGCTGATCAGCGGCTCCACGACGAGGGGGACGACGAGCAGGATCACGATCGCGGCCGGGAGGTTGCGCAGCAGCGACCCCAGGCCGAGACCCAGCAGCGCCCACAACACGACGTAGCCGAGATATCCGAGCAGTGCCGGACCCACGGGGTCGTCGGTGACGGGCAGCGACTGGCCCGCCAGCGCGCGGGCGACCGTCCAGTTGAGGCCGACGCTGACGACGGCGGCCACGAAGGACCACACCGCGAGGACGACACACTTCGCGACCACCAGCGCGCTGCGGCGCGGCGCGGCCGTCAGCGTCGACAGGATCGTGCCGTGGCGATACTCGTGGCCGAAGGCGAACACCCCGATGATCCCCATGAAGACAGCCGTGAACGGCAGTGGGCTGAACGCCGTGCCGCCGGTGAGAATCACGCCGGCCTGACCGGCGTCGATCGGGTCGTCGCGCATGACCCAGGCGATGATGCCCGCGACCGCCGCGCTCAGCAGCAGGGCCAGGCCGGTGAGCCAGTACGTCGAACGGAGGGTACGCATGCGTACCCACTCGAATCGCAGTGCGTCGATCATCGGCCGTCTCCCCTGGTGGTCTCGGCGTCGGCGTGGCGTCCGGGCGCAGCCGCTGGGGCGGTCGGCGGGCCGGCCGGCGGAACACCGGTCCCTGGCAAGCTGGCCCCTGGTACGCCTCCCCCTGGCAGGCCTCCCCCTGGCACGCCTCCCCCTGGCAGGCCTCCCCCTGGCGGGCCTCCTCCTGGCGGTCCGCCGAGCTGGGCAACGTACTCCTGTGCTCCCCCGGTCGCGGAGAGGAACGCCTCCTCCAGCGTGGCGGTCTTCGTCGTCAGCTCGTGCAGGACGACGCCTGCCGAGAACGCCAGTTCGCCCACCTTGGCCTGGTCAGGTCCGCTGATCACGTAGGCGCCGTCGGGCTGCGGGTCCACTGTGGCGGCCACGTTCCTGAGCGCGTCGAGCAGTTGCTCCGGCTGAGGCGTACGCACGAGAACCGACCTGCTCGACACCGAGTGGACGAAGCTGTCCACGCTGCCCTCGGCGATCAACCGGCCGAGCCCGATCACGACGAGCCGGTCGGCCATCAACGCCATCTCGGCGAGCAGGTGGCTGGAGACGAACACCGTCTTCCCGCCGGAGGCGTAGGACTTGAGGAAGGTGCGCAGCCAGGTGATCCCCTGCGGGTCGAGGCCGTTGGCGGGCTCGTCGAGGATCAGCGTGTGCGGGTCGCCCAGCAGCGCGCAGGCGAGGCCCAGTCGTTGCCCCATGCCGAGGGAGAACGTCTTGGGTCGCTTGCGTGCCACGTCGGTGAGTCCGACGTACTCCAGCACCTCGTCGACCCGCTGACGCGGGATCCCGTTGGCCGCCGCGAGCATCCTGAGATGGTTACGCGCGGTACGGGTCGGGTGGAACGCCTTCGCCTCGAGGACCGCCCCGACGTGACGCATCGGATGGTGCAGGTCGCCGTAGTACTTGCCGTCGAACGTCGTCTCACCCGGCCCGTGGTCGAGGCCGAGCATGAGCCGCATCGTCGTCGACTTGCCCGCGCCGTTGGGGCCGAGGAAGCCGGTGACGACACCGGGCTCGACGGTGAAGGAAAGTCCGTCGACGGCGAGCTTGGAGCCGTACCGCTTGGTGAGGTTGGTCGCCTCGATCCGTGCCACAGTGTCTCCTCCGGTTGCGGCTCCAGCCGCCTTGTGGTTTCGGGTACCGGTTCTGACCGGCCTGCCTTCCCCGGGTCCTTCACCGTATGCGTACCGATGGGCCGGGATCTGGATCGGCAGGCCGAGTTTGTCCCGGCCGGCTCTCCACCCTGAGGAGGAGGGGCCGTCGTTTCCGTTCTCCCCTACACTGGACGGGTGGACGTAGGAAGCAGGCGATTTCTTCGCCCCGGCCGGCACAGTGGTGCCGTCGGGGTGAGCCGCCTGGTGCGCTCTGCGATCTGACGATCTCCTGGTCTGACCCTCCATCTGGCCGCCGTGGTCCGCGCGGCCTCGATCGGACCGGGACGCGATCAGACTGTTTCTCGCGAGCGGCCCGTCGTCCTCTCTCACCGGAATCTCCACGGCCGACCGGGGTGTGCGACACCTCCGTATCCAGCGCCGACGCTGCGCCGACGCGTGCGCCGACCACCTTCCTCACAAGGAGATTCCCGTGCCGATCTCACCTGCCCACCTGTCCGCCGCCGAGCTGCGGCGCTGTCTCGACCTCCGCGACCTCGCCGACCCGGCGCACGGCCCCCATGCCATGCAAGCCATCGTTGACAGCCTCGTCACGTCCCTCACCGGGGCGTGGCGTGGCGATCTTCGCGTCGTACGCACGAGTCCGGTCGTCACCATGGCGGACAACTACGACAACCTCGGCTACGCCCCTGACGCGGTGACGCGGGAGGAGCGGTACACGCGGTACGTGGACGCCGGCCACGTCCTGCGGAGCCATTCCACGGCCGCCATTCCCGGTGCCCTTCGCGCGCTGGCGGCCGAACCCACCCCACCTCGCGACCTGCTGATCGCGACCCCCGGCGTCTGCTACCGGCGTGACGCGGTCGACTGGCAACACACGGGAACCCCGCAGCAGCTGGACCTGTGGCGGCTGCGCCAGGGTCCCGGGTGTGAGGACGCGGACCTGGAGGAGATGATCGGGCTCGTTGTCGATGCCGCCTTGCCTGGAGCGATATGGCAGACGATTCCGAAGGTCCATCCGTACACCGAAGGCGGGCGGCAGATCGACGTGCGCTGGCACGACCAGTGGATCGAGATCGGCGAGTGCGGGCTGGCGGGACCTGCCGTGCTGCGTCGTTCCGGCCTCGACATACCGCCGTGGTCGGGCCTCGCGATGGGCCTCGGGCTCGACCGGTTGCTCATGCTGAGCAAGGGGATTCCCGACATCCGGCTGCTGCGGTCGACCGATCCCCGGGTCGCCGCGCAGATGCTCGACCTCGCGCCGTACCGTCCCGTCTCGCACATGCCGCCGGTACGCCGGGACCTGTCGATCGTGGTCGGTCCCGACGTCGACGAGGAGGTGCTCGGCGACCGCGTGCGCGACGCCCTCGGTGGCGACGCCGACGCCGCGGAGACCGTCGAGGTGCTGAGCGCGACGTGGTACGACGACCTGCCGGCGGCGGCGCGGGAACGCCTCGGAATCGGGCCCGGCCAGCGAAACCTGTTGATCCGGCTGGTCCTGCGTCCGCTGGACCGGACCCTCACCGACGCCGAGGCGAACGAACTCCGCGACCGCGTCTACGCCGCCCTCCACGAAGGCACGGCCACCCAGTGGGCGGCCCGGAGGTGAGCCAGCGGGTGACCCGGAGGTGAGCCAGCGGGGGACCCGGGGGTGGCCTCGGTCATGATCATGCGCGGGAAACCGGTGGTTTCGACTCCCCCAGCCACCGGTTTCTCGTGCATGATCATGACCGAGGCCGACCGAACCATGTCTCCATCGCGGCCGTGACGACGCCACACAGATTCTCAGCCGTCGGTCGTCGCCGGGCCGTGGGCGTGAATCGCGACGTCCGCGGACTCCGTCCCCGCACCCCCGGCCGCCCCGCGGAGCAGACCCGCCGCGACGATGATCAGTACGACGAATCCCAGCGGAATCGCCAGCGCCCATGCCAGCCCCACGTGTTGCGCGACCACCCCGATCACCACCGGACCGACGACCGCTCCGACGTATCCCGCGGAGACGACCGGCCCCAGGACCGACGACCGCCGTCTGGTCCGCGTGTTGCCCGCAGCGCTGAACACCACCGGCACCGCCGGTCCGAGACCGAATCCCGCGAGCGAGAAGCCGATGAGAGCAAGGACGGGCGACGGCGACAGCAGGAAGACCACATAGCCCACGGCGCTGATCGCCGCCCCGGCCCGGGCCACGACGACGGGACCGAACCGGGTGCCGATCCGGTCCGCCACCAGCCGCGACGCCGCCATCGCCCCGGAGAAGACCGACAGGCCCAGCGCCGCGAATGCCACCGACGTGCCGAGGTTCTCGTTCAGGTAGACCGCACTCCAGTCGGCGATCGCGCCCTCGCCGAGGAACGATCCGAACCCCATCACCGCCATCATCATCACGACGATCAGCGCGGCCGGCGGCCGGGCCGCCTGCGAGGTGGCGACGTCATGTCCGGTGATGGCGGCCTCGCGATCAGGCTTGAGCAGACCGGTCAGGAACGGCGCGCTGACCACCGCGACCAGCACCCCCGCCACGATGAAGTGGAGGCGTACGTCGACGCCCTCGCGGGCCACGAGCGCGGCGATCGCCGAGCCGACCATCGATCCGATGCTCCACGCACCGTGGAACCCGGACATGATCGGCCGGCGGTAGAGGCGTTCGACCGCAACGGCGTGGGCGTTCATGGCGACGTCGAGCATGCCGCCGAGCAGCCCCAGGAACGCGAGGGCGACGGTCAGGGTGAGGAGGTCGATGGCGTACGCCGGTGCGATCAGTGCGGCCGACTGCGCGGGCACGAGGATCCGGATCGCCAGACCCGTCCGGCCACGTTTCTCCATCCGGCCGGTGAGACGCGTGCCGATGAGCAGGCCCACCGCGAGCCCACCGAGCGCGATGCCCAGATCGTCGTGGTCGAGCCCGAGCCCCTGCTTGATGGACGGGATGCGGGGAGCCCACGTCGCGAAGGTCGCCGCGTGGACGAGGAAGGTCACGGTCACCGCGAGGCGTGCACGTCGTACCTCACGTGACGGCGAGGTCGCGCGCATCACCTGGCGACCCTAACCTTGCGCTGCCCGTGGTCCGGCACGGCCTGGGCTGCCCGTGGTCCGGCACGGCCTGGGCTGTCGGTGGGCAGGCGTACGGTCTGCACCGTGTTTGGCGCTCGTGATCCTGCCGGCGGTCCACGGAAGGACGGTCCCACCGATGCGCATGACCCACCTCCGCTTACTTGTCGATGAGTTCGACGCCTGCTTTCGGTGGTACCGCGACGTCCTCGGTCTTCGGCCATTCTGGGGCGAGGAAGGTTCGGGCTACGCCGACTTCAAGGCCGGTGAGGGCAGTAGCGACCTCGCGTTGTTCAGCCGTTCGGCCCAGGTCGAGGTCAGCGGATCGCTCGGTGGCGGTGATCGCGACCGGGTAGCACTGGTGTTCCGCGTCGACGACGTAGACCGGACCGCACAGGCCATGCGCGCCATGGGTGTGGCGGTCATCGCAGGCCCGAAGGATCAACCAGGCTGGGGCATTCGCACCCTGCACCTGCGCGATCCCGACGGCAACGTCGTCGAGCTCAACTCACCCCTGCCCGCCGATCGGTGGTCCGAGGATCTGCGCGCGGATGCCCAGCGGTTCGAGGAGCAGTACGCCGGCCGACGCGAGAGCGAGTCCTCGACAAGCTAGACGGTATGCAGAGGCTGAGGCCTCTGCGTACCGTCTAGTGTCCTGAGCCGAGGACGCGGACATTCCACGGGTAGCGCCAGCGGTTGCCCACGGCGGCGGACAACCCACCCATGCCCGTGAGGACGAGCCACACCATCGCGAGCGGGACGAAGAGCAGGCCGGCAAGCCCGAAGGTGAACGCGGTCGCCATCCCGACCGCGATGTTGGCGCCGATGAACGTGAGGTGGAAGTTCGTGGCCTCCCATGCCTGCGTACGCACGAACTCCGACGTTCTGCCCTTGGTCATCGCGATCAACGCGGGTACGAGAAACAACGTGAAGATGCCGGACCAGTGTGCCGCGAGGGCCCACAGTCGTTCGCTCCCCGACGGAGCGGGCCGGGAAGTGTCGGGGCCAGGCGCAGGGACCCCCGCGCTCCGCGTAGCCGTCCGCTGAGGCGCTGGGGGAAGCCCGCGCAACGCGCCGGACAGGTCGGACCGGTCGCGCGCGTTCAACGCCTCCCCCACGCGATGATCCAGTTCGGCGTGGTCGATCCGTCCTTCGGCATAGGCGTTCTGCACCATCTGCACCGCCTGCTCGCGTTCCTCGTCAGAGACCCGCAGCGCCTGGGCGGTCGGCCCGAGTGGATTGTCGCGCCTCGGCGACGGTGGAGGCTGGCTCATGCCCCCATCGTCGCCGCGACCGGCCGCGCGGACATCCGGTAAGTCCCTGAACGCTTCCCTGACCACGACACCACCGACGGACGGCCCGGCGCAGGCGAACCTCGCCGGCGGGCAGGATCACCATTGCTCATGGACGTCGAGGGGTCTGCCGGGCGGCGACCCGTTGATGATCATGGATGCCGACGCCGGTCTCCTGGCGTCTCCGCGATTGGCACAGCCGAGCGCGGCTCATCGGTTGGGCGCCGTGAGACTGACCTCCGTGGTCCGGTCGAGGGCGATCCGGGCGAAGTTGCGAAGTGACTCGCTTCCGATGTCGAAGTAGCCGCTGTGGCCCTGCGCGCCCGATGTCGCCATCACCCGCGCGCCGAACGCCGGATCGACCGGGTTGGGACCGTGCCCATAGTCGCCGAACCGCATCGCCGGAAGCCACCGGATCGGGTCACTGTCGGCGAGGGCGGCCCAGACCCGTGCGGTCCGGGAGAGTCCGGTCGCGGTGGCATGACGTACGCCGGGACTTCCGTACACCACGATGTCGCTGACCTGCTTCGGCAACGGGGTCATCCCGCAAACCACGGAACCGTAGCTGTGGCAGAAGAGCCCGATCTGCGCGGGAGTGTAGGCCGCCAACCCGGCAAGGAAACGATGCAGACGCCTGGCCCCGTCACGGGCGAGATCTCCCTGCATGGCCGACGGATCCGGCTCGTTCGGCGTGGGATAACCCGCCCACGCGACCACCGCGAGGTTGGTGCCCGGCTCCTGGCGTTCCGCCTCGGCCAGCAGCGCACGCGCACTGGCGGCGACCCCGCCGCGGGTGTCCAGATGGTCCAGGTCTGCTCCCGCGCCAGGCACGATGACGGCAACGCGGTCGGCGGTACGCAGGTCACCGACGACCTCCACCGCCAGGCCGCGATCCCGCGGATCGAGGGCCAGGAACTGCCGGCCGCGAAGATCGATCCGGTGGTCGACTCCGTGGCTCGCGGCCTCCTTCTGGTTGGCGGCGTACCGGAGTCCGGGAGGGGCTCCGTCGAGGTTTCCGACGATGGCCGGGAACCGGCGAGCAAGGGCTCCGCCCTCGGTGAGTGGCAGCGAGTCGAAGAAGTCGGCCACCGCTGCCGGGGAGGCGCTGACGGCCGCGGGCATCGGCAGGCCCGCCTGGCGCGCCGCACGCCACGCCGCGGCTCCCGGGAAGCTGGTCAGGACGTCGCCGGAGATCGTGGGCTGTGCACTGGGACCCGCACCGCTGGCGAGTACCACCGTCGCCAGCGCGGCCATCACGATTCGTCGTGTCCGGGCCATCGGCTACGTCCTCCGTTCCCTTGCCGGCCGTCGAGTACGACCCGCATCGGAACGGTACGGACCGGGTAGGTGCCGAGAAATCCCCCTGGAGTGCTGCCTTCGGCGTAGCGCCGCAAGGTTAGGCCAGCCGCACCTTCACCCACCAGGGCGGCGTCCAGGCTCGGCCGATGATCAAGATCCGCCCCCTCATACGGTACGAATCGCCACAAGGCAACCGCCGCCTTGGCGATGATCGTGCCGGGGCCGCCGTCAGCCACGTACCCCACGCACACTACGCACACCACGCGCCGAACCCGTCCCGACCTCGCCCGCGCCCGGGGCGACCAGCCCGCTCTCGTACGCGAAGACGACCGCCTGCGCCCGGTCGCGCAGGTCCAGCTTCGTGAAGATCCGGCCCACGTGTGTCTTGACGGTCTGCTCCGCGACGACGAGTTGAGTGGCGATCTCGGTGTTGGAGCAGCCGCGGGCGATGAGGGTGAGCACCTCCCGTTCGCGGGCGGTCAGCGTGGCGAGCCGCGGCGAGCGGGTACGCACGGCCGGCCTGGCGCGGGCGAACTCCTCGATGAGCCGCCGGGTCACCGTCGGCGCGAGCAGTGCCTCTCCGGCGGCCACGACGCGGACGGCACCGATGAGGTCCGCCGGTGGAGCGTCCTTGAGCAGGAACCCACTCGCGCCAGCCCGAAGCGCCTCGTACACGTAGTCGTCGACGTCGAACGTCGTGAGCATCAGGACCCGCGGCCGGTGCTCGACGCCACAGGGAGGGTCGAGGAGTTGCCGGGTCGCCTCGAGCCCGTCGAGCTCAGGCATCCGGACGTCCATGAGGACGACGTCAGGACGCAGCCGTCGCGCCATCGCCACCCCGGAGCGGCCGTCTCCGGCGTCTCCGACCACCTCGAGGTCGGGTTGCGCGGCGAGAAGCGCAGCGAAACCTGCCCTGACCATCGCCTGGTCGTCGACGACGAGTACCCGGATGTTCACGGTCGCCTCCGTTCGCCGATGGATCGGCCGCCGGAGGTTGCCCGCTGGAAGCTGGTCTCCTCGTTGACCGCCCTCGTCCCGCCAGCGTTGCCGGAAACTCGGCTCCCCACGACCTCTCCGTCCGCCAGCACGGACCGATCGGCGGCCGGACGCAGGGGCAAGGTCGCCTTGACGGCGAAACCGCCGCCCGCGCGCGGGCCGGTCTCGAGATCGCCACCGAGGATCTGGACACGTTCCCGCATCCCGGCCAGCCCGTGACCGGACCGGGGCGCCTCCACGGGGGCGACCGGGTCAGGCGGCTGATCGTTCTCGACGGCGACGACCAGCCCACCGTCGTCGCATGTCATGCCGACGCGAGTCGTCGCACCCGGGCTGTGTCGTACGACGTTGCTCAGCGCCTCCTGCACGATGCGGTACGCCGTCAGACCGACCAGCTCGGGCAGCCCGGGCGGCAGGGAGCCGACAGCCAGGTTCACCGGCGTACCCGCCCGGATCGTCGCGTCGACGAGCTGAGCGAGATCGTCGACCCCGGGTTGCGGGGTACGCGGCCGGTCGTCGTCCTCGTCGCGGAGGACCCGCAGGAGCCGGCGCATCTCGGTCATCGACTCCCGCGCCGCCCGACCGATCGACGCGAACTCCTCCCGGGCCGACGGCGTGAGGCCGTCCAGGCGGTACTCCGCGGTCGAGGACTGCACGGCGATCATCGACATGTGGTGCGCCACGATGTCGTGCATCTCGCGCGCGATGCGGGCGCGTTCCTCGAGCAGGAGCCGGCGCGAGCGTTCGCCCTCGGTGAGGCGTTCCTCCTCGGCGAGGCGCACCTGGGCCCGCTCCCAGAGCCGCACCGACGTGCCCACGACGAGCGCGAACGCCGACAACAGCGTGAACAGCGTGACATCCTGACTGGCCTCCTGCCGGTGTGCCCCGCCGCCAGCGCTGGAGGCGAGCATCACGGACATGACGCCCAGGAGCCAGGTCGAGACGGTGACCAGGAGGCCGTGGCGACGCGCGACGGCGTACTGCACGACCAGGTAGGCGATCAGTGCGGTCGGGATCAGTGGCCACGGCTCGGAACGATCGATCGGCTCGATGGCAAACGGCACGACGAAAACCGAGGCGATGAACGCCGACCAGCCGACGAACGGACGGAACAGTGAGATGAGGACCGGCATCGCCTGCCACACGGCGAACCAGATCGCGAACTCCGGCGCATAGCCGACCAGCTCGTAGTTGGTCCGGGTGAACGTCGCCCCGGCGGCACCGAGGATCAGCGTCAACGCGATCGCGGCGGTCGTCAGCAGGGGGCGACGCCACCAGCCGGTCGTGGTCAATCCCACACCGGCCAGCGTTCTTGCCCGCCGTTGCCTTGTCATCGGCGCCAGCCTAGAGCTCGGGGGCAACCCCAACCCCCACCCAGGGGATGTCCCGTAGCTCCGAGGTATCACCTCGCCACGGTGAGCACCGCCTCCCGTCGGGGGTGCTCTTTCCCTCCGTCGTACGACGAGATCGGCCCCACCACCGCCCTAGCGTCCCGGCAGCCGGACCGACGAGTCCGTTGGACGCCACGGGAGGATCCCATGCCGGAGATCACGGAAAGTTTCGTCGCCAGGTTGTACGACAAGTACGCCGACGCGCTGCTGGTCGCCCGCAAGGAACAGCAGGAACTCCGTTCATCGCTGCCCCACCTGAAGGCCCAACTCGACGACATCGAGGCCGAGATCACCTACCTGCTGCTCCGCGAGTTCCGGCCGAGCAGCGTCGTCGAGATCGGCGCCCTGCACGGCTGGTCCACGACCTGGATCCTGCGGGCGCTCCGCGACAGCGGCCGCGGGCACCTGCACACCTACGACCGCGTCGACCATGCGGTACGCAATGTGCCGCCCGAGCTGTCGGCGGGACGGTGGACGTTCGTGCACGGTAATGTCCGCGGGCAGGTCGATCGGCTTCCGTACGACATCGGCTACCTGTTCATCGACGCGGCACACAGCGGTCGGTTCGCCCGGTGGTATCTGGACCGGCTCCTGCCGCGGATCGCACCCGAGACGCCGGTGGGTGTGCACGACGTGTTCCACGGCAGGAGGCCCTGGCCGTTCAGCGAGGGAGCGGTGCTGCTCAAGCGGCTCGCCGACCGAGGGATGCCGTTCTTCACGGCGGCGCGGGCGAAGGCGCCGGACGTCCAGGCCCGACTGGACGGGCACCGGGTCCGACTGGGCCTCGTCGAGCCGATCGGCACACGTACCGCCAACCCCATGGTGTTCTTCCGCGCCGGCCAGGTCCGGCCCCCTGCGCCGCGATGAGCAGGTCGCGGGGTTCGCCCGTGGCGGGGACGAGCCCGTCGCGGGACGGCCCCTGTCGCGGGGGGTCGGTCCCGTCGTACGGTCGAGTGTCGGCAGTTCGCGATCATCGTCCGGTGGACCACTGGTCCGCCTTGACCGGCGGAGGGAGACCTTGTGCGAGTCCTCGTCATCGGTGGGTCGGGCCATGTCGGGAGTCTCGTACTCCCCTATCTCGCCGAGCATCACGACCTGGCCGTGTTCGATCTGAAGCCACCGATCGCGGGTGTCGAGGTGGAGTACCTTCCGGGTGACCTGCGCGACGTCGCCGCCGTACGCCGGTCCTTCGACGGGATCGACGCCCTGGTGTTCATGGCGATGGGGCCGCTCTCGGGCTGGGGAAGCCCCGAGAACGCCCAGGCACACCTCGACGTCGCGGTCCCCGGCCTCTATGCCGCACTCGCAGCGGCCCACGACGCGGGAGTCGACCACGCCGTCTACACCAGCAGCATGTCGGTGTTCGCCCTGCGACACGACGGCCACGCGGACGCGGACGCGCACGGCACCGAGGAGCGACAACCGGTCGGTACGAACGATGGAGCGCCAGCCCGACTGCCGCGCTATCCGGACGAGTCGACGCCGCCCGACGCCACCGACTTCTACGGCCTGGCGAAGCGGCTCGGCGAGGAGGTCTGTCGCAACGCGGTCGCCGCCTGGGGTATGAGCGTGGTCGCCCTCCGACTCTGCCATCCGACGGCCGACGCCGAGTTCCCACGGACCGAGAGCCCGATCCGGCAGACCATCTGTACGTCCGCTCGGGACACGGCCGCGGCCATCCTCGCCGGGCTGGAGTATCGCGGACACGGCTTCGAGGCGTTCGGCATCTCCGGCGACGCGGCCGGGCGGACGGTCTCCATCCGCAAGGCAGGCGAGGTCCTGGGCTGGCAGCCGCTCGACCGTACGACCTGACACGCGCCGAGAAAGGACTACCGATGAAGGCGATCCCATGAAAGCGATCCTGGTGTTGTTCGACACGCTGAACCGGCGCTATCTCCCGCCCTACGGCAACGACTGGGTGCACGCACCCAACTTCGCCCGGCTGGCGCAGCGTTCGGTGCGGTTCGACAACTGCTACGGCGGGAGCATGCCGTGCGTACCCGCCCGCCGGGAGCTGCACACCGGGCGCTACAACTTCCTGCACCGCGGCTGGGGCCCGCTGGAACCCTTCGACGACTCGATGCCGGAACTCCTTCGTGGCAAGGGGATCTACACCCACCTCGCCACCGACCACCAGCACTACTGGGAGGACGGCGGCGCGACCTACCACGGACGCTACAACTCCTGGGAGTTCTTCCGCGGCCAGGAGGGCGACGCCTGGAAGGGCCACGTCGGCGACCCGGACATCCCCGACGCCGTGAAAC
The DNA here is from genome assembly GCF_040195635.1 of Actinopolymorpha sp. B11F2. Taxonomy (NCBI): domain Bacteria; kingdom Bacillati; phylum Actinomycetota; class Actinomycetes; order Propionibacteriales; family Actinopolymorphaceae; genus Actinopolymorpha; species Actinopolymorpha sp. B11F2. Next base: position 81,715 of record NZ_JBEFTX010000016.1, on the reverse strand, counting down.
TTGCCCGCGGCGAGACCTGGCGGCAGGACTGGATCAACCGTGGCTACCTGCAGACCGAGGAGGACCATCCGCAGACGCGGACCTTCGATGCGGGGGTCGAGTTCCTGCGGACGAACGCGGGCCACGACAACTGGTTCCTGCACCTGGAGACCTTCGACCCGCACGAGCCGTTCTTCACGTACAAGCAGTACAAGGATCTCTACCCGCACGCCTACGCCGGCCCGCACCACGACTGGCCCGACTACAAGCGGGTCACCGAACGGCCAGACGTCGTCGAGCACGTGCGGTACGAGTACGCCAGCCTGCTGAGCATGTGCGACCACTCCCTCGGCCGGCTGCTCGACCAGATGGACGCGCTCGAGCTGTGGGACGACACCATGCTGATCGTCTGCACCGACCACGGTTTCCTGCTCGGTGAGCACGGCTGGTGGGCCAAGAACGTCCAACCGTGGTACGACGAGAACATCCACAACCCCTTGTTCGTCTGGGATCCCCGGGTCGGCCACGCGGGTGAGAGCAGGCGCAGCCTGGTGCAGACGATCGACCTCGCGCCGACCCTGCTGGACTACTTCGACGTCGTACGCCCGCCTGACATCCAGGGCGTTCCCCTGCGCGACACGATCGCCACCGACGTACCGGTGCGCGAGGCGGGGCTCTTCGGCAGCTTCGGCGGTCATGTCAACGTCACCGACGGCCGCCACGTCTACATGCGCGCCTGCGTCGACGAGACCAACGGTCCCCTCTACGAGCACACGCTGATGCCCACCCACATGCGGCGTCGGTTCTCCCCCGAGGAGCTGCGCGACATCGAGCTCGCCGAGCCGTTCGACTTCACCAAGGGCTGTCGGCTGATGCGGGTCGCGGGACAGCCGCAGGTCAACACGTTCGCACACGGGTCGATGCTGTTCGACCTCGAGACCGACCCGCACCAGGATCATCCGTTGGTCGACGACGCCGTCGAGCTACGGATGGCCGGGCTCATGGTCGCGCTGATGCGGGCCAACGACGCACCGGCCGACCAGTTCGAGCGGCTCGGCCTGCCCGCGACTGGCGACGTCGGTCCCGAGCACCTACTGCTGCGGCAGCAGTACGAACGGGTGACACAGGTGCGCGCGCCCCTCCCCGACCTCGACGACCTGCCGGTCGGGCGCTACGACCTGCACACGCCGGTGTCGGATCTCCTGGCCGATCCCGACGCGGTCACCGCGATGCGTGCCGCCGTTCCCGGCCTGCTCGACAACCCCCGGCTGGCGACGCTCGCCCACCTGTCCCTTCGGGAGGTCGCCGCCATGGCACCAGGCGTCCTCGACGGCGTGCGCCTGCGTACGCTCGCCACCGGACTGGCGTCGGTCAGCGCACGCGCAGAGCCAGAGCGATGACCTGGCTCACCTGTGGGGAGTTGAAGTTGTCGTCGGACACGAGGACCAGGGTACGTTCGCCGGTCGGGAGGCGCGGGCCCCACGCCATGCCCTCGACGTTGTCGATGTGGGACAGGTCCAGGTCGGCGAGATCGACCACCAGCCGCTTGCGGACCGGTCGGTAGTCACCGTCGGCGAGGCTGGTGTCGTCGAGGGTGTTGGTCGCGCCCCGCACGTCGATCGCGTAGAGCCGGATGCTGTTGCCGACACCGGAGATGAACGCCCGCTCCAGCACGAGCAGCCGGTGCTGGTCGATCGGGAGCAGTTCGACGACGCCGTTGTCCGCTCCGGCCGTCGGCGGGTCCGGCACCGCCGGGATCGGATCGATGTCGTAGCCAAACTGCCGTACGGGCGCGCCGCTCCGCTTGTCGTACCACGTCAACCGGCTCACCGCACCGGTCGTCGGCGTCGGCAGCGGGCCGTCGTCGTACAACGGCCCCTCGAGGGAAGCCACGAGCTCCCGGCGGTCGGCGGTCAGCGTCAGCCCTTCGAGGACGGCGTTCCGGCGAGGGCCCTGCTCCCCGGCGCTCATCGTGAACTGCGACGGCTGGCCGAACTCACGAAGGTGCCGCCCGCCGAGTGTCATCTGGCGTACCCACGGATCGACCAGCGCCGCCGGTGAGCCGTCGGTGGGAACGTCCCGCTTGCCCTCGCTCGACCAGTAGAGCGTGCGGCTGCGGGGGTCGAGCCGGATCGCCTCGGGATCGGCCACTTCGGAGTCGTCGCTCGCGAGCGGCGGGAACGGCGTGCCGTCCGTGCGCAGGATCCGGGTGGCGCCGACGAAGCGCACCCGTGACAGGCCGTGGGCATCGAGGTCGAGGTCGGCGGTGTAGAAGCGTGCCGGTGCTTCCTCGGAGTCGTCCGAGATGACATACCACAGGTCGTTGCGGGCGTCGTAGTCGATCCCGGACAACTCGCCGATCGGCATCCCGTCGACGGCGAGGCCCTTCGGGATGGTCTCCTCGCCGAGGACGCGGACGGGCGTCCGGTCCGGGCGTTCCGCGGACTCCGCCGGAGCCGCGGTCGCGGGCACGGCTGCCAGGACCGCCGTCACGGCGACAACAGCGACGGCGACGACCAGTCTTCGTACGGCAAAGGGGACGCGAAGTCTCATGGCTCCCATCCAACCGGAGCCCGCCGACAGGTGGCCATCACCCGAGCCCGAACGTGTCACAGCATTCATCCTCCGGACACTCTCGCGGCGCTTGGGCGCAGCGCTTACGAGGTCTCAGTGCAGGCCCACCTCCAGCAGGACGATCAGCAGGCCGAGCACCAGGTTGCCCACGCCGGAGGCGGCGACCCCTCGCCTGCGTACTCCCGCGGCCGCCGCCGCGACCATCGCCCACCCGACCTGGCCAGCCACGGCGATCCCGAGCGCGGCCCACGTCACCGCCCCGGCCGAGAAGCCGGCGAAACCGCCGATCAGCGCCACCGCCGCCGGCGGCAGAGCAGCCTCGACCATCGGCCACTCCCTGCGGGCGACGTCACCCACTCGCTGCGCGGTCAGACTGACAGCTTCAGTTCGCGAGTCACTCCGCGAACCGGCGCCTGGTGAACCCGAGCGCGGCCGCTCCCCGACCACGCGTGCGTAGACGTGGGCGGCCCAGAACACCACGCCGGTCCCGACCAGGGCGATCGCCAGATCCGTCGGCGCGAGCGGGGTGCCATCGGCGCCCGCGCCCACCACCACCGCGGCGGCGAGAAGCGATCCGTAGACGGCACCGGCGTAGTCGGTCTCCTTCCGGACGCGACCGGTCCGGACAGAACCTGTACGGACGGAGCCGGCCACGTCAGCCGGTAGCTACCGCGTGCTGGTTCGGGGTCCGGCCGTCGCCTCTCCCGACGCGCCGCATCTGCCACGCGACACCCGCGGTGAGCGCACCGAACACCACCAGCCAGCAGCCGAAGATCACCGTCAGGACGACCAACGACGGGCTCGGGTAGACGAGGACGACGATCCCGGCCGCGATCGCGAGGAACCCGGAGAGGACCGTGAGGCCACGCCCTGGTCGGGCCCGTCCGAAGAAGGCCAACATGACGGTGATGACGCCGACGGCGATCCAGAACAACCCGAGGAGAGTCGCCAGCGCCACGACCGTGTGGGTCAGGTCGCGCAGGGCGAGCACGCCGACGATGAGGGCCACCACACCCATCACAGCGGCCAGGACGCGTCCGCCCCCCTCACCGTCTTCCGCGGTGATGGCGTGCGCCACGCAGTACACGCCGAAAAGCAGGATCTGCAGGGCCACCAGGATCGCGACCACGCCGAGCGTCGCCCCCGGCCAGACCATCACGAGCACGCCCAGCACGATGCTCGCGACGCCGAGGAACATGACCGAACCCCAACTGTCGCCCATCGCCAACAGCACGGTCGCCATGCCGCGACTCGGGCCGCGGCCGGTCGTCGGCGGACGACGGTTGCGGTCCCGCGCTCTCGGCTGTTCCCGTCCGCGTTCGTCCTGAGCGGGAATGGCCCCTTCGGCCGCGCGTCGTTCGCTTCCGGACGACTGCTGCGGAGATGTCTGTTCCGGGATGTCACGGCGGGTGCCGTGCGGCGCTTCGTCCGAGCTGGGCCGGGACGGTTCGGACGGGCGTCCCGATCCGGTCGAGCCACCCGAGACTGGATCAGACGGCATCGCTTTCGCCCCCTTTTGGTGCGGGTCGCCTTTGCTGGCGTCCCCTCAGGTCGTACGACCGGACTGAATGCGTGCGTACGACGAGATCTCCGTTGTCGATCCGACAAGAACCTCATCCATTTTCACGGATCGGCGCCCTCAGGTTGGCGATATTCCGGAGCGAAAATGTCATCCACCCGGGGTGAGCCCGCTGACGATTCGAAGAGGTAACGGCAGGCACGAAGGCGATGAACCAATCGGCTGGGCCTGGCAGTCACTGTCACGCTCAGGTGAGCGTCGTATGCTAGTGACAGCGTGAGGCACAGGCTCCGCGTCACGCCACGAAACGGGTAAAAGCTGTGGTGTTTAGCGAGGAACTCCAAAGCGCTCTCGGCTGGGACGGCCACCTTCTGCTGCTGCACCAGACGGAGCCGGAGCGGCATCTCGAACTCGCCGCGTGGGTACGGCATGGCCTGAAGCGCGACGAGAAAATCATCTACACCCAACTCGAGGACGAGCCGCCGGCCCGCTCAATTCTGACGCTGCTGGCGAACCAGAACATCAACATCAACGGCGCTCTCCGACGCAAGCAATTCGAATTGCTGCCACTTCACGAATTTTATTCACCCGATGGTCAGCTACCGCTCGTCGAAATGGCACTTGCCGAGGGCTATCGGGCGGTTCGGCTGTCAGCTGAGGCCAACGCCGCACTGTCGATTCTTCCCAAGACGAGGCACCACGAACTGGAATCCGCCATGGAGGAAATGTGCCGGACCCACCCGGTTTCGGCACTGTGCCAGTACGACCGGGCGATGCTGACCGACGACCGTCTCCATGAGGTGGCATCCACCCATGTGAGAGGCGTCCGCGCGTCCCAGTTGCACACCGGTGGCCAGTCCGACCACCTGGTCCTCGCCGGCGAGCTCGATGCCTCGACCTCCGACCTGCTCGCCGCGGTCCTTCGCGCGGCCGGGACGGATTCGCCCGGTGTGCTCAGGCTCGACCTGAGTCGGGTCACCTTCCTCAGCGTTGTCGCCGCGCGTGCCCTCGTCGAAGGCACGCAGGGCTTCCGCGCCTGCGGGGGCAGGGTGCTGCTCGTCGCGCCACCTACCGACATCGAGTGGTTCATCCGGGCCCTCGGAGTCGACCGGCGCGTCCGCGTCGAACTGGCGGGGGAGGCGGCACTATGACCAAGCCCAAGCCGTCCAACTACGTACACGACGCCCTGTTCTACGCCTCTGACGACGAGTTGCTCACCGCTGCGGTTCCGTTCCTTTCAGAAGGTCTCGCCCGGGACGAGACCGTCCTGGTGGAATGTCGCGACCACATCAACCGGTTGCTCACCACCGCGCTCGACGACGATCCGCGCGTCGTGTGCTTCCCCCGGCCCGGTTCCAGCGGCCGACCCGCCGCAACGATCGCGTGGTACCAGGAGACCCTGCAAGCCGAGGTTGACGCCGGCATCAGCCAGGTGCGTGGAGTCGGGGAGGTCGACTTCGGTCCCACGCCCGCGCAGTGGGCGGAATGGGCGCGCTTCGAGTCGGTCATCAACCAGGCGTTGGCACGGTATCCCTTGTGGGGCGTCTGCATGTACGACACCCGCGTACTCCCCGAGGAGATCGTGCATGCCGGCGAACGCACCCACCCGCACCTCATGACGACGAAGGAGCGGATCGCGAACCCGCAGTACGTGGACCCCACCGACTTCCTGCGCAGCATGCCCCCACCCGGACCCGATCCCCTGGCGTCCGCTCCACCGGACGTGCACATCCCCGACCTCACCAACCTCGCGGACGCGCGGCGGAGGATCCATCGCGCCTGCCTGGCCGGTTCGGCCGTTCCGAAGAGCTCCGTGGCGGAGTTCGTCTACGCCATCAACGAGGTCGCGACCAATGCCGTCCGCCACGGGCGCAGGCCGGTGTCGGTCCGGCTGTGGACCTCGCCGGAACGGCTCCTGTGCACCGTCACCGACCACGGCACCGGATTCAACGACCCCCTCGCCGGATACCTGCCCGGTTCCTCCGACGCCGCCGAGCCAGGCCAGGGACTCTGGCTCGCCCGGCGGCTCTCCGACCACGTGGACGCGGCCCGTACCTCCGAAGGATTCTGCGTACGTTTGACCACCGGACGATGACGGGCTACGGGCAACCTGGCCCGTCGCCTCTCAGTAACGTCATCATCGCGGCCGACTGCGGGCCGTAGACGCCGTCGACGACAAGCCCGAATGTCTGTTGGAAGACCCGTACGGCTGACTCGGTCAGCGGCCCGAAGTCGCCGTCGACGGCCAGCCATCCGCATCCCATGACGGCGTTCAGGTCACGTTGCAGCCCTTTGACCGCCTCGCCCTGCGAACCACGCCGGAGGGATCCGACACCTAGCTTGGGATCTGCCTCCCGCGGAGTGACACGTGGAGGCGCGGGCTCGGACTGCGGCGTCGCCGTCCCGCGGGCCGACGGCGACCCTGTCCGGGGAACTTGCGAAGGCGGGCCGGGCGTGGCTGTGGCGGGCGCCGATGTCGTCGAGGGGGACGCCGTGCGGTCCGCCGCAGGAAGCCCACTCGACGACCGGTCCTGACGATCGGAACAGCCGCCGAGCATGACGAGGACGCTCACGGCGACCGCTACCAGGACATTGCTCATAATCCCCCCGCCAAAGTGCACGACCGTTTCACCCACAGGTCCGGCTGATCTTGTTTCGGTTACGCCCGACTGGGACCCGCGGATCCGACCCGATTGAGAACCCCTCGACGACTTCTGGCGTACGGGGAACATCACCCAAGCCTCGAGCGAGTGGGAGCAGATCATGAAGGCACGAAGCGTCACCCGGTTGGCCCTGCTCGGCATCGCGGCCGGACTGGTCGCAGCCGTCGTGGTGCCCGCCGGGTTGACCGACGGCAGTGTCGCCGACCTGGTGCTGGCGGGCCGGAGTACGGACACGGATGCCGGGGGTTGCCGTGTACGCGGTCGCTCCGGACGGCTACGAGGTGGTCAGCCGGCAGTCCGGCACCACATCCGTCAAGATCATCTCCTGCCCCGGCGACACGATCGCCCACTGCGCTGGCTTCTCCAAGCAGGACGAGACGGACCACACCGTCATCTTCGAAGCGATGTTGGCGCAGTTGGTCGCAGACCCAGGTCGTACGGCCCGCTCGTCTACGAGGATCACCGCGAAGAACGTCGAGTCACTGTCGGCGAACGACCTCACGGCGGTCACGATCTGCGCCAGCTGACGGTCGTCGCTCAGGCAAGCAGCGGCGCACACGCGAAAGCCGCGGCCGGCAGGTGCCGGCCGCGGCTTTCACACGGTGGAGGTGGCGGGATTCGAACCCGCGTCCTTCGTCGATGTTCCAGGACTTCTCCGGGCGCAGCCTGCATAGTCGTGTTACTCGGCCCCGGCGCTCTCGCAGGCAAGTCGCCGACAGGCCCAGCCGCAGTGAATGTCCCCGCACGGCCCCGCGGCCGATCCGTGCGGGTGAGCCTCCTTCATGAGGCCAGGATCCGGGTCGGAGGCGTCCCCGGGCTGACCCTTCGCGTTAGCTCGCCTTAAGCGGCGAGGGCGAAGTCACTGCGCTTGGAATCGGCAGTTATTGGTTTCCAAGGATCGTTAACGAGATGACCCTGGGTCCTCGGCCCGCTTCTCCTGAAGCGATCGAGCGAAGTCGAAACCATTCACCCCCCTGTTGAGTTGTCAAACCCGCCGAGGACGGACGAACCGTTCCGACGAGCCCACCATATCGTCAACGCGCCCGAGGATCACCCGCATTCCCGCCGCCGGCGCCAAAGCCGCGGCGGCAGGCCGTAGCGGGCGGGGTCGGCATGTCCGCGGCCGTGGCCTCAGCACGTGGTATGGCAGCGGTGGCCAGCCCGTCCGGCAGAGGGCGGTAGTAGTCCCGCCAGCGCTTGGAGGCGGGGGCGCAGGCCGGCAAGCGAGTGGGTTCATGATCATGCGTGGGATACCGGGCAATCTGTCCCGGCAAATCCCCCGATTTCCCGCGCTTGATCATGGCACTCGCGGTGCGCCGGCCCGCACCGCGTACCCACGCTTCCCTGCCACGTCTATCCACGTTGTGCGGCGAACGGGTTCGGGATGGCGTCGAGCAGCTTGCGGGTGTAGTCGTCACGTGCTTCGCGGATCACCTGCAGTGTGGGTCCGGTTTCGACAAGCTTGCCCTGGTGGAGGACGAACACCTCGTCAGCCAGCACCCGCGCACTGAGCAGGTCGTGGGTGATGTAGAGCATCGCGATACCACGTTCGCGGACGAGCCCGTCGAGAAGCTCCAGAATCTCCGCCCGGATCGACACGTCGAGCATCGAGATCGGCTCGTCGGCGACGATGATCTCCGGATCCGGCGCGAGCGCCCGCGCCACCACGACCCGCTGTTGCTGCCCGCCGGACAGCTGGTGCGGGTACTTGTCGACGTACATCGAGGCCGGCGAGAGCCCGACGGACTCCAGCAGGTCCGCGACCCGGCCCGCCAGATCGCGGCGTCGAACGTCGCGGTAGTTCGCCAACGGGCGACTCAGGGTGTACCCGACGGTGTGGGTCGGGTTCAGGGCGGCGAACGGATCTTGGAAGACGAGCTGGATGTGTTTGCGGTACGCCCGGAGACCGCGGCCGCGAAGCCGGTCGACCCGCAGGTCGCCGAAACTCACCGTGCCAGTCGTCGGGCGTTCGACACCGGTGACCATCCGCGCGAGCGTCGTCTTTCCGCTACCGCTCTGGCCGACCAACGCCGTCACGGTTCCCGCCCGCAGGGTGAGCGACACGTCGATCAAGGCGTCGGTCGTGGTGACCTTGAACCCACGCCGGGTGCGGTACTGCTTGTGCACGCCGTCGACTTCCAGAATCGGCGTACGCTGGTCGATCCGGGCCTCGCGGTTGACTGACTTGGTGAAGATCTCTCCCGCCCGAAGTGCGCCCTCACGCAGCCCGTCTCCCCCGGCGTAACCCGCCTCGGCGACGTGGCATGCCGCCTCGCCCGGGCCCATCGCCAGCAGCGCCGGCTCGTCGACGCTGCACCTGTCAATCGCTTCTTGACAGCGAGGCGCGAAGAGACACCCACTCCCGGGCAGCGACAGGTCCGGCGGCCGTCCCGGGATGTAGGCGATCTCCACCGTCTCCGACCGCGGATCGGCGTAGGCGCCCAACAGCCCGCGGGTGTACGGATGCATCGGCTCGGCCAGCATCGTCGCCGAGGTCTGGTCCTCGACGATCTTGCCGGCGTACATCACCATCACCCGGTCGGAGACCTCCATCACCGTGCCCAGATCGTGGCTGATGAGCAGGACCGCGAAGCCATGCTTGCGTTGCAGGGCTCGTACGTTGTCCAGGATCGATCGTTGCACGATCACGTCGAGGCCCGTGGTGGGCTCGTCGAGCAGGACGAACCGCGGTTCCAGCGCGAGGGCCAACGCGAGCGCGACCCGCTGCTTCATCCCACCGGAGAGCTCGTGCGGATAGAACCGCATGTACGACGGGTCGATCATCACGGTCTCGAGCAGTTCGGCGACCCGTCGCCGGACGTCCGACCCGCGGGTCGACGTGTGTTCCTCGATGACGTCGCGGAACTGCGTCTCGATGGTCAACACCGGGTTGAGAGAGTTCATGCTGCTCTGGAACACGGTCGACATCTCGCGCCACCGCAGCCTTCGCAACTCCTCCTGCGAAGCGGTGGTGATGTCGTTTCCCAGGAAGCTGATGGTGCCGCCACTGATCGTGCCAGGCGCGGGAAGCAGCCGCAGGATTGCGTTGCCGAGTGTGGTCTTGCCGCTTCCCGACTCCCCGAGCAGGCCGACGAACTCGCCATCGCCGATCTGGAACGAGACCTCCCGCACCGCTCGGGTGGCGCCATAGGACACCGACAGCTCGCGGATGTCGATGAGACTCGACGTGCTCGGCCTCGACTGGACTGTCGTCACCAGTGTCACCCTTCCCGCAAGTGTGGGTTACTCAGGGCGTCCACACCGAAGTTGACGAGCGTCAACGACGTCAACAGGAATGCGATCGCCAGCCCGGGAGCTCCCAACCAGATCCACTGTCCGGTCGACATGGCTCCGGAGTTGTTCGCCCAGAAGAGCATGGTTCCCCAGCTGACCGTGGTCGGATCCCCGAGGCCGAGGAACGCAAGGCCCGCTTCGGCCCCGATCGCACCACCGGCCGCACCGAGAAATCCCGCCACCACGAGCGACATCATGTTCGGCATGATCTCGGCGAAGACGATCCGACCCATGCCCTCGCCGGCGAACTTTGCGGCTGTGATGTAGTCACGTGCCCGGAGGGTGAGAATCTGTGCTCGCTTGATCCGTGCTCCCCACGCCCAGCCGGTCACCGAGATCACGAAGATGATCAGCCAGAGTCCGCGTACGCCTTCTGGTGAGTACGCCGCCAACGTGACCATCAGGGGCAACACGGGCACGACCAGCGCAAGGTTGATGAGGAAGGACAGGACCTCATCGACAACGCCTTGCAGATAGCCGGCGGTCAGTCCGATCAGCAAGGCGATGAGGGTGACCAGAAGGCCGGCAAGGAGTCCGACGACGATCGACGTGCGAGCACCGTAGACCAACTGCGAGAGGATGTCGTTCCCGTTGGCCGTCGTACCCAGCGGGTGCGTCGCGCTGGGCGGAAGGGTCCCCGCGAAGTCGCTCACCCGCGGATCGTGGGGCGCCACCAGCGGCGCCAGGACGGCCACGAGCACGAACATGCCCAACACGATGAGACCGAGCCGACTCTTCTTGTTGGCCCACAGGATGGTGAGCCACCGAGGCATCCGTGACGCGCGAACCACGGCGGCTTCGCGGGCGATCTCGGCGCTGGACTCCTCAGCCGTCTGCACCTGGCCGAAAGGGGTGGTCATGCCTGTGCCTCCCGTCGTACCCGCGGGTCGAGGATGCCGTACAGGATGTCCGCGAAGAGGTTGGCGAGCAGCACACCGATCGTGGTGAAAAGGAAGATGGTCTGCATCAGCGGATAGTCGCGGTTGGTGATCGCAGTGAAGAAGAGCTGCCCCATGCCGGGATATCCGAAGATCATCTCGACCATGAGCGTGCCGCCGAGAATCGCGCCGAGGCCCAGGGCGAAGCCGGTGACATTGGGCAGAATCGCAAGTCTGGCGCTGTAGGTCAGCATCACCCGACGCGTCCGGAGCCCTTTTGCCTGGGCCAACCGCGTGTAGTCCTCCCCGAGCGTGTGCACCATGTTGTTGCGCATCTGCAGGATCCAGCCGATCGGCGCCGTGAGGAGCAACGCGAGTCCGGGCAGCAGGCTGTGATAGAGGGCGTCGTACAGGAAGGGCCACGACAGCGAAGGCTCGATCGCTCCGCTGTAGCCCCCGACGGGCGGGAACCATTGCACGGAGAACGCGAACACATAGATGAGGATCAGCGCTGTCCAGAAGAACGGAATGGTTCCCAGGAAGGTCGAGCCCAGGCTGACCACGGCGTCGAACTTGGTGTTGCGCCTCCATGCTGCGGCCGCACCGAGAAACGTGCCGATGATGAATCCCAGCACGTGGGTGACGCCCACCAGCACGATCGTCCAGGGCAGCGCCTGGACGATGACGTGCGTCACGCTGTACGGAAAGTAGGTGTAGGAGACCCCGAAGTCCAGATGAGCGAGGGCTTTGAGGTACTCGATGTACTGCTCGAAAAGGGAGCCGGTCGGCAGTCCGAGCATGATCTGGACCGCCTTCACGGCGGCGGGATCGACCGCCTCGGTCTGACCGGTGAGCCGCTGGACCATGTTCTTCGCGGGGTCACCGGGCTGCAGGCGAGGGATGATGAAGTTCAGCGTCACGGCCGCCCACAACGTCAGGACGAAGAAGCCCAATCGGCTCAAGAAATAGCGCATGCGCTCCCTCTCATTGCTCGCGCTCTCATAGCTCGCACTCCCTTGGTCGCCCTGTCGCGGGATTCGCGTGTTGTCCAGAGCGCACGACGACCTCGCAGGCGGCGGGCCCGAGCTGTGCCCAACGCTACGAGCACAGCCTCGGGTCCGCCTGCGCAGCGGCCGAGTGTCTGGGCGACCGACATGAGGCCGGCCGGATGCCGCCCGGCCTCATGTCCAGGATCCTCAGCTACCGCTGTCTCCCGGGGGACGCAGGTGAGTCATGATCTCGAGGGAGTCACCCGACCCGGCGTACGGATCCTCCTCGCTGGGCCACCCCACCGCATTTTCCGTGCGGTATTCGAACCACTTGGCGCCGTACCAGAGCGGGATGGTCGGCACCTTCTCCACCATCATCTGCTGGAGTCCGTGCACGATCTCCTTCTGTGCGGCCTCATCTTCGGCCTTGACGAGCTGGTCGAGCAGCTCGTCGGTTTCGGCGTCCTTCCACCGGATCATGTTGGTCGGCGCCGGCTTACCGATCGGCGCGGTCTGGCTGCTTGCGAACGGGTCGTGGTAGGCGCTGTAGAGGTTGCAGTCGCCGCCGAACACGCCAAACGCCATGTCGAAGTTGCCGGACCCGACGTCCTCCCCCACCACATCGGGGTTGGAGTTCTGCACCCTCATGGTGATGCCGATGGCCTTGAGGTTCTTCTCGATGATCTGCGCCGCCTGGATCCAGTCGACCCAGCCGGCCTGCACCTTGAACGTGAAGGAGGGCAGCGGCTTGCCGTCCTTGCCGAGCAACTTGCCGCCAGGGCCGGCCTCGTATCCCGCTTCGGCGAGAATCCGCTTGGCCTCTTCAGGATCGAAGGGCACGTAGCCCTTGTCCTCGATGCCCGGCGCCATCCACTCGTCGTGCAGGGAGTAGGTCAGACCGGTCTGGCTCGCGGTCTCGACATAGCCGAACTGCGGCTTCTCCTTGATCTCGTCCTTGTCGATCGCGTAGGTCAGCGCGCGACGGAACTCCACGTCGTCGAACGGCTTCTTGGTGAGGTTCATGTAGAGGCTGATGTTGCCGCCCGAGGCGAACCAGTACTTGTTGTGCTCGGGATCCTTCGCGACATAGGTCTTCTCGATGTCCGGTACGAACATCGCAGCCCAGTCGAACTCTCCCCGACTGAGCTGGAGCTTCTCGACCTCGGCACTACCGGTCGGCTTGGTGAACTTCAGCTGCTGGACCTTGATCTTGTCCGCCTGCCAGTAGTCCGGGTTGCGTTCGAGGATGAGCTGCTGTGGGTTGATGCTCTTGACCTTGAACGCACCAGTCCCGACGGCATCCGGGTTGGTGAACTTCTCCACGTCGTCCTGCTTCGACCAGATGTGCTCAGGGACGATCGGCACGCCTTCGGCAATCTGGTTGAACGTCGGTACCGCGGCATCCTTGAAGGAGAACGTCACCTGGCTGTCGCTGTCCGCGGTGACGCTCTCGAGCTTCTGCCAGAGACCTTGGAAGTCGAACGCCGGCGCGGCCTTGAGCATGTTGAACGTGAACTCGACGTCCTTTGCGCTGAACGGCTGCCCATCGGACCACTTCACTCCCGATCGGGTTTCGACGACGAGAGTGGCCGGGTCCTGCCACTCGTGCGACGTGCCCAGCAGGGGCTTGGCCTCACAGCTTATTTCGTTGATGTCGAACAACGACTCGAAGGTCCACGAGGTGGTGCTCGTGGTCGGTAGATACGGATTGAAGATGCGCTGCGGGGTTTCCAGCTCGCTGAACTTCCCAAGGCTGAGCTGGGGGATCATGCCTTTGGCGGCCGATTCCGGCTTCTGCTCACTACCTGGCGAAGCACACGCGGCGCCCGCCACCGTCACCGCAAGTGACAGCAAGCCGGCGACCGTCCATCGTGCCCGAGCTCGTCTATTCACGTAGTCCTCCTGGATCGCTTTGCTAACGATCCCCCGTGGAGCCGTGCATCCCCGTACTCGTCCGCACCGCAGCCGCAGCTGCCGCGGATCACGACCTGCGTCTCGAGCACGCGGTCGAGTGACGCATCGATCTGTCCCTCCACATGGCGAAGGAGTTGTCGCGCCGTCTCGGCGCCGAGCTCCCGCATGGGTTGGTGGACGGTGGTGAGGCCGGACGCCATGAGCCCAGCCATCGGGATGTCGTCGAACCCGGTGACCGCGATGTCCTCGGGCACCCGCAGCCCGCGGTCCATGACGGCGACGACGGCGCCAAGGGCGGTTTCGTCGTTCGCACAGACGATCGCGCGTGGTTGCTCGCCGTCGTCGAGCAACCTGCTGACAGCGATGAACCCGTGTGACTGTTGGAGTCCCGTCCGGATCGGCTCACCTGGGGGTTCGGCCCCGGTACGCCTGTGCGCCTGCAGGAAACCCTGCCACCTCGCAGTGGCGTCCGGTGACCCGTCGGGGTTGCCGACGAAGACCAGCTGCTCGTAGCCGTGGTCGGCCAGCAGGTGGGTGGTGAGCCGCGCCATTGCGGCGGTGTTCTCCGTACGTACGGTCGCAACGCCGACCATCGGGCCGCTCGCCAACAGGACAACGGGTTCACCGCGGTCGGTGAGGCGACGGACGGCCTTTTCCGGGATCACTCCGCCCATGACCGCGAGACCGTCCACGCGGTCGGCCATGTCGAGGACCATGTCGACGGACTGCCGCAGGAAGTGTGTGCCCATGATGAGGACACTCACTCGGGCGTTGATGGCCTCTTCCTCGAAGCCGTTGATGACATCGGAGTAGTAGGGCCCGGACAAGCCGGGGAAGACGATGCCGAGCGCGGAGTGCCGACGTTCGACGAGCGCGCGTCCGGCGTGGCTCGGCCGGAAGTGGTACTTGTCGATCGCCTCCTGGACCTTGCGCCGGGTGGCGGGTGACACCTGGCCCACTCCTCGCGCGACCCGCGACACGGTCGCGATCGAGACCCCGGCATCCGCCGCGATCTCGTGCAAGGTCGGACCTCGTTTGCCCATCGCCATCCTGTCGACGTTCACAGGCCGGTCAGGCGGCCGTGTAACGTGTTGCGGTAAACGTTTGCAGTGCAAAGTTTTCAGGATCGTAACGACCGAGCAATGCACCCGCAAGAGGCTGTGAAGGAGCGTTTCGTGATCGAGATCAGCCGCAAGCGCATCGTGATCGACGGTTCACCTCGCGTCCTGCTCGGTGGGGAGGTGCACTACTTCCGCCTGGCCCGCGAGGACTGGGGGGACCGACTCGACAAGCTCGTGGCGGCTGGTTGCGACACCGCGGCGTCGTACATTCCGTGGCTCTGTCACGAGAAGCCCGACGGCAGCTTCGACCTCGATGGCCGGACCCGGCCAGAGCTCGACCTCGGCGCGTTCATCGACATGTGCGCCGAACGCGGGTTGTACTTCCTCGCCCGTCCCGGGCCGTTCCTGATGGCCGAGCTCAAGAACGAGGGCCTGCCGTTCCGGCTCTACACCGAGAACCCCGAGATCCACCCGGTGACCTGGGACGGAGCGCGGGTGACGAGCCGCACTGTTGACTACCTCGCGCCGGCGTACCTCGCCGAAGCCAGGAAGTGGTACGCCGCGGTCATGCCGGTGCTGGCATCGCGCCTGGTGACGAACGGTGGGCCCATCATCGGCGTCCAACTCGACAACGAGGTCGGGATGCTGTCATGGGTGACGAACTCCCCCGACCTCACCGACCACCTGCTGGACGACCTCGCCCGCTGGTTGGGTCAGCGGTATGACGCGGACGCACTCGCCGCGCGCTACCCCTTCGACCTCACCGACGCCGCCGCACGCGCCGAAGGCATCAGGTCGCCGCGCGAGGACTACGCACCCGCCCTGATGGCCGATCTCGGCACCTACATGCGCGATCGGTTCGCGCGCTACTTCGCGACGCTGCGGGAGTACGCCGAGGCCGAAGGCGTCACGGGCGTCCCGTTCTTCGTCAACATCCATGGCACCGGACACGGACGCGCCTGGGACTACCCGATCGGCATCAGCCAACTGATGGACAGCTACTCCGGGCTACCCGGCATGTTGGCCGGTTCCGACCACTACCTCGGCGACCTCACGACCCGTAACGCCGCGGACCTCTACCTGATCAACGCGTTCGGCGACGCCGTGCAGGACTCCGACCAGCCGCTCACGTCGCTCGAGTTCGAAGCCGGGGACGGTGACTACGGTCGCGACCTCACCCACCTGCACGACCCCTCGACGATCGACCTCAAGACCCGGCTCTGCGTTGCCCAGGGCAACCGGCTGATCAACTACTACCTGTTCGCAGGCGGCATCAACCCACGCCTCGACATGCCGGTCGGTGACGGCAACGACCGGATCAGCTTCACCGGCGAACGGCACGGCGTGGGAGCGCCGGTGGGCCCGGAAGGCCAACTGGGGTTGACATATCCGCGTACGGCCGAGGTCGTGCACGCCGTGCGCGCGGTCGCGGCGAAGCTCGCCACGATGGACGAGGAACACGACGACCTCGCGATGGGGTTCATCCCCGACTACTTCATGACCGAGTCGGTCTACCCGCAGGGCACGGCGATGCGGGAGATCGTCGACAACCTCTCCCGGTACCGGTTCGGCGGACCGGGCCAGCTGATGGCGCGCGCGCTGCTGCTCGCCGGCTACCGGCACGGTGCTGTCGACCTGCAGAACACACCCCTCGGGACGGAGGCCGTACCCGTTCTGGTGCTCGCGACCGCGCGCTATCTCGACGCGCGGGTACAGGAGTCGCTCGCGGCGTACCTGTCCGGTGGCGGGAAGCTGCTGCTCGTCGGCGAGGTTCCGTCGTACGACCTGGAAGGTCGGGAGTGCACGGTCCTGCGCGACGCGCTCGGCCTTGTCCCGCAGGGTTTCCGTCAGGGCGACCATGCGTACTTCCTCTCGGTCTGCGCCAGGGGTTGGGCGGCACCGCGCCCGGAGGTGGCGGTCTCCTACGCGCAACTCTTCGACGCCGAGCGCGGTGACGTCGTGGTGTATGAGTACGACTCCGGCCACGGATGCGGCTTCGACATTCCCGTCGGCAACGGCCGGGCGGTCGTCCTCACCACCAGCTATCCCGGTAGCGACATCGGGTTCTACCGCAGTGCCGTCGAACGGTTGGGCTGCGCGCCAGCCCTGCGCCACGACGCCGAACGGGCGAGCCTGCTCATCACCTCGACCGCGAACGACGCCGGCGAGCGCTTCATCCACGCGTTGAACCTCGAGGGCTACGACGCGGTCTTCGGGCTGACCGAGAACGGCCGGCCGCTGTTCGGCGGGCATCAGGTTTCGCTGCCGGGACGGCGTGGCCTCATGCTGCCGGTCGACCTGGCGTTCGACGGTGCGCGGCTCGCCTATGCCACGAGTGAGATCGCTTCCCTGCAAGGGGATTCGGTGCGGTTCACTCCGCGTCAAGGCTCTCTTGTCGCGGCGTTCGAGTCCGACCGGAAGCTCGCCGTCGACGGGCCGGCCGAGGTGTGGACGGAAGCCGGTCTGCAGCTCGTCCGCGCCACGTCCGGGGAGGTTGGCGATGGCGTGACCGTGACCTGGACCTGACGGCCGCCGCAAATGACCACGCTGCCCATGCCTGACCGCCGCAAAGCCGGGCGAATGACCACGCTGCCCATGCCTGTCCCGCGCAAATGACCACGCTGCCCATGCCTGTCCCGCGCAAATGACCACGCTGAGTGAGTCTGCGGTATCCAGACAGGCGTCGACACCTGTGCATGGTGGTACAGGCATGGGCAGCGTGGTCATTCACCGCTCAGGAGAGGCTCGTCTGCCCGGCGAGCAAAGCTCTGTCAGTCAGCCGCGTCGGATGCGGCAGGACTGGCCGTTGAGGGTGCAGTCACCGACCCGTGGTCGGTCGGTGCCCTCGGCGCGGAAGCCGAACTCCACTCGTTCGCCGGGCGCGACGACCGCGTTGTAGTCGAGGCCCTGCGCGACCACGACACCGGAGTCGGACTGGTCCAGGGTGGCCTGCCACACGTCGTCGATCTCGGCATCGTGGAGCTCGAAGCTGAGCTGCCACGTCAACGGTGCCGCGGTCGTGTTGGTGATCGTGACGACGCCCACGTATCCGTCGTCCCAGCTGCTCGCCGGCCGGAAGGTCACGGTGGGCCGGTCACGACCGCGATCCGGTGCGACACCTGCCGCGGAGGACCGACGGGACGCGGTGGGTGAGGGTGAGGTCGCCCTCGCGGTGCTGCGAGTACGTGCGGAGTCGGCAGCGGGTGTCGCCCGTGTGGTCGACGCGGTGGGCGTCGCCGCCGTGGCGTCCAGACGTGCCTGTGTGCTCGACCCGCTGCTGGCGAAGACGGCGGCCAGAACGAACGTCGTGGCCATCGCGGCCGCGATCACGCCCACGAGAATGATCGTGCGCTCCTGCGTCGACAGCGTGGGCACCTTGCGGCGCTCCATGGTGGTCCCTCCCCTGGACCGGCAGAGCCGGTTTCCGCCAGACGTTTGACCGGGCCCAAACCCCCCAGCCGGACCCGCATGCGCCGAACACGGACGATTGTGCCACGGCGTCGATGGTGGCACTTCTCGCGCGCAGGCTCGTCTAGCGTGGCGGTATGCCGTCCCGCACCCGCTGGCCACTTGCCGTCTGGCTGGTCTTGTTGGCGTTCGCCCAGGTCGGGGCGCTTGCCGTTATCTGGTGGGTGTTCGTACGCACCGCGGGCGGTCAGACCCTCGACGCGGTGGCCCTGTTGGGCAGATCCATCGGACAGACCAGGGTCGACGGATTGGTCACCAGGGCCCTCAACACCATCACGGTGGTCTCCGTCATCGCCGCGACGGTCACCATCGGGTTCGTCGCGCTCGCCCGACGTCGGTACCGGCTCGCCGTCGTCGCCACCCTGCTCATCGTGGGCGCCAACGTCACCACCCAGCTGCTGAAACGCTCAGTCATCGAACGACCGGATCTGGGCGTCGAGGGGGTGGAGACCAACCTCAACAGCCTGCCCAGTGGGCACACCACGGTCGCCGCCTCGATGGCGGTCGCCGCGGTGCTCGTCCTACCGCCGCGGCTCCGTGGCGGGGTGGCACTCGCCGGCACCTGCTACGCCGCCCTCGTCGGAATCGCCACGCTCGCCGAGGGGTGGCACCGGCCGAGCGACGCCGTCGCCGCGTTCCTCGTCGTCGGTGCGTGGTCCGCGGCTGCCGGTTTCGTCCTGGTCGTCACCGAGCGCGAGTCAGAGCGCTCGACTCCGCCGTCCGGCAGGGAAAGGCATTGTTCACCGGCATCAGGGACGTCCTGGTCAGACGGCACTCATCCGTACGCGCTGACCCTGCTGTTCGTCGCCGGCCTGGCCATGCTCACGGTCGCGGCGGTCGCGCTCGGCATCACCGATCAGACCCCTCACCCCGCTCCGGAGAACCTGAGCTGGCGCCGCCTCTTCGCCGCGTACTCCGGAGCAGCCGCGGGGATCGCCGGCACCGCGTGCATGGTGATGGTGATGGTGCTCGCGACGGTGCACCATGTGGTGCCGAGCCGGGACACGTCACAGCCACCCGGACCGTCGAGGCGAAACGCCGTCACGACAGGCCCGCACTGATCCTCCGCCGAAGCCGCCGAAGCCGCCGAAGCCGCCGAAGCGTCATGGTCTCAGGGCCCGGCAGCGCGTCAGAGCCGCCACATCCGGCCGGAGTACCGGTCGCGGAGCCAGCCGAACTGTCCGTACGACGCGACTGTCATACCGAACTGGTCGGGCGACGGACGGTCGCTGTCGACCCACCAGCGGTACGCCTTCTCGACCATTCCCCACAACGTGGAGAGGCCGTAGTGCTCCCAGTGCGGGTCACCGCCATCGGCGGAGACGCTGACGCCGGCCCACGCGTCCTGGTCGTACACCCAGCGCATGATCCGGCCGGATCCGTCCGGGAACTCGGCCTGGGTGAACCGGAGATCCGGAAGCTGCATTCCCAACGCGAACAGGGCATCGCGGTCCGACCAGAGGGCGTCCGGGTCGAGTCCGCAGGAGGCGGGCGCGCCGGAAAGCAACGTGTCGGCGTGGACGTCGAACACGTTGCTCTCACCAGCTGTGGCTTCGCCCGAGTGCGCACCTCTGCGGTCGCTCGCGCGGTCACCGGCGCGAGCGTCCGCCTGCTCGCCCATGGCTGGAAGTGGAGTGACGAACCGTCCGTACGCACGTTCGTCCTCAACCGTGAGCCTGGCCAGGCTCGGTCCGGCAAGCGGGTTTGCCCACGGCACGAGCAGGGTGCCACCGTTGCGGACGGACTCGACCAGAGCGTAGGGAACGACCGCCAGCGGCACACTGACCAGCACGCGGTCGTAGTCGGTACAGCCCGGCAACGCTGGATCGGTGGGAGAGCCGCCTCCGGCACGCTCGGGCGGTCCCAGGTCCGGCGCCGACAGGCGGCCGGCCGAGAGATGGTCGACCGGGATCACGTCGACGGATCCGCGATGAACATGGTCGTGCAGCTCCGCGCTTGGGTGCGTCGGGCCGGCCGTCACCTCGAGCACACGCATCCCCGGTGCGAGGTCGAGATGGGACACCATCGTCGCCACGGCCGACCCCTCAGGTCCCTCGGTTCCCTGCGACCCCATGCCTGCTCACCTACCCACCGATTACGACGTCAGACAGACATGTCGGTGATTCCGCCATCTTCTCGGCAGAATCGGGCAGAGGGGGCGAGCTGTCAATGGCGGCCTTTGTCACCACGCTCTCACGCGGTTGACGCCTGCCGCAGCGTCTCGCCATGCGGACGCACCACGCATCGCCAGGAGGTTTGACGAAAGCGCTTGGCGGCGTGCTACCAGCGAGTAACACTGGTGGGTAGCAACAGGCGAAAGGGTGAGAAGCCATGAGCCAGACCCGCCGCGTTTCCGAAGTCGACGCCCGCGCTGTCGCCGAGGCGGCCCGCGAGGCCACCTGGGTCAAGCCGAGCTTCGCGAAGGACCTGTACCTCGGCCGATTTCGCCTCGACCTCGTCCATCCGGCACCTCGCGTTCCGGAGGACAAGGCGGCGAAGGGAGCGGCCTTCCTCGAACGCCTCAAGGCGTACTGCGCGACTCTCGACGGCCAGGTCATCGAGCGCGAGTCCCGGATCCCCGACGAGTACGCCAAGGGCTTGGCCGCGCTGGGCGTCTTCGGGATGAAGATTCCCGAGGAGTACGGCGGCCTCGGGCTGTCGATGCTCGACTACGGCCGGGGCCTCATGCTCGCCGGCTCGGTCCACCCGAGCATCGGTGCGCTGCTCTCGGCCCACCAGTCGATCGGGGTCCCCGAGCCGGTCAAGATGTTCGGGACCGAGGAGCAGAAGCGCGAGTTCCTCCCCCGCTGCGCGCGGGGCGCGATCAGCGCGTTCCTGCTCACCGAACCCGACGTCGGTTCCGACCCGGCCCGGCTGTCGATGACCGCGATTCCCTCCGAGGACGGTTCGGAGTACGTGCTGGACGGCGTGAAGCTCTGGACGACGAACGGCGTCGTCGCCGAACTGGTCGTCGTCATGGCCCGGGTGCCCGAGAGGGAGGGGCACCGGGGTGGTGTGACGGCGTTCGTCGTCGAAGCGAACTCGCCTGGCATCACCGTTGAGAACCGCAACGCCTTCATGGGGCTGCGCGGCATCGAGAACGGCGTGACCCGCTTCCACCAGGTGCGGGTGCCTGCCGCGAACCGGCTGGGCAAGGAGGGCCAGGGCCTCAAGATCGCCCTGACGACACTCAACACCGGCCGGCTCTCGATCCCGGCACTGTGCGCCGGCGCCGGCAAGTGGGCCCTGAAGATCGCGCGTGAGTGGTCCGCCGAGCGCGAGCAGTGGGGACGACCGATCGGCCAGCACGCCGCGGTCGCGCACAAGATCTCGTTCATCGCGGCCACGTCGTACGCCTTGGAGAGCATTCTCGAACTCTCCGCCAACATGGCCGACGCCGGAACCTACGACATCCGGCTCGAGGCGGCGATCGCCAAGCTGTACGCAAGTGAGAAGGCCTGGACGATGGTCGACGAACTCGTCCAGATCCGGGGCGGCCGCGGGTATGAAAGCGCGGAGTCCCTTGCCGCACGGGGCGAACGTGCCATCCCGGCCGAGCAGATGCTCCGCGACATGCGGATCAACCGGATCTTCGAGGGATCGACCGAGATCATGCACCTGTTCATCGCGCGGGAGGCGGTGGACGCCCACCTGCAGGCGGCCGGCGAGCTGGCCAACCCGCACGCCCACGCGGACGCGAAGTTCCGGGCGGCGGCGAAGGCGAGCGGCTTCTACGCGAAGTGGCTGCCACGGTTGATCGCCGGAAAGGGGCAGTTCCCGCTCTCCTATGACGAGTTCGGGACGCTGGCACCGCACCTGCGGTTCGTCGAACGCTCCTCGCGCAAGCTGGCCCGCAACACGTTCTACGGAATGGCACGTTGGCAGGGCAAGCTGGAGTTCCGCCAGGGCTTCCTCGCGCGGGTCGTCGACATCGGGGCGGAGCTCTACGCCATGACCGCGGCATGCGTACGCGCCGAGATGCTCCTGCGGGAGGATCCCGCCCGCGGTGAGGAGGCCTACGAGCTGGCGGACGCCTTCTGCGCCCAGGCACGGGTCCGCGTCAAGGAGCTGTTGACGCGGCTTTGGCGCAACGCCGACTCCAGTGACGACGCGCTGGCCAAGCAGATCCTCGAAGGCCGCTACACCTGGCTCGAGGAAGGCGTACTCCATCTGTATCCCGACGCACCGTGGATCGCGTCCTGGACACCGGGAGACTCGCAGAAGGAGAACCTCGCCCGCCGGATGATCTGACGGCGGCGGCGGCAATGACCACGCTGCCCATGCCAGTGGGCCCAGGACAGGCGTGTACGCCTGGCTGGGGTACCGCAGGCATGGGCAGCGCGGTCATTCGCCCCAGGGGCATGGGCAGCGTGGTCATTCGCCCCGGCAGCAGGGACGGCGCGGCGGTGCGCGCCCGCGGGATGCTTTACGCTGCCCTTGCGATGCCCACGATCTACGATGTCGCCCGCCACGCCCAGGTCTCGCCCTCGACCGTCTCCCGCGTCCTCAACGGCAAGCAGACGGTCGACCAGGCCCTGGCCGATCGGGTGCGCGCGGCGGCCGAGGCGCTCGACTACCGGCCCAACGCCCTCGCGCGGAGCCTTCGCCGGAGCCAGACCAACCTCTGGGCCGTCCTGGTCTCCGACATCAACAACCCGTTCTTCACCGCCCTCGTGCGCGGTGTGGAGGACGTCGCCCAGACCTCGAGGTACTCCGTCGTGCTCTGCAACAGCGACGAGGATCCCGCGAAGGAGGCGGGCTATGTCGCCGCGATCCTCGCCGAGCAGATAGCTGGCGTCATCATCTCCCCGACCAGCCACGGCGAACACGTCCGCGACCTGGTGGACGCCTCGGTGCCCATCGTCGCCATCGATCGGCAGGTACGCGGCGCCTCCGTCGACATCGTCACGGTCGACAACGAACGCGCCGCCCAGCTCGCCGCCACCCACCTGATCGACGAGGGTTTCGTGCGGATCGCCTGCATCACCGGCCCCCGCGACATCAGCACGGCGCGGCAGCGACTCGAGGGATACCACCGTGCCCTCGAGGCGGCCGGACGCGCCGTCGACCCGCGCCTGGTGAAGTACGCCGACTTTCGCGAGACCGGCGGCTACACCGCGATGGCCGACCTGCTCGACCACACGCCCAGACCCGACGCGGTGTTCCCCACGAACAACCTGATGACGGTCGGCGTCCTGGAGTGCCTGGCCGACCGGGGCGTCCGGGTTCCCGAGGACGTCGGGATCTTCGGCTTCGACGACGTACCCTGTGCGGCCCTGATCCGGCCCCCGCTCTCGACCATCACCCAGCCGACGTACGACATCGGCAGGACCGCGGCGGAGCTGCTGCTGCGCCGGATCGCCGAGCCCACCCGGGCGCCGTCGGTCACCGTGCTGCCCACCGAGCTGCACGTCCGCGCGAGCTCCCTCAAGCGAGCAGCTACCACGTCAAGCCACCCTTGACCCGGACGCGTCGGCCCGCGCGACTACCGCCCGGACGCCTCCACCAAGCGCCGGGTGGTCAGGTTCCGACCATGGTCATGCGTCACGAGAGGTACTTCCGAGCGTCGCAAAACGGCCATGGGTGATGAATGATCATGAAACGCCGCGGAAGGTACGCCGGTAGGCCAGCGGTGCCACACCGAGCGCCGTCCGTAGATGCTGACGCATCGACGCCGGCGTACCGAATCCGGCGTCACGCGCCACCTGGTCGACGGGCAGATCGGTCTCCTCGAGCAGGTGCCGCGCGCGTTCGATCCGCTGTCGGACGAGCCAGATGCCCGGACTCAGCCCGGTCTCCTCGCGGAAGCGCCGGGTGAAGGTCCGCACGCTCATCCGCGCGTTCCTGGCCATGGTCGCGAGGTCGAGCGGTTCGCCGAGCCGGCCCAACATCCAGGCCCTCGTGGGCTCGGTCGTCGAGCCCGCCACCGGTGGAAGCGGGCGTTCGATGAACTGCGACTGCCCACCGTCGCGCCAGGGAGGTACGACGCACGTGCGTGCCGCACCATTCGCGACCTCTACTCCGTAGTCGCCGCGGATCAGGTGCAGGCACAGGTCGATGCCGGCCCCCACCCCGGCCGAGGTCAGCACGTCACCGTCGTCCACGAACAGCACGTCAGGGTCGAGCCGCACACGAGGATGGAGCTGACGGAACCGCCGTGCGTACTTCCAGTGGGTCGTCGCCCGGCGACCGTCGAGCAGGCCTGCCGCGGCGAGGATGAACGCCCCCGTGCAGATCGACACCAGCCGCCTTCCCGCCTGGGCCGACGCGCGCAGTGCCTCGGCGACCTTGGGGTCGATGGTTGCGTCCTCCACCGCTGGACCGTGGTGGATTCCTGGTACGAGCACCGTGTCGGCGTCACCCACCACGTCGAGGGAGTACTCAGGCTGCAGGTGGAACCCCGCGGTCGTACGCACCGGGCCGCCGTCTGCCGTACACACCTGGACCGCGTACAGCCGCTGGCCGGAGGAGTCGCGGGCCGAACCCAGGACCTGCGTGGCCGTGCCGACGTCGAACGGCACCACGTCGTCGATCGCGAGGACGGCGACCCGATGCGGCCGGACCGGCGTCCGGTCTGTCGGGGCCGTCGGGTCTGTCGGGGCCGTCGGGTCTGTCGGGGCCGTCGGGTCTGTCGGGGCGGCCGGGTTTGGCAGGTCTGGTGGGCCTGGCAGATCTGGTGGGCCTGGCGGGTCTGCTCGTCCGGGCAAACCTGGCGTAGCGGGCATGGCCGGATTCTTTCACATGATGGCTTTCGGGCCACTCGCCGATGAGCGGGCGTTACGGACAAGCTGTCATCGTGACGCCGACCGAACCTCGCGATCCCGCCACACCCGATTCTTCAGGACAAGGCCTCGCCGGTCCCGCTCTGTCCGTCCCGCATCCCGCCGCTCCCCGGTTCGCCCGCAGCCGAGGCTGGAGGAAGCGCCCGAACATCCACCGGGCGTGGATCGTCGCGGGCGTCGCGCTGCTCGCGCTCGTCGGCGCCGCCGGTTTCGGCGCTGTCCCCGGCGTCCTGGTCACCCCGCTGCAGGAGGAGTTCGGGTGGTCGCGAGGCACGATCTCGCTCGCCGTGTCGATCAACCTCGTGCTGTACGGCGTGACCGCACCTTTCGCGGCCGCCCTGATGGAACGCTTCGGCATCCGCCGGATCCTCGCGGGCGCCCTCGTCCTCATCGCCGTCGGCAGTGGGCTCACCCTGTTCATGACGGAGAGCTGGCAGCTGGTGCTGTGCTGGGGCGTCCTCGTCGGGCTCGGCACCGGCGCCATGGCCCTCGCGTTCGTCGCCACCATCACCGGACGGTGGTTCGTCCGCCACCGCGGCCTCGTGACGGGCATCCTCACCGCCGGCGGCGCCACCGGCCGGCTGATCTTCCTTCCGCTGCTCGCGAGCCTGGTCGTGTGGTCGGGCTGGCGGGCGGCGGCTCTGGTGGTCACGCTCGCCGCCCTGGCGGTCGTACCCCTCGTTCTGCTCGTCATCCGGAACCGGCCGGAGGACGTAGGACTACGGCCCTACGGCGTACCCGACGACGCTCCGGTCGCCCCCGCCGACGCGGTGCCGACCCCGCATCCGGCAGCCGGGACGGCGCTCGGAGTCCTCGCCGGTGCCGTCCGCACGCGCGCGTTCTGGCTGCTCGCCGGCGGCTTCGCGATCTGCGGCATGTCGACCAACGGCCTGATCCAGATCCATTTCATTCCGGCGGCGCACGACCACGGGATGGCCGAGCCGGTCGCGGCGTCACTGCTCGCCGCCATCGGGATCCTCGACATCGTGGGTACGGTCCTGTCCGGGTGGCTCACCGACCGCCTCCCCGCGCCCTTCCTGCTCGCCATGTACTACGCCCTTCGCGGCGCGTCCCTGCTCCTTCTCCCCTTCCTGTTGGACGACACCGCACACCCGAGCCTGCTCGTCTTCATCGTGTTCTATGGGCTGGACTGGGTGGCAACGGTCCCGCCGACCATCGCCTTGTGCCGCCAGCACTTCGGCAGTGCCGGTCCCGTTGTGTTCGGGTGGGTCTTCGCCTCCCACCAGATCGGCGCCGCGATCGCCGCCACGTCAGCCGGGGTCCTGCGCGACACGACGGGGAACTACGTCCTGGCGTTCACCGGAGCGGGATTGCTCTGCTTCGTCGCCGCCGCGCTCTCGGCGCGGGTGGGCGCTCAACCGCCGACGCGCCGGCCATCCGTCGGGAGCGCACACTGACGGTCCGGCACGTCGTCCCTGGGAACGAACGATCCAGGCCCGCGGCTCGGCGCACCCGCAACGGTCGCGGATCAACCGTCATGCGGGGCGTCGCCCGACCGCGACCAGCCCGACCGCCCCGAGCACACTGGTCGCCGTACAGATCATCATCACCCCCGTGTAGGTCCCGCTTTGCGCGTGCAGCCACGCGGCTCCGAGCGGTGCGGCCGCCTTCGTCACCATGAGAAACGCGGCCAGCAGACCGCTCAACGTCGCGTACGCAGCGACACCGTAGCGATCGGCCACGAGCGCGGGGCGGGCGATGGTCCCGACGCCGAAGCCGATCCCGACCGCCAGGACGCAGGCGATCGCGCCGACCAGCCGGTCACCGAACCAGGGCAGGAGAAGCGTCCCCATCGCCTGTAGGACGAAGATCGCCGCGACGACGGCCGTCAGTCGCACGCGCCGGCTCACTGCCGTCGTCACCACCCGCCCGGTCACCGACAGGACTCCTAGCAGGCCGGCGACCGTGGCGGCGGTGGTCGGCGCGTGACCGAGTTCGGTGAGGTACGCGACGACATGAACGCTGATGACGAAGGTGCCGATGCCCTGGGCGACGAACGACACGGCGATCAGCCAGTACGCCGGATCACCGAACGCCGTGCGCAGGGCGGCCGAACGCCGGTCCGCCGGGTCCAGGTCGGCGCTGGCCCGATCCGTACTGGCCCGATCCGTACTGGCCCGATCCGTACTGGCCCGATCCGTCCGGGCATCCGAACCGGTGACGGATGGGCTGGCGATGCTCGGCGTACCGCCGGATCCGGGCTCGTCGGCACCGACAAGGGCGAGCGGCCGGCGTACGACAAGGTGCAGCGGGACAGTCACGGCGCCGTAGATGACCGCAAGAACGACAAGCGCCTGCCGCCAGCCGTAGAACTCCACCAGCAGACCGGACAACGGCAGGAAGATCGTCGAGGCGAACCCTCCGACGATCGTGATCGCGAGGATCGCCGTCCCCCGACGCTGGCCGTGAAACCACGTGACCACCACAGCGAACGCCGCCTCGTAGAGCACACCCGCCGCCGCGACGCCGAGCCCGACGAAGACGGCGTACAGCGCGACGACGTTCTCGACCCGCGACCAGGCGAGCAGGCAGCCGGTGGCGAGCACCGAGCTGAGGACCATGAGCCGTCGCCCTCCACTCCGGTCCAGCCATCGCCCGACGGGAACGGCGACGGCCGCGGAGGTGAGCAGGCTGAGGGCCGGGGCCACCGTCAGCGCAGTCCGGCTTGCGTGCAGGTCGGCCTGCATGGGGACGAGGAAGACCGCGAACGCGTAGGCGAGTACGCCGTAACCGGCGGTCGTCGTCAGCGCCAGAGCGGCGACGATCCACCAGCCGTACGACACTCGGGTGGGAGTCAACCGGACGGCGCTCACCCTGCTGCGGAGGCGATGTCGGCATCCACGTCCCCATCCTCCCGGACTCACCCGAGTTGTCAATACAACTTGCCTGACGCCCGACTCGACCAGCAGCCCGGCCTGCCGCGCTGCCCGCCCCCGCGCTGCCGGGTCACTCCCGGCGCGGCACGATGGAGCCATGAGCCCGATCGCCACGAACGAACTCAGCGCCCTCCTGCTGGAGAACATCCACCCCGACGCGACCACACTCCTGTCCTCGGCCGGATGCAAGGTCGAGACGTACGAAGGAGCACTGAGCGCGGATGAGCTCGCGGACCGGATCAGCGGCGTCCACCTGCTGGGGATCAGGTCGACGACGCAGCTGACCGACGCGGTCCTCGACAAGGCCAGCGATCTCGTGGCGGTGGGTGCGTTCTGCATCGGTACGAACCAGATCGACCTGCCGGCGGCGACCAAGCGCGGGATCGCGGTCTTCAACGCCCCGTTCTCCAACACCCGCAGCGTCGTCGAGCTGGCGATCGCGGAGATCATCGCGCTCACCCGGCGGCTCACCGACAAGAGCCGCGACATGCACGCGGGCATCTGGGACAAGTCGGCGACCGGCAGCCACGAGATTCGCGGCCGGCGGCTCGGCATCGTGGGTTACGGCAACATCGGCAGCCAACTCTCCGTCCTCGCCGAGACCCTCGGAATGTCGGTCTCCTTCTTCGACATCGCCGACAAGCTGGCGCTGGGCAACGCGACGCGCTGCGCGTCCCTCGAGGAGCTGCTCGAGTCGGTCGACGTGGTGACGCTGCACGTCGACGGACGGCCGGGCAACCGGGGAATCTTCGGCGACGCGGAGTTCGCGCGGATGCTGCCGGGCTCGCTCTTCCTCAACCTCTCCCGCGGGTTCGTCGTCGACCACGCCGCGCTGCGGCAGCGGATCGAGTCCGGCCATCTCGCGGGTGCCGCGATCGACGTGTTCCCACGCGAGCCGAAGCGGCGTGGAGAGGCGTTCGAGTCCGAGCTGCGCGGCCTGCCCAACGTCATCCTCACCCCACACGTCGCCGGATCAACCGAGGAGGCGCAGCAGGACATCGGCCGATTCGTAGCCTCGAAGCTGCGGCACTACGCGGTGGACGGCACCACGTCGCTCTCGGTCAATCTGCCGGAGCTCGCGCTGCCGGAACGGGCAGGTACGCACCGGCTGGCACACGTCCACGTCAACACACCCGGCGTACTCGCGACGATCAACGGGGTTCTCGCCGAGCACGGCGTCAACATCGAGGGCCAGTTCCTCGGCACCCGCGGCGACGTGGGGTACGTGATCACCGACATCGGCGCGCCGGCCGAGGCCGATGTCGTGCGTACCCTCCAGGACATGCCCGAGACGATCCGTCTACGCCACCTCTCCTGACCACACCGACCGCCCATGCGGCCGACCGCCAACCCAGTCCGCACCCGACTACAGCGCCGTCCTCGCTCACCGGGTAACCGTGCTCGTCGATCAGACGCCCGTGGCGATGGTGATGATCTCAGGCAGTTGCTCGGTGAATGGACGCCGATCCCAGAGGCCGTAGCGCTCCATGACCGTCAACCCCGCCTCTGACAGGAATTCGTCGAGCTCGTCGACCTCGACGAAACGGAAGCGGCTGGGGCACAGCACCTCGTACTCCCAGTGTGGGCTGGAGAATCGGCCGACCACCTCGACGATCCCGCGCTCCACCCGCCGCGGGTTGGTGTTCGCGGCGCTGACCACGGTGCCATCGGAGGCGACGACCTCCGCCTGGTTCGTCCACTTCTCCCAAGGGCGCAGCCCGGGGTTCAACGTCTCGAAGGCGAACCGGCCACCGTCGGTCAGCGCTGCCCGGACCGCCGTGAGTGCCGCCGCGATCTCGTCGTCGGTGAGATACGCCTGGAAGACGTGACGGGTCATGATGACGAGCTCGTACTCCTGACCGTAGGAAGCGGTCCGGAGGTCGCCCAGGATCCAGTCGACATCGGTACATGCCTTGGCCTGGTCCAGCATCGCCGCTGCGGGTTCCAGACCGACCAGCCGCCCGGTGTGGCCGGCCGTGCGTGCCCTCCGGAGCACACTGCCGGTGCCGCAACCGACGTCCAGCACGGACTCTGCCGCCATGACGAGGTTGAGGTAGAAGTCGAGATCCGGCCCCCACGGGTTGAGCTGGTCGTAGAAGACCGCGAGGCGAGGGTCGGTGTAGTCGTCGCTGTACTCTCGCCGGGGCATGCAGCCAGTGTCGCGGCGAGATTCACCCAATGTCGCCTCGATTCCCCGAGGCAGGCAGCACTACTCACACGACGGCCGGTCGGAAAGAACCTGACTACAGACCGCTGGCTGAGTGCCGGGGCGCCGGGGCGCCGAGGCGCCACCCGATCAGCGCCGAGCCAGGGCCGCCCACGACGGGGCTACCAGCACCCACCGCAACCTCATACCCGCCTCGACGGGCGTGCGGTCTCCCTTGGCGCCGTTGCAGCTGCCGCACGCTGCCACGGTGTTGGTCCACGTGTTCCTCCCGCCCCGACAGCGGGGTAGGACATGATCGACGGTGTCCGCGACACCACCGCAGTAGCCGCACCGCTTTCGGTCCCGCGCGAGTACGCCGCGCCGAGACCAGGACGGACCAGAGTTGTAGCGCCATCGCGTGACGACGTACCGCACGAGGCGTACCACAGTCGGACGGGGCCAGGCGCCGATCAGCCGGTCGGGCACCGCCTCATGCACCTCGGCGACTCGACGGACCAGCATGCCGACCGCGTGCCGCAGACTGACCCGGTGGAGCGGTCCGAGATCGGCGTTGATGACGAGAACGGTCTCCACCAGATCCTCCTCCTCTACGGTCTATGCCTGCGATGGTAGAGGGAGCGGACGGGCGAGGACTCGAACCAGTTGCTCCAGGGTCGAGAACCCGACGACCTCATCCATGGTCGAATCGGCGTTCCGCGGGAAGGTTTGCGCCGAATCGTCCCGAAGATAGCCAGATCGGGCGCCCTCGGCGGACCGGCCGGCGGCCTGGACTTTGACCAAATGAGTCAGGAGGCCCGGAAATGACCACGCTGAGCATGCCTGTAGCACCCGGTGGGGGCAGCGACCCATGTCCAGCGCCCACAGGCATGCTCAGCGTGGTCATTTGCCGGGTGACCGGGCGGCTCAGCGTGGTCATTTGCCGGGTGATCGGGCGGCTCAGCTGTCGCCGCGGAACCAGCGGACGTCGTACGGAAGTGAGTCGGCGGGACCGTCATAGGCCACCACAGGTTCGCCATCGGCTCCCACGGCGATCGTGAACCGCTCCTCGACCGGCGGCTCGTAGCCGTCCCCGGCGTCGCTCACGAGCGTCCCGCCCGGCCCCGGATCGTTGTCGGCGGGGAGGTACGCCTCCAGAACCACCGTGCCGTCCTTGTCCACCGGGACGACGGCACCCGCCCGCACCAGGACAGGCGTCTCGTCGAGCGGTGCCTCGACGGTCACGTGCCCAGGTCCGTCATGGGCGACGCCGGTCCGCCGGTCGTACCAGCGTCCGCGCGGCAGCCGGATCGTGCGTTCGCGGGCTCCCTCTGCCAGCACCGGCGCCACCAGCATCGCCTCACCCAGGAGGAACTGGTCGTCCTCCCAGCGCAGGCCCGTGTCGGACGGATCGGCCCAGAGCAGCGGCCGGACGTACGGTGCCCCCGTCCGGTGCGCCTCCCACGCAAGGGTGTACCAGTACGGCAGGAGTTCGTACCGCTCCCGCAGCGCCGGACGGACCTGGGCGAGCACCTCAGGCCCCAGTGCCCACGGCTCGCGGGCGGGCAGGGCGGCGGCGCAGTGCACCCGGAAGAACGGCAGGTAGGCGCCGAGCTGGAACCACCGGACGTACAGCTCATCGGACGGATGCCCGTCGAAGCCGCCGATGTCCGGGCCGGAGAACGGCATCCCGGAGCAGCCGAGTCCGAGCGTGAACGTCAGGCTGATCCGCAGGCCCTCCCAGGACGTGCCGATGTCGCCGGACCAGGTGCCGGCGTAGCGCTGGATGCCGGCAAACCCCGACCGCGACAGCAGGAACGGCCGGCGCTCCGGCCGCAGCCTGCGCACACCGGAGAAGCCGGCATGGTTGAGCAGCAGGGCGTAGACGTTGTGCGCCTCCCGGTGGTCGCCGGACTTGCCGTCGAGGTCATGCCGAGTCGACAACGGCAGGGTCCCGTCACCCCATGCGGCGAACACGGATGGTTCGTTCATGTCGTGCCAGAAGCCGTCGACACCGAGTCGGACATAGGTGTCGTAGCGCTCGCTCCACCACTGCCGGGCGGTGGGCGCGGTGAAGTCGGGGAACACCGTGGAACCCGGCCACACCACGCCAGTGATCACGTGGCCCTTGGCGTCGCGGCAGAAGACGTCGGCGGCGAGGCCGTCCTCGTAGGTCGGTTCGCCTGGCTGCTTGGCGATCCCCGGATCGGCGATGACCACGACGTGGGTGTCCCGCTCGGCCAAGGTCGCGGTGAGGGCGCGCAGATCGGGGTAGCGGGTCTCGTCGACCGTGAACGGCCGGTTGTCGACCGAATGGTCGATGTCGAGCCAGAGGGCCGACACCGGCAGGTCGTGGCCGGCGAACTGCTCCGCCACCTCGGTCACGACCTCCTGGCTGGCGTACCCCCAGCGGCACTGGTGGTAACCCAGCGCCCACCGCGGTGGCAGCGCCGGGCGCCCGGTCAGCGCGGTGTAGCGCTCCAGTGTCGCCGCCGGCTCCCCCGCGAACACGTAGTAGCGCAGCGGCCCACCGTTCAACCGCGCGACGATCTCCTCGCCGACCTCGACGGTGCCGTCACAGGTGTTGTCGTAGAAGGCGAGGTGGCAGCCCGCGTCCGCGACGACCGTGTAGACCGGGATCGACAGACAGAGCGGGTCGTCGCCGAGTGCATAGGTGCCGCCCGGGTCGGAGTTCCACAGCCGATACGTTCGCCCCTTGCGGTCCAGCCGCGCGCTTCGACCCCCGAGGCCGAGCACGGCGGCATCGCTGTCGAG
The DNA here is from genome assembly GCF_040195635.1 of Actinopolymorpha sp. B11F2. NCBI lineage: Bacteria > Bacillati > Actinomycetota > Actinomycetes > Propionibacteriales > Actinopolymorphaceae > Actinopolymorpha > Actinopolymorpha sp. B11F2. Next base: position 48,779 of record NZ_JBEFTX010000016.1, on the reverse strand, counting down.
CACGCTGCGATGGGTCCACGCGGCGCCGTCCCAGTGTGGCGCGGCATCATGCCGGAGCGGTACGTCGGGAACGTCCTCGCCCGCCCGGTCCCCCGTCCGGAACGTCAACGCGCCGGCGGCGCCGACCTCCACACCGAGAGCGGGCGTATGCACCGACCAGCCGGTCCCGACCCGCGTCAGCTGGCTGTCGGTGGCGTAGTCGATCTGCGTGGCGTCGGCGCCTTCGAAGGTACCCAGGGAGTACGACGGCGTGGGCGCGACACCATCCCAGCCGACGAAGACGCCGCCACCTGCGAGGAATCGGACCTCGAGGATGAGAGCCGTCGCCGAGGCCGCCTCCGCGCCGCCGCCGGGCCCGGTCGTGAAGGAGAACCGCGCCCCGCCGGGGACCGTCTCGGCCCCCTGGAGTACGCCTGGTTCGCGCGCCGGCGCGGGACCGGTGTCCAAGGCCGCCGCGCGGTCGAGCCGGTCGCGGCGCAGGCTGTAGGAGACCGCCAGCATGCTGTTGCGCCACCCGATCAGCTGGAACGACTTCCACAAGGCATGGATGCGGTCGAAGACGCTCTCCCGGGCGCGCAGGCGAAGGTGGCGCAGCCAGCCACCCCACCACGAGGGCGGTTTCTCGGCGGGCTCGGACGACGGGAACCCGATCGGCTGCATGCGTACTCCGTTCCGGACTCAGAACGCACGGTTGGCCCAGCTTAGGGCGCCGACCCGACATTTCAGGCCACTGCCGGACGGGAGTCGGACCCTCAGCTCACCCACTGCCGTAACAGCACCTCACGGGCGGGTCGGGTCTGAGCCTGGACGAGGAGGAACGCCGCCTCCCGGGCGAGCCGCTGGGCCGGATCCGTCAACGTCAACGAGCGTCCAGCCCCGGCGACCACGAGTGCGGTCGTCGCGTCGACCATCAGTCGCTGGACCTCGGCACGGAAGGCGAGCCGTTCGTCGTGTGCCTCGTCGGGGGGTACGTGGTCGAGCAGGCGGTCGGCCTCGGCCTGCGCCGCGGCGAGGCGCTCACCCAACCGATGGGCAGCAGCGACGCCCACCGCCAGGTCGGCGTCCTCGCTCCGGGTGGCCAGGTGACGGATCGCCGCCTCGGTCACACCGAACACGGCGGGGTTCGGATTGACGGTCTGCCGGCGGTCGGAGCGCAGCCACGGCTCGATCGGCGTCCGCGAGACGATGTGGGAGTCGGGTACGACCAACTCGTCGAAGCGCAGCCGCACGGTCCGCGTCGCCGTCATCGCGGCCATCCGGATCGGGTCCGACGCCATGAGCCCTGGTTGAGGCCGGGCGTCGATGATGCCGAAGACGACTTCCCCGTCGGTCGTCGCCCCGCCCAGGGCGCAGACGTCGTTCAGGCCCCAGCCGGTGAACCACGGCGCGTCGCCGGTGAACCGCCAGCCGCCGGACACCCGCTCCGCCTCGACCGGGCGGTCCGGCCAACGGCGCAGGTGGGCGAACGCCGTGCCCGCGATCTGCTCGCCGGTGACCAGCCGGCGCAGCAACTCCGGGCGACACTCAGCATTGCTGTCGGCGACCATGCGTACGGTCCCGTGGTGTTGGGCGGACACGAACCAGGTCGCGCAGTCGGCACCGGCCAGCACCTGCTGGATCCGCCGGGCGAGAGCGGGCGGCGCGTCGCTTCCGCCGTCCTCCCCCGGTGCCGCGATGCCCAGCAGACCCGCCTGCCCGAACGCGTCCAGGTGCGTACGCGGGACCGTCGAGGCGTCGACCTCGGCCGCGTGAGGGGCGAGGAGGTACCTCGCCAACCGCTCGGCGGCACGCCACAAGGGCGACGCACGCCAGTCCTCCGCACCTTCCGCCGGTTCCACGCCCCGCATCCTGCCATGCACGCCGGTCCAGTCCGTTGCGCTGCTCACCGGGCGCGGGCCGCGTCCCGGAGAGCGAGTTCGCCGGCGTCCACCTGGCGCATTCGGTTGCTGAGGCGGGCCACCTCGTCCTCGTGCACGTCGCCGTGGTCGAACTCGAGCCGCACCAACTGGTCCCCGACCGTCACGAGGAAGCGTTGCGCGGTGTTCCGCTCGAAGCCGGTCCAGGCAGGCGTGCCGTGCCGCGCGCCCGCCGCGCCCGTCGTGTCGCCCTCGACCGGGCCACCCTCGACCGGGCCGCCCACCGGCCCCAGCAGGTCGACGGAGAGTGAGTTGTCCGCGCCCGGATTCTCATAGCCCACGCTGACATACCGCCGATCCGGCGAGACGTAGACGTAGTCCAACTCCCAGGCCGGGTCCTCGACGACGATCGGCCGTACGCCGGTCGAGAGGATCTCCCGCCGTTTGACCGCGACGTCCAGCGAGCCGGCACACCACCATTCGCACACCGCGAGGGCGCCGAGCGCGGCGAGCAGCCCGAAACGCATCGACCACGACCGGCCGGGCGCGGCGGCCCACGCCCACCAGCCGGCCGCCAGCATGACGACCAGCAGGGCCGCACCGGCGACCGTCAGGCGTACGACAGTCGCGCCCAGGAAGAGGAGCCGGCCGAGGCACGCGGACACGATGACCGCGCTGCCCGCCGCGAGCACCGGCACGAGCCCCGGTCTTGGCACGTCGAGGTACCACAGGAGCGCCGACGAGATGAGCCACATGAGCGGCAGGGCCACGACCAGCCGCGCAAGGTCGAGGTCGTATCCCGTGGCCAGCCACCGCACGCGCGCCACCCGCTCCCCGACGAGCCACAACCGTGACACACCGAGGACCGCACCACTACATCCGAGCGCCGCAAGAATCGTGTCCCGCATCGGCGTCCTCCGAGACTGTTCGACGAGACGGTGTCACCGCCCGTGTGATGGAGGCTCCGCACATCGACAAGCTTGCTGGCCCGCAGGATGTCGTCACATGAGTACGCCGACCCAGATCGCGGTGGGTGAACTACTCAAAGCGCGGCGTCACAAGCGGCGTCGCCCCTCCGGCTCGTCACACCTCGTCATGGCCGCGCTGAGCGCGGACGACTGCCCGTCAGCGGTCGCGACCGCTGTTCTTGTGCGCCATCGCGCGGGCGGTCTCCCGGTCGGCCTCTCGCTTGGCGATGGCCTGCCGCTTGTCGTAGTTGCGCTTTCCGCGGGCCAGACCGATCTCGATCTTCACCCGGCCGTCCTTGAAGTACATCGCGAGCGGGACGATCGTGATCCCGCTCTCCCGGGTGGCCGCGCCGATCCGTTCGATCTCCTTGCGGTGCAGCAGTAACTTCCGGGTCCGCCGCGGTGGATGGTTGGTCCAGGTGCCTTGGGTGTATTCGGCGATATGGACGCCTTGGAGCCAGATCTCACCGTCCATGACCACGGCATAGCCGTCGGCGAGGGTCGCACGTCCGGCGCGGAGGGACTTCACCTCCGTACCGGTGAGGACGAGACCAGCCTCGAACGTCTCGTCGATGTGGTAGTCGTGCCGCGCCTTGCGGTTCTGCGCAATCAGCCGGCGTCCGCGCTCCTTGGCCATCCCTCCATCTTCCCGGACGGCCGCAAGCGCCTTTCGGGAGGATCCCTCGCGACGTGACGCTCATCCGAAAATCGACGGTCAGTGGGCAGCCGGACGCTGCCGGCTGCCCACTGACCGTCGATTTTCGGATCAGAGGTAGTCCATGGGGTCCACCGTGTCCCCGTCGCGGTAGACCATGAAGTGCAGGTGACAGCCGGTCGAGTAGCCGGTCGAACCGACGTAGCCGACGATCTCCCCCTGACTCACCCGCTCGCCGCTGCTGACGGCGTAGCTGGACAGGTGGTTGTACGCCGTGACGATCGAGTCGCCGTCGATCAGTCCGTGGGAGACCAGCACCCGGTTGCCGTAGCCCTCGTTGTAGTAGCGGGACATGACCGTGCCCGACGCGGCGGCCCGGATCGGCGTCCCGCAACTCGCGCCGAAGTCCGTACCGTCATGCAGCTTCCACACCCGCAGGACCGGATGGAACCGCATGCCGTACTGCGAGGTGATCGGCGCGTCGACGGGTCGGATCAGGTCCCCGACTGAGCCACCGCCGCCGCCCGCCCGATCGCGCTCGGCCTGCTCCCGGAGGATGCGTTCGATCCGCTCTCGCTCGGCGACCAGCGCCTGGTACCTGCGTGTGTCCTCCCGCTTGGCCCGCTCGGCGGCCGCCTTGGCCGCTTGCCGCTCGTCGACGAGCTGGCGTACGGCGGCCTCCGCTGAGCGAGCCTGACGCTCGAGCTGCCGCATCCGGTCGAGGTTCTCCGCCGCCAGCTGCCGGTGGGCCTGCACCGTCTGTTCCGCCGTGACCCGCGCGTCCCGCCGGCCGGCGAGAGCGACCCGGGCGGCGTCGAGCCGGTTCATGGCTGTGCGCTGCGAGTCACTGACACTCGCAACGATCTGCGCCGCCGAGAGAAGGTCGGCGATGTTCTTGCTATTGAGCACGGCCGAGATCTCCGCGGCCCGCGATCCCTGGTAGCTCGCGTTCGCGAACGCGGCGATCTCGCCAACCTGGGCCTCGAGCCGTTCCTCGGCACGAGTCTCCGCTGCGACGGCGGCGCTGACCGCGCGACGCGCATCGGCGAGTTGGGCCGCCATCGCGGCGTCCTTCGCCCGCGCCGCGGCGAGCTTTCCCCTGGCCGCCGCCAGTCTGGTTCTGGCCGCCGCCAGCGCCTTCTGGGCCGACGACGCGGCACGGATCGCCGCGACCAGGTGTGCCGAGGAATCGTCGAGGTCGGACTTCGCACCGTCGATCTGGCGTTCGACCCGGCGCTTGTCATCCTCCGGATCGGCGAGTGCCTGCGGCAGCCCCGCGCAGACGGTCAGCACCGCCAACGCGACCGCGACTCCGATCAGTCGGCGCCGACGCCCGCTCCGGTTGGTGTTCCACGACGCACCGTTCCCGCCGATATCGGGGAATTGTCCGACCACGACCCGCCCCTCATTTGTTCCGGATGTCCGGGGACGACAATAGGGGATAACGCTCAGACGGAGAGGTATTTCCGGAGAGTGACGAAAGATGCCACAACCGCGAGTAAACCGCCGACTCCGATAAGCACAGGCATTGCCGTAAATGTCTCTTCCCACCCGATCCACGGAACCACTCTGATATCGGTCCGTAGCCGGGATGTGACATAGGGGGTAAACGCGAGCGTCCCGCAGGCGAGTAGCGCACCAACGAGTGCCGCCACAACGCTTTCGACAATGAAGGGCAGTTGGATATAGAAGTTCGACGCACCGACCAGCCGCATGATGCCGATCTCACGTCGGCGGCTGAAGACCGTCAACCGGATCGTGTTGCTGATCTGCAGAACACCTGCTATCAGCAGGCCCCCCGCCAATCCGATCGAGATCCACTGGAGGCCGTTGAGGCCCTTGAAGAGCGGCTCGAGCACCTCCCGGGAGTCCTGCACGCTGAACACGCCCGGGAGTCCCTGCACGGCCGACTGAACACCCTGATATTCCTGCGGGTCCTTCAGGCTGACCCGGAACGACTCCTGCAGATGCTTTGGCTCGACGATGCCGGCCGTCGCCGAATCCTTGTAGATCTCCTGGTAGCGCTTAAATGCCTGCTGCTGCGACTCGTGAAAGACCCGCTTGACCTCAGGATTGCTGGTCAACGCCTGCTTGATGTCGCTCTTCTGTCCGGCATTAACCGCGCCGCTCGCGCACTGCGGTGCCGAAGACACGTCATTGCACATGAATACGGCAATTTGGACTTTGTCGTACCAAAAGCCCTTGACGAGATCCACTTCGGAACGGACGAGAAGGCCGAGCCCGAACAGCACGAGTGAGATCCACACGGTGACGATGACGGCCACCGTCATGGTGACGTTGCGGCGGAGGCCGGTGCCGAGTTCGGAGAAGGCGTACCTGATCTGCATGACGTCCTAAAGTCGGGTCGGGGGCATCTTCATGGCGGGCGAGGCCGCGGCGTGCGCGCTAGGTCTGGTAGCCGTAGACGCCGCGGGACTGGTCGCGGACAAGCCGGCCCCCTTCGAGCTCGATGACCCGCTTGCGCATCTGGTCGACGATGTTGGCGTCGTGCGTGGCCATGATCACCGTGGTGCCGGTGCGGTTGATCCGGTCGAGCAGCTTCATGATGCCGACCGACGTCGACGGGTCGAGGTTTCCGGTCGGCTCGTCGGCGATGAGGATCCTCGGCCGGTTGACGAACGCCCGCGCGATCGCCACCCGCTGCTGCTCGCCGCCGGACAACTCGTCCGGCATCCGGTCCTCCTTGCCGTCGAGACCGACGAGCGCGAGGACGTCCGGCACGACGCGGCGGATCTGACCACGCGGCTTGCCGATCACCTGGAGGGCGAACGCGACGTTCTCGAAGACGGTCTTGTTGGGGAGCAGGCGGAAGTCCTGGAACACGGTGCCGATCTGGCGTCGCAGCCGGGGCACCTTCCAGCTGGCCAGCCGGTTGAGCTCCTTGCCGGCGACGAAGACCCGCCCCCGTGACGGGCGCAGCTCGCGGAGGGCGAGCTTGAGGAAGGTGGACTTGCCTGAGCCGGACGTGCCGACCAGGAACACGAACTCGCCCTTGTCGACATCGAGGGACACCTCGGCGAGCGCGGGGCGGGTCTGTCCGTCATAGACCTTGCTGACGTTCTCGAAGCGGATCACGGCATGCTTCCTGGCCGGGTCGGGGGGTTGCCCACCGCCGAGCGACATCCCCGAGGTTGGGCCGAGGGGACGGCGCCACCACGAAAGGCGTGGGCATGTGCGGCCAACGCCCGAGTGTACGACGCGAACCGGCCGCAAGCGCCCATGTCCCCGCTTTGTGCCGGATTTCCTGACCCCACCCGGACGGCCTACCCCCTCCGCCGCCCGCGCCCTCCCCCCGTGATCATGATCGTGATCATGAAGACTTTCGGGACGTATTGCCCCGTCTGCCTTCATAGTCCGGTTTCGCTTCATGATCAGGCGATTGGACGCCCGGGCGGACGGACTCAGGGGCCTGCGCGGGGATGCGGGCGGGACGGGCGGGCGAGGGTGCGGGGCGGCGAGGGTGGACCCGCGGAGCGGCGAGGGCGCGGGGGCGGCGAGGGCGCGGGCAGCGAGGCGCGGGGCGGTGGCATTCGGCACAGGGCGGACCGGAGGTTCGGCGGAGCAGAGGTTCGGCGGACCGGAGGTTCGACGGAGCAGAGGTTCGGCGGACCGGAGGTTCGACGGAGCAGAGGTTCGACGGAGCAGAGGTTCGACGGAGCAGAGGTTCGACGGAGCAGAGGTTCGACGGAGCAGAGGTTCGACGGAGCAGAGGTTCGACGGAGCAGAGGTTCGACGGAGGGGGGCCACGGATTCGGCCGAACGCCCACGGCCACCCGCATCGGCACCCACACGGACCGACCCCCTCGGGCACGTCGAGCTGTCGACCGACGGCCTCGATGCGTTCGCCGACGACCAGAACGTCGGCGTCGGAGAGCACCGACTTTCCGTCGTCCATGGTCAGAACCCCGACGCATCGAGGGAGCAGGCCACGGGCTCGACCGGTCCCCGCCGGACGCTCGGGTGCGCACCTGCACCTGCACCTGCGACGGAAGCTTCGGCGCCGGCCGGGCACCGTCTCCCTCGAGAGACGATCGCACGAATCATGAAGCCAAAGCGGGTCGTGAAGCGAAACCGGGTGATAGACCCCGGAAGCCTTCATGATCACGATCATGATCACGGGAGAGAGCGCGGTCGGCGTTGCGGCGGGCCCGACGACGACTGGATGCGCGGTTGGCAGCTCCTACGCGGCGTCGCTGGTCCGCCGCCAGCGGATTCCGGCCTCGATGAAGTCGTCGATCTCACCGTCGAAGACCGCCTGCGGGTTCCCGGTCTCCTCTTCGGTACGCAGATCCTTCACCATCTGGTACGGGTGCAGGACGTAGGAGCGCATCTGGTCGCCCCACGAACCGGCGACATCACCCCGGAGTGCGTCGATCTTGGCCCGCTCTTCCGCCTTCTTCAGCGCGAGCAGCTTGGCCTTGAGGATGGTCATGGCAGTGGCGCGGTTCTGGATCTGGCTCTTCTCGTTCTGGCAGGAGACCACGAGTCCGGTCGGCAGGTGAGTGACGCGGACGGCCGAGTCGGTGGTGTTGACGCTCTGTCCGCCCGGCCCGGACGAACGGTAGACGTCGATCCGGATCTCGTCCTCAGGGATGTCGATGTCATCGGACTGCTCGACGACCGGCACCACCTCGACGCCGGCGAACGACGTCTGCCGGCGGCCCTGGTTGTCGAACGGCGAGATCCGGACGAGCCGGTGCGTGCCCTGCTCGACCGAGAGCGTGCCGTAGGCGTAGGGTGCCTTCACCGCGAAGGTCGCCGACTTGATGCCGGCCTCCTCGGCGTAGGACGTGTCGTAGACCTCGGCGGGGTACTTGTGCCGCTCGGCCCACCGGAGATACATCCGCAGCAGCATGTCGGCGAAGTCGGCCGCGTCGACGCCACCCGCACCGGCCCGGATCGTGACCAGTGCCTCGCGGGAGTCGTACTCCCCCGCCAGCAGGGTGCGGACCTCCAGCGCCTCGATCGCACGGCGCAGGTCGGCGAGCTCCTTCTCCGCTTCGGCGCGGGTGTCGGCGTCGTCCTCGGCCTCGGCCAGCTCGATCAGGACGGCGAGGTCGTCGAGGCGCTGGCGCTGGCTGGTCACGCGGTCGATGTCGGCCTGCTTGACCGACAGCCGGCTCGTCACCCGCTGCGCGTTGGCCTGGTCGTCCCAGAGGTCAGGTGCGCTGGCCTGCTCACTGAGCTCGGCGATCTCTTTGCGCAGTTTGTCGAGGTCGAGCACGGCCTCGATGCTGCGAAGCGTCGAATCGAGGGCCTTGAGCTCTGCGTCGAAGTCGGGTCCAGCCACAATGACCAAGCCTACGCGCAAGGCGCCTCCGGCCAGGCGAAGGTGCGCGGCACTGCCTGCGCGCAGGCTCACGGTGTCGCGAACGTCTCCGCGGAGGACTGGACCTCGATGGTGATCGTTCCCTGTCCGGAGATCGTGTTGACGATGGGCAGCGTCATCGTTCCGTTGCAGGTCACCGTGGTCTCGGTGAGCGTGGCGTTGACGTCGGCGTCGCAGCTCACCGGGCCGTTGTAGTTGCCGGCCGCGACGTACTGGTCGACCTCCGCTTGGGCCAGCCCCTCGCTGAGGAGCACGCGATCCTGAACCCCACCTTGGTAGATGGCTTCCTTGTCGATGCCGTTGCTCGCGGCGAGGACCGCGCCGTCGGCGATGGCGTTGAGGGCGCGCCGGTACGTGAATGCCTGCGCGGCATCCACCACCACCGAACACAGCAGGACGACGATGATGCCGAAACCGATGATGAGCGGGATGAGCTGCCCGCGCTCGTCAGGTGACTGCCGCCATGACCGCCGCGTGGCTCCCCGCCACACTCCCTGCGATGACCGCCGCCACGACAGCCGCTGCGCCGGGTGAGGAGGCCGCTGCCGGACCGCTCGTCTCCGCATCGTCGCCATCACCTCGACTGCCGGTAGTCGCCGTAGGGAGTGCGGTGGACGCTCGTCACCGGGAACGACACCAGCGGTCCCCCGATCGCGTCCGGGATGAACGGGAACCTTACGACGTAGCGGACGGTGATCTCGACACTCGACCCGGACTGGAGGCAACCACCCTGGCAGGCGGACTGGAAGGTGTAGCCCTGACCCAGTCCCTGGTCCGCCATGGCGATACGCGCCGCCTCCCGGGCACGCGCCTCCGCCTGGCCGACGTTTGCCGACAGGACGTACGCACGGCCGGCGTCGCGGGTCGCCGCCGAGACGCCGTACATCGCTCGCTGCACGTCGAAGACCGCCAGCATGATGTAGACCAGCGGGACGAGGAACAGGATCCCCAGATAGCAGAACTCAACGATGGCGTTGCCGCGTTCGCCACGCGTGCCGCGTCCGGCGCCGCCGACGTGCGCGCGGACCTGACGGGCCCACCATCGACCGACCCTCACGGCGTCGGCTCCTTGACCGCATGGCCTTCCACCGTGAAGTCGAACGTCGGACCCCACAGCCCCATCGCCGGCATCGTCGCGGTGACCCGCATGACGACAAGATCCTGGCCGGCCGCGGAGTCCGGGACAGGGTCGATGTCGCGGGCCATGCCGGCCGACAACACCCCGCTGATGCAGTCGAAGGTCACGGCCCGCCCGTCACCGAGGGAGGCGTCGTAGTTCGCCGCCTGCCGGGCCCCCTCGTGCGCACACGCCACGAGGGTGTTGCGGACATGGAGAAACAATCCCAGCTGCAGAATGCCGAGGAACAGCGGCAGCAAGATGATCATGACCAGGACGAACTCGACGGCTGCCGATCCCTCCTCCGCCCGTCGCCCACCGCTTCTCACGACACGCCGTCCAGGGCCGTGCCCCGGCCGACGTTCGAGGCCAGCTCCATGCCTCATCAGGGCATGCTGCCCCTCGCCCTCATGATCGCCTGCCGGAGCAGCTGCTCGAGCTCAGGACCCAGGAAGGCCCACAGGACGGCGATCAGTCCGGCGGTCATCACAGTGATCAGGATCCAACCCACCAGGTCGCCGCGCTCGCGTCCCCGGGTGGCGACCCGCGCATGGAGCCGCGCCGCCAGGGTCCGGAGCGTAGGTGTTACGGCGTTCATCGTCGGTCCTCTCTCAGTGACTTTCACGGGAGATCTCTGGCTTGTCGGACAACACGTCAGGGGGAGATCATCTGTAGTCCGATGACACCCGGGAAGAACGCGAAGAGCACGGTGACGGGTAGGACGAGGAAGACGATCGGCACCATCATCCCGATCTCCTTGCGCCCGCCCGCCTCGATGAGCTGCCGCTTGCCGGCCTCGCGGACATCGGCCGCCTGGGCGCGCAGGACGTCGGCGAGCGGCGTGCCGCGTTCGACGGCGATCGCGATGCCGTCGACGAACCGGGCCAGGATCGACACGTTGGTCCGGTCGCCGACGCTCTCCAACGCCTGCACGAGGTTGGCGCCGGTGCGTGCCTGCGCCAGTGCGTACTTGAACTCGCGTGCCAGCTCTCCCCTGCTGACGTTGGCGACCCGCTCGAGCGCGGCCACCGGTCCCTCGCCCGCGGTCACCGACAGAGCGAGCATGTCCGCGACCGTCGGGAACTCCGCGAGCATCTTCGCCTCGCGCTTCTTGACCTGGTCGACGAGCCGCCGGTCGCGCAACAGCACTCCCGCGACGAACGCCGTGACACACAGGACCAGCAGCGGGATCGCGTTGGTACCCCGGCTGATCAGCACCATGACCGAAAGCGCGAGCGCACCGGCGAAACCGCCGGCGCCCCAGAGCAGCTGTTCGACCCGGAACTCCTCCACTCCGATGTCGAGCCCCGCCTGCTGGAGCCGACGACGGATGAGGCTGGTGCCGCCCAAGGTGCGTTCGAGCCCCCGCGCGCCGCTCGCGAGGTACGGACGGAGGATGCGTTCGAGCGTCGGGAACGGCGTGAACGTACGGTCGGACAGGTCGTAGGCGCCGGGACCGGCAGCGTCCCGCACGTAGGGTCCGAGCCGGCTCTCCAGCGACGGCCGGCGCAGCATCGGCAGCCGGAAGATCGCCAGCGCCAGACCGAAGCCGGCGATGAGCCCGAGTAGTGCGCCGTACCAGCTGAGGTTCATCGCAGCACCCGCTCTTCTTCCGGCAGCCGTCCGATCCGCAGCATCAACCGATAGGCGACGGCGCAGACAACCGCACCGATGAGGAGAACGAGGAAGCCGACCGGGGAGTTGTAGCGGGCGATCACGTCGCGCTGGAAGGACATGAAGGCAAGGACCATCCAGGGCGCCGCCACCGCCAACCGGGCGCCGTTGACCGTCCACGACTGGCGGGCTTCCAACTCCGACCGCGTGCGGGCGTCCTCCCGCAGGAACGACGAGAGGGTACGCAGCAACCGGCCCAGATCGCTCCCGCCGACCTCGCGGGCGATCCGCAGGGACTCGACGATCCGGTCACCCACCGGGTCGGCGAGGTTGCGCTTGAGCCGGTCGAGGCAGTCGTTGAAGCGTCCCGTGGCGCGGTAGTCCTCGGCGAACCGCTGGAACGGGCGCCGGAGCGGTTGCGGTCCGCGGACGCTGATCTGGGTGAGCGCCTCGGACAGCGACAGTCCCGCCCGGACGCTGGAGGCGAGGTTGTCCACGACGTCCGGCCAGAGCTCGCGCAGCTCCTGGCGCCGCGCCCGGGCGCGGTAGCGCACCAGCGCGAACGGCGCGTACGCCGCCATGACGCCGAACGCCAACGCCACCGGCACCGCACGGGACACGACGAACATCACCAGGAAGATGAAGAACCCGACGCCGATGCAGGCTCCGAGAAGCTGGCCGGGCGTCACCGACTCGATGCCCGCCTGGACGAGCAGCTCGTCGGCCCGGTCCCGCAGCGAACGACCGGACCCCTTGCCGGCGGCTCTCGGGGTCGGTGCGACGAAGGTCCTGATGATCAGGACGAGGCCGAGGCCCAGCATGAGGCCGAGCAGAATTCCCATCAGGCGACCCCTTCGAAGCGGGGGGCGAGGAGCCTGGCGAGGTCGTAGCCGATGCGTTCGAAGCGGTCCGGGTGCGGGGGGTAGCCCTCGCCGCGCACGAGGCGGTCGCCTCGCAGTGCGAAGATCGACTCCAGCTCGATGATCTCACCCTCGACCCGGCCGGGGACGGCGCAGATCTCGCGGACGCGGCGCCGGCCGCTGTCGATCAGCTGCGTGTGCACCACGATGTCGACGGCACCCGCCACCGTGGGAACGACGAACCGCGAGCCGATGTTCTCGCCGGCGAGCAGCGGCAGCGTGCACATCTTGGTGATCGCCTCGCGCGCGGAGTTGGCGTGGATCGTGCACATGCCGGGCAGGCCGGAGTTGAGCGCGATCAGCAGGTCGAGGCACTCCTCGGCGCGGACCTCGCCGACGATGATCCGACTCGGCCGCATCCGCAGGGCCTCCTTGACCAGGTTGCGGAGGCGGATCTCGCCGGTGCCCTCGAGGTTGGACTGTCGGGTCTGCATCGGGACCCAGTCGGGCAGCGGGATCTTCAGCTCGAAGACCTCCTCGCAGCTGATGATCCGCTCCCGAGGAGGCACCGCGGCGCCGAGGCAGTTGAGCAGCGTCGTCTTGCCGGCCTGCGTACCGCCCGCGACCAGAATGTTGAGGCCGGCCACCACGCAGGCCTCGAGGAACTGCGCGCCCTGCGTGCTGATCGTGCCCAGCGCCACGAGGTCTTCCAGGTGGGTCGCCCGGACGACGAACTTCCGGATGTTGACCGCCCAGTGCGTCCGCGTGATGTCGGGGATCACCACGTGCAGGCGACTGCCGTCGGGCAGCATCGCGTCGACGAACGGCGTCGAGAAGTCGATCCGGCGCCCGGTGGTCTTGAGCATCCGTTCGACGAGGTCGCGCACTTCGTCGTTGGTGAGCACCGTGGTGGTGAGCTCGCTGCGGCCGTTGCGGGCGATGAAGACGCGGGAGGGCTCGTTGATCCAGATCTCCTCGACGGTGGGGTCGTCGAGGAACTTCTGCAGCGGGCCGAAGCCGGCGACGGCGTTGAAGACCTCGCGGGCCACCTCCCGCGGATCACCCAACGGCGGCAGGGTGGCGACCAGGGTGCGCTCGTCGTACCGCAGCACGGCCTGCTCGATGAGCCGGCGGATCGCCGCCGGCTCCTTGAGCGGATCGAGGCCCTCCCGGCGGACGGCCTCGCGCACCTCGGCGTCGATGATGTCGACCGCTGTCATGAGGTCGATACACCTCGCGAAGCTCTCACGTCTGCCGCCCCCTGCACCGCTGTTCGAGCCCTGCACCCGTCCGTGGTTCACAAGTCGCCCGAGGATTCTGTCATGCGAACCCGGTACTGGCGACTGACCGTCCACAGACCCCGGTCCCTTCCGACTGCGACCCGCCGAACTGATCTCAGGGCATGGTCGGTTCGGGTCCCCGGTGACCACGCCGGGTGCTCACGACCGCTCGCGCACTGTCTCGGCAGCACCGATGGGCGTACCGCGCCGAGTTGTTCGCCTGACTGGCAGGCCCAGCTGCTCGCCCGGCTGGCCAAGCCCAGCTGCTCGCCCGGCTGGCCAAGCCCAGCTGCTCGCCCGGCTGGCCAAGCCCAGCTGCTCGCCCGGCTGGCCAAGCCCAGCTGCTCGCCCGGCTGCCCAGGCCCAGCTGCTCGCCTGGCTGACCAGTCCTGTCGACGTGGAACAGGCGTCGATGCCTTGCCCGGGCACCACTCGCATACCCAGCGTGGTCATTCGCGCCTGGCGTCGGCTAGCCAGACGTGGGGAGGAGGCGGCGTACGACACGGAGCCCGACGGAGAGCCGGGCGAGATCGGCGACGTCGCCTTCGACGATCTCGGCGAGGGTGGCGCGGGTTCGGCTGACGAGCTTGGCGTCGCGCTGCTCCCAGGCGGCGACCCGCTCGCTCGCGTCGGCTCCTGTCGGGCTGACCGCGAGGACGTTGCGGGTGAGTTGGGCGTGGACGCTGTGCAGGTCGTCGCGGAGAGTCGCCCGGGCCGTGGTCTGCCAGCGGTCGTGGCGGGGGAGGGCGAGGATGCGTTCGAGGAGCCGGCCGAGCTCGAGGCGTTCACCGAGGGTGAAGTGGACCCGGGCGACGTCCACGACGTCGGCACCGGTGCGGGCCGCGGTCTCGGCAATGCCCAGACCGGCGTAGGCGGGTGGCAGCACCCCGACCGTGGTGGCGAGTTCCTTGGGTACGCCGGCGGCGAGCAGCAGGTTGCGGCGCGCCTCGAAGAGCGTGTGCTCGCGCCCGCTCAACACCTCGGGCAGAGCTGCGGTGAGCCGCACCATGCCGTCGGCGAAGAACTCGACCGCCTCGGCGATGTCGATCGGCGACCGGCGGTTCTGGACGAGCCACCGGCTGGCCCGTTCGGCGATGGTCCGCACCTCCAGGCGCATCTTGGTCTGTACGTCCGCGTCGATCTGGTTGTCGAGCGCGCGCACAGCCGCGAAGATCCTGTCGACATCGAAGATCTCGCGCGCGACGAGGTGAGCGCGGGCCAGCTCGTCCGGCGGTGCACCGGTCTCGAGCGACAGCCGCGGGTAGTAGGTGATACCCGCGATGTTGACCATCTGGTTCACGACCTGCGTCGTGATGATCTCCCGGCGCAGCGGATGGGTGTCCATCCCGGCGGGGAACCGCTCGCGGATCGCCGAGGGGAAGTACGCCGCGAGCGCGTCCCGGAGGTACGCATCGTCGGGCAGCGTGGAACCCAGCAACTCGTCGGCCAGCACGATCTTGGTGTACGCGAGCAGCACAGCCAACTCGGGTGTGGTGAGCCCGGCGCCCTGGGCCTCCCGGTCACGGAACTGCTTCGGGCTCGGCAGGAACTCCAGCTCCCGGTCGAGCACCTTCAGCGCCTCCAGCCGGCGTACCCAGTCGGCGTGGACGTGCAGCAGGGCAGGTGCGCTCGCGGCGGCGTTCTGCAGGGCGACGTTCTGCTGGTAGTTGTCGTCGAGGACGAGCGCGGCCACCTCGTCGGTCATCGCCACGAGGGTCTGGTTGCGCTGCTTGCGGGTCAGGTCACCGTCGGCGACGAAACGGTCGAGCAGGATCTTGATGTTGACCTCGTGGTCGGAGGTGTCGACGCCGGCGGAGTTGTCGATGAAGTCGGTGTTGATCCGCCCACCTTCGCGGCCACCGTCGGACTGGCCGCCGCGGGTGGCGTACTCGATCCGGCCCAGCTGGGTCAGGCCGAGGTTGCCGCCCTCACCGACGCAGGCGCAGCGTAGGTCGGCGCCGTCGACGCGGACGCCGTCGTTGGTCTTGTCTCCGACGCTGGCGTGGGTCTCGTCGGTGGCCTTGACGTACGTACCGATCCCGCCGTTCCACAACAGGTCGACCGGTGCGGTGAGGATCGCGCGGATGAGCTCGTTGGGGGTCAGGGCCCTGATGCCCTCGGCGATACCGAGCGCTGTGCGCATCTGGTCGGTCAGCCGGACCGACTTCGCCGACCGGCGGAACACCCCACCGCCGGCGGAGATCAGGTCGCGGTGGTAGTCGCTCCAGCTCGACCGCGGCAAACCGAACAGCCGCTGGCGTTCGGCGTAGGACGTCGCGGGGTCCGGGTCAGGA
Source organism: Actinopolymorpha sp. B11F2 (assembly GCF_040195635.1). NCBI lineage: Bacteria > Bacillati > Actinomycetota > Actinomycetes > Propionibacteriales > Actinopolymorphaceae > Actinopolymorpha > Actinopolymorpha sp. B11F2. Next base: position 32,785 of record NZ_JBEFTX010000016.1, on the reverse strand, counting down.
TCGACGAAGATGTGCCGGTGGTCGAACGCCGCGACCAGCTTCGTGTGCGGCGAGGCCAGCATGCCGTTGCCGAACACGTCGCCGGACATGTCGCCGATCCCGACACAGGTGAACTCCTGGGTCTGGCAGTCGCGGCCCATCTCCCGGAAGTGCCGCTTCACCGACTCCCATGCGCCCTTGGCGGTGATGCCCATCGCCTTGTGGTCGTAGCCGTCGGAGCCGCCGGAGGCGAACGCGTCCCCGAGCCAGAAACCGTAGGAGTGGGCCACCTCGTTGGCGATGTCGGAGAAGGTCGCGGTGCCCTTGTCGGCGGCGACGACGAGGTAGGCGTCGTCACCGTCGTGGCGTACGACGTCGACCGGGGGGATCACCTCGCCGCGCTGCAGGTTGTCGGTGACGTCGAGCAGCCCGCAGATGAACGTCCGGTAGCAGGCGATGCCCTCACCCAGCCACGCGTCGCGGTCGGCGGGGTCGGGCAGCTGCTTGCAGTAGAAGCCGCCCTTGGCGCCGACCGGAACGATCACGGTGTTCTTCACCATCTGGGCCTTCGCCAGGCCCAGGACCTCGGTACGGAAGTCCTCCCGGCGGTCCGACCAGCGCAACCCGCCGCGGGCGACCGGGCCGAACCGCAGGTGCACGCCCTCGACCCGCGGCGAGTAGACCCACACCTCGAACGTCGGCCGCGGCTGCGGAAGATCCGGGTTGGCCTGCGGGTCGAGCTTGAACGACAGGTAGGGCTTGGGCCGCCCCTCGGCGTCGCGCTGGAAGTAGTTCGTCCGCAACGTGGAGCGGACGAGCGTGAGGAACGAACGGATGATGCGATCCTGGTCCAGGCTCGCCACCTCGTCGAGGGCGTCCTCGATCCGGGTCACGACGTCGCGGGTACGGGACTCGCGCTGCGCCGTGTCGAGGCCTGACGCCGGGTCGAGCCGGGTCTCGAACAGCTCCACCAGCAGCCGGGCGAGGTCGTCGTTCACCGTCAGCGAGTCCTCGACGTAGTACTGGCTGAACGTCGAGCCCGCCTGCCGGAGGTACTTCACGTAGGCGCGCAGGATGCTGACCTGCCGCCAGGTGAGACCCGCGCGCAGGACGAGAGCGTTGAGCCCGTCGCTTTCGGCCCGGCCGGACCACACCGCGGCGAACGCGTCCTGGAACAGCTCCCGCAGCTGCCCCGCCGGCGCGCTGACCGCACCGGAATAGACCAGGCCGAAGTCGTAGATCCAGGCTTTCGTGCCGTCGGAGTTCTCGATGGCGTACGGGCGTTCGTCCACCACCTCGACGCCCATCCACGACAACCTCGGCAGGACGTCGGACAGCGACAGCGGCGATCCGGTGCGGTAGAGCTTGAACCGCCGCTCGTCAGGGGCCGCGTCGACGGGTTCGTAGAGCGACATCGCCAGCCCGCCTTCGGCCGGGAGCTCCTCGATCCGTCGCAGGTCGGCCACCGCCGTCCGGGCCGGAAAGTCGTCACGGTAGGCCGCGGGGAACGCGTGGGCGTACTTGCGGTAGAGCCGGGCCGCCTCCGCCTCGCCGACCCGGTCATACAGTGCCTCGGCGAACTCGTCGGTCCAGCTCCGGGTGGCGTTGGCCAGCCGCTGCTCCAACTCCCCCACATCGACATCCGGGATGGTCTCTCCCGGCCCGACGCGTACGACGAAATGCAGCCGGGCGAGCACCGACTCCGACAACCGCAGCGCGAAGTCGATGCTCTCGCCGCGGTAGGCCTCGAGCAGGATGTCCTGGATCTTCAGCCGGATCTGGGTGGAGAACCGGTCCCGCGGGAGGTAGACGAGGCACGAGAGGTAGCGGCCGTAGTCGTCGCGCCGGACGAACAGCCGCAGCTGCCGGCGTTCCTGCAGGTAGAGAACGCCCAGCAGGGTCGGCAACAGCTCGTCGACCGAGACCTGGAACAGCTCGTCCCGGGGATAGGTCTCGAAAATGTCGAGCAGCACCTTGCCCGAGTGCGCGTCCGGCGAGAACCCCGACCGCCTGACCACCTCGGCGGCCTTGCCACGGAGTACTGGGATCCGCGTCACGCTCTGGGTGTAGGCCGCCGACGTGAACAGCCCCAGGAACCTGCGCTCGCCCGTGACCTCGCCCGCCTCGTCGAAGGTCTTGACCCCGATGTAGTCGAGATAGGCCGGTCGGTGCACAGTCGATCGGGAGTTGGCCTTGGTGAGGATGAGCAACTTCTTCTCCCGGGCCTTCGCCCGCACCTCCGGCGGCATCTGGGAGAACGCCGTCGCCGTGCGCGGATCCGACCGCAGGATGCCCAGGCCGGTCCCCGGCACCGCCCGCAGGATCGTGTCGTCATCCTCCTCGACCAGCGTGTACTCGCGGTAGCCGAGGAACGTGAAATGATCATCGGCGAGCCAGCTCAAGAGCTCCCTGGTGTCGGCGATCTCCTGCGCCGGCAGGTCCTTCGGCGGCGAGCTCGCCAGCTCGTCCACCACCTCCAGCGCCCGGGCCCGAAGCTTCGGCCAGTCCTCGACCGACTCCCGTACATCACTCAGGACCCGACGGAGGTCGGCCTCGATCTGGGCAAGATCGCCCGAGTCGGTCTCCCGGTCGATCTCGACGTGGATCCACGACTCCAGCAACCCCTCGGGGCGGGACTCCCGGCCGTCAGCCCTCGCCGTCGGCCGACCGTCGTGCGCACCGACGATCTCCAACAACCGCCCGGTCAGGTCGCGGCGGACCCTCAGCTGCGGGTGCACCACCAGGTGGATTCCGCGGTCCTGGCGCGACAACTCCATCGTCACCGAGTCCACCAGGAAGGGCATGTCGTCGGTGACCACCTCGACCACCGTGTGCGTACACGACCAGCCGTGCTCCTCGACGGTGGGCGTGAAGACGTTGACCGCCACCGAACCCTGCGGCCGGTTTCCCGCCAGCCGGTAATGGCTGCGGGCGGCACCGTAGACGTCGACCGGATCGCGGTGCACCAGATCCTCGGTCGCCACGTGCCGGTAATAGGCGGCCAGCAGGGCCTCGACCTGGGACATCGACAGCGCTCCCGCTGACCGGCTGTACTCGGCGACCTTCGCGGCGTCGGCGAGAATGGCGTCCTTCTCGTCGGTCCGGGTACCGCCGGCGACGGTGCCGTGCTGGCCTATGACCTCACTACGTTCGGTCATGGGACCTCCTTCGTCGGACCCATGACCACGGTGCTCTGCTGGCCTATGACCTCACTACGTTCGGTCATCTGCACGTCCCTGCCCAGATCTCTCGCCGCCGTCCAGGCGTCGAGGTCGTACGACGTTGTACGGACCTTTCCGACCTTAGTCCTTCACCCCGGCACTGGGATCCCCCGTTCGCCGTTCCGGTGGGAGGTGCGTACCGGCATCCGGTGAATTGTGCGAGCCAGCACCGACGGGGTGGTGGACACCCCCCGTGCGGGCATCGGTGGTCGGTGGCCCAGCGGCGGGTGCGGTGCGCCCGGGGCGAGATCCGGGCAATCGCCGCGATCATCGTGTTGGATCTCCCCATGGACCTTCACCGGGAAACCAAGTACGCGGCCGACCCCACGACCGTGTACACGATGCTGACCAGCGAGAGCTTCATCCAGATGCGGGCACGGGCTGCGCATGCCGTCCGCCACGACGTGGCGATCGAATCCGCCGGTTCCGGACGGAGGACGCGGACCCATCAGACGCTGCCGGCAGACGTGCCTGACTTCGTCCGCAAGCTCGTCGGCCAGCACATCGAGCTCGACGAGACGATCACCTGGGGCGAGGCGAGCCCGGACGGTTCACGCAGCGGGGCGCTGCACGTCGACATCCAGGGCGCGCCGGTCACGTTGCGCGGCACCATCCGGCTGGTTCCCGAGTCCGGAGGTATGGCGACCCGTCAGGTCGTCGACGCCGAGCTGAAGGCCTCCGTACCCCTCATCGGCCGCAAGATCGAGGAGGCCGCCGCGCCCGCCGTTCTCGCCGGCCTCGACGGCATGGAGGAGCTCGGCCGCAGCTGGTTGGCCGAGAACACGTGATCCATCCTCCGCACGTCACGTGCTGGGACGTCGCGGACGGCAGGAATGTCGACCGCCAGGGTGTCGAGCGTCGGTTGGACGACTGGAGGGTCACCGAGGTCGGCCTCTACGTCGCCGTGACTGTGCCCGAGCATCCGCGGGTCCAGAGCCTGCAGTCGTGGCTGCTTCCGGACCGGGGGCTGCGCATCACGGCCTTCGCGTGGCGCCCACAGCTGGAACGCGACTACGACTACTACATCGACGTCTGCGACGTGACCGTCGACGGCACACGGTGGAAGTCGGTCGACCACTACCTCGACATCATCGTGCGGACGGGGCGGGAGGCGCGGGTGGAAGACGCGGACGAGTTCGTCGCCGCCGTGCTGGCCGGCCACCTCGGCGCCGCCGACGCGCAGCGTGCCCTGGAGGTCAGCTACCGCACGCTCACCGGCCTCGCCGCCCACGGGTTCCACCTCGACGCCTGGCTCGACACGCTGGGCATCACTCTCCGCTGGTACGCCTCCGAACGCCAGTGAGGCCGGCATGTGTCGGTCGTGCGTGTCTCGGCGTGTCGGACCGCGATTGTCGGCGGTTCCTGGGACGGTGATCGGTGAGGTAGTGGTGATCCGGACAAGGGGAGGTCCCGACCGTGACGGAAGCCACCTACGACTGCCCCAGCTGCCGCCGTCGCCAGGCGTTCGAGCAACCACCCTGCAACGACGGACACGGCGAGGGCTGCCCGGAGTGGACCTGCGTCGTCTGCGGAATCGCCCTGTGGGTGGATCTGTCCGCCGATGCGGTCGGAGTTCGACCTCACCTGACCCAGGTCGCCTGAACCACCCGTCGCCGCCGTACGACCTTCTGGCCCGGCTTTGTTCGCCTGAAGCTTGTCACCGTCGAGGCCTACCCAAGAGGGCGGGCTTTCCTACGCCATGTGGGGGTAGCGGTAGTCGGTCGGTGGGACGAACGTCTCCTTGAGAGTGCGTGGGCTCACCCAGCGGATGAGGTTCCACACCGAACCGGCCTTGTCGTTCGTCCCGCTCGCCCGCGCGCCGCCGAACGGCTGCTGCCCGACGACCGCGCCCGTCGGCTTGTCGTTGACATAGAAGTTGCCGGCGGCGTAGCGCAACTTCTCGGCAGCCGTTGTGACGGCCGCCCGGTCCTGCGCGATGACCGCGCCGGTGAGGCCGTACGCCGCGGCGGAGTCGATCTGGCGCAGGACCTCCGCATAGGCGTTGTCGTCGTACACGTAGATCCCGAGAATCGGGCCGAAGTACTCGGTCGTGAAGATCTCGTCGGTCGGGTCGTCGCTTCTCAGGATGGTCGGCCGGACGAAGTAGCCGGTGGTGTCGTCGCAGGTGCCGCCCGCCACGACGGTGACCGACGAACTTGTCCGGGCGCGTTCGAGGGCCGCGGCGTGCTTGGCGTAGGCACGGGCGTCGATGACACCGCCCATGAAGTTGGACAGGTCGGCGACGTCACCGACCTCGAGCCTTTCGGTCTCGGCGATGATCTCGTCGCCGTGGCGGTCCCAGATCGACCGCGGAATGTACGCCCGGGACGCCGCCGAGCACTTCTGCCCCTGGTACTCGAACGCACCTCTCACAAGGGCCGTCCTCAGCACCGCCGGGTCGGCCGACGCATGGGCCACGATGAAGTCCTTGCCACCGGTCTCCCCCACGATCCGCGGGTAGTTGTGGAACCCGTCCAGGCCCTCGGCGACCCCGCGCCACAACCGCCGGAACGTCGTGGTGGACCCGGTGAAGTGGATGCCGGCGAGTTCCGGGTGCCGCAGGGCGACGCGGGAGACGGCGAAGCCGTCACCGGTGAGCAGGTTGATGACGCCGGGCGGGAGTCCCGCCGCCTCCAGCATCCGCATCGTGTGGTGGGCCGCGAGGGTCTGCGTGGGAGACGGCTTCCACAGCACGACGTTGCCCATCAGTGCGGGAGCGGTCGGCAGGTTGGTCGCGATGGCGGTGAAGTTGAACGGGGTGACCGCGTAGACGAAACCCTCCAGCGGCCGGTACTCCACCCGGTTCCACACGCCGGGTGAGGAGACCGGCTGTTCTGCGTAGATCTGCCGGGCATAGGCGACGTTGAACCGCAGGAAGTCGATCAACTCGCAGGCGGCGTCGATCTCGGCCTGCTGGATCGTCTTGCTCTGGCCGAGCATCGTGGCGGCGTTGAGGGTCTCGCGCCACGGACCGGCCGCGAGGTCGGCGGCCTTGCAGAAGATCGCCGCCCGGTCGTCGAGGGACATCTCACGCCAGTCGGCGGCCGCGTCGTGCGCCGCCTTGATCGCGTCCTCGGCGTCCTGCTCGGTCGCGTTGTGCATGACCCCCAGGACGTGCCGGTGATCGTGCGGCATGACGACCGGTATGGCGTCGCCACCGCCTGGTCGCTGGACACCGCCGATCGTGAGCGTGAGGTCGGTCTGCTCGGCCGCGAGCTCCGCCAGCCTGCGCTCGAGGCTCGCCCGTTCAGGGTTGCCTGGTGCGTACGTCTTCACCGGTTCGTTCCGCGGTGGGGGTACCTGGGTGACGGCATCCATGAGGTCGCTCCCGCATTGGTGGTGGCTGCGGACCGTTGTGCAGGACGCATCCCGGTCGGGGAACGCCCCTACCGCCATCGTGCCACCGCGCCGGCCGCCGGTGAAACAGCTTCCGCGATCTCCGTCCCGGTGTGTCGAGAGGGCGCCCGGGCGGCCGGCCTCCCGAGGGCGGAGCCGGTCAGGCCGACTTGCGGGCGGGTGCCTTCGCAGCCTTCTTCGTCGTACGCGAGGACGCCTTCTTGGCGGTCTTCTTCGCGGCCTGCTTGTCGGTCTTCGCCGGTTGCTTGCTCGCCGCCTGCTTGCCGGTGGCCTTCTTGTCGCCCGGCTGCCCCGCTGCCGCTCGCTTGCCGGACGGCTTCTCAGCCGACGCGCCGCGCTGCTTGCGGGCCTCGTCGACGCTGGCCTGGAGTGCGGCCATCAGGTCCACGACATCGCCCGCGGCGGGTGCGGCCTCGGCCGGTGCCTCGACCTCGAGCCCGGCCGTCTTCGCCTCGATCAGCTGCTCGAGCGCCTCGCGGTAGTCGTCGTGGTAGCGCGCGGGATCGAAGCTGGTCTCCAAGGTCTGGATGTAGGACTCGGCCATGGCGATCTCCTGGGACCGCACCTCGACGTCCTCGTCCGGTGCGGCGAAGGACGCATCACGCACCTCGTCGGGCCACAGCATCGTCTGCAGGATCAGGATGTCGTCCTTGGGCCGGAGCAGCGCCAGAGCCTCCCGGTTGCGCAAGGCGACCTTGACAACCGCCGTCTGGCCGGTGCGCCGGAGTGCGTCACGCAACAGGACATAAGGCTTGGCCGCCGGGCCCTCCGCCTGGAGGTAGTAGCTGCGGGAGACATAGATCGGGTCGATGTCCTCCGCAGGCACGAACTCCAGCACTTCGACGACCTTGCGGGTCGGCAGCGGAAGGTCGCTCAGCTCGTCGGCGTCGAGAACGACCATGTTGCCGTCGGGAAGTTCGTACCCCTTGGCGATGTCGGCGTACGGCACCTCCTGCCCGTCGACCTCACAGACCCGCCGGTAACGGATCCGCCCGCCGTCGGCGGCATGGACCTGCCGGAACGCGATGTCCTTCTCCTGGGTGGCGGCATAGACCTTCACCGGGATCGTCACCAACCCGAAGGAGACTGAGCCCTTCCAGATTGCCTGCGGCATGCGGACCTCCGCCACGGTTCGTGGGCGCGCCGACTCCGGAGAGGCGCACCTCGCACCTCCACCCTGAGCCGTTCCTACCCTGCGTGCAAGCCCACAACCGGTCATGCGTTCGAGGGAGTGCCCCCCATCAGCGCCCTAGCCTCGGTGGGATGGGGTGAGAGTACCCGTCGCACGAACCTTGGGCTGATGAGGACGGGCGGCCTCCAGCCTCTCTCCAAACTCGGCCGATCCGGGGCAATCTCGTCGATGAGTGTGCAAACGGCCTTTCCCGGCGGCCGGGCCGCGAAGTCCCCGACGGTTTCTACGGTCTCCCGAGTTGGGCGAGCGCGGCGTGGACGTGCCCACCGGAGTCGGCGAGCGCGGCACGTGCGCGTCCGGGTTCCACGTCGCCGAGGACGGCCACCAGCGCGGTCTTGAGTTCGCCGCCGGCCTCGGTCAGCGCCGCGGCGCAGGTCGGTTCGTCCAGACCGGTCGCTTCGCCGAGGATGTCGAGCATCCGCCCGCGCAGCTTCGCGTTGGTGGCCACCAGGTCGACCATGAGATTGGAGTAAGTACGACCGAGGCGGATCATCACCGCGGTCGAGAAGGCGTTGAGGACCAGCTTCTGCCCCGTACCGGCCTTCATCCGAGTCGACCCCGCCACCACCTCGGGCCCGGTGTCGACGGCGACGAACACGTCCACCTCCGCCGAGAGCGGAGCGTCGGGGTTGGCGGTGACGAGGACCGTCGCGGCACCGCGTTCGCGCGCCGAGCGCAGGGCACCGGCGACATAGGGCGTACGGCCACTCGCGGCGAGGCCGACGACGACGTCGCCTGCGGTCACGGAGTCGGCGATCTCCTGGTGGCCAGCTTCCTCGTCGTCCTCGGCACCCTCGATCGCACGTAACAACGCCGCCGGGCCGCCGGCGGCGTGGGTGACGAACCACTCGGGAGGTACGGCGAACGTCGGCGGCAGCTCTGCCGCGTCCAGCACCCCGAGCCGCCCGGACGTGCCGGCGCCTACGTAGTGGACCCGCCGGCCGCGCCGGAGGGCCTCGACTGCCAGATCGACGGCACTCGCCACCTGGGGAAGCGCGGCGCGGACCGCCTCTGCCACCTGCCGGTCCTCGTCGTTGATGAGGCGGAGCACATCGAGTGTCGACACCCGGTCGATGTCGGTGGTGCGGGGGTTGCGGGCCTCTGTCGGCGAGGTGACGTGAACGACCGGCTTGAGGGCCGGCTGGCCGGACTCCGCGCCTGCCGCGTCGGGGCCCGGGCCGGTCATCACCGGCGCCCCCGCGACGGCGGCACCCGCCGGCTGCTGATCGCGTCGAAGGTGGCCTCGAGCGCACCCAGGGTCTCCCGGTAGTGCCGCCGGGCGATGCCCACGAACAGGCAGTCGACGACCGTGAGCTGGGCGATCCGGCTCGCGGTCGCACCCGATCTGAACGTCGTCTCGCGGGCGGCAGTGGTGAGCACATGGTCGGCGACGGCGGCGATGGGCGAGCGCGGGAAGTTGGTGAGCGCGACGGTGGTGGCGCCGTGGTCGCGGGCCTGGGTGAGGACTTCGATGGTGTCGCCCGTGGCGCCGGTGTGGGAGATGCCGACGGCGACGTCGCCCTTGCCGAGCAGGGCGGCGCTCGCGAGGGCGGCGTGGGTGTCCATCCACGCGAACGCCAGCCGCCCGATCCGGTGCAGCTTGGCCTGGAAGTCCTGGGCGACGAACGCGCTGGCGCCGACGCCGAAGATCTCCACCCGGCCCGCCTTCGCCAGCGCCTCGCTCACGGTGTCGAGGACGCCGACATCGAGTTGACTCGCGGTCTCCTCGACCGCTCTCGCGTCGGCGAACGCGACCTTCTCCACGATCTGCTCCATGGTGTCGCCGGGCCCGATGTCGCTGCCGACCGCACGGCCGCGATCGCCTTCGCGCGCGGACTCGCGGGCCGACTCCGCCGCGAGCCGCAGGCGCAGCTCCGGATAGCCGGGGAGCCCGAGGACCTTGCAGAAGCGGATGACGGTCGTCTCGGAGGTTCCGGCAGCCCGCGCGAGCTCCGTGATCGTGCGCGACGACGCTCGCGAGGGATCCTCGAGGACCAGGCCGGCGACCCGTTGCTCGGCTGGGGACAGGGAGGGCGCCAGCGCGCGGATCCGGATCACCACACCCTCGGCGACCGGATCGGCTTCAGGAACCTTCGAACTCTTGGCCATAGTGGAAAGTAACTTACCCTCGCCTGCGCATCATGTACCCCTCGCCGATGCCCGAATTCGGCGAGAACGTACGGTTTCGCCTCGTATCTGCCCACTCAGCGACGCGTTATACATCGTTGACCAGGGAGATCAGCGCGAAGCTTCGGTCCAGCCGTCGGTGACGAACCTCTCCGGAGAACGCTCGCCGTCCAGCAGCAGGCCGTCGGCATCGCCCAGCCTGATCCCGTCGACGTAGACGCCACGGCCCTGGTAGAGCGCGTCGGTGACGTATCGCCAGCGGATCTGGACCTCCCCGGCCGGTCCCTCGATCTCGGCCGCGGCCTGTTGCCAGTGCCGTCCGGTGAACCCCGAGATCGTGCCGTCGTGCGGGCTGATCCGTCCCCGGCTCGAGACGACGAACGGCTGCGGCTCCCAACTCGCTTCACCGTCCCGCGACACCTCGAGCGTCAGCAGGTCGGTCTCCTCGGAGTCGACGAAGAGGTGGAACCCGAGCCGGGTCGAGTCCGCCCGCAGGGTCACGGGCAGGGTGAGCGTCGCCGTGGTGCCGTCCTGGCGGCCGGCGAACCACGCCGTGCCACCCTGACGCGGCGTCACCGCGAGCGCGTGCGCGACCCGCCCCACCACCGCCCGCCGGGCGGCGTTGACATTGCTCCACTCCCGCCGCGGATGCACGCGGTTGCTCAGCAGGATCACGAACGATCGGGACAGCGGGTCGATCACCAGCGACGTGCCGGTGAACCCGGTGTGCCCGGCGGTCGACGGCGATGCCAGGGCGCCCATGTAGAAGCGCTGGTTGAGCTCGAATCCCAACCCGTGCGCGTGCCCGGGGAAGCCGGCGTTGTAGTCGGTGAGCATCTGTTCGGTCGTATGCCTGGACAGGATCGTGCGTCCGTCGTACGTCCCGCCGTTCAGCATCGCCTGCGCGAGCACCGACATGTCGTGCGCGGTGGAGAAGATGCCGGCGTGGCCCGCGACGCCGCCGAGCGACCAGGCGTTCTCGTCGTGGACACTCCCCCGCACCATGCCCCGCGCCGGGTCGGTCTGGAACTCGGTCGCGGCGATCCGGTCCAGCTTCGACGCCGGCGGGTTGTAGCCGGTGTCGACCATCCGCAACGGCTCGGTGATGCCCTCACGGACGAGCACGTCGAGCGGCTCGCCGCCGACCCGTTCGACGAGGACGCCGAGGGTGATGAGGTTGAGGTCGGAGTATTCGTACAGCGTCTCCGGCGGCGCCTTGGGGGCGACGGCCAGCACCGCCTGGATCCGCGACTCCCTGTCCGGATAGGGGCGCCAGAGCCGCATCCACGACGGCAGGCCCGAGGTGTGAGTGAGCAGCTGCCGGACGGTGACGGCCTCCTTGCCGTTCGCCGCGAACGCCGGGAGGTACGACGCCACCGTGGCGTCCAGGTCGATCCGGGCTCGTTCCACCTGCTGCATCACCACGATCGAGGTGAACAGCTTGGAGATGCTCGCCATGTCGAAGATCGTGTCGGGGGCCACCGGCACCTGCTGGTGCGGCGGAAGCTCGGTGCCTTCGGCGTCGGCGTACTTCACCGCATGGCCCATCGCCTCGTGCACGGCAACCTTCCCGTCGTGGGAGGCGAGCACGACCGCGCCCGAAAACAGCGGTCGGCCCGACGGCTGCGGCAACAGGTAGCCCGCCAGCTCGGCGAGCATCGCGTCGATCTCGGCGGTGTTCAGGCCAGCCTCCTTCGGTGTGGTGGTCCGCAGCCGGGTCGACGGGGGCGCGAACCCGGAGTACGGCTCGTCGAAGCCTCGATCCGCCTGGTGTCCGTGCGCCAGCGCCGGCTGCGCCGACGACGCGAGGAACGCCGTCGCGAGAACGACGGGCACCATACGCGCCACGAGCCAGCCTCGACCCGCTCGACCCGCTCGACCCGCCCGACGCGCCCGCATGTCAGCCTCGCCGCCCGGGATAGAGCAGATAGGGCTCGCGCTGTGCCTCGAACGCGGCCACCTCGTCCGCCCAGGCGCCCACCACCTCGTCGGCGTCTGCTCCGGCGTCGATCATCGTCCGCAGCCTGGGTGAGCCGGACAGCTTGTCGATCCAGAACGGCCGCTCGAGGTCCCACGAGTCCTGCCGCCAGGCGAACTCGTCGTACCGCGTCGCCTCGACCAGCATCGCGACCGCGGTCCGGATCGGGTGGTACGCCCGCTGGTCGGTGACGTGGACCTGCACCCCCGCACATGTCTCGTCGACGTACTTCGAGAACGTCGGGACGAAGTACGCCTCGCGGAACTCCACGCCCGGCAGGTTCCGCGCATTGAGCCGGTCGCCCCACTGGTAGTCGAGGTACGGAGCGCCGATCAGCTCGAACGGCCGGGTGGTCCCGCGGCCCTCGGAGATGTTGGTGCCCTCGAAGAAGCAGGTGCCGACGTAGGCAAGCGCCGTGTCGGCCGTCGGCATGTTAGGCGAGGGCGGCGGCCAGGGCAGGCCGTGCTCCTGGGCGCGGGAGTCGGGCTGCCAGCCCTGGACCTTCACGACCTCGAGGTCGAGCTGGCTGCCCGCCGCCTCCGGCAGGAACTCGCCGTTGTAGAACCGCGCCAGCTCGCCGACCGTCATGCCGTGCTGCTGCACGATCTCCTTGAGCCCGACGCCGGACGTGTAGCCGGCGGTCATCAGCGCACCGTCGGCCCGTCCCCCGATCGGGTTGGGGCGGTCGAGGACGACGTAGGAAAGGCCCAGCCTGGCGGCCACGACCATCGAGTTGTAGAGGGTCCAGATGTAGGTGTAGAACCGCGCACCCACGTCCTGGATGTCGAAGACCATCGTCTCGACGCCGGCCTTGGTGAACAGCTGGGCGAGCTTGTCCTGGTTGGCGCCGTACGCGTCGTAGACCGGTAGGCCGGTCCGCGGATCCATCGTGTCGCCTTCGGACCCGCCGGCCTGGGCACTGCCGCGGAATCCGTGTTCGGGGCCGAACACCCCCACGATGTCGAGGTCGTCATGGGTCGCCAGGTCGTCCACGATGTGGCGCGTGTCCCGGAGGATGCCGGTCGGGTTGCTGAAGATGCCGAGCTTGGTGCCGCGCAGCATCGACCAGTCGTCCGCGGCGGCGACCTCGGCGCCGGTACGCAACCGGCCGCCGCCCTGGGTCGACCCGGACGCCCCGGTCGCCGCCCAGGCGGGTGCGGCATCACCGCTGAGGGTCAAGCCGGCGGCCACCGCCGCCCCCGACGCGGCGACGCCACCGAGAAGGGTCCGGCGGGTGGGGTGGGGGTGCGAGCTGGACGCCATGGGGCCGTCCCTCCTTCTCGTCTGTGTCCGGGGTCACCACGTCAGGCCGTGGCCGTACGGATAAAGCGGGGTCGCGGGGTCGGTGACGCTGGGGATGGCGACGGGCAGTTTCCCTCGCGGGCTGACCTCGCCGAACAGCACCCGGGCGCAGGCGCGCAGGGCCACGGCGTTGCCGGCGTAGGTCACCAGGTAGGTCTGCGCCTCGGTGAAGTGGGCGATGTCGTACGGATCGTTGACGGCCACCACGACGACGGGCCGTCCGGTCGCGACGAGGGCGTGCACGAGCCGCTGCTGCCGGGCCTGCGGGTCGGTCTCCTTGGTGTCCCACGCCTTCTGGGTCAACACGATCGTGAGGTCGCACGCGGCCGCCCGCTCCACCGCGGTCGCGATCGCGGTGTCGGTCGGCCGGGTGCCGGTGGCGTAGGACTCCGCCGTCGCACCGCGGTCGGTCATCGCCTCGGCCAGGGTGGCGGTCGCCGCGACGCCGCTACCCGTGACGAGGACGCTACGCGCGCCAGGTGCCAGCGGAAGCAGGTCGGCGTCGTTCTTGACGAACGTCGTTGTCCTCTCCGTGATCCGGTCGGCGCGCACGAGGTGGTCGGGCGTACCGACGATCTCGTCCACCTCGTCGACGTCGACGTATGGCTCGTGCACGATGCCCTTGGCAAGCTTCAGCCGGAGGATGCGGGTCACGGCCTCGTCGAGCCGGCGCCGGCTGATCTCCTGCGCGCGGACCGCCTCGAGCAGCGCCTGGTGCGCGAGGTCGAACGCGGGCGGGCGCAGGAGCATGTCGACGCCGGCGTTGACCGCGAGGACGACCACCCGGTCATCGCCGTACTTGTCGCGGACGCCCTGCATGCCGAGCGAGTCCGTGCAGACCACTCCGTCGTAGCCGAGCTGCTCGCGCAGGATGCCGGTCATGATCGGGTACGACAGCGTGGCCGGGTCCTCGCTCGGGTCCAGCTCGGGAAACACCAGGTGGCCCGTCATGATCGACCCGATGCCGGCCTCGATCGCCGCCTCGAACGGGGGCGCGTCGATCTGCTCCCACTGCTCCTTCGTATGCCTGATCACCGGGATCTCGGTGTGACTGTCCAGCTCGGTGTCGCCGTGGCCGGGGAAGTGCTTGGCGGTGGCGATGATGCCGGCGTCGCGTTCGTACCCCTTCACCTGGGCGGCGGTGAGGGTGCGGGCGAGCGTGGGGTCGGCGCCGAACGACCGTACGCCGATCACCGGGTTGGCGGGGTCGACGTTGACGTCGGCGACGGGCGCGTAGTCCTGGTTGATGCCGAGCGCGGCGAGCTCCTTGCCGGTGATGGCGGCCGCTTCGCGTGCGGCGGCGGCATCCCTGCTCGCGCCCAGAGCCATGTTGCCGGGGAACTGCGTCGCCGGCGGACCGACCCGCACGATCGTGCCCTGCTCCTGATCGGTGGAGATGAGCAACGGTACGCCCGCACCGCTCTCGACGGCGGCCCGCTGGAGGCCGTTGGAAAGTCCGGCGACCTGGCGCGGCTCGCTGATGTTGCCCGACCAGGTGAAGTAACAGATGCCCCCGAGGTGGTACTTCGCCACGATTTCGGCCGGTGTGGCGACGCCGTACGTGCTCGTGTTGCGCGCGTCGGGTGTATCGGGCGTGGCGCCGTAGACGTGCGTCACGAGGAGCTGGCCGACCTTCTCCTCCAGCGACATCCGGCGAACCACACTGGCGATCCGCGCCTCCGCGGCCGGTCCCAATCGGCGTGGCGGGCCGACGCTCGTCGTCCCGGCGGCCGCGGCCGCCGGGCCTGTGACCCCGAAGCCGGCGACCGCTCCTGCAGCCGCGGCGGCGACGACGGTACGACGCCGCGGGGCACGCGACGGCGGCGTAGGGATGGTCACCATCTGGGGTCCTCCCACTCGGAGCGGAGTCGGTCGACGGCCGAGAGGCGCGATCGACCGTAAACTTCCTACACGTTCTGCCCCCGTGTCCGGAACCTACCTACGACGACGGGGTCGGTCAACGCCTCCCGCCGGAACCGGTGGCATCCGGGCCACCGTGCCCTGTGCCCGCCGGGTCGAGCGCACGAACCACGACTCATCCGATTGGCCGTCATCCAATTGCACTACCTCGGCCTGACGCAGTTGACATAGCGAAATTTCAGCCGCTCGTACGGCGAACTCACCCTCCTCGGCTTACTAGGTTGTTCGGAATCCAGATCGCTAGTACCTGGAGGAGCTATTCGAAAGAGTCGCGTTGTCGTCGTTGGCGACCATCCACAACTAGTCGACGCACTTGTGGATCTGATTTCTGAAGAAGCCGACATCGAACTGGTCGGGGTCGCCCGCAATGGCGCGGAGGCAATTGCGTTAGCTCGCACCGCCGAGCTGGATGTCGTTCTTTTCGACCTGGAAGCAACCACGGCGGGCGCCGAATTGGCGTCGGTCATCTATCACCTTAGCCATCACGAGCCCCGGATACGCCTCATCGCGTTGTCAAGCTACGACGACGACGCTGCCGTACGCCGGATTCTCGGTGCCGGTTTCCATCGCCACGTCAGCAAGATCTCTGGCGATGAGGATCTGGCAAAGATTGTGCTGGAGGAGCATGTTTAACTGGCTTAGTTCTCGATACCGAAACTCCACGAAGTCCGTTCGCGCCGCTGTCATCCTGGCGCCTGTCGCCATCACCATCATCGCTTTGCTGTCCACCGGTGTCTTCGGCCCGAACTCGCAGAGCCAACCGGATGCCGCGGCCGCGGTCACGCCGACCGTTCCGTTGAAGGCTGACGGCGGGAAGATCGTCGACGCCAACGGCAACACCGTCGCCCTGACAGGCGTGAACTGGTTCGGTTTCGAAACCGAGACCTTCTCTCCCCACGGCCTGTGGTCACGCAACTATGAGGACATGCTCGACCAGATGAGGGACAGCGGATTCAACACGCTGCGCCTTCCGTACACCAACGAGATGTTCCTCGCGGACAGCAAGGCGACCGAGATCAACTACCGCAAGAACCCCGACCTCAAGGGGCTCCACGGCCTGGAGTTGATGGACCGCATCGTCGACGCCGCGACCGACCGTGGCCTGATGGTTCTGCTCGACCGGCACCGTCCGACGGCGCAGGCGCAGAGCGACCTGTGGTACACCGAGCAGGTCAGCGAGCAGAAGTGGATCGAGGACTGGACCATGCTGGCCCGCCACTTCGCCGACAACCCGCTGGTCATCGGTGCCGACCTGCACAACGAGCCGAAGATCACCGCGACCTGGGGAAGCGGCGACGCCAAGACCGACTGGCAGCAGGCCGCCGAGCGGGCCGGAAACGCCGTGCTGGACGCCAACCCCAACTGGCTGATCGTGGTCGAGGGCATCGAGTCCTACAACAAGGACTACTACTGGTGGGGCGGCAACCTGCAGGGCGCCAAGGACCACCCGGTACGCCTGAAGGACCAGAGCAAGCTCGTCTACTCCGCGCATGACTACGGTCCGGGCGTGTGGAAGCAGAAGTGGTTCGACGCGCCGAACTTCCCCGACAACCTGCCGGCGATCTGGAAGAAGCAGTGGGCATACCTCCCGATGGAGGGCAAGGCGCCGGTCCTGATCGGTGAGTTCGGTGGCCGGTCCGTGAGCCCGAAGACGACAGAAGGTGTCTGGCAGCGCAACCTGGTCGCCTTCATGAAGGAGAACGGGATCAGCTACACCTACTGGACCTGGAACCCGAACTCCGGTGACACAGGTGGTGTTCTGAAGGACAACTGGAAGTCCGTCCACAAGGACAAGCTGGACCTGTTGAAGACCTACCAGGCGCCGCAGGTCCAGGCGCCCGAAGATCCGGAGGACCTGGCCGACAAGAGCTAGGACCGCCGCAGGTCGGCGACGGAGCGGCTGTTCCGTTGCGAGAGGGGACCCCTCATCCAAAGGCCTGTTGGATGAGGGGTCCCCTCATGCGTACCTTCTGGAGCAGGGGTCCCCTCACGC
This sequence comes from Actinopolymorpha sp. B11F2, assembly GCF_040195635.1. Lineage (NCBI taxonomy): Bacteria > Bacillati > Actinomycetota > Actinomycetes > Propionibacteriales > Actinopolymorphaceae > Actinopolymorpha > Actinopolymorpha sp. B11F2. Next base: position 15,716 of record NZ_JBEFTX010000016.1, on the reverse strand, counting down.
GGACCGAGTCAAGTCCATCGGCCTGGTGCACGCGATCCCTCATGCGTGCGACGTCAGCGCCAGATGCCCGTGGGCGCGCGCGCCCGCACCTGAGTCCCCTGCCCAGGAGAACTCGTGAGGTCGAGGACGCCACCGATCTCCGTGATCCGTTCCCGCATCGATCGCAGGCCCAGGTGCCCGGGGAACGACGCGTTCGGGTCGAAGCCGATCCCGTCGTCACCGATCTCCAGGGCCAGCGCCGCCGGCGTCTCGGTCAGCCGGATGGTGACCCGGTTGGCCTGCGCATGGCGGGCGATGTTCTGCATGGCTTCCTGGGCGATGCGGTACAAGGTCTGCTTGACCTTCAGGGCACCTGACGGTTCTGCGCCGAGCTCGGCGTGTGTCGCGACGCCGTGCCGCGCCTGGAGGGCGGCGAGCTGCTTGCGGAGGGCGGCCACCAGTCCCTCCTCGGCCAGCGCCTGCGGCCGCAGCTCGAAGATCAGTGCCCGCATGTCGGCCAGCCCGGCCTCGGCCAGCGCCAGGATGTAGCCGATCGGCGCTTCGACCTGGCGAGGGTCGCCGTCGAGCGTCCGCAAAGCTGTGCGCGCGCCAAGGGCGATGCCGTACAACGCCTGCGACACCGAGTCGTGCAGCTCCCTCGCGAGGCGCTGCCGCTCCTCGAGCGCGGCCTTCTCCTGCGCCGCCGCCACCAGCTGGGAACTGTCGACCGCCGTTGCCGCCTTGCCCGCCACCACCGTGAGGTAGGCGAGCTCGAGCTTGCTCGGAGGCGAACCCGCCGGACAGTGGCAGCACAGGACGCCGAGCACCAGCCCCCGGGACAACAGCGGTACGCAGACCAGCGCGGTCGCTCGCGGCGGGTCGCTGGCGGCGGGGCCATTCCGCTGGCGCGGTCCATCGGGTTCGTCCGCCAACACGCGTTCGTGCACGATCGCGGTACGCGCCGCGATCGCGGCCTGCGCCACGCTCGGGCCCGCGGCACCCATGCCGGCGTCCACGACATGATCGGGGTCGAAGGATGATGCCCGCCGCAGCGACAAGTCGTCGTCGATGACGTGCACAGCACACGCGAGCGCACCGGTCGCCGCGACGACACCGCTGGTCAAGGTGTCAAGTGTCTGTTGCAGCGACATCGTGCCCGGGGTGGTCGTGATCGCCAACCGTTCGAGGTCGGTACGGGCACGGTCATGCTCGATCTCCATGCCGACACTCGCCGCGAACAGACCGACCGTCCGCGCATCCTCCGGGGTGAACCGGCGGCCTGGACCGTCGGCGACCTCGATGAGACCACCCGGCCGCTCGTATCCAGGTACGGGGACGGCGAGTACGGCGGGCAATCCGACCCTGCCGTGCGTGCTGTCCGTCGCGTCCGGGACGATCACCGACTGCTGCCGTCGGACGACCTGCCCTTCCACCGTGTCTGCGGTCCGGATCCACGTGCCGGCCAGGTCCCGTACCGCCTCACCATCGGTCGAGCGGATCAGCAGGACGTCGCCGTCCTCCAGCGTCATGATGGTGCAGGCCGCGGCACCGAGAAGGTTGCGGACCTTACGGGCGACCAGACCCAGCACGGCGTCGCGGTCGAGGCCGCCGCGTACGGCGTCGTTGACGTCGGCGACCGCGCGCAGCGGATCCCTCGGCAGGCGGGCGTCGCCACCACGCTGGGTGGGGACGCGCCGCGCCGACACGTGTGGACTGGTGTCGGTCATGGCTGTGCGAGCTCGTACGTCGAGACCAGGCCGCTCTGCACGGCATACAACGCCGCCTGAGTCCGGCTGGACACGTTGAGCTTCTTGAGAATGCTGCTGACGTAGGTCTTGACGGTCTGCTGGCCGATCGACAGCTCGCGGGCGACCTCCTTGTTCGAACGCCCACGGGCCAGCAGGATCAGCACCTCCACCTCCCGCCGGGTCAGCGGATCGGGTGTGCTCGGCACCCGCATCTCCCGGACCAGTCGGGCCGCGGCAGCCGGCGACAGGTGCACCTGACCGGCAGCGGCAGATCGGATGGCACGACGCAGGCCTTCGGCGTCGGTGTCCTTGAGCAGATAGCCGATCGCGCCGGCCCGCAGCGCGTCGGTCACCAGGTGGTCCTCGAGGAAGCTGGTGAGCGCCACGACCTCCACATCCGGAAGTTCCCGGCGAATCGCCGCGGTGGCGCTGATGCCGTCCATGACGGGCATCAACAGATCCATCAGGATGACCGCGGGCCGCAGCTCATGTGCGAGCTCGACAGCCTCGCGGCCGTTGCGGGCCTCGCCGACGACCTCGACATCGTTGTCGAGCTTGAGAAACATCATCAAACCCTGCCGAACCACCGCGTGATCTTCGGCAATCAACAGGCGGACAGTCATGTCGGACCCCTCCCCCCGCGCTGCCGTCTCGACAAATCCCCAGCCACGGCCCAATTCGGATACAACTTCCCGTGGGGTGGTCCACTCGCTCGACAGCCTACTTCGCAGTGTCCGACACATTCGGCGAGTTCGGCAGCAGAACCAGAAACCGCAGCGGCCGCGGCACTTCACGGGTCCGAATCGTCATGTCCGCAGAGCCTCGGCCCGGACAAGTACGGCTTGTCCGCCACCGCCTGGGTGTGGAGCGGCTCCCCCGCCGGTAGGGGGGCGCGGCCCCCCCGAACGCACGCATTCATCCGTGATGAGTGAGGGAGTCTGCGCTACCCCGCCGGAACAGAGGATGGGGAGTGCAGGGAGGGAAATCGAACCGGTCCGGTCCGCCGACATCGTGGAGCTGGTCGACACGACCACGCGGGGTGGGTCATTGGGGGGCGGCGCCTCATGTGCGCCCAGATACACAAGGTAACTCGGTTGTATCCGCACTGGTACAGCCGTCCGCTCGGACTGCTGCGGGACGGGCGCGTGTGGCGTTTCTCCGTTGTGGGGGTCACCGGCGTCGCGATCAACAGCCTGGCGCTGTACGTCCTGCACGGCCGCTTCGGGGTGCCGCTGGTGCTCGCCTCGGCGTTGGCGGTCGAGTTCGCCATCGTCAACAACTACATGCTCAACGAGATATGGACATTCAGTTCTCGACGCCCGTCACTCGGCCGCTTCGCGAAGTTCAACCTCACCGCATTGGTCGCGCTCCTGGTCAACGTCGCGGTCGTGTGGGTGATGGCGAGCATGGGAGTGCTCTACCTGGTGGGGAATCTGTTCGGCATCGGTGCGGCGATGGCCATCAATCTCACCGTCAGTACGACATGGATATGGGGGCGCAAGTCCGATGGAATCGCTGGTGTTCGCCGGCCTGGTAGTGGTCTCGATCCTTCTTTCCCTCCAGGCAGGGCACATTCTCTACATGATGATCTACACCTGGGATCAGCCGGAGGCCGAGCGGCTGGCGAAGGGACCAGAAGAGCTGGTCGAACCGCACCTTTCGTTCACAGCGATCCTGCCGGCCCGCCACGAGGAGGCGGTCATCGCCCGGACGATCGATCGCGTCGTCCACTGCAACTACCCCGCAACCCTGCTGCAGGTTCTGGTCGTCTGTTCCGCCGACGACACAGGGACCATCGAGCAGGCGAGTCAGAAAATCGATGAGCTGCGGTACGACGGCATCGTGAACGCGGCCATGGTCGTCTTCGAGGACGAGCCCATCAACAAACCGCACGGGCTGAACTGCGCGCTGCGCGAGGCGACCGGCGACGTCATCACGATCTTCGACGCCGAGGACGAGATGCACCCCGACATCTTCGCCGTCGTCAACACCCTGATGGTGACCGAAGAGGTGAACGTCGTGCAGTCCGGCGTTCAGCTGATGAACTACGAGTCCAACTGGTACTCGACGTTCAACGTCCTCGAGTACTTCTTCTGGTTCAAGTCCAGGCTGCACTACCACGCGCGGCATGGATCGATACCCCTTGGCGGCAACACCGTCTTCTTCAAGCGCGCACTCCTCGAACGCATCGGCGGCTGGGACGAGTCGAACCTCACCGAGGACGCCGAGATCGGGTTGCGGATGAGCAGCCTCGGTGAGCGGATCCGGGTGATCTACGACGACGAGTACGTCACCAAGGAGGAAACGCCGCCGACGCTGCAACAGTTCATCAAGCAACGGACCCGGTGGAACCAGGGCTTCATGCAGACGTTGAGCCAGGGCTCCTGGCGGGAGATGCCGACCTTCCACCAGCGAGCACTCGCGTTCTACACATTGTCCTTTCCGTACGTGCAGGCCTTTCTCGGTCTCTACATGCCGCTGGCGTTTCTTACGATCTTCATCGTGCACACCCCGGTTCCGGTGGCGTTGCTGACCTTCGTCCCGGTTCTCCTGCTCACGGCACACTTCATCACCGCCGTGGTGGGACTCTATGAGTTCACCGAGGCGCACGGCCTGAAGGCGACGCCGTGGACGGTCGTGAAGATGGCTTTCACCTGGCTTCCCTATCAGCTGGTACTCGCCTACGCCTCCATCCGTGCACTTCGCCGACACCTTGCCGGACGTCGCGACTGGGAGAAGACCCAGCACATCGGCGCGCACCGCACGCCCATCGACGACGTGGTCGAGAAGGAGGTGAGCAGTGGCGCCTAAGCGGGCCTTCGACCTGCGGCGGCCGAGCACGCTCCTGCTCGTCATGTCGCTGGTCATGGGGGCAATCTCGCACGGATACCACCTCTTCGAGTATCCGTTGCACATCACCGACGAAGGCATCTATGTCCAACAGGCCTGGTCGGTGTTGCGCCAGGGCGCGCTCTCGCCGTACACCTACTTCTACGACCACGCGCCCGCGGGCTGGTTGACGATGGCGGCGTGGGCGAACGTCCTGCCCGGACAGTTCCAGGCGTTCGGAAACGAGATCGACACGATCCGGGTCCTCATGCTCGTCGCGCACGTCGCCAGCGTGGGTTTCCTGTTCGAGATCGTCCGGCGATTCTCCGGCAGTGCTTCGGGCGCCTTCATGGCGTGCTTCCTGTTCAACGTCTCTCCGCTCGCTGTCTACTACCAGCGGCAGGTGCTGCTGGACAACCTGATGGTCTTCTGGCTGCTGCTGGCGACGTTCCTCCTGGTTCGCGCGAGCGACCGGCTGGTGCCGGCCATGGCGGCGGGTCTGGCGTTCGGGATCGCGATGATCACCAAGGAGAACGCGATCTTCTTCGCACCGGCGATCGGTTATCTCGTCTACCGGCGCGCCAGCGGGCGGCGAAACCGGCGCTTCCTCATGTCGTTCTGGTGGTTCGCCTCGGTGATTCCGGTGACGTGGTACTTCCTGTTCGCCCAACTCAAGAACGAGCTTCTGCCGACCGGTTTCAACTTCGATCTCGAAAGCCAGCCGACCGACCACGTCTCGCTCCTCTACACGATGTGGTGGCAGGTCAACCGGGTGGGCCCGAGCGGCCGGAGCCTGTTCTACGAGCTGCTCGAGAACACCTGGCTCCCCCGCGATCCGATCCTCCCCCTCGTCGGGCTGATCTCGACGTTCATCGTGCTGTGGCTGTGGTCGCGCGACCGCGATCGCCGTCCCGGATATCTGGTCAGCGCCCTGATGACGCTGGGCTACGGCTTCTACATGGCACGCGGCAGCGTGATCCTGGACTTCTACGTGGTGCCGCTGGTCATGGCCTTCGCCATGAATGCGGGGGTGCTGTACGGCACGTTCATGCGCTCCGTACCACGTGGTTTCCGGATCGGCCTGACGAGCATCATCATCGCGTTCGCACTGGTTGTGCCAGGTGGGTACTTCGTCGTCCGGAACACCGAGGGCAACCTGAAACCACACGACCTCTACGAGCTCTCGGTGACGCCTCTCCAGCAGGCGCAGTACGAATGGGTGCGGGCGAACATCCCGCCGAACTCCCGCATCATCATCGACGACGAGATGTGGACGGCGCTGCACGACCGCAAGCCCTACTACAAGTACGCACACTCGCACTTCAAGGCGGCGACCGACCCTGATGTGCGGGGCGAGGTGTTCGGCGGCAAGTGGCAGAACATCGACTACGTGGTGATGTCCAACAAGATGCGTGCGGCGATGGAACGTAACAACGCCGGCGGAGTCGAAGAATACATGCTCGACGCGATCGACAACCACGGCCGGGTGGTTTGGGAGTTGCATCGCGGCGACATCCACCTAGAGGTTTACGAGATTCAGTAGGAAACAACCGGGTGCGTCTTCACGGGCGACCAAACCTGGTAGGGAGTAAACGACATGAAAACGACGACGTCGAAGAGGCCGCAGAAATCCAAAGGCCCGCAACGGTCCTGGAAGCGCGCCTTGATCGTGGTGGTCGCAGCGCTGGTCGTCATCTCTCTCGGGCGATCGCTGATCCCGCTCGGCGGTTCTGGTCCCAGCCCGCTGAACATCACTGGGGGTGGCCGCGAGGGGACGACCACGAAGGAGCCTCCGGCCCAACAGCCGACCAAGATCGTCCAGTTCAACGGCAAGAAGGTGCCGATCGGGGAAGGGCCGGTCGCGGTCCTCAATCCCGGACTTGCACGGCCCGGCGGAAAGGTCGGGGTGAACGGCTCCGGGTTCGACCCGGGTGCCCGCGTCAACGTGATGCTGTCCAGCGGTAAGGGCCGGGCGACCATCATGGCGACCAAGAAGGCGAACAAGTACGGCGTCATCGACGCCGAGTTCACCTACCCCGTCGGAGCCGGCAACTCCGGCAAGAAGCAGTCGGTCACGTTGGCCCAGGTCGGCAGCACCAAGAAGGTCGCCAAGGCCGAACTGGTGGCACAGGCCGGCGTCGGCCTGGTGGAGCTCAGCGACCAGGTGGGCAAGCCCGGCACACCGCTCACGGTCGACGCGGACGGCTTCCTGCCCAACGAGAAGATCAACGTCTTCTGGGGACGCCTCACCGGCACGCCGTCGCAGGTTCTGCGCGCCGACCCGGACGGCAAGCTGCAACACGAGTCGCTCCGCGTCGGCGTCGGTGCCGTCGGCGACAACACCGTCATCCTGATGGGTGCGAAGAGCAAGACCACGGCGATGGCGCCGTTCCAGCTGCTCAGGCAGTACCCCATGGTGCTGACCAAGCCGTTCAGCGCCCGCGCGACGGAGACGATCCACGTGACCGGCAAGGGCTTCGCCCCGAATGAGCGGGTCCTCGGCTACCTCGGTCAAGCCGGTGGCATGCCGGTCATGACGGTCCGGGCCGACGAGGACGGGTCGATCGGCAACATCGCCTTCAAGGTGCCGTTCGACCTGAAGGGCCGGCAGACGCTGATCTTCACCGGTGAACAGAGCCGGGCCTCGGCGAAGGCGGGCTTCCTGGCCCAGCAGTACATGCCGGTCGTCCGGGGCAGCACGTGGGGTGGCCTGCCGGGCACCGTCATGAACTTCTATGCCAAGGGGTTCGCGCCCAACGAGGCGGTCCACGTCTACGTCGGTGACGAGCTGGTCTCCGCGTTCCGCGTGGACTCGAAGGGCAAGGCGGTCGCGGCCGGCAAGTACATGATCCCGTCCGACGTCGAGAAGTCGGTCGAGTTCCAGATGATCGGCGCCCGCAGCGGCGGCGTCGGGAAGCTTTCGGTCAAGGTCGACAAGTCCGAAGGCATGGTGCAGATCCCGAAGCAGCCGAAGTACAAGCTGCCGAAGGACCTCCGGCGGTGACCTCGCCGCACCTGCGTACGCAAGCTGACTGGCACGGCCGGAGGGAGCGCGGCGATGACCGATGTCTTCGGACCCAACACGCGGGGGGTGATCCACCTGATCTCCCACCTGGGCGAGCTCGGCAGTCGGGAGATCGACGGTGTGGTCGATCTGTGGAAGCGGCGGCCGCGTGAGGATCGGGCGGCCGCCTGGGCGGCGATCGGTGCCGCGACGACGCTCACGGAACGGCGGGCGATCCTCGACGCGGCAGGGCTCGCCCGGAGGGAGGCGATGGACGTGGCCCGCCGGCACGGCTCGACCGACTGGGCTTTCTGGGCGGCTGTCTGGGATGCCGCGGCCGGTGTGGCCGCCAGCGACCGGGTAGACGAGCACCACTACCAGACCCTGATCGGCCCCGTCGCGAGCGGCCTGCCGTGGCTTGCGTCACGGCAACCGGACCGCATGGAGGTCTCCGGACTGCAGGCAGCCATCACGCGGTACGGCGTCCCCCAGGGCTCGGGCGGATCCGGTGAGGTCGGCGGATCGGCCGAGGTCGGCCGATCCGAAGACAGCGGAGGGGCCCGATGACTGAACCTTCGACGCGGGTCCTGATCGCCGACGACGACCGCGCCGTCCGCGACGCCCTCGCCGACCTGATCACCGGGCAGCCCGGCCTCGAGCTTGTCGGCGAGGCGGTGAGCCATCCGGATGTCGTCCGGCTGTCGGCGAGGGACCATCCGCGGGTCGTGGTCCTCGACGCGCGGATGCCAGGGGGCGATGCGCCCGCGACGATCCGTTCCATCCAGGACCGTACGCCGACCACGTCGGTTCTCGTGCTTTCCGCGTACGAAGATCCGAGTGCTGCGGTCGAGGTACTGGCTGCCGGAGCGACCGGCTACCTGGTCAAGGGCATCGCAGACGAGGAGATCATCGAGGGGATCGCCCGCGCCGCCCGGGGCCAGGTCAGCATCTCCCTGCCGCTCGCGAAGGAGTGTCTGAACCTGCTCCGCCGCGACCTGGAGACCGAGCGCCGGGCGAGCGCTGCGACCCTGCAGAGCGCCAACGTCCTACGCCAGCTCCTCGACCGGATCCGCGCCGCGTCCGTCCTGGTCGGAGCCAACGGCGCGATCGAGATGATCAACGCGCCGGTCCAGCAGCTGTTCGGTTACCGCCGGGCGGAGCTGATCGGCGAACCGATCACCAACCTGGTGCCGCTGTCCCGGGGCGGCGAGCCCGTCGACGAGCTGATCTACCGGCTGCTGAGCCGTGAACCTCCAGGGGAGTACGGACCGGAGGCGCATTTCACCGCCACCGGGCGTCGCAAGGACGGCGGGACGTTCCCCGTCGAGGTCTCGGCGAGCCTGATGCCCCACGGACAGCGCGGCGTCGCCGTCATCCTCCGCGACCTGAGCGAGCTGAGCCTTGCGGAGGCGAGGTACCAGCAGCTGTTCGAGGCCTCGCCGGATGCCACGGTGATCGTCGACGACTCCGGCACCATCAAGCTGGTCAGCGCCGCCGCGGAACGGCTGTTCGGCTATCCACGCGAGGACCTGCTCGAACGCACCGTCGACACGTTGCTCCCCGACCATCCGGTCACGATCTACCGGAAGGAGAGCGACGAAGTGCCGGCCGAGGACGGTGGCGTGGCGGCCCCGCTGGGATTCGAGCTGGTCGGCCGGCGGCGCGACGGCACCGAGGTCCCGGTCGACGTCAGCATCGGCCGGATCCGTACCGAGGAAGGCGTCCAGGTCGTCCTGTCGATCCGCGACATGACCGAGACCGCGGGGTCGCGGGCCGTCCTCGAACACAGCGTGGAGGTGTTGCGAGCGGCCGGGCAGGACCACCGCAACGTTCTCGTCGACCTGGTGGGCGCGCAGGAACGCGAGCGGCTCCGGATCGCCGCCGGCATCCACGACGACAGCCTGCAGGTCATCACCGCGGCGGCCCTTCGGCTGCAGCAGTTGCGCCGCCGGCTCAGTGACCCGGACGACCTGCGGGTGCTCACGAAGCTGGAGGAGACGATCCGGCTCGCGGCCGACCGTCTCCGCCGGATGATCTTCGACTTCCGCCCTCCAGCGCTGGAGCACGAGGGGCTGGTCGCGGCCCTCCGCGCCTATCTCGAGCAGCTCCGCGCCGAGACCGGGGTGGCGTACGAACTGGACAACCGACTCGAGGAGGAGCCGCCGACCCAGACCCGGGTGCTGATCTACCGGATCGCCCAGGACGCCCTGATGAACGTCCGCCTGCACGCCCAGGCGTCCCATGTTCTGGCGCGGCTGAGCGGCGTGGACGATGGTTGCCTGGTCGAGATCATCGACGACGGCGTCGGCTACGACCCGTTGGAGGCCGAGACCGAGCCCGGTCATCTCGGCCTCACCCTGATGCGCGACCGGGCCGAGATCGTGGGTGGCTGGTGCCGGATCGAGAGCGCACCCGGAGCCGGTACTACGGTGGAGTTCTGGGTCCCACGCGAGTCGGGGCTCGCCGGAGGCGCCACGTGAGCACATCGCCCGAACCTGGGCAGCCACCCGCACCTGGGCCGCCGCCTGACGCCGAGTCGCCGCCTGACGCCGAGTCGCCGCCTGACGCCCGGTCGCCAGACGCCACCATCTCGGTCCTCATCGTCGAGGACCACGCAGTGGTGGCCGAGGGCCTGGTGGCGCTCTTGGCCGAGCATCCCGACCTTCGGGTCCTCGGCTGGGCACCTACTGTCGCCGAGGCGACCCGGCTCGCCGCCGAGTCTCCTGTCGACGTCGCGGTCGTCGACTTCTGGCTTCCGGACGGCACCGGGGTCGACGCGGCGGCAGGCATTCGTACGTCCCGCCCGGATGCGGTCGTGATCTTCGTCAGCGCAGACGACAGCGACCAGGCCATGATGGCGGCGGTCGAGGCCGGCGCGTCCGGCTACCTCATCAAGACCGCCACCGGGCAGGAGATCGTCCAGGCGGTACGGCGGGCCGCCGACGGCGAGATGCTCATCCCTGCGCCCCGGCTCGCCGAACTCCTGGCGCGCAGCCGGGAGTCAGTACGACGGGAAGCCGACCGGGCGCAGCAGCTGGGAAGTCTCACCGCCCGCGAACGCGAGATCCTCGACCTGATGTCGAAGGGCCTCACCAACCGCGAGATCGCGGCCCAGCTGAGCATCGCCTATCCGACGGTACGCAGCCACGTCCGCAGGGTGCTGGAAAAGCTCCACGCCCGGTCCAAACTGGAAGCCGTCGTCAAGGCCGCATCGGCACAGGGCAGCGACCACTCGACCGACCCCGGTGATGACGCCGGACCGGGCCAGGCAGTGCCGCCGCCGGGCCCCTCCGGCACATCTGGACCATCAGGCGGTCTGTGAGTGACGGGGGACGCTGCAGGGGTGCAGCTGAATCGCTGGACCCTCTGGTTCGGCGGTCTCGCGTTCTTCAGCTGCTACCTCGGGCAGACGGTGCTCGGCGTCGTTCAGCCGACGATCGCGGCGGAACTACGCCTGTCGTCGGCCGAAGCCCAGTGGGTCGTCAACTCCTTCTTCTTGACCCTGGCGCTGTTCGCGCCCGCTGGGGGGCGCCTCAGTGACTACTACGGGCACCGGAGCGTGCTGCTGGTCGCCCTGTCGGTGTTCGCCCTGGGCTCGTTCTCCGCCGCGGTCTCCCAGGGCTTCTTCTGGCTGGTATCCAGCATTGCCGTCGCCGGCATCGGCGCCTCGACGCTCTACCCGGCGAGTGCGGCGATGATCGCCAACCGGGTCCCCCTCCAGAGCCGCGGCGACGCCCTCGGGAAGTACTCGGCGATCGGCGTGTCGGTCTTCGTGGTCGGGCCGCTGCTGGCCGGCGCATTGACCGAGGTGGTCAGCTGGCGGGCCCTGTTCGGCGTCCAGGCCGCGGTCGGCATCGGTCTGGTGCTGATGGGTTGGCAGAAGGTCGAGGACGAGCCGGTCGGGGAGCCGGAGCGCTTCGACGTCCGCGGGCTCGTCGTCGTGATGTCCGGGCTCACCGCCCTGCTGGTCGCTCTGATGCAGGCACTCACCTGGGGCTGGGACTCGGCGGCGACGCTCGCCCTCGCCGGGTGCGGCGTCGTGGTGCTCGGCGCGTTCTGCCTTCTCGAGTTGCGTACGCCGCATCCGCTGCTCGACGTCGGTCTGCTGCGGCGCCGCGTGCTGGGCGGGATCGTGCTCGCGATGTTCACCGCCCAGTTCGTCATCACCGGCTACATCATCTACGTCGCCACCTACTTCCAGCACGTTCTGGGATATGGGCCGCTGCTTGCTGCCCTCGCGATCGCTCCCTCGATGCTCGCTGCCCCAGCGTTCAACGTCATCGCCGGCCGGGCGACGGACCGATTTGGGGCCCGCCTGCCGGCGATCCTCGGGTACTTCGCGACCGCGGTCGCGTTCGGATGGCTGGCGGCCTTCCTCGACGAGAGGCGCTACATCCTGTTGCTGCCAGGGCTCCTGCTCCTCAGCACGTCGTTCTCCCCGATGTTCACGTCCCTGCTCACCGGGCTCAGCAACGCGGTCGCGGCCGAGGAGCGCGGCGACGCCAACGCGCTCGTCCTCACCGTGCGGTGGATCGGGGCGGCCGCCGGGACGATGGTGCTCGGGGTCATCATCCATACGGGCAGCGAGTCCGCAAGGGTCCCGACGGCTCCGCCGTACCAGACGGCCTTCGTCGTCCTCACCGCAGCCGCCCTGGTCGGCGGCCTCATCTGCATCCTGCTGCTCCGTGATCCGGCACCGGAGCAGCGGCCGAGACACCACCACTTCAGGCCGCACTTCTGAGCCGTTCGCCTCGAGTGCTGCACCACTGACACCCGCAGCCCCGCGGTCCGAGCTGGTGGTGTGGGCGTGCGCACTCACCCGTGGCCGCGGGTGCGACCACCTGGCAGGCTGACCCGCATGCCTCCGACCGCCGTCCTGCTAACCGTCGTCCTCGTCCTCGTCGGCGTCTCGGGGGCGAGCTTCGGCGCACTCGCACTGATTCCACCGACACCACCTCACGACCTCGCATTCGGCCTCATGCTGTGCGCGGGCGGCGTCCTGCTGACCTGGGTGGGTCTCACGTCTCGCCGGGTGGGCCGGATCGCGTGGCTGGCAACGGTTGTGCTCGCTGTTACAGGGTTGTTCCTGAGCCTGTTGGTCGTCCGCGAGGACGTCTGTTGCATGTACGCCTACCATCGCGGGCTGGGCTTTCCGTGGGGCTGGTTGGACAGCGGCGTCACCGTCGCGACCCGGGCCGAAGTCGAAGAAATACAGGCGAATCCTGAACAGCTGGCCAAGCAGATCGACGTGGTCAAGATGGGGCTGGACACCGCGTTCTGGTGGTACGCCGCGGTGCTCCTCTGCATTCCCGCCAGCAGGATGCTCCAACGCCGACGGCCCAGTCCGAGGCGGCGTGGCGGCGCCCACGCACGGGTTGGCGGGCGTGGACGACGAGGACTGTGACGACCCGAGCATCCGTCGGCGTCGGCAGAAGTTCAGCGGCGAACAGCCGCGCGTCAGGCGATCACGAACCGCACCGTCGGCGCGTACTGGCACCGGCCGAACCACATCACCTTCGCCATCGCCCACGCATGACCAAGTTCTGCGTCAGGGGGTACGACGACCGGGAAGTCGACGATCGTCCGCGCCCGCGCCGGCAGGCTGAAACCCGTCAGCGACTGGGGAATCGCGTGCCAGGTGCCCCACGGCGAGACGAGCTGGACCTCACCGCGGATCTCGTCGCGCGTCTGGTTGGTCAGCGTCACGGCGATCGTTGCGCGGGCGCCGGGACTGACCACGACCTCACGGTCCACGACATCGACGACCAGTCCGGTCTCACGGCCGGCCATTGGCTGGGAAGCCGATCCACTCCCGTCCACCGGCGCCGCAACCCGGTCTGCCAGAACCTCGGTCTCGTCGGTCGGCATGGCGTCCACCGCCTCACCGGTTGAGGAGCCGGACGCGGCTACGGACGTGCCTGCCGACGCCGGCACGCGGGAAGCGGGTGCGGACTCCGACCTCGGTTCGGGGATGGGGACGACGGAGTCGCGCCGACGCCCCCGCTCGGCCGCGACAACGACCGTGGCGATGTCCTCGACAGGCGTACCGGCGTAGGAGATCTGGGCGGCCACGAAGTACGTTCCCTCCTCCGCATCCGCAGCCGGCGTCACCGTCGCCGCGAATCGCAGGTGCCCACCGGCGGGGAGCTCGTAAGCCTGTTCCGCCGGATCGACCGTCCATCCCGCGGGCACTCGCATCCGTACGGCACTCTCATGGGCCGCGTCGCGCAGCTGGCTCGCGAGCACGACCTCGATCTCCAGCGGACCACCGTCGGTCCAGGGCAGTGAGCGTGGCGACACGGCAACGGTCACCGGGAGGTATCCCATCGGCGCCGGACCGCGGTTGTGCAGCCAGTAGCGGGCGTACTCGGGATGTGGTCGTTCGGCCGACGGCCCCAGCATCTCTGCGTCGGGTGTGCCAGGTGTGTCAGGTCTGTCAGGTGTGTCCGGTGTGGCGGCGTCCACCGGTGTGGCCACGATGGTCGCCACCTCGAAGCCGGCGAGGTCGAGGCTGAGATCGGTCGGCTCGAGTGGGCGTTCGAGCAGGTTGGCCCGCCGCGCGTCGGCGAGCCCGAGGGCACCGCCGATCGTGGCGCGGCGCCCGAGCCCGGTGCTCTCGGCCAGCCGCAGGGTGATCCCACGCGCCGGATCCGAACCGCCCGCGCTGCCGGTCGCGATCGGGTTGCCGGTCGGCTTCACCGCGCTCAACAGGACCTCCCGCGCCGGGTCGATACGGACGAGTGAATGCCGCCCCGGCAGCCGCTCAGCACGAGGAACCGAGTGGGGAACGGTGCGCGGCGCCCCGCGGGGCAGGGCGCGGGCGTGCAGTGGTGTGCAGTACTCCTGGCCGCGCGACGGCAGCGCCAACGCGCGCCAGTCGCCGTCACCGGCCACGAGGGCGTAGCAGAACTCGTGCGTCCACCGCTGCAGCTGGAACGCCGACCCGTCCGGTGCCGCCCGGCGCGGCGGATCGACCCAGACACCGGACGGCCAACCGGTGCAGGACCGGAGCAACGACAGGTGCAGCGCCCCCGCCGGGTCGACGGCGAACCCGGGCAGCCCGTAGGTCATCAGGGCGACGGTGGCATCGGTGAGCGGTTCCAGGGGGACGTCGAGCCCGACCGCCTCGATCGCCGCGTCGTCGAGGTCGGCGACGAGACAGTCGACCGGGCCGACGGCGAGCAGTGCGGGCAGGGCCCGGACGTCGCGCAGGTCGGCGTTCGGCCGCCACACCGCCCGCAGCGGTTGCTCGGGCGGTACCCACAGCAGCACCCGTCCGGTCGCCTCGAGCTGCCGGTCGAACTCGGCGGTGTACTTCGCGTCGCATCGGGCCAGCAGCTCCCGTGCGATGGCGTTCTCGTCGGGGCCGCCGAGGACGATCCGGAAGTCAGGCAGGTTGGAGTCGACCGACAGCCATCCGTACCTCGCCCACTGCGCACCGGATGTGGTCGCGGTGACGCCGACGCGGGCGAGAGCGACGACCAGGTCGCGGGCGCTGGCGGCGGCACCGACCTGACCGACGACCACCTCGGCGACGCCGAGCGCCCGGTCGCCGAGCCGGTTGCCGTCGGGGTCGACCAGCGAGACCCGTGCGGTCGAACCCAGTCCGAACCACGTGTGCGCGGGATTGTCGAGCGTCCACGGCGCCTCGGCCGCGTCGACGTCGGGCATGCCGAAACCGCGTCCCACGACCGCCGCCGCGACTCCCGACATCGGCAACGCCCCCGGCAGGTCGACCGGGAACCTCACCCGCAACAGCTTGTCCGCACCGCGATGGTCGAGCACCCTTGTCCGGAAGTCGACGCGATCCACCCCGTGCCACAGGGTCACGGTCTGCTCGAAGGACAGCACGTCCAGCGTTCCGGTCGTCACGAGGCGCTCACCCAACGGCCCGATCTCCCGGCGGACCGTGGCGGGCGTGGTCGCCGACCCGACCACCGGACCGCGCGGGATGAGGTGGCGCGGGCCTTCGCCGAAGTCGGGGTGGGTGGCGTACTCGTCGTAGAGCAGCAACTCGTTGCCGACACCACGCAGCAGCTCCCGGCCGGTGTCGACGTCGACGAGCGAGGTCAGTCCGCCACCGCGGTCCGGGTCGGCGCGAAGGCGGTAGCGGTGGTTGGTGATGGGGTTGGTGGGAGCGCCGGTCGCGCTCCAGG
>NZ_JBEFTX010000015.1:0-205575 GCF_040195635.1 Actinopolymorpha sp. B11F2 | reverse complement strand
GAGTTGACCCGGTCCGGGCTTGGCACGCCGTACGGGGCGCCGCAGATCGCGTCCGCCTCAGCGCCCATCAGCACGTCGATGAACGTGCCAAGCAGCTGCCGCAGCAGATCCGGCGACGCGGCCGCCAGCTGCTCGTGCAGGAACCGGTCAGGGGTAATACTTGGTGTCGCGGTCATCGCGAGAACTCCTTCAGAAGCACTGTGGAAGGTCTTCCAAAGGATCACGCGATGACCGCCCTACACGTCTACGACACGCCCATCACCGAGCGCCTGCCGTACACCACTTTGCTGGACGCCACTCAGCTGGTCGAACGTGCGCAACGCAAGCACGGCTGGCGTGGCAGAAGGTCGGCGTGTGGCAGCAGCTGCAGGAAACGCTACTTGGCCAGCTGCGCAGGGCCGGACTGCAGGTGGCCGAGGGGCCGTGGCGTGGTCGTCTGGTGCCTTGACAGCGTGCTTGACGCTGCCTACGGTGACCATGAATAGCAGGGCGGTGCCGAATACCTATTCGCCGCGGGAGATGTCCTAGTGTCAATGTTCTCGCGTCACCTCACAGCACGCCGGCGGGTCATCGTCGACACCGATGCCAAGAACGAGGCGGACGACCAGTTCGCCATCGTCCACAGCCTGCTCTCGCCGAGCTTCGACCTTCGCGGCATCATCCCCGCACACTTCGGGTTCCGGCCCGGCCGCAGCGAACGCAGCATGCTGGACAGCCGCGACGAGGTCGATCTGATCCTTGGACTGATGGGGCTCACCGGCACGGTCCACGTCGCCAACGGCGCGCCCTATGCGCTGCCCAACGCCAAGACACCGGTGCCCTCGCCCGGTGCCGAACTCATCATCGAGGAGGCGATGCGCACTGACGTGGGACCGCTCTACGTCGCCTTCTTCGGACCACTCACGGACATGGCCGCGGCCGTGCTGATGGAGCCACGCATCGCCGAGCGCGAGGTGATCGTGGTCTGGATCGGAGGGCCACCCTACGACGACCAGCCGTCGGCGTACTGGCCAGAGTTCAATCTCTCCAACGACATCGTGGCGGCGAACGTAGTCTTCGCCTCTGAGCTCGAGGTCTGGCAGATCCCGATGTCGACGTACGTCCTGACGAGTGTGAGCTACGCGGAGCTCGACGAGAAGGTTGCACCGTGCGGCAAGATCGGTGACTATCTCGTCCGGCAGCTCGTGGAGTTCAACGCCAAGCAGGAGTGCCGGCCGATGGAATGCCGCAACCTCGGCGACTCACCAGCCGTCGGCGTGATGCTGAATCCGTTCTGCGGCAGGTTCGTCGAGCGCACGGCCCCCACCTTCACCGCGGACGGTAGTTATGACTTCGGCGTGACCCATCGCCCGATCCGGGTCTACGAGTCCATCGACACCCGATTCCTCTTCGAGGACTTCTTCGCAAAGCTCCAGCAGTTCGCCGCTGGAGCGGCACGAGAGAACGCAGCACAGTCAGGCTGAACCCTGGAGAGCGAAGGTGGGGGTGCGGAATAGGTCCGCCGTTCGTCGTGGCGGTCGACCAAGTTTCCAGCAGTACGAAAGCTCCGGTCGTGGATGCGCAGGCACGGGTTCTCGCGCGCGCTCACGTACCACTGGGTGAGTCGCATCCACGACCAGGATGGGTTGAGCAGGACGCGCTGTGTCTCGGCACGGTCGATTCGTGGTGTCTGCCGGCCTGAGGTGAAAGAAAGTTGTCGGAGAGGAAGCAGGCGGCCGTGCAGCCGGAATGGTTTCGGAACGCGAAGTTCGGTATCTGGGCGCACTGGGGTCCCCAGTCAGTGCCGATGCGCGGCGACTGGTATGCCCGCCGGCTCTATCTCGCGCCGGTCGAGCCGGCACCGGACGAGGTGGGCCCGACCTCCCGCCGGCTGTTCCATGAGCGGCACTTCGGTCACCCGTCGCGCCTCGGCCACAAGGACATCTGCCACGCCTGGAAGGCGGAGCGGTGGGATCCCGACGACCTCCTGGACCTCTACTCGCGGGTGGGCGCGCGCTACTTCGTCGCCCTGGCCAACCACATCGACAACTTCGACCTCTGGGATTCGGCCCACCAACCGTGGAACACCGTCGGCGTCGGACCGCGGACCGATGTGGTGGGTCGCTGGGCGCAGGCGGCACGCAGGCGCGGCCTGCCGTTCGGGCTGAGCTTCCACGCGAACTGGTCCTGGCAGCTGCTCGACGTCGCGTTCGGTGCTGACGAGAACGGTCCGTACGCCGGTGTGCCGTACGACGGCCACCTCACCGCGGCAGACGGTGCGGGCACGTGGTGGGAAGGGCTGGACCCGGCCGACCTCTACGACCGGCCGCGCCGAGCGGACGAGCCACCGGATCCTGCGTACGTCGAGCGGTTCTATCGCCGGGTCTGGGACGCCTTCTGCCGTTACCGCCCGCAGTACGTCTACTTCGACGATTCCAGTCTGCCGTTCGACGCCGGAAGCGTCTGCGAGGCCGACCCGCCGTCGGCGCGCGGCTGGGAGGTCGTGCGTGCCATGCATGAGCACAGCAGGCAGTGGTACGGCGACGCGGGCCGGGTGGTGCCGACCGTGAAGCGGCTGGACGGTGCCGATGGAGACCTGCTCGCCCTCGACGTGGAGCGCCACCTGCTCCTCGACGCCCAGGCGCAGCCCTGGCAGATGGACACCTGCCTCGGTCACTGGTTCTACGACGAGGGTCTTGAATACAAATCCGCCACGCAGGTCATCCGCATGCTGGTCGACGTCGTGAGCAAGAACGGCAACCTGCTGCTCAGCGTGCCGCAGCGTCCTGACGGCACGATCGACGAGCGCGAGGTCGCGATCTTGGGGGAGATCGGGGCGTGGCTGACGCGCAACGGCGAGGCGATCTTCGACACCCGTCCCTGGCTCGTGTATGGCGAAGGGCCGACGACCGGTGAGCGGGGCGAGGGCGCGGACCGGTTCCGTGAGGCCGACTTGCCGTACACCGCCGAGGACATCCGGTTTACCGCGCAGGACGACCTGCTCTACGCGACGATCCTCGGCCAACCGGACGAGCCCGCGCTGCGGATTGCCACGCTGGGATCGGCCGCCGGACTGCTCGCCGGCGATCCGAAGAGCGTGGAACTGCTCGGTGTCGACGCGGCGGTCTCCTGGCACCGCGACGACGACGCGCTCGTCGTACGCCTGCCCGAGCGCCTACCCTGGCGTCACACCGCGACGCTGCGGATCCGCCTCGCCTAATGAGGCGGGAGCCCTCAGGAAACAGTGCGAGGGTCGTCGTGGGGTGAGTCAGACCCGCGCGGCAGCTCCGGCTGCCTGCCTGGCACGCAGCCCGACCTTCCTGATCCGTCCACACGAGTCCTCATGGCATGCCAGCACCAGCGGTCGCTCCAGGGTGCGGCCTTTGGCCAGCTTCGGTCGTACGTACAGGACTTTCGGGGTCATCAGTCTTTAGGGCTTGACGCCGCACGTTGACGATCTCAAGATCTGGCATACCAGCGGCATGCATTCCTATTCGTCGACAAGGGAGCGTGGTCATGACCGCACAGTTAGGGCAAGGCAGAACGATGATGACGCGCCGCGGCTTCGTCGCTTCCAGTGCGATGGCTAGTCCGGCAGCCCTTCTGGGCGTGCCGCTATTGAAGACGAGCGAGCCGCAGGCGGAGCAGGAGCCCGCGAAGGTGCCGCGCCGCATGGCAGGGCCGCCGCCGGGGACCATGCCGGCATTTCCTGGTGCGGAAGGCGCCGGCATGTACACCACTGGCGGGCGTGGCGGTGAGGTCTATGAAGTGACGACTCTGGCCGACAGCGGGCCGGGATCGCTGCGGGACGCCGTGTCGGCCAGCAACCGCACGATCGTCTTCCGGGTGTCGGGCAACATCGAGCTGCAAGGTGGCCTCGACATCATCGGGTCCAACCTCACGCTCGCGGGCCAGACGGCACCCGGCGACGGCATCTGCATCACCACGAACCAGACGGAGATCAAGGGAAGCAACATCATCATCCGTTACCTGCGCTTTCGCGCCGGCGACGTGTTGGGCTCGTCGATCGACACCGCCAACGGGCGGGGAGTGGACAACATCCTCATCGACCACTGCTCGTTCAGCTGGGGCGTCGACGAGACGTTCTCGCTGTACGGAAACACGAACATGACGGTGCAGTGGTGCATCATCGCCGAGGGCCTCACTATGTCGGCGCACGAGAAGGGCCGGCACGGCTACGGCGGACTGTGGGGCGGAGACAACGTCACCTACCACCACAACCTGCTGATCCACAACGGTGGCCGCAACCCGAGGTTCAGCTTCACCGAGGGCATGGATATGAAGGTCGACCTCCGCAACAACGTCATCTACAACTACGGCTACACCTCTGGGTACGGAGGCGAGTGGTCCAACGGTGTCAACATCGTCGGCAACTACTACAAGTACGGCCCGGATACCGTTGCCGAGATCGCTCCGGTGATCTTCGCGCCCGGACGTTTCGGTCAGTGGTACGTCGCTGACAACTACGTCGACGGCCATCCGGAGGTGACCGAGGACAACTGGCGGGGAATCGAACTCGCGGTCGGCGGCATCACCAAGCTCGACGACCCCGTGAAGTTTCCGTCCGAGATCGCCACGCAGAGCGCGCAGGGTGCGTACGAAGCGGTGCTCGCGAACGTCGGAGCGATCCTTCCGCGTCGCGACGCCTGCGACGCACGGCTGATCAACGACGTCAGAAGGCGGACCGGCCGCCTGATCAACTCCCAGGACGAAGTGGGTGGTTGGCCGCCCCTGACGTCAGCTCCGGCGCCCACTGACAGCGACCACGACGGCATGCCCGACGAGTGGGAGGTTGCGGAGGGACTCGACCCGAACGACCCTACCGACGCGAGTGCGATAGCTCCGGCGGGCGGCGGATACACCAACCTGGAGCGCTATCTCAACTCGATCACGCCGATCGGTGCTGGCAACCCGACGGTGGAGATCACGCGGCCACTCCTCAACCAGGTCTACGCCACGACCGGCTCGGGCCAGGACGTCACCATCGAGGCGGCCGCGGCGGGGGTCGACGGTGAGTCGATCACGAAGGTGGAGTTCTACAACGGTGCTCAGAAGCTCGGCGAGGCGACCGAGGCGCCTTACCGGTACGTCTGGACCGGCGTCGCCGACGGAAGCTACTACCTCACCGCCCGGGCGACCGACAGTGGCGGAACCGCCACCACGTCGTCGGCCGTGCCCGTCCACATCAACCAGGTGAGTGCCGTCAGACCGTGGCAGTCTCGCGACATCGGAAACGTGCCGATCCCCGGATCGGTGGCGGTGCGCAACAACGTCTTCACCATCAAGGGATCGGGCAAGATCCAGGGGCGGTCGGACTCCTTCCACTACGTCTACCAGCCCTTCGACGCCCGACCGGGCCAGATCTCGGAGATCACCGCGCGGGTCGACTACGTCAGTCGGGTCTATGTCGATGTGATGGCGGGCCTGATGATTCGCGAGAGTCTCGCGCCCGACTCGCCCTTCATGATGATCGGCATCAGCTACTCCGGAAGCGGCAAGATCGCCAAGGCCGTTCGGATCGCCAACCATGGTTCGAAAACGAGCGACAGCCCGTTTCCCTGGGACGGAACCTTGGACAACAACCGCGCGTACTGGCTTCGGCTCATCAAGCGCGGCAGCGAGTTCGAAGCGTTCGTGTCGAGCAATTCGCTGCACTGGGACCGGGTGGGATATGAACGGATCGACATGCCGGACCGGCTCTACATCGGCTTCGCCGTCGACGGCAACCAGCAGTCCAACCAGATCCACCACTACACGACGGCGCGGTTCAGCCTCGTCCAGGTCAACCTGTAGATCGCAGGAGAAGGGGAATCGACCATGAGGAGAAAAGTCGCCGGCATGTCGCTGGCCGTAGGCCTGGTTGCGTCCGTGGGTTTGGGCTCGGCCGTCGCCGCGGCGCCGGCAGCAGGCGAAGTGGCCTGTACCGAGGTCCCCAACCGCTATAACCAGCCGTTCTCGGTCTGCGACGACGAGTTGTTCATCTTCGCGGCGAACTACAAGCCGTTCGAAAGTTCGGCGGATGAGACGCGGCAGGCGGAACGCTTCTTCGACACTGTGATCGGGGAGAAGCTCAGGGCGGCGTTCCCCGATGTCAAGATCAAGTACGCGACCTGGGACTTTCCCATCCGGTACGAAAACCTCAAGAGCGCGGGTGTCGTTCCCGACATCATCCTCGAGAACCCGCGGAACCGCATCGACCGCGACCTCGAGCCGCTCGGCTGGGTGCAGGACATGACGGGCATGGTCGAGCAGGGTGGCCTCGACCTCGGCTCACTCAACGCCAGTGCGGTCGAGCTGGTCAAGTCGCGGTCGGACGGCGGGCTCTACGGGGTTCCGGTGTTCATCGACGACTACGTGATGTTCTACAACAAGAAGATCTTCGACAAGTTCGGGGTCAAGTATCCCGAGCCTGGCATGACGTACGACGAGATCTACAAGGTGGCGACGAAGCTCACCCGGCAGGACGGTCTGGATGCGTACAAGGGCTTCCTGCAGCATCCCGACAACTACCTCGAGTTCAACCAGCTCGGGCTGTATCCCTTCGCGCCCACGGACAGCGAAGAGCCGGCACCCGAGGACGTCAAGGTGGACATCACCTCGCCGGAATGGTTCCGCCTCGGCGAGAACATGGACCGGTTCCTCCACATCCCGCGCAACACGTTCACGACGGTCGACGACTACCTCAAGGCCGACATGAGCCGGCCTGGTCGTGTCGCGATGGCGGTGGACTCGCTGCGCAAGCTGCCGATGTATGCAGGAAGCGAGCTGTTCATCGACGACGGAGACGAGGAGGAGTTTGCGCGCTGGAGCGACAGCATCGACATCGGCGTCAGTGCCGTTCCAGTTTTCGGCAAGGGATCTGAGGCCACGTACCAGCCCAACACTCTCGCCGCCTTCATCACACCGCAGTCCGACCGGCAGGCGGAGGCGCTGGAGATCGTGAAGTGGCTGATCTCGGAGGAGGCGCAGGTCGAGCTCTCCCGGCACGCGATCAAGGGCGTCCTGGAGACGGACCCGGTGGTGTCGGCATTCGGGGAGGCGGTCCCTGAGCTGGCCGGTATCGACACCTCTGCCGTCTACTGGGGTGAGAACGCGATGGTTCAGGGCCACGAGAACACGGAGTACTGGGACATCCCCATGTACATGGTGTTCCGGCAGCACGTGCTCAAGGACGGCATGGCCGTGGACTCGTCGCTGATCGTGGCCGAGACCGAGGACATCCCGGCCTACATCCGCAGCAAGGCCGAGGCCGGCCAGGACTGGTAGCCGGAAGGGCCCGAAGGCCGCGGTGCGGACCGGAGATCCCGGTCCGCACCGCGGCCTTCCGTACGCGGAGCCTGTGCTGTCAGCCGAGCGTGCGAGGGGTGCGGTATCGGTGTGGTGCCTTGTGTGAAGCGCCTTCGTACGAGCCTATGGCCGCAAGCGTCCCTTCATGCAGGCGTACCTGCTCATCATCCGGCGAGTGGGATCCACACGCGCATAGCATCGGTCCCACGGTTCGCCCACTGGAAGTACGGCACCGCGACGACCGGCACCGCCCGCGAGGTGGCCGGGTTGCCTGCGTAGGGGCCGCCGGCGTAGTACGGGAACCCGCCCGCCGGGGGCGGCGTGAGCTGGACCGCATCGGCCTCGATCACGACCGTGCGACCGATGCCCGCCCGGTGTGGTGTGTCGACCACGCGCAGGCGGGATTCGGTCGACAGTGCCACGTCGTCCACCGGCACGTCACCGCGTTGGTCGACCTGCTCCAGACAGTAGACGAGCGGTCCGCGTTCAATCGCCACGCAGCCGCGCACGGCATCGAGGCGTGGGTGTGGAAACGTCAGCCGGGGCGTCATGTCGAACCGCAGGGTCACGACGTCGCCCTCCCGCCAGTCCCGCCGGATGGTGACGTACCCCTGTGCGTCTCGGGCAACCTGACGCTCACCGTCGCCGTCGTTCATGAGCGTGCGGCCACTCCACGGCGGGATGCGGACGGCGAGCGTCCACGAGGCGGCCGGGCACTCGCGCACGGTGACGTGGACAGTGCCGTCCCACGGGTAGTCGGTCACGACCGCGAGCTCGACGACGCCGCTGGCGAGGGGTTGCCGGAGTGTCGACGTCGCGAACTGATGCAGGTACACCGTGTCCGCCGTCGCCGTCGCCGCATAGTCCTCCAGCGTGGCCATCAACCGGGTGACGTTGGGTGGGCAGCACGCCGACCAGAACCACCCGTCGCGATACCTAGGATCGCCGATCGCCTCGGCGTGGTCGGGTCGGCGTTGGAGCGGGTTGCCCTTGAAGTACTCCCGTCCGTCGATCGAGATCGATGCCGCGAACGCGTTGTAGAGCGTGCGCTCGATCAGGTCGGCGAACTTTCCTTCCCGGGTGGCGAGCAGCAGCCGCCAGCTCCAGTGGATGCTTGCGACAGCCGCGCAGGTCTCGTTGTACGCCTGGTCCGGCGGTTGTTCGTACCGTTCTCCGAACGCCTCGGCGAGCTGGCGGGCCCCGAGGCCACCCGTGAGCGCTGTCCTGGTGGACACCATGTCGTCCCAGCGGGCGATCGACGTGCGCAGCAGGGTGCCGTCTCCGGTTTCGACGGCCACGTCGACGATGCCGGCCTCGAAGTAGAGCGCTCGGACCGCATGGCCCACGAGAGAACGCATCTCCCGTGCCGGCGCATGGTCTTGGAAGTACGCCGAACCTCGGGTACTGCGGCCGACCCGGCCGCGGCCCCGTCCTTCCACGAGGGCCGCCGCGAGCTCGAGGTAGTCCCGGTCACCGGTGTCGCGGAACAGCTCCACAAGCGCGGTCTCAGCTCCGGGATGACCGTCGAGCCGCAGCTCACCCTCACGAAGGAACTCCCGGACGAGATGGTCGGCGAGCCGTCGTGCGACGCCGAGCAACCGGTCGTCACCGAGCACCCGGTGGACCGCGACTGCGGCCTGCAGTAGGTGCCCAGCCGTGTAGAGCTCGTGGCTGTTCTCCATCCGGGTATACCGCTGGCCCGGCCGCACCTGGTAGTAGGAGTTGACGTACCCGTCCTTCTCCTGCGCGCGTTCGAGCAGCCCGGTGGCGGCATCAACGAAGTCGGCGAGACCCGGGTCGGGTGCGTGCCGCAGCTCCCAGGCCGCGCTCTCGAGCAGTTTGTGGACGTCGGAGTCGACGTAGACGGGTCCACGGTGCTCGTCTGCAAGGTCCTCGCCCGCCGCGAGCCGCAGGTTGGCCAGGTTGCCGAACTCCTCCAACTTCGCGACGCCGGTGGGGATGCTGGCCGTTCGGTTGACCGTCTGCCAGTGCTGCCATAACCCGCCGTCCACGGTGACGTCAGCGACCGGGCGGTGGGGGACGCGGGCATCGGACGTGGGCAGCACGGGCCCACCCAGCTGGGTGCGCGATGGCGTCGTCGGGGTGCTCATCCGACTCCTTCCGGTAGGGACGGGTCTTCAGCGGCGTCGAGGTCGGTGAGGGCGTCGAGGTCGGTGAGGATGGCCCGCAGGGCGTACGCCGAGACCGTGTGTTGGGTGTGCGTCGCGTCCTCGAGGACACGCCAGCTGCCAGCGTCGAGCCGGCGTACCCGCTCGGTCACTTCTGGGGCGTAGCTGCGGTGGTAGGTCCCGGGGAAGCACACGGGGTCGAAGGTGTTGATGACCTGCAACTGCTGGCGGCCGGGCCCGGCCGCGCCCATGACGTACAGGTCGAGGTACCCCGCGATGCCGTAGAAGCCCGGCAGGGCGTCGCGGCGTTGCTCCCAGTCGCCGTGGTTCGGCTTGGAGACCGGCAGCCCCCGAAGGGAGAACGGCCACGAGCCGGCCACCTGGCAGCTGTAGTCCACCCTGGTGTCGAGGGCGGCGAACACGGTCGTCGCCCAGCCGCCGCCGGAGAGCCCGACGACCGCGACGGAACGGGGGGCGAGCGTGAGGTCGGCGTGGTTGAGGATGACGACCAGCGGCTCGAGGAAGAACGTGAGGGCGGAGAACCGGGGGTCCTCGTAGTCGGCGAAGATCTCGTGCACGCGCCGGGGGTCGGGCCAGGTCAGCGTGGTGGCATCGTGTGGCGCCGCGACCGGGCCGTGGTTCCAGCCGAGCAGCGGCAGATCCATCACGGCGACGACGAAGCCGCGGTCCAGCAGGGCCTGCACGGTGGCGCGCAGCGGCACGTCGTACGGCGGTGCGTGCGGCTGGCCGTGACCGGTGAGGTACATCGCGAACCCGCCGCCTGGCGCGCCTGCGGGCCAGAGCAGGTAGGACGTGGCCGTGACGGAGCACGCAAGACGCACGACCAGCCGGTCGACCCGGGAGTGGCGCAGGCCCCGCAGGTCGTCGGGTTCTGCGGCGGAGTGCTCCACCTCCGGCTGCCGGGTGGGCATGCCGTCGCCCTTCCAGACATACTCGATCAGCTGGCGGCGGCGCTCGGCGACCTCGGCGAATGAGTGCAGGCTGATCATGTGGCGGGAAGGCGTACCCAGCCGCCCGGGACGAAGGCGGGATCGCACCATCGGGCCGACTCCGCGCCACCGACCGTACCCCGGCACGACTCCGGGTCCGCCAGGTCGATCGCATCGACGAGCTCGTCGCCACGTGTCCAGATGGCGACGGTGCCGTGGGTGCCGAGCCTCGGCGTCCCGTCGAGCACCATCCGCAGAGGTGTGTCGGGGCAGACGTTCGTCGCGCCGTCCCCGGGCGTACGAAGCATGAGCGTGAGACTAGCCGGCATACTGGCGGTATGCCAGCGTGCTGGTCGTGTCTGCCCGATTGCGGCCTGGTGGCTTGGGAGGCCGAAGACGTCCGGGCGGCCCCAGGGGGCGGGTCGTCGTCAGAGCGTGCCGGTCAGGGGCGAGGGCGCGACAGGAAGACGATCGTCTGGTCGCGCACCCGCAGGATGTGCGCCTCGAGCAGCTCTCGGGCCCGCTCGCGGTCGCCCGCCTCGAGGGCCTCGACGATGCTGCGATGTTCCTGCACGGCGGTGTCGAGCCGGGCTCTGGTGATGGGAGCCTCCATGCCGGCGCGGGTGACATGGATGCTCAGGTGGAGGTCGTCGTACATCGCCAGCAGGCGGGGGAACGCCGCGAGCTTGACCAGCGCACGGTGGAACCGGCTGTCGTTGTCCCGGAACTCGATGTAGCGGGCCGGGTCGTCCATCGCAGCGGAGGCGAGCTCAGCGGCCTCCTCGACGAGCTCGGACAGCTCCTCCGATGCTCGTTCGTCCGGGCGTTCGGCATAGAGGCGCAGGCTGTGGGACTCGATCATCAGCCGCAGCTCGAAGAGCTCGTAGATGCTGCTGAGTGACGGCACGGCGACGGTGAAGCCGACAACCGGGTCATACGCGAGGAGCCCACGTTCGTAGAGCCGGCCGACGGCAGAGCGCACAGGCGTCCGGCTCATGCCGAGCCGGCGAGCGAACTCGCGGACCGGAACCGGCTGACCGGGGAGCGGGTGTTCCTGGGTCAGCCAGGCGACGAGAGCCCGGTGCGCTTGACTCTCCAGGCTGCCCTCGTCGTCGGTGCCAGCCTGCGGGCCAGCCTGCGGGCCAGCCTGCGGGCCAGTCTGCGGGCTCGGTTGTGCGTTGGTGAGAGGGCTCGTCTGGGAGGTGTTGGGTGCGGCGGGCTGTGCCGCGGCTCTCCGTGCCGCCATCGCTCCTCCAGTCGTCGGCGCCTGCGTCCGCCTGCCATGGTATGCCGCAGGCCCTCCGTCACCAGCGCGGCCGTCGGACCAGTCACGGGCCAGTCGCTGGCGGGGCCCTCATGTCGGCCCGCCTCGTGTGAAGGGTCCGTCCCTCCGTACGGACCTATTGGCAGTAGGGGCCCTTCATGCAGGTGGCGCCCTTTGGTTGAAGGGTCCCTTCATACAGACACCTCGACCAGCCCCGGCGCAAGCGCGACTCGTCCACCACCTGCACGTACTGCCGATGAGTTCCATGGGTTGACAGTGCGACTGCCCGGCTTCATCATCTGGAATGCCACCGGCATACATTTGGAGCGCAGATGCTCGAAGAAGGGCTTCGCGGGATCTATCCGCCCGTGGTCCTCCCGTTCGGCGCGGACGGCACGATCGACCACGCATCGCTCGAGCACCACATCGAGCACCTGCTCGCGGCCGGGGTTCACGGCCTGTGGATCAATGGCACCACGGGGGAGTTTCACGCCCTCGACGCCGACCAGCGCCTACAGGCGGTCCGCGTGGCCGTCAAGGCCGCCCGCGGATCGGTGCCGGTGATCGCCCACGTCGGTGACACCTCGACCGGGCTGGTAATCGGCCACGCCCGGTCCGCACTCGCCGCAGGCGCCGACCAGGTGGCGATCGTCCCGCCGTACTTCGTCGACTTCACGCAGGACGAGCTGCGCCAGCACGTCCGCCGTGTCGTCGGCGAGCTCGGCGTACCGGTGCTCGTCTACCACCTGCCACAGCTGGCCAAGGTCGGTCTCACCGTCGACTCGATCGCCACGCTCGCGCAGGAGGGCGCCGTCGTCGGCGTCAAGGACAGCAGCAACGACATGGTGTGGTTCCGGCAGTTGCTGTCGGGTGCGCGCGCGGCCGGTATTTCCCTTGCCTGCTTCACCGGGGGCTCGAGCATGACCGACGTCGGGCTCTATCTCGGTGCCGCCGGTGCGATGTCGTCAGCCGCCAACCTCACTCCCCGCCACCTGGTCGGGATGTACGACGCCGCGACCGCAGGCGACTGGGTCCGTCTACGCGCGATGCAGGAGGAGATGGAGACCTTGCTCGCCGCCCTGCGACTGCCGCGCCGCGCAGGGACGTTCTCGGCGACCGCGGGAGTCCACAAGTACGTACTCACCGTCCTCGGCCACATCGCCGGCGACTTCGCCGCCGAGCCGCTCGCACCCCTGGACGAGGACGAACGCCGCCATCTCGCCTCGACGGCGGTGCCCATCGTTGAACGTCTGGAGGGAAGAACCTCATGACCGTAAGACCACGCACCTCCTACCGCCCGGCGCGCCGCGACCTGCTCGCGGCCGGCGCGGCCGGCCTGATCGGCCTGTCAACGGCAGGTTGCACCTTCTTTTCCACCGGAGCAGTCGAAAGGAACCCGCAACGGCGGTCCGGCCAAGCCGGGAGGGAGGCTCCGTCACTCGCTGCGCAGGTGAAGGCCGAGAAGCTGCCCCCTCTGGAGAAGCGATTGCCCAAGGAGCCCATGGTCGTCACCCCCTTGCAGGATGCAGGCGTGTACGGCGGCACATGGCACTCCGCCATGATCACGCAGGAAGACTCCTCGTGGCTCACGAACTTCATGGGATACGAGCCACTGGTGCGCTGGAAGCGGGAGTGGATCGGCTCGCCCGGCACCGACGAGATCATGCCGAACATCGCCACGTCGTTCGAGGAGACCGATGGTGGCAAGGTCTTCGTCTTCAAGCTGCGCGAGGGTATGCGGTGGTCGGATGGTGAGCCGGTCACGGCAGAGGACCTGCGTTTCACCTATGAAGACGTCAACGTCTACGAAGAAATGCATCCCGACGGCTACTACGACCTGTGGCTCTCGCCGTTCACACAGAACCTCGCGACGTTCGAGCAGGTTGACGAGCACACGGTGCGGTTCGTCTTCGACGAGGTGAAGCCGGGATTCCTCAACGAGCTCGCGGCGAACGTCACGATGGTGCTGCCGAAGCACTACCTGCAGAAGTTCCACGCGAAGTACAACCCCGACATCGACAGCCTTGTCCAGGAGGCCGAGCTCAGCGACTGGATGCAGCTGTTCTGGACCAAGGTCGACAGGTGGAACAACGAGGAGCTACCCACCTTGAGTGCGTGGAAGCTCGTCACGCCGCTGGGCAAGGGCACGGTTGTGGTCGCAGACCGCAATCCGTACTACTGGAAGGTCGACAACCAGGACCGGCAGCTGCCCTACATCGACCGCATCGAGTGTGAGGTGCTGCTCGACATCGAGGTCGAGGTGCTGAAGATCATCAACGGCGAACTCGACATGCAGATGCGCAACTTCGCGACCGTCCGGAACAAGCCCGTCATCGCACGCAACCGGGAGAAAGGCGATTACCGCCTCTTCACGGTCGGCGCCGAGGGTGTCAACAACTTCGTCATGGGGTTCAACCAGACCCTGCCCGATGCCCAGAAGCGTGAGGTCTACCGGAACAAGGACTTCCGGATCGGCCTTTCACATGCCATCAACCGCCAGAAGATCATCGACACGGTCTACGCCGGTCAGGGGGAGCCGTGGCAGTGCGCGCCGCTGGAGGGCCACCCGGCCTACGACGAGGAGCTGGGTACGCAGTACACCGAGTACGACCCGGACCTCGCGAACGAGCATCTCGACCGCGCCGGATACACCCAGCGGGGCGGTGACGGGATCCGGCTCCGGCCGGACGGCGAGCCACTGGGCGTCATCGTTCTCGTCAACTCGGCGATGCCCGACCATGTGGATGCACTCGAGCTGATCAAGCAGGACTGGCGCGCGGTAGGTGTCGAGCTGACGATCTCCCGGCTGGCCGAGGAGCTGTACTGGGAGCGCGTTGAGGCCAACCAGGCCGAGGCGTCGACATGGACCGGCGGCGACTTCGAGATTCGCGCCACACAGGGATCCAATCACTATTACCTGCCATCGAATCCGCGGGGTTCGTCGCGTTACGGCAGCACCTGGGCGAACTGGTACGTCACCGATGGTGCGGAAGGTGAGGAGCCACCACCGCCAGTCAAGCGGCAGCTGGAGCTCTTCGACCAGATGAGGGGAACCTACGACCCGGAGGAGGCGACCGCGTTGGGGAAGCAGATTCTCGAGATCACGAAGGACCAGTTCTTCTACATCGGGATCTGCACGCCCGGGGAGACCTACGGCATTGTGAAGAACAACTTCCACAACGTGCCCGACTCCATGCCGGGAGACGTCGGGTACTACCCGCCCGGACCGACCAACCCCGAGCAGTACTTCATCAGCGAGTGAGGCGCTCGTGGCGGGGTTCGTTCTGCGCAGACTCGCGTTGATGGTCGTCACCCTGGCGGCTATCTCGGTCGCGACGTTCTTCATCATCGGCCTGCCACCCGGCGACTACGTGTCGACGTTGCAGGCCCAGATGGAGACACGTGGTCAGGAGATCGAGCAGGAACGCCTCGCCGAGCTTCGCGAGCGCTACGGTCTCAACGATCCGTTCTTCGTACAGTATGGAAAGTGGATGTCGGGAATCCTGCTGCACGGGGACTTCGGCGACTCGTTCGAGTGGAACCGCCCGGTCTCGGAACTGATCTGGGACCGGGTGGGGCTCTCGTTCTTCCTGTCGTTGAGCACGCTGTTGCTTGTCTGGGCGGTGGCCTTCCCGATCGGCGTCTATTCAGCGGTGCGGCAGTATTCGGCCGGTGACTATGTGGCGACGTTCTTCGGCTTCGTCGGCATGGCCGTGCCGGAGTTCCTGGTCGCGCTGCTCCTCATGTACGTCGGCGTGCGCTACTTCGGGCAGAGTGTCGGTGGGCTTTTGTCACCGGAGTATCGCGACGCGGTGTGGAACATCAGCAAGGTCCTCGACCTGCTGTCGCATCTGTGGTTGCCGATCCTGGTGATCGGGCTGTCTGGTACGGCGGGGCTGATCCGGATCATGCGGGCCAACCTGCTCGACGAGCTCTACAAGCCGTACGTCATCACTGCACGAGCCAAGGGCATGCCGGAGTGGAAGCTGTTGCTGAAGTATCCGGTACGCATGTCCCTGAGTCCGTTCTTCAGCACGGTCGGGTGGCTGCTGCCCGGGCTGATCAGCGGCGAGACGATCATCTCGATCGTGCTCAGCCTGCCGACGACGGGTCCGTTGCTCTTCGGCGCCGTGCAGAACCAGGACATGTATCTGGTCGGCAGTTTCATCATGATCCTCAGCACGTTGACTGTGATCGGCACTCTGCTCAGCGACCTCGCCCTTGCCTGGTGGGACCCACGGATCCGCTACCGCTACGGAGGTGAGTAGTGCAGCAGGCCGTGGTGGACCAGCCCGTGAACAGCGCCATCGCCGAGAGAGCTGGCGACGCGGCGCAGTGGCGCCTGGTGTGGCGGCGGTTCCGCAAGCACCGGTTGGCGATGGGCGGAGCCGCAGTGGTGGTGGCGGTATACGTTGTCGCGGTGCTGGCGGAGTTTCTGGCGCCCACGACAAGCGGCGCGCAGGACGAGCAGTACGCCTACGCCCCGCCGCAGCGGCTCCACGTCTACGACGAGCAGCACGGTTTCGGCTTGCACGTCCACGGCTACACCTCCCGCCAGGACCCGGAGACCTTCGAGCGCACGTTCACGGTCGACAGCGGGTCCCGGATCCCCGTCGGCTTCTTCGTACGCGGTGAGTCGTACAAGCTCTGGGGGGTGATTCCGTGGGACCGGCACCTGATCGGCCCTGTGGAGCGCGACGCGCCGTTCTACCTGTGGGGGGCTGATCGGGCGGGGCGTGACGTCTTGTCCCGCATCATCCACGGCTCACGGGTCTCCTTGTCGATCGGTCTGGTCGGTGTGGCGGTGAGCTTCGTGCTCGGCCTGCTGTTCGGTGGCGTGTCGGGCTTCTACGGAGGTATGCCCGACAGCCTCATCCAGCGCGTCATCGAGTTCCTGATCGCGGTGCCGACGCTGCCGCTGTGGCTGTCCCTGTCGGCGGCGGTGCCGTCGGACTGGGGCCCGCTCATGCGGTACTTCGCGATCACCGTGATCCTCTCGGTGATCGGGTGGACGGGGCTGGCCCGCGTGGTGCGGGGGCGGTTCCTGTCGTTGCGTGAGGAGGATTTCGTGGTGGCGGCACGCCTGGACGGATGCCGCAAGGGCCGCATCATCTTCCGCCACATGGTGCCGTCGTTCGCCAGTCACATGATCGCGTCGTTGACCCTCGCGGTGCCCGGCATGATCCTCGGCGAGACGGCGCTCAGCTTTCTCGGTCTGGGGTTGCAGTCGCCGGCGGTCAGCTGGGGTGTGCTGCTCCAGGACGCACAGAACGTCCGGGCCATCGAGACCGCGCCGTGGCTGATGATGCCGGGGGCCGCCATCTTCGTCACGGTCCTCGCGATGAACTTCGTCGGCGACGGCCTGCGGGATGCTGCGGATCCGTACCGGTGAGGCGGGGACGGTCGGGACAGTCGATGGGCGCGGTGGGGACGAGTGAAGGAGGCGCGGTGGACGGCACGACAGTGCTGCGGGTGGCCGGCCTGCGAACGCAGTTCGACCTCGACGACGGCATCGTCATGGCGGTCGACGGTGCCGACCTTGAGGTCCGGCGCGGCGAGACGCTCGCGGTGGTGGGAGAGTCCGGCTGCGGCAAGAGCGTGATGGCGCGGTCGATCCTGCGGCTGGTGGACCGGCCGGGACGGATCGTCGCGGGCGAGATCTGGGTGCGCCGCCCGTCTCTCTGCACGAAGAACCGCAGGAACGCTGGCACGGGTCAGCCGGACGAGCAGTCGTCCGGCGACATGGTCGACCTGGTCACCGCCGACAAGTACGTCGTCCGGGCCGTCCGCGGTGGGCAGATCGCCATGGTGTTCCAGGAACCCATGACGTCGCTGTCGGCGATGCACACCATCGGCAACCAGATCACCGAGGCGATCCAGCTGCACGAGCCCCTCACCAAGGCGGAAGCTCGGGCGCGTGCGATCGAACTGCTCGGTCGGGTCGGCATCCCCGCACCGGCACAGCGGTTCGACGCCTATCCGTTCCAGCTGAGTGGCGGCATGCGCCAACGCGCCATGATCGCCATGGCGTTGTCCTGCAAGCCCGAACTCCTGATCGCCGACGAGCCGACGACCGCGCTCGACGTGACCACACAGGCGCAGATCCTGGATCTGCTGCGTTCGTTGCAGCAGGAGTTCAGGATGGCCGTCATGCTGATCACCCACGACCTCGGTGTCGCCGCACAGATGGCCGATCAGGTGGCCGTGATGTATCTCGGCAAGGTGGTCGAGCGGGGCGACGTCGCCTCGGTCTTTCGCGCCCCTCGGCATCCGTACACCCAGGCGTTGCTGCGGTCGGTGCCGAAGCTCGGGTCGCGACAGCGGGGCCGGCTGGCCCCGGTGCGCGGGATGGTGCCGCATCCGTACCAGCGGCCGTCAGGTTGCACCTTCCACGACCGTTGCGACTCGTTCATCGAAGGCCGGTGTGACACTGCCCCGCCACCGCTCGTGGTGGGCGAGACGGGGCACGAGGTGCGGTGCGTTCTCTACGAGACGTCGAACGAGACGGTTAGCGAGGAGGCCGGATGAGCGCCGGACGAAACGGTCACGTCGCCGGACAGGTCGACGACACCCTTCCTGAGGACGTCCTGCTCGACATCCGCGGACTCACCAAGCACTTCCCGATCCGGCGCGGCCTGCTGAGCCGGACGGTCGGCCAGATCAGGGCCGTGGACGGCGTGGAGCTTCAGGTCCGGGCCAGACGCACCATTGGCCTGGTCGGCGAGTCCGGCTGCGGGAAGAGCACCCTTGGGCGGTGCGTCCTTCGGGTGTACCCGCCGACTTCGGGCGAGCTGCTCTACCGGCGGCCCGACGGCAATGTCGTGAACCTCGCGCCGCTCCGCGAGCAGGACCTGCTGCCCTACCGGCGGCAGATCCGGATGGTTTTCCAGGACCCCTTCTCCTCGCTCAACCCGCGGATGACGCTGCTGCAGATCGTCGGCGAACCACTGAAGGTCACCAAGGTCGTGCCCGCAGACGAGATCGAGGACCGGGTCGCTGACCTGTTGCGCAGGGTCGGCCTGCGCCCGGAGTACATCCGCCGCTACCCGAACGCCTTCAGCGGCGGCGAACGCCAGCGGGTCGGCATCGCCCGTGCGCTCGCCCTGTCACCACGCCTCGTGGTCGCCGACGAGGCCGTGAGCGCGCTCGACGTGTCGGTCCGGGCACAGATCCTCAATCTCCTCAAGGACCTGCAGGAGACCGAGGACCTCACCTACCTGTTCATCTCCCATGATCTCGGCATGGTGGAGTACATGGCCGACGAGGTGGTCGTGATGTATGTCGGACGGGTCGTGGAGACCGCGCCGACCGACGAACTCTTCGAACGGCCGCTGCATCCGTACTCCGAAGCCCTGCTCTCGGCGGTGCCCGATCCGGACCCGACGGCGGCCAAGCGCGAACGCATCATCCTGCGCGGCGAGGTGGCCGACCCTTCGCAGGTGCCCGACGGCTGCCCGTTCCATCCGCGCTGCTTCTACGCGCAGGACCGCTGCCGTACCGAGCCGCCACCGCTGCGCGAGATCATCCCCGGGCGGCAGGCGGCGTGTCACTTCGCCGACGAGCTGCACCTGCGTGGCATACCGGAGGCGGCTGTGTCAAGTGGTCGTTGACAGGCCGGTGGCTGACAGCTGCGCGATCGGCAGTTCCGTGGTAGTCGGAGACGTGTCATCCGAGCGGAAAGGTGAGGAGTACGCATGGACAGTCGGTTCACCGGGGTAGTGAAGCGCAACGAGTCCGAGCCCGACATGACGTCGGCGTTCCTGCCGGTGGCGCACGAGTCGGACAGTCATGCGGCCAACCTCACCGAGCTGGCGAACGGTGACCTGCTCTGCGTGTGGTTCAACGGTCCGGGTGAGGGGGATCCGGACACCAATATCGTGCTGTCCCGCCTGGCGTCAGGCACCCGCCGCTGGAGTGAGCCTGCGATGATTGCCTGCGACCCGCACCGGTCGGAACAGAACCCGGTCATTTTCTCCACGCCCGACGGCACCGTCTGGCTCTTGCACACCTCCAACGAGCCGCACGACCAGAAGACGGCGCACGTGCTCGCCCGAACTTCCACCGACGCCGGGCATACCTGGAGCGAGCCATGGGTGCTCTTCGGTGGCCCGGGGTTCTTCCTGCGAAATCCGCCGGTCTTCGCCGACGACGGGTCGTGGGTGCTTCCGGCGTACCACTGCCGACCTGAGGGTGAGCACAGTGTCGTTGTCCGCAGCACCGACGGCGGGACGACCTGGCGGGAGCACTCCGTGCCGACGAGCCTCCACCGAGTGCAGCTGTCGGCCGTGCAACGCGACGACGGATCGCTGTTCGGTCTGCTGCGCAGCCGGGCCGCCGACCGGATCTACGCCACCGAGTCGCGCGACCTCGGCCGATCCTGGTCGGTGCCGGTGCGCACCGAGCTGC
Organism: Actinopolymorpha sp. B11F2; assembly: GCF_040195635.1. NCBI lineage: Bacteria > Bacillati > Actinomycetota > Actinomycetes > Propionibacteriales > Actinopolymorphaceae > Actinopolymorpha > Actinopolymorpha sp. B11F2. The sequence goes on along the minus strand of NZ_JBEFTX010000015.1, from coordinate 185,539 downwards.
CGAACAACAACTCCGCGATTCAGCTGGTCCGGCTGGCGAGTGGCGCGCTCGCCCTGGTCTACAACGACGCAACCCTGGAGCGCGACCAGTTCCGTTGGGTGGGCGATGCCGACCGGCCGCGCAAGAAGGCCGTACGCACGCCACTGACACTGGCGATCTCCGACGACGGCGGGCTCACGTGGCCGTACCAACGCAACGTCCAGAACGCCGACCTCGAGTACCGCGGCAACGAGATGGGCTACTCCTATCCGAGCATCATCCAGACCAGGGACGGGCGGCTACACCTTGCCTACTCGTATCTCCGCAAGACGATCAGGCACGTGAGCGTCGACGAGGCGTGGGTGAAGGCGGGTGAGCGATGACGTTCCCCGAGGTGGAGCGGTGGGGTGTCCACGACGTCGTGCTGGAAGGGCCGGCGGCCGGGAATCCCTTCGCCGATGTGGTGCTGACGGCCCGGTTCCAGCACCTCAACCGGGTCGTCGAGGTGGCCGGCTTCTACGACGGTGACGGCACGTACCGGATCCGGTTCTCCCCTGACCGTGAAGGGCACTGGCGGTTCGTGACGTCCAGCAATGTGCCCGCTCTGGACTCCCGTCGCGGGGAGTTCGTCTGTGTCGCTCCAGGTCCGGGCAACCACGGCCCGGTCAGGGTGGTCGACCGCTACCACTTCTCCTACGCCGACGGCACGAGATACCTTCCGGTCGGCACCACGTGCTACCACTGGACGCACCAGATGGACGAGGAGCACGAGGAGTCGACGCTGCGGTCGCTCGCGAGGTCGCCGTTCACCAAGGTTCGCATGTGTGTGCTGCCGACAGGTGGCATGCGACCACCGGCGCTCGCGTTCGAGTGCGACACACCTGGCAAGCTGGACAAGACTCGCTTCAACCCGCGGTTCTTTGCCCATCTGGAACGCAGAATCGCCGACCTGTGCGCGCTGGGAATCGTGGCCGACGTCATCCTGCTCCATCCGTACGACAAGGGTGTGTGGGGCGTTGACGACATGACGCCGGAACAGGACCGCTACTACCTGCGCTACGTCGTCGCCCGGCTGGCGGCGTTCCGCAACGTGTGGTGGTCGATGGCCAACGAGTACGACTTCAACACGAACAAGACGGTTGCGGACTGGGACGCGCTGCTGCGGTACCTGCAGCGGCTCGACCCCTACGCGCGCCTGCGGTCGATCCACAACGGCACCCGGATGTATGAGTGGGCCGCGGTGTACGACTTCACCAAGCCGTGGCTGACCCACCAGAGCATCCAGCACTGGGACGCCACGCAGGTCGGGCAGTGGCGAGAGGCGTGCGCAAAGCCGGTCGTGATCGACGAGATCTGCTACGAGGGCGACATCGAGCGCAGATGGGGAAACATCTCCGGGCGGGAGATGACCCGGCGGTTCTGGCTCGGCACGGTGGCCGGCGGCTATGTCGGCCACGGCGAGTGCTTCGTCGACTCGGCGTACGGCCGGTGGGTGTCGCGTGGTGGGGTGCTCAGCGGTGAGAGCCCGGCTCGGATCGCGTTCCTGCGCAGGATTCTGGAGGAAGGACCGGCGGACTGGTCGCGGGCCCGACAGGTGGGCACGTACTGGCTGGAGTATCTCGGCGACCGGCAGCCGGCGTTCCATTCCGTGGAGCTTCCGGACGGGGGCGACTATGCCATCGACGTGATCGACACGTGGGAGATGACGGTCACGCCCTACGGCGGCAGGCATCGTGGGCACTGCCGCGTGCCGGTGGGCCGCACGGATCTCGCGTTGCGGGTGAAGAAGGTGACCGGATGAGCGAGCAGCAGGCGGTCGAGTGCTGGGACGTGGTCGAGCTCGACGCCCGTGCGGGCGAGGCGGCGGTCTTCGAACGGGCCGGGAGGGCGTTCTTCGCTGAGCCGTTCGACGATGGCGGGCGGCACCGCGTGCGCTTCCTTCCCGACGAGCCCGGCGAGTGGACGTACACCTTCAACAGCGGCCGGATTGGCACCGTCGTCTGCACACCGCCTGCGCCGGACAACCACGGCCCGGTCCGCGTCGATGGGCTTCGCTTCCGGTATGCCGACGGCACGACCTACATCCCCGTGGGCACCACGGCCTTCTGGTGGTATCAGCAGGATGCCGGCCGCCGCTCACAGACGATGTCCGCGCTGGCGGGAATGGGCGTGTCGAAGGTCCGCATGTCGATCCTCCCCGCTGGGCGCGAGGACTGGCCGAATCACCGTCACCTCGCCTGCGTCGAGGCGGGCGTCAGGGACCTGCGCGAGCGCGGCGTCGCGGCGGAGCTCGTGCTGTTCCACGCCGGTGAGGATCCGGTCCGCGCCAGCGGCCCTGGCATCGGTTGGCAGGGCTACGTGCGCGAGGCGGTCTCCCGGCTCGCCGCGTACCGCAACGTGTCCTGGTGCATCGCCACGGACGCCGACCAGGTAGCACCTCCGCCCGAAGGATGGGAGGAGGTGCTGCGGACGGTCCAGGAGTACGACTACGGCCATCACCTGCTCACCCTCCACGGTGGTCCGCAGCTGGACTTCGGGCAGCGCCCGCTCACCCACGCGAGCGTCCGCCACGACCAGGTGCGCGTCGTGTCAGCCCTCACCGACGCGCTGGGCAAGCCGGTCGTCGTGGACAGCTGCGGATACGAGGGGGACGCGCAGGCTCGCGAGGCCAGCCTGACTGCGGGGGAGATGGTCGTACGGCTGTGGGAAGCCACCTGCCGCGGCGGCTTCGCCTCCCACGGCGAGTGGTACGCCGGACGGGGCGGCTTCCCCGGGGACGGCCAGGCCAGTTCGACCGGTTTCTCCGGCGCAGACGACGCCGCACCCTGGTGGGTGGCCGGAGGCCGCCCGGTGGGTGCGGCAGCGGACCGCGTCGCCTTCCTGCGTACGGTCATGGAGAGCGCGCCCCCAGACCTCCGCCGACGGTCGGAGGAGCACGACGCCTCAACACTGGAACTGCCTGGGATCTACTACCTGCAGTACTACGGGCCACACCGCTTCCGGAGCCGGGAATTCCAGCTGCCGCCGGGGAGCTATCGCGTGTCGGTGCTGGACACCTGGGCGATGACGATCGACGAACGTCCGGGAACCTGCACGGGTACGTTCGTGCTCGAGCTTCCCGGCAAGGCGCACCAGGCGGTGAGGATCGAACGATGCTGACCGAGCCGGAGCGCGCGGCGGGGACGACACGGTGGCGGCTGGTCGACCGGCGCGCGGAGAAGGTTGTGGAGCTGGTCGAGTCGGGCGGCGACGTCGCGGTGACGTACGCCTGGACGGGCGACGCGCAGCCCATCTTCGCCGGGACGCTTGGAGACATGCTCACGGTCTCGACCGGGCGTCCCTGGCGGTTCCACCATCCTGGGGTGAGCCGGCCTGACGTCCGCGGGGACCGAGACGCACTCGTCGTCTCCGGTGCCGTCGGAGATCTGGATGTCCGGATGGCGTGGCGGTTCGACGGCGATCTGCTCCGGGTCGACGTAACCTGGCGGAACAGTGAAGACGCGACTCTCGCGGACGTCGCTGCCGGCCTGGTGCTCGAGCTCGCCGGCAGGACGGGGGAGCGGATCACGATCCCGGGCGTGGTGTACAACGACAACCCGTCGGCCGATCCGGCGCGGGACGTGCCGCGAATCGGCCGCACGCCGGGTGGCGGATTCGTCTGCGAAGAGCACCGGCTGCCGATCCCGGCCGTGAATGTCGAGTGGGTTGGCCGTGACGGGCTGCGGTATCTCAGCGTCCATGTCCTGCCGAGCTACGTCGAGGACGCGGAGGGTCGGGTCCACTATGGCTCGCTCGGCGTCCGTCGTACTCCCGCCGGCGCGTCGATCGTCGCGCTGAGCGGCGTCGTGATGTTCGGGGGACAGCCCGACATCGCCTATGTCCACAAGGGAGCGACGAGTCCGTACGACGGCGGTTACCTCGATTTCCAGTCGGGGTTCACGCTGCGGAAGCGCTACGCCTTCGACTGGGGATCCGTCGAGCGGCGGGGGCACGGCTTTCGGCGGCTCGTCAAGCGCTCCTTGCCGCTCCATCGACCTGGCGGCAGTCGGCCGCACAGCCTGGAACGCCTCATCCAGCTGAAGACGCAGGCGATGGATGCCCGATGGACGGAGCACCGTGACCAGGCCGGCTATCTCAAGTTCCCTGCCTGGGGGGAGCCGGCGCGATCCGGCCGGGTGTCGCGGGACTTCTTGTACGGATGGACCGGGCAGTGCTTGCGTCTTGCCTGGTGTGACGGGCGGATCGGAATCGACGACGGTGTTCCGGAACGGATCACCCGATGTCGCCGGGCGGTCGACTGCTATGTGGGCGGAAGCGCCACCACCGTGCCCGGCCTGCGCCTGAACACGTGTCTCATCGACGAGGACCGCTGGCAAGGCTTCGTCCGGGGCGGGCACGAGATCGTGTCGAGCCGGGCGTACGGCGAGACACTATGCGACCTGGCCGACATCGTGCAGCTGTTCCGCTCCGCCAGCGAGGAGGTGCCGGAGGCGTGGACCGCGGCGTTGAGGGCTGCTGCGGAGTTCGTTGTCAAGGCGACGTTGACATCCGGGATCGCGCCGCTCGGCTGGCGACTCGACGGCAGCCCACACTCCTCCCTGATCTGTGCCGCCGGCCTGCCGGTGGTCTCGGCGCTCGTACGGACCGCACTGGTCACCGGCGACGAGAGGCGCCTGCGGCACGCCGAGTCGATGATGGAGCGGTACCACCAGCTGCACGCCGAGACGTTCGACCGGCCGTTCGCCCACTCGACGCTCGATGCCGCCTGCGAGGACAAGGAAGGCGGGATGTCCTACTTCCTCGCGGCGTACGACCTGTGGCTCGCGACCGGACGCGATATCCATCGCGAGCGTGCGGCGTTGGCGGCGGACTGGCTGTTGACCTTCGTCTATGTGTGGTCGCCGGCGTATGACCGTGGTTCGTTGCTGCGGGAGCGTGGCTTCTCCGCGGTCGGATGGCCCACCGTCAGCGTGCAAAACCACCACCTTGACGTGTTCTTCCCGACCTACGAACTGTGGCAGTTCGGACACATGACAGATGAACGGAGGTACGTCGAGGCCGCGGAAACGACGATGTACGCGACCGGGCAGGGAATCTGCACGAAGGCCGGCGAGTGGGATTTCGGCGTCGTCGGTGAGCAGGGGGAGGCGTTCTTCCAGACCAACTGGCAGCGACGCGGATGGAGCAACACCTGGAATCCCTCGTGGGTGATCGCGTTGCCTTTGTCGAACGCACTGCGCATGCGTGCCGCCGAGGGATCCCTGAGCCGTCGTGGGAGTCAGGTGGAGCAGGGCTGAGGGCGCGCAGGGAGCGATGGATCTCGAATTTCAGGGCGCCGGCATACGACAGCCGGAACGGCGGCGCGGATAGCGGCGCCGCATGTGCGCGACCTCTGCAGGTGACCAAGTGGCTGTAGAGCCTCACGACCCTGCGTGAGCCGACCCGACACGGGGGGATGCAAACCTCGCCCTCGGAGTGTCAGGTAGATGCCGCCGGTTCATCGACACCCGTGCTGTCTTGAACGTTTGCGCGCGTCGTCCGTCGACAGCCGGTGGGTCGATTGCTGCGCGGAGCAACCGGCTAAGTTCTGTGGTCGAGGGGGCTCCCGACCCAGTGTCACCGCTCCCACGGCAGCGCCGGCACCTCGTCGGGCCGGCCGATCCCCGGTGCTGTCGGCGCGTGGACCAGGCCGGACGCGTCGACGCATGGTTCACGAACGACGGGATTCGTCGACACCAGCGACTCGTAGTACGTGGTGTTCGGGATGGCCATGCAGAGCTGGCGGTGCGCGGCGCCCATTCCATGCACCTCCGCACGCAGCCCGAACGACTCGGCCAGGTGGGCGATCCGCATCGCGCCGGTGACGCCGCCCTTGAGCATCGTGGACACCCGGACGTACGTCGCACAGCCGGAGCGGACGAAGTCGGCGGCGTTGAAGTGCGAGCCGTCGGAGGTCTCGGCGACGAGCAGAGGCACGCGGACCCGTTCGGCGAGCCACTGGTAGGCGGTGATGCTGAACTCCCGCATCGGCTCCTCGTACCACCGGTAGCACGCGTCGGCCAGCGCGTGCCCGAGATAGATCGCGTCGGGCAGATCGAATCCCGCCGACCCGTCGTACATGAGGTCAACTCGATCACCGACGTGCGCGCGGAGGGCCGTGCACAGCTCCGCGTCGCGTCGCGCATCGCCCCACGCGTGGAGCTTGATCGCGGGATAGCCCAACTCGAGGCACTGGTCGGCGACGTCGAGGTACTCCGCCACGGAGCCGAACGTCGTCGTGCTCGCATATGCCGGGATGGAGTCGCGGAAGGTACCCAGGAGCCGGTGGACCGGCTGGCCGGCCACCTTGCCGGCGATGTCCCACAACGCCTCGTCGACCAGGCCGAACGTGTAGAGCGGGAACTCCTCCACCCGGTCCAACTCCCAGATCCGGTGCCAGAGGTATTCGCGGGCGAACGGATCCGCCCCCACGAGCTCCTCCCGCAACCTGCGGTCGACGAGATCGGTGAGGATGGCGCCGCGCCGCGAGTAGGCCACACCGTCGACACCATCGTCGGTACGAATGCGCAGGACGCCACCGGTGTGCGCCGGCTCCGACCCCGGGAGGCCGGTACGCCAGACGAACCCCGGCGTGGCGGGCGGCACCTCGACGAGATGGACCTCGACGGCGACGATCTTCATCGGCTCTCCTCTCGCGGACCCGCCGAAGGATTCTGCCCGGACGAACGCCGGTCCGGACTTGCTGTCCGGCGGGCGAGCGGGTTTGGCCGGTCCTCGCCCGGCCGTGGGCCGACCCGTGAGACGTCGGGCACCCGGATACCGACCTCGGAGGCCGGCGCGCTGGCCAGGAGGGTGAGGTCGCGGGCGTCCGGATCGGCGAAGCCGGGGTCGGCCACCACCGTGTGGGCGTCGTGCCCGAGCGCCCGCCACTCCTTGTCGAGGCGCTCGACCACCGACCACCCCTGGCTCGGGTCATGCCTACCGTTGCCGGCAAGACAGACCGGTCCGGCGGTGTCCCAGACCAGGTTGAGATCGCTGACGACGCCGTACGCCAGGACACCGCGGTCGCCGGGTGCGCCGACGAAGGCGGGCACGCCCGCGGTCAGGACGATGTTGCGTTCGAAGGTGAACGTCACGTGGTCCTCGGGGCGGGTCAGGGCCACGGCACCCAGTCGCCCGAACGCGAGGACGTTGTGCCGCACGATGTTCTCCCGGCCGTAGTGGATGTGGAGGCACTGGCTGTCGACGTCGTGGCACACGTTGTCCTCCACCACGACGTAGGACGACCCGGCGTCGAGATAGATGCCCCAGCCGCCGTAGTTAGCGCAGGCGATGTCGTGGATGTGGTTGTTGCGGACGACTGTGCCCGGTGCGACGCCGAGCAGGTAGATCCCGCCAAGGTCGCCGAGGAGCCGGGCGGTCCCCAGATGGTGGATGTGGTTGCCCTCGATCACGTTGTCGGTCGACGGGCTGGTGTCGTAGTCCCACACCCAGCCGCAGGAGATGCCGGAGTAGCAGAGGTCGTGGATGTGGTTGTGGGCGATGAGGTTGCTGGCGGTGTGCCGGGCCAGCACCCCGACGGCCTGCGGATAGACCCTGCCGCCCGCCGAGATCTCGTTGTCGGAGATCTCGTTGCCGGCCGTGAACGCCGGATCGTCGCGATATGTCGATCCGCTCATCTTGACCGCCCCTGCCCCCAGGTCGGTGAGGGTGTTGCCGCTCAGCAGGTTGCCCTGGCAGCCGTATCCGAGCTCGACGGCGTAGCCGCCGACGTGGTCGACGGTGCACGCCACGATCGAGCAACCCCGCGCGCCGGTGAAGACCAGCGCCGCGCCGACATCGGCGGCCGCCTGGGGCGCGGCCGCGTACGCGACGTCGCGGGGCAGTGCGGGATCCTCCCGATGGTCGAAGGGTGGCCGTGCCGGCGGCAGCTCCGCCCAGTCGGCGTAGCTGAAGCGCAACCTCTCGAACCGAACCGACCGGACGAACTCCCTCCGGTCCAGCCGGCCGCGGACCACCACGAACTGCTCCAGGACAGGTACCTTCGCCCCGAAGCTGTCCAGCCGGTCCTCCGGGCGGGGTACGTACAGCAGCCGCCGACCGGCCAGGTCGTGGTACCACTCGCCGGGCATCTCGCCGAACGCCTCGAGCACGTTGTCGAGGTAGTAGCGGGCGAACCTGCGCGCCGCGTCGTCGCGCAGGCTGAAAATGCTGCGGACCCGGGTGTGGACCGTCCGAGTTGCCCGGTCTGCCCGCCGCACCGGCATCCGTTCCTGGACCCAGTAGTGCGGGACGACGACCTCCACGGCGGACGGATCGGCGAGCTCAGGCAGGTCGCCTTCGGCGTACTGGAAGGCGTCCGTGCCGTCGAACAGTGTGCTCACCATGTCGGCATCGAGGTCGAGGTCTGGCTGGTCCGCGACCCGCAGGAAACCGTCGCGGGGCAGCCGCGGCCGGGGGCGCCGCTCGCCGCCGACGAAGAACGACCGGCCGCAGCGTTTCGGCGCTGTCGTCCACCACGCAGATACGCCGTTCACCTCCGTCTCGGCCCAGCCGGTGAGGGTGGCGGCGCCCTCGAACACCGGTGGCCGGTCCGGGTCCAGCGCGACGAAGCTCGTGAACGAATCCTCGGGCCCGAGCTCGAGCGGCCGGGTCATCGGGTAGTGGCCGGGCGCCACCCACACGACGGCCGGTTCGCCCGGGTCACGCCGGCGGCGCAGCACGTCGCGGGCCGTCACCAGGTCGGGCACGGGATAGCCCGCGGACCCGTCGGCGTACGCCGCGCCGGCCGGTGACACGAAGAGCTCGATTGCGTCTGTACGCATGGTGCCTCGTTCCTCCATCCAGTGCCGATGTCGGTTTGTCTGGCGGCCTCCAGGAGAGCTTGGCGTTCCGCATCAGTGATCAGTCCGGCATCGTGCAGGTCTGCGGTGACCCGCGCCACGTACGCGTCGAACACGCCGGCCGAGGTCCAGTCGTACTCCTCCTGGAACTGCTCGGACAGGCACCACTCGCCGACCCGACGGTCCGCGACGCCCGAGTCGATCAGCACCTCTGGGACGCCCAGCCAGACCGAGCCCTGGCACACCACGGAGTCCGCCCGCGAACCGTTGATGGTCACGCCGGAAAGCCGCAGCCCCTGCACGTTCTGGAGGAGCATCGGTGTCGCCACACCGTCGAACGAGGAGTCCGAGATGGTGATGTTGGTGACCGGGGAGCGCGCATATCCCCGCAGGTACAACGCGTGCGTGCCGCCGCTGCTGTGCAGATCCTCGACATAGATGTTGCGTACGACGGGGGTGAAGTCGCCGGCGTCGCCCTCCTCGTAGAAGAAGTCCACCCACACGACCTGTCCGCGCTGCTGCGGGACGTCGTTGTCGCGGACGTAGATGTTCTCCACCACGCCGCCGCGCAGGGAGTTCGTCTTGACCCGCACGACGCGATCCAGGTCCGGGCTGTTCATCACGTTGTTCTGGGCGAAGACGTTCCGAACCCCGCCCGACATCTCGCTGCCCGCGACCACCGCGCCGTGGCCGGCCTGCATGAGGTTGTCCTCGATCAGGATGTTCTCGCTCGGGATGCCGATCCGGCGGCCTTCGGCGTTGCGTCCGGACTTGATCGCGATGCAGTCGTCACCGGTGTTGAAGCGGGTATTCTTGATCACCACATCGCGGCTGCTCTCCGGGTTCACGCCGTCGTTGTTGGGTCCGAGGCTCTCCAGAGTCACGCCGTCGACCGTGACGTTCTCAGAACGTACCGGATGCACCAGCCACATCGGCGAGTTGTTGAGCGTCACCCCCTGCAGGAGAATGTTCCTACTCTCGTAGAACTGCACGAAGTTGGGCCGGAGGAAGTGCCCAGCCCCAAAAACCCGCTCCGCGACGGGCACACCCTCCTCACCCATTCGGAGCAACGCATTCCGGTCGGCGGTCTCGAGCACACCGCCACCGGGCGCGGGCGTCCTCTTCCAGTCCCACCAGTTGTCCGCGGCAGCCTGACCGTCGAGGACGCCACTTCCGGTGACCGCGATGTTCTCGGCCTGGTAGGCATAGTTGAACGGCGAGTAGTTGTAGAGCTCGACACCTTCGAACCGGGTCTTCACCACGGGCAGGAAGTCCGCCTTGTCGGTGCTGAAGCTGACGACTGAGCTCTCCTCCAGATGGAGGTTGACGTTGCTCCTCAGGTGGATGGCGCCGGTGAGATACGTACCGGCCGGGACGACCACCCGCCCACCGCCGGCGGTGTGGGCGGCGGCGATCGCCAGCCGGAACGCGTCCGTGCTCTTCTCCCGGCCGGTGAGGTCGGCACCGAAGGCCGTGACATCGACATCGAGCTCGGGAAAGGTCGGTGGCCGCACACGCGCCCGGATCTCATCCGCCTGGCTCCACGCCTCGCTGGTGTCGGTGGGATCGCCCAGCGGGTCGGGGAACGGGCCGTGCGACGTCGCTCCGGCCGCCGCGGGCAGCAGAACCACGCCAGCGAGTGCGGCGACCAACGCGGCCAAGGTTCGCCGCCGTTTTCCAGAGATCGCGCTCATCGTCCACCCCTTCACTGCCCGCGTTCCTGGCGGGCTGGAACCACGTCGGTGCTGCTGTCGGCACGGAGGTCGGCCCGCGGATCCCAACCGCCAAGCACGGTTGACGGATCTCGTAGCGCGGCGGCCTCGTCGTCGGTGAGCTGGCGGGAGCAGGCGAGCCGCTGGCTGGTGTCGACCGGATCGCCCGAGAGGTCGGTGCTGCCGTACTCCCACAGGCGTACCTGTGTGGCCGCACCGCAGTCGCCGGGCTGGAAGACCTGCCAGCCCACGGCCCGCACGTGGCTGTCCATCGCCGCGTCGATGAAGACGACCTGGCTGGTGGGGAATCGGGCCAGCTCGGCGCGGGCGAGGTAGAGGCTCTCGTCGGGCACGTCCGGCGCGCGGGTGAGCCTGACATCGGCGAAGACATAGCCTGGCTGGCCGTCGAGGTTCCGGGACTGCACGTAGTAGCCGGGGCTCATCGCCTTCAGCTCGGACTTCTCCAGGAACACCCCGCCGGTCCCCCAGATGAAGTCCACGTCGCCCTCGATGTAGCTGTTCGTGACGTACGCCTTGCCCTGCAGGCGGAGCGTGTCCTGGAAGCTGAGCAGGCGCACGCCGCTGAGGACGATCCGCTCACCGTTTCCCCGGAACGCCTCGGCCTGGGATCCGCCCTTCGGCGTGAGGTTGTGCACCGTGATGTCCTGCATGAGAAAGTCGTCGGCATCCACGCCAACAGCCGCACGCCAGCAGTTGAACCGGTCGGGAATGGGGAGCACCCGACGAGGGCAGTAGCTCTGCTCCGGCGGCACCGATGCCATGGCGATGTCACCGTTGAGGACGTTGTTGTTCGGGTAGGCGATGACCGTCCGGTCCCGGTTCGCGCCGACGATGCGAAGGTGTGGTTTGGTCTGCGGCACGTAGACGATCTCACGGTAGGTGCCCTCAGCCACGTCGATGCGGACCGGCCGGTCGTTGCCCTCCGGTACGAAGTCGATGGCTCCCTGCACGGTGCAGAAGTCGGCGCCACCCGTGGCGTCGACCGTGAGCGTGGTCGACCCCGCCGGCGGGTCATGCTTGGTGCGGAACTGCCACGCGGTACGGCTGTGGATGCCGGGAAAGCCCGCGACGAAACCGTCGTCCACCGTGACGTAGTAGAGCTGGCCGGCGTCCAGTCGGGCGTGCAGGTAGACCGACACCGTGCGGCCCTCCACCACCACGGGTTCGTAGTTCCACAGATGGAGTTGGCCGAAGTCAGAGCGCGCTCCGCCGATGGTTCGTTGCCGGCTCGCCGGGTCGGCGAGATCGACCACATCTGCGACGGTGCCGTCGGCTCGATGCACCGTCAGTCGGCCGCCGGACCCGAGCTGGACCGGCTCGGGAAACGTCATCCGCAACGATGTGTCCGCGCACGCCGGCTGGGCCAACCCGTGCGGTGCGACGCTCACCATGGCCGGCTCAGGAGCCGACGACGTGCCGGGTAAGGCGAGCACAGACCCGACCAGAACGATCACCGCCGTGAATCCCGCGACCATGCCCATCCGAACCCCCTCTTGCCTAATACGGCACGCCGCCGTTGGTGACGTTCTTCAGCTTGAGACCCTCGACGTGCCGGATGATGTCGGGTTCGGCCATAGCGATGAACTCGCAGTTGCTGAGGCGTACGTCGCGGATCGGGTTGCCGACGTTGCCGATCAGGTACAACGCGCGTTCGGCGGACTGGACCATCACGTTGTCGATCTCGATGTCTCTGACCGTGGGGTAGTAGGAACCTTCGGTGACGTTGGCGTAGTCGAGCGCGACCTCGACGGCGCTGTCGTCGGCCTCACCGACCGTGAAGTTCCTGAAGTACAGCTGCTCGACGCGACCACCGCGGTTGGGGTTCGTCTTGACCCGGATCGGCCGCCCGAGGTTGGGGCTGCTCATCCGGCAGTTCCGGGCGAAGATATACCGCACGCCGCCGGTGGTCTCGCTGCCCACCGTGACGCCCCCGTTGCCGTCCTCCATCACGCAGTCTTCGACCAGGCAGTACTCGCAGGGGGCGTCGACCCTACGTCCGTCGGCATCCTTGCCCGCCTTGAACGCGATGTCGTCGTCGCCGGCAATGATCAGGCAGTCTCGAATGATCACGTACCGGCAGGACTCGGGATCGATGCCGTCGAGAACGTGTTGGGACCGTCCGGCGTCCGCACGGTGACGTTCTGGATCAGGACGTTCTCGCACAGCACCGGGTGGATGTGCCACATCGGCGAGTTCATCACCGTCACCCCGTCCACGAGGACGTTCTCGCACTCGTAGAGCTGGACGAGATTGACCCGCAGGCTGTGCCCCTCGCCGAAGACCCGCTCCTGAACCGGCACGCCGTCCTCGGCCATCTGGTTGAGCAGGGCCTTGTCCGGCGCTTCGCCTCCGGAGCCCGCGAGGTTCCACCAGTTCTGCGCGTCGGCCCGACCGTCGATCACTCCCTCGCCGGTCAGGGCGATGTTCCGCTGCCGGTACGCGTAGATCGGCGCCGACCGGTTCATCAGCTCGACGCCTTCGTACCTCGAGTAGACGACCGGCAGGTACCGGTCCCGGTCGCGGCTGAAGCTGATCGTCGCGCCGGCGCTCACATGCAGGTTGACCTTGCTCCGCAGATGGATCGGGCCCGTCGCGTACGTACCCGCTGGAACGAGCACGCGGCCGCCACCGGAACCCGCGCAGGCGTCGATGGCCGCCGCGAACGAGGCGGTGCAGTCGGTCTGCCCGTCCCCGACGGCGCCGTAGGAAGCGATCGAGAAATCCCGGTCGGGGAAGGTGGGCGGCCTGACCCGCGCCAGGATCTCACCCACCTTCCCCCAGCCGTCCGGAGTGCCCCCCGAGGGTTCGGCGGTGCTCCCAGTAACAGGCACAGCCGCATGGGCGGCACCGGTACCGCCCAGGGCGTACGCGACGGAGGCGCCACCCATCGCCCTGCCACCGGCTCTTAGCAGATGTCGTCGGGTCCAGTATCGAGTCATCGCCTTACCACCGCCTTCGCATCACGGGTTCGGTGTCGGGTATGGGAAGTCGTCGGTGACGCCGATCTGGTCGTACTGCATCCGGCTGGCGTCGAAGTCGGCTTCCCAGCTGACGTTCTCCTTGACATTGCAGCCTTTGCCGTTGTGGTAGGCGTCTCCCTGGACGTTGCTCACCTCGATGTTGGAGAACCGGAACCCGCAACCGCCGAAGTCCATGTGCACCCCGTGCGGCGGGCCGTCCTCCATCGATGGATCCGCGTGGACGTCGTCGATCGTGATCTGGTTCAGCACGCTCGTGGGTGGAAGGTGTGGCTCCTCGTTGTGGACCGCGTAGGCGTAGATCGCGCCGGTGTCGCCGCTGTCCTTGCCCACATGGGCGATACGGAGATACTCCAACGCGTTGCCGCTGGCGTAGTTGTCCTCGTTGGGAATCTCGGGGCGGGTGCGCAGGCTCACGGCGTACCGCGCGCTGTGCTCGATGACGCTGTGACTGACCTCGTTCGACCCGCTGTTCTGGATCTCCACGCCCGAGGCGTCACCGGGCACGAGCTCGCCCACATGGTGGATGTAGTTGTTGGTGAAGACATTGTCGTGCGCGAGGTCACCGTCGCCGGGGTAGGGACCCTCGACCTTGATCCCGTCGCCGCCGAGGTACTCGAGCAGGCTGCCCGAGACGGTCACGTGGTCGTTGGCGAACAGCAGGAACACCGCGGTGAACCCGGTGTTGGCGATGTGCAGGTCGCGGAGGTCGATGTGTCGCGTGTTCGTCAGCGTGACCGCACCGAACCGGTTCCGCGGCAACTCGACCTGCCGGTCGTAGATGGGATAGGCGCGACGCTCGCCCGAGTCGCCCTTGCTGATCCATCCGTAGCGGTACCAGTCGACGAAATCGGTGTAGGCCAGGGCGAGCCCTTGGAAACGAAGATCGTGGACGCGAGCCGTCGGCGAGCTGCCGGCGATGTCGAGAATCGTCCTGACCGTGGGTGCCCAGACAGTGGCGTCATCGATCGACCCGCTGCGCGGCCAGTAATAGAGCATGCCGTCGTCGTGGTCGTAGTGGTACTCGCCGGGTTGGTCGAGCAGGTCCAGGGAGTTCTGGAGGAAGTAACGGGAGCCGCGTTCATCGTTCGAGGTGTGGTATCGAGTCCAGTAGTCGAGGTGGACCTGGTTCCGCCCCCAGTTGACGCTCTGGATCGGCACGGTGTCGGTGAACCACGCCCAGCGGCCGCCCGACCAGATGACGACCTGCGCCTGGGAGAGGTCCCAGCTCTGGTCCCACTCACCGGTGTTGAACCAGAGCTGCGACTGGGTTCCGGTCCGGTCGGGGCGGGCTGGCCCGGAGACGAAGTAGGGCGCCCATTCCTCGTCGGACCGGCGGTTCGGTTCGCGTGCGGTCGTCGCGCGGCGGCCGCCCTCGTAGAGGGTGTGGAAGGGTTCGCCACGGTCGACTCGCGCCCGGTAGATCTGCCCGTCGTACGGTTCCCACCCGGTGACTGGTCGCGCGCCCAGGAACCGGGCCTGACCGGGCCCGTCATAGCTGCGGTAGACGACGGAGTGGCCGTTGCTTCCGGAGTCGGCCTCGGTGAAGGTGATGGTCTCGTCGACGATGTAGTCGCCAGCCCGGATATTGACGACGATGTCGCATCCCATCGCATCGGTGTCCCGCTGCCCCCGGATGTAGTCTCGCGCGTGCTGGACAGTGCGCCAGGGCCGACTCTCGTCACCGGGTCCCTTGTGGTCGCTGCCGTCAGGTGAGACGAAGTACTCACGAGCCTGACAGCGGTCGTCGTCCGCGCCGGCGGCGGTGGTGGCCCCGAGCGCGGCGGACACGAGCACGAGCGCGGTGACGCCGGTCAGCCAGGCCCTCCGCCTCGTGGTCAGGTCCGCGAGCCGTCGACGTGGTCTGCCGAACATGGATTCGTGCTCCTTTCAGACCTGGGGGATGAGCAGGTACGTCTGGCCGATCCGCGTCTCGAAGACGGCGACGCCTGGCTCCGGTCGCTCCACCTCGACCTGCTGGCCTGCCGCGACAACGTCGACGGGATGAGAAGTCCGTACGGTCGCCTGCCGGCCGAGCAGGGAGACCACCCGCCCCTGGTGGAGGGAGCCGTCGCGCCACGAGACGTCGACCTCGAAGCCGTCCTGCGCCCTTAGCCCGCGAACGTTGCCGTCCGGCCATTCCGCCGCGGGCAGCGCCGGAAGCAGGGCGATCTCCCCGGAGTGGCTCTGCATCAGCATCTCGATGATCCCGCGGACGCCACCGAAGTTCCCGTCGATCTGGAAGATCGGATAGCCGTGGAGATCGAACAGGTTGGGTGCGGTACGGCCGGGTTGCAGGAGGATCCGCAGGTGTTCGTACGCCTGTGCCGAATCCAGCAGCCGGGCCCAGATGTTCATCCGCCACGCCACCGACCAACCTTTGTTGGTGGGGCCGCGGAGTTCCAGCGTCCTGCGCACAGCCTGAGCCAGCTCCGGCGTCCGCCGCGGCGTGATCTGCTCGCTGGGAAAGACGCCGTAGAGGTGGGAGGTGTGGCGACTGTTGCTCGTGTCCCCTTCCGGGAACTCCTCCAGCCATTCCTGAAGCTGGCCCATGGAGCCGATCTGGTGTGGAGCGAGCCGAGATCTCGCCAGCCGGGCCCACGCGGCGAGTTCGGCGTCCTCACCGACGATCGCCGACGCCTCCGAGAATGCCTCGAACAGATCCCGCAGGAGCTGGTTGTCCATGGTCGTGCCGGCGCAGATGCTCACGCCATCGTCGTCGATCTCGCTGTGGGCGATCTCGGGCGAGTGCGTCGGTGTGGTGACCAGGACGCCGTGCTTGGGGTCCTCTCGCAGGTTGTGCTGGAAGTACTCCACGGCGCCACGCATCACGGGGTAGTGCCGACGCAGCGCGGCGAGGTCGCCGGTGTAGAGGTAGTGGTCCCAGAAGCTCAGCGACAGCCAGGCTCCGCCGGTGGGCCAGATTCCGTAGAACGCGTGGTCGACGGGTGCCGTGCCGCGCCAGGCGTCGGTGTTGTGGTGGACGACCCAGCCTGGTGTGCCGTACATCGACCGCGCGGTGCGGGCGCCCGACTCCGCGACCTCGTGGATCATGTCGAAGAGTGGCTCGTAGCATTCGAGCAGGTTGGCGGGTCCCGCCGGCCAGTAGTTCATCTCGCAGTTGATGTTGAGCGTGTACTTCGACTGCCAGGGCGCGAGCATGTCCTGGTTCCACAGCCCTTGCAGGTTGGCGGCCTGCCCTGGCGTGCGCGACGACGAGATCAGCAGGTAGCGACCGAACTGGAAATAGAGCGCGGAAAACTGCGGATCGTTGCCGTTCTTGACCAGCTCGAGGCGTTCGTCGGTGGGCAGGTTGATCGAGTCCGAGGTGCCAAGGTCGATGTGGGTCCGGCCGAACAGCCGGCGGTAGTCGGCGACATGGGCGCTGCGGAGCAGGCCGTACGCCTTGGCGCTCGCGGCTTCGAGGGGTTCGGCCGCCCGCGCCTTCTCGTCTGCACTGACGTCGAGGTAGGTGCGGTAGCTGCTGCCCATCGAGATGAGCAGTGTCACCGCGTCCGCGCCGTCGACCGTGAGCTCACCGTTCGCGACACTGACCCGGCCGCCCTCAGGGAGGGCGCGTACCAGTGCCCGGAACCGCACGGCGCCACTGATGCCCTCGGCGTCGCCGGTCACGCCGTCCAGGGCGATGGTGCGTTCGTCGACGTCGACGAGCGACGACTTCTGAGGGGTGGTGAACGTCGCGGAGAACGACACCGCTCCAGGCTGGTCCGCTCCCAGACGCAGCACGATCACCTGGTCGGGGTGGCTGGCGAACATCTCGCGGGTGCGGCGTACGCCGGCACTGACGTACGTCACGCGTGTCACGGCATCGGTGAGGTCGAGCTCGCGATAGTAGTCGGTGGGCGTGCCCGGATCTGGGAACGTCAACGACAGGTCGCCCACCGGTTGGTACGACTGTTGTTCGGTGGGCGTCCCCATGAAACGGGCCTGGGCGAGGTCCTGGGCCTCCTTCCACTTCTCCTCGAAGATCAGCCGGCGAATGTCGTCGATCACCTCCAGGCCACCGGGATCGGCGTAGTCGTGCGGGCCGCCGGCCCAGACCGTGTCCTCGTTCAGCTGGAGGCGTTCGACAGGGACGCCACCGAACACCATGGCGCCGATCCGGCCGTTGCCGACCGGCAGGGCCTGGAGCCACTCCTCAGCCGGCCTCTGGTACCACAGTTTCATCGGATTGGGATCTTCTGGTGGCGTCGCCGCCTCAGCACCAGGCATCCGGAGTGGAACCACTCCGAGCGATCCGGCGGCGACAGCGGCGCTCGCCTTGAGGACTCCGCGACGGGACATGTGGGTCTCTGCCATGGCTGTCAACCTTTCGTTGCACCGGCCGTCAGGCCGCCGACGATGGAGCGCTGCATGACGACGAAGAAGAGCAGGATGGGAGCAATAGCCAACAAGAGCGTGGGAAAGACGACGGTGTAGTCGGTGGTGTACTGCCCGACCGCGGCGTAGATCCCGGTGGTGATGGTGTAGAGCCCACTGCCGGGTCCGAGGATCACCTGTGGGTTGACGAAGTCGTTCCACACCGAGAACGTGTTGAGGATGACCATCGTGGCGACGACCGGTCTCATCAGCGGGAAGATCACCTGCCAGAACGTCCGCAGCCGGCCGGCCCCGTCGAGTGCGGCGGCCTCGTCCAGGTCGGCCGGGATGGTCCGGATGTAGGCGGTGTAGAGAAAGATCGAGAACGGCAGGGTGAGCGTGGTCTCGAACAGCACAAAGCCGCGCACCGTTCCCATGAGCCCCAGCAGCTTCAGGACGTAGACGACGGGGATGACGAGCACCTGGCTGGGGATGAACGTGCCCGCGACGAAGAACACCAGCAGCAGGTGGTGCCGGACCGACCCGCCGCGGGCGATGACGTACGACACCGGACCGGCGAGCAGCACCGAGAGCGCATTGACGCACACCACGAAGAACACGGTCACCGCATAACCACGCACGATGCTGAAGTCCGGGTTGTGCCACGCCTGCTCCAGATAGCGGAGCGTCAGCTGGTCGAACGCGGGAGAGAACGGGCGAGCGGCAATCTCCTGCTGTGGCTTGAACGCGTTGACCACCAGCACGTACATCGGAGCGAGCATCACCACCGCAAGGGCCGTGAGCGCCGTCGCCCGTACCGCCGACCACGGCCTCATCGGTACGCCGCCATGTCACTGCGGGCCCGCAGCCGCATGACCGACAGGGCGAGCGCCGCGGTCACCACCATGAGGAGCACCGACTGGGCGGAGCCGAAGCCGAGCTCGCTTGCGTGGAAGGAGTCCCACAGGATGAGGTAGGCAACCGTCTGCGTGGCGCCCGCCGGCCCACCTCCGGTGAGCGAGACCACCAGGTCGTACGTCTTGAGCAGGGTGATGAGGCAGAGCACGAGGTTGAGCGTGACGACCGGACGCAGGGCCGGCAGCGTGACGTTGCGGAACACCTGCCAGCGATCGGCGCCGTCGATCCGCGCCGCCTCGACCAGCTCGGCCGGCACCGACTGGAGCCCGGCGAGGTAGAGCACGACGTTGACGCCGAACCCGGCCCAGACCAGGACCGCGATCATGGTGCCGACCGCCCACTCCGGATCGGACAGAAAGGGCAGCACCTCCGCGCCGCGAGATGTCAGGTAGGAGTTGACGGCACCGTTCGTCCCGAGGATCGCGCTCCACAGGAAACCGACGGCAAGCACACTCAGCACGTGCGGGTAGAAGAACACGAGCCGCAGGAACGTGTGGAACCGGCTCGCCGCAGCGACCAGGACGGCGAGTGCCAGCCCGAGCAGGTTGAGGGCCGCGGTCCCGGCGGCAGCGACGACAAACGTCACTGCCGCCGCGCGGACCACCTCGGGGTCGGCGAAGACGCGTACGTAGTTCGCGAGACCCACGAGTCCCGGATCGGCACTGTAGCCGTCCCAGTCGGTGAGGCTGAGATATCCCGCGACACCGATCGGGACGACGAGCAGGGCCGTGTAGGCCGTGACCGCCGGTACGGTCATCAGCCAGGTGGCGAGTACGGTGCCGGCCGGCTCCCGCGATGGCGCTCTAGGCATTCGCCCGCATCCACGCGTCGAGGTCGCCGGCCACCTTCTCCGGCGTACGACCGACGTAGAGACCCTGGACGGCCTTGCCGAACTCGGTGTTGAAGCCGACTGGCAGCGTTTGGCTGCCGTAGCCCTCTCCCTGCGGCGTGGTGGACGGCGCCTCGGCCAGGAGTGTGCTGACGGCCGATCCGACGCCGCCACCGCTCCAGTCGTAGCCGGCCCGGAAGTTGCCGTCCTGCTCGAGCTGGGTGAGGATCGCCTTCTTGTCGGTGGCGAGCCATTTGACCAGCTCGATCGCCTGGTCGCGGTTCGGGCTGTTCTTGAAGACCATGTAGGGCATCGCCATGGTGGCGCCCATCGGTCCGGGATACGGCTGCCCGGCCTGGGTGGGCGCGGAGAAGACGCCGACCTCGAAGTCCTTCTCGGTCGTCGCCTCCGTGGAGACCAGCCAGCTCCCCATGATGTACATCGCGGACTTCCCGGAGAAGAACGCGGTCTGTGCGTCGACGTCCTTCAGGCCGAGGGCGTTCTTGTCGAGATATCCGCGGTCCAGCCAGCTTGCGTACAGCTCGAGGTACGGCAGCAGGCTCTCGCCCGCCTGGATCTTTCCGGCCGCGACGTCGGCGTACCAGCTGGGGTTGCCGCCGATCACCGAGGGCCAGGCGAGCTGCAGCAGTTGCAAGCCGGTGACGTAGTCGCCCGCGGTCTGCAGCGGGAGATACCCCGCCTCTTCGAGTTTCCCCATCACCTGGGTCAGCTCGTCGAAGTGCTCGGGAGTGCCGGTGACGCCAGCTTTGGCGAAGGCCGCCTTGTTGTAGAAGACGAGCGACTGCGCCTGCATGCCGACGCCGACCGTGTAGACGGAGCCGTCCAAGGCGGCCTGCTCGACGAGGGGGGTGTCGGCCACCCACGTCTCACCGGTGAGCTCATGCATGTGCGGGGCGAGCGTCGCGTCCGCCATCAGCGTCTCGACGACGTCGGGCGGGTTCCCGGCGGCGAGCAGCTGCGGCAAGGTGTCCTTGACGCCCTCCCCCGTGGGCGCCTCGATCGTCACGGTTACGTTGTTGGCCTTCTCGAACGGCGCCACCAGCTCGCGCCAGAACGTCTTCGTGAGGTTGGGGGTGATGTTGACCAGCATCCGGAGCGTCGGCTTCGCGGTCGCGCCGGATCCCGATCCCCGCTTGTTGTCGGACTCGGCGGAGGTGAAGCCGCCGCCTCCGCAGCCGGCCGCTGCGAGGGTGGCGCCGGCAGCGGCGAGGAGCGCCCGCCGCGACATGGTGGAAGATGCCATGACCCTTCGACCTTCACTCGTGTGGTCTCAATGGAACGGGGGAGGACGTGTTGCGCCGGTGCGGGCGCGCGGCGACAACTTGGTGACGCGACGCCCGCACCGACGGCCATCTGTTACTCGGGAAGGGGATAGGGGAAGTCGGCGGAGACGCCGATCTTGTCGTACTCCATCTTGGATTTGTCGAAGCCGGGGTCCCAGCTGTTGTTCTCCAGGGTGTTGCAGTTTCGGCTGCCCTTGAACGTCCGGCCCTGCACGTTCGTCACTTCGATGTTGGCGAAGTGGAAGCTGCAGCCGCCGAAGTCCATGTGCACCCCGTGGCCCGCCGGGTCGAACATCTCCGGATCTGTGGGGTTCACATCGTCGATGGTGATCTGGTTCATCACGTTCGTCGTGGGCAGCGTCGGATCGTGGTTGCGCACGCCGTAGGCGTAGAGCGCGCCCATGTCGTTGCTGTCCTTGCCCACGTGAGCGATCCGGAGGTATTCCAGCCGGTTGTGATGGGTGTAGTTGTCCTCGTTGGTCACTTCGGGCCGGGTTTCGAGGCTGACGCCATAGCGCGCGCTGTGTTCGATGACGCTGTGGCTGACCTCGTTGTGGCCGCTGCTGAGGATCTCCACGCCGGCGGCGTCGCCCGGAACGAGTTCGCCGTAGTGGTGGATGTAGTTGTTAGTGAAGGTGTTGTGGTGTGCCACGTCGCCCTCACCGGGGTATGGTCCTTCGACCTTGATCCCGTCACCGCCGAGGTTTTCCAGCAGGCTGTCGGAGACCCGGTTGTGGTCGTTGGCGAACAGCATGTAGACGGCGGTGTAGCCGGTGTTGGAGATGTGCATCCGGCGCAGTTCGATGTTGCGCGAGTTGGTCATCGTAATGGTGCCGAACCGGTTCCTCGGCAGCTCGATCTGCCGGTCGTACTGCGGGTACTTGTGCACCTCACCGGAGTCGCCGTCCTGGTTCCATGCGTAGCGGTACCAGTCGACGAAGTCGGAGTACTCCACCGCGAGACCGCGAGGTGCACATCGTGCACACGGTCCGCCGGTGAGTCCCCGGAGAAGTCGAAGACCGTCTTCACGGTGGGCGCCCAGACCGTGGAGTTGGAAAGTGATCCCGAACGCGGCCAGTAGTAGAGCGACCCGTCCTTCCAGTCCAGGTAGTACTCGCCCGGCTGGTCGAGGAAGTGCAGGGAGTTCTGGATGAAGTAGCGCGACCCACCCTCGTCGGATGTCATGGGATACCTCGTCGCGTACCGCAGCGTGGTCATGTTGTTGCCCCACGACATGTTCTGGATCGGCACGGTGTCGGTGAACCACACCCAGTCGTTGCCAGACCAGACGACGACCTGTGCATCAGACAGATCGCCCCACTCTGGTTCCCACTCCGGGTCCCAGTCGCCGGGCTCGAAGGTCAACCACTTGGGCGTGTTCCATCGCGCCGGGTCGGGATTGGTGGAGACGAAGTACGGCGCCCACTCGTCCTCGGCCTGCCGGTTGGGTGTCCGTGCTGTCGTCGCCCGTTGGTGGTCTTCGAAGAGCGTGTAGAACAACTCGTCCTTGTCTACCTGGGTTCGGTAGATGTTGCCGTCGTACTTCTTCCAGCCAGTGACCGGCTTGGCCCCGAGGAACCGGGCTTCGCCGGGACCGTCGTAGCTGCGGTAGACGATCGAGTGTCCGCCAGTGCCGGAGTCGGCCGCGCCGAACTCGATGGTCTCCTCTACGACGTAATCACCGGCCCGCAGGTTCACGGTGATGTCGCAGAGCATCCGTCCGTGGTTCAGACCCTCCTCCCTGATGTGGTCACGCGCCCGTTCGATTGTCTGCCACGGATCGCGTTCTGTGCCGGAGGCTTGGTCGTCACCAGCTGGCGACACGAAGAACTCCTGGCATCCGGGCCCACCAGTGTCGGCGAGCGAGTTCGTCGCAGCGGTCGTGGCGATAAGCGCCAGGACCGAGCCGGCAGTCACCCCCACGAGCCGTCGACGCGATGTGCCGAACATGCATCCCTCCTTCATCGACGACCACCCCTCGGCAACGCGGGGTCGTCAAGCGCTTCGGACCGTAGACTCACGCGATCCCAGTGGTCAAGAGGTTCATCCGATGAAGGCCAATGTTCATCAGATGAAGATGTGGCCCTGGTTCAGGAGGCTCCGGTACGCTGCGGTGGCGGAAGCCCCGGGCTAGCCCGCGGGAGCATCATGAGGAGGAGCTTTGGTCACGCGCGCATTCGCCGAGAGCGCCCGGCACAGCCAGGTCGTCCAGACGCTGGGCGAGCAGATCGTCCGTGGTCGCCGCGAGCCTGGCAGTCCGGTGCCCACTGAGGAACGCCTCGTCGCCGAGCTCGGCGTCGGCCGGTCCGCCGTACGGGAGGGCGTCAAGGTCCTGGTGGGCAAGGGCCTCCTCGAGACCCGCACCAGCGCTGGCACCCTGGTCCGCGCCCCGGACTCGTGGAGCCTGCTCGACCCCGACGTCCTCCGCTGGCGGTTCCTGCCGGACCCCGAGCCGCGGGACATCCAGCTCCTCGCCGACCTGCGGGTCGCGCTCGAGCCGGGCGCCGCCAGGGTCGCCGCCGAACGCGCGGACGCGTCCGGCAACCAACGGATCGCCGAGGCACTGGCCGCCCTGCACGCGACCGCCGACGACCTCCAGGCGTTCATCGAGGCCGACCTGGCGTTCCACCGGGCAATCTTCGCGGCGAGCGGCAACGACCTGCTGCTCTATCTCTACGAGGTGATCAGCATCGCGCTGCGATCCGTACGCCAGGTCCACACCGGCTCCATCGACCACAACAAGGAGACCCTGCCCAACCACGAGCGGGTGGCCGTGGCGATCCGGCGAGGTCACCATCGCCGCGCCGAGGACGTGATGCGCGAGATCGTCGAGGTGGCGCGCACCGACGCCGAGAGCCAGCTGTTCTGCTGCGGTGGGTCGGCTGACCCGGCCACTCGCGGGCGAAAGGCGAGCGTCAATGACCGGCGACGGTGAGATCCTGGTGGAGCGGCACGGTCAGGTAGCGGTCGTCCGGGTGTACCGGCCCGAGAAGTTAAACGCCGTCACCCCGCACATGGCGTCCCGGCTCCGCGACCATGTGTGCCGCCTGGACACCGACCCGGAGGTCCGCGCGCTCGTCCTCACCGGAACGGGCGACCGGGCGTTCTGCGTGGGTAGCGACATCGAGTCGCTCCGCGACTATGACACGCCGTGGGACTTCCGCAACCGCGACGACTATGCCGATGCGATCCGCCACGTGCGTACGCCTGTCGTCGCGGCCGTCAACGGCTATTCCTACGGTGGAGGGCTCGAGCTTGCCCTGGCCTGTGACATCCGGCTGGCGGCCGCCACCGCGACGTTCGCCGCACCGGAGATCAAGCTGGGTTGGATCGGTGGAGCAGGGCAGGCGGTGGGGCTGGCGCACAGCATCGGTCCGAGCAACGCCGCGCTGATGCTCCTCACAGGCGACCCGATCGACGCGCGCACCGCACTGGAGTGGGGCTTGGTGAGCCAGGTGGTCCCACCGGCGGAGCTACTGTCGACGGCAATCGAGCTGGCTGGACGGATCGCCGCCCGTGCACCGATCGCGGCCGAGACCGCGAAGGTCAACCTGCGAGCTGCGTACGCCATGGCACCGGAGCAGGCGGTGCGCTACGAACGCGACCTTCAGGCTGTCTGCATGGCGACGGAGGACGCGAGGGAAGGACGGCGGGCGTTCTCCGAACGGCGCGAGCCGAAGTTCCACGGCCGGTGATCCCCATCGACGATCCCGGCAAGAGTGGTAGAGGGTGGAGGGCAAGCGTGGGTGTACTCGACGGTTATCGGGTTGTGGACTGCTCGGTGGCGATGGCCGGGCCGCTCGCGGCCATGCGGTTGGGCGACCTCGGCGCCGATGTGATCAAGGTGGAGCCGATCACCGGCGAATGGCAGCGACACGCCCCCGCCGGGGGTGCGGTGGGGCGCGAGGTCAACGCGTCGTTCCTCGCTCTGAACCGCAACAAGCGCAGCCTTGCCGTCGACCTCAAGTCCGAGAAGGGGCGCGACATCGTCCACCGGCTGGTGGCGACCGCGGATGTGTTCTTGCAGAACTACCGGCCCGGCGTGGCGGCCCGCCTCGGCGTCGACTACGACTCCATCCGGGGCCTCAACCCACGCATCGTGTACGTCTCGATGTCCGGCTACGGCGAGACCGGGCCGTACGCCAGCCGGGCCGGACAGGATCTGCTACTGCAGGCGATGAGCGGGGCGATGTTCAGCGTGGGTCGCGAATCGGACCCGCCGGTGCCATCCGGCACGTACGCCATTGACGCCGTCGCCGCGTACTCCGCGTTCGAGGGGGCGCTCGCCGCCCTCCTGCACCGCGCGCGCACGGGCGAGGGCCAGCTGGTGACGGTGAACATGCTCGACGCGGCCGTTGCCGTCCAGATGCAGGAACTGTCCATCTACACCGTGGGCGGGGTGCCCCAGAAGCGCAGTGGCGAGCCGCACGCGCACGTTTACATCCGCGCCCCGTACGGCGTTTTCGCCACCAGCGACGGGTACCTCGCCTTGGCCATGCCGCCGCTCGAGGCGCTCGCGCAGGCATTGCAGGTTCCCGAACTCGCCGATTTCGACACCGACGTCGACGGTCACCGCCAGCGCGACCGGATCACCGCACTGGTCCAGGACCGGCTGCCTCATCGCACCACGGCGGAGTGGCTGGAGGTGTTCGAGGAGCACGGGATCTGGTCCGGTCCGGTGTATTCGTACGCCGACCTCCTCGACGACCCACAGGTCAAGCACAACGGGTCGTTCGTTACCTACGACCACCCCTCGGAGGGGACGGTGACCACGCCGGGATTCCCGTTCCGGCTCAGCGCCACACCGCCCGAGGTACGCCGACCCGCGCCCCGGGCGGGCGAACAGACTCGGGAGGTCCTGGCCGATCTCGGTTACTCGAACGACGACCAGGCTGCCCTTGTGGAGGCTGGAGTGGTGGCGCCTTACCAGGAGAGGGAGGAGCCGGCATGACGACCGCTCTGGTGACCGGCGCGGCTGGAGCTCTCGGCAGGGCGATCGCACTCCGACTCGCCGCCGACGGCCACCCGGTAGCTGCCGTCGACGTCGACAAGGTGGGGTTGACAGACACCTGCGGCATGGTCACGTCGGCCGGTGGGCAGTGTGCCGCGCTTGCCTGCGATCTGCGCGAAGCGTCTGCGGTGACTGCCGCTTTCGACCAGGCGGCGGCCGGCTTGGGACCGGTCCGGATCCTCGTCAACAACGCCGCGATCTACCCGAGCCGACCGTTTCTCGACGTGCCGGTGGACGAGTACGACGATGTCGTCGCCGTCAACCAGCGGGCTTACTGGCTCGCCGCACAGGCGGCCGCCCGGCAGATGACCACCTCGGGGGGCGGGTCGATCGTCAACATCGCCTCCATCACCATGCATGGCGGGTGGGCCGATCTCGCGGCGTACGTCTCGACCAAGGGCGCGGCGCTCGCCCTCACCCGGTCCCTCGCCCGCGAGCTCGGCCCTCACAACGTCCGTGTCAATTGCGTGTCGCCAGGCGCGTTTCCCACCGCGGCGGAGGCGATCCACCCCGACCCAGGGGCGTACAACGCCTTTGTCCTCGAACGCCAGGCCCTGAAACGCCGAGGCACACCCGAGGAGCTCGCGGCCGTGGTGGCGTTCCTGGTGGGCGAGGACGCGTCGTTCGTCACCGGGCAGTGCATCGAGGTGAACGGCGGATGGGTGATGACGTGAGGGCTCTGAGCCTTTCGGGCACGCAAGGAGTGAGGGCATGAGACTGCACGGACAACCGATGTCGGCAGCGCGAATTGCGCGCGTCGCCGGTGACCTGTCGGCCGCTGGTGGGGTGCGCGCAGTCGTGCTCGATGATGGTGCCGAGCGTGGCGTGCGAGCGCTCGAGTTCCGCACGGGCAGTGGCCTCGCCTTTGATGTCCTGGTCGACCGGGCTATGGACATAGGGCCGGCGGAGTACCGCGGCGCGAGCTTCGGCTGGCGGTCCGCGACGGGGTTTCGCCATCCGGGCCTTCATGAGTACGCCGACGAGGGCGGGCTGTCGTGGCTCCGCAGCTTCTCCGGCCTGCTGGTGACCGCCGGACTTGACCACACGTTGTTCACCGCCGAGCAGGATGCCGCGCACTTCCACTATCCGCACCGGCGTACGACCTGGAACGGACTGCACGGCCGCGTCGCCAACATCCCCGCACGGTTACTGGGCTACGGCGAACGCCTCGATGACGACGGTGAGACCTGTGTTCTGTGGGCCGAGGGCGAGGTCCGCCAGGCGGCCGTGTTCGGCGAGCACCTGCGGCTCCGGCGGCGGATCGAGGCCAACCTTGGTGGCGAGGAGATCCGGCTGATCGACACCGTGACCAACGCCGGTTTCGACCGGACGCCGCACATGTACCTCTACCACATCAACATCGGCTGGCCGTTCCTTGACGAGGGCACGCGGTTCGAGGCGCCAGTCGACCGAACACTCTGGCAGTCCGACAGCGTGGCGGAGCAGGGCGTGTCGAACGTCGTACTGCCAGGACCTCAGCAGGCCTTCGTGGAGCAGGTCTACGAGCACGAGCTCCGGCCGGACGCCGAAGGTCTAGTCAAGGTTCGCTTGACGAACGACCGACTGGGCGTCTACTTCGAGATGGCGTACCGCAGCGAGGAGTTCCCGGCGTTCTTCCAGTGGCTGCACCTCCGCGAAGGTGCGTACGCCGTCGGCCTGGAACCCTCGACGAACCACGTCGCCGGCGCTCCGGCCGCCCGTGAGGACGGATCGCTGGTCTGGCTCGACGCGGGAGAGTCGCGCAGTTACCACACGACATTCGCCGTTGGCCAGGTCGCCGCGCGACGAGACACCTAGGGGTGTCACTCGTCCCGCATGTGACTCCCGCATAGTCGCGGCGGTCGAGGCCGCCCCTCACTCGGCCCGACCGCCGTGATGTCCTGTCATGCCTTGATGGCGTACTGCTCCGGGCTCGTCGGACCGGGTAGGGGATAGACCCAGCCGTACAGCAGTTCGTCAGGCACGTTGTGGAAGTGGTTCTTCACCAAGCCGTAAGCGCCTGCCGGCAGCACGGTGCCGATGACGTAGAACTGCTCCGCGGAAATCTCCAGAAGCTGCCGGAAGAGTTCGTCGCGCCCCGCCGGCGACACCGTACGCATGAGCTCGGTGTAGAGGTCCATCTGCTCCCGCACCGGCGCGGGCGGCTCCTCGCCTTCGGCTCCGCCGGTTTCGTACCACGCGCCCCAAGCAGGTGCGAACCCGGTGTCGCCCCTCGAGGGGAAGTACCAGTTCGGGTACAGCACACCGTCCTTCATGCCGTAGAACGCGGTGTCGACCATCGCGTCGTACTCGTTGGCCTGCTGGCGAGTGATCTTGAGGTCGCCACTGACGTTGGAGATCTGCAGGTCGACGCCGACCTCCCGCCACTGTCCCTTGATCAGTTCGATGGTCGACACCGACTCCGGAGAGTCCGGAGTGACCAGGATGCCGAACGACAGGTTCTCGCCGTTCGCCAGCAGCCGGATACCCGAGGAGTCCCGCTCGCCCAGACCGGCCCGGTCGAGGTGGTCGTTCGCCAGTGCCGTGTCGTACGCGGTGTACTGCGTACC
Organism: Actinopolymorpha sp. B11F2; assembly: GCF_040195635.1. NCBI lineage: Bacteria > Bacillati > Actinomycetota > Actinomycetes > Propionibacteriales > Actinopolymorphaceae > Actinopolymorpha > Actinopolymorpha sp. B11F2. The sequence continues at coordinate 157,075 of NZ_JBEFTX010000015.1, read as the reverse complement.
GAACGTCGGAACATCGAAGCCGGACTCCCTGCGGGGGGCGACCTGCCAGGGCTCGCCCTGCCGCTGGAACACCGCATCGATGATCTCCTGGCGGTTGATCGCGTGGGAGAGACCGATCCGGAAGTCCTTGTTCTGGAACAGCTCCCGCAGCACGGGCTCGCGATGGTTGAGGTTCAGCTGGATGACGACCCAGTTGCTGCGGCTGTCGATGACGTCGACGAAGTCGTAGTCGCCGCGGTCACGGTTGCGGGCGAGAACGGGCTTGTTCCGCAAGGACACGAAGTTGTACGGGTTGGCGTCGAAATCGACCTCGCCGTTGGTGGCCTTGAGCAGCATAGTCTCCGGGTTGTTGACCAGATCGAAGGTCACCCTGTCGATGTAGGGCAGCTGCCGCCCGTCGGAGTCGACTTTCCAGTAGTACGGATTGCGTTCCAGCTCAAGCTGGCCCTTGCTCGTAAGCGGTGAGACGACCCGCCAGGGAAATAGCGTGGGAATCTCAGGATTGCTCCAGTACTCCACGGCGATCGTCCCGCCGCCGCCCTTGGACAGGAAGTAGTCACGCCAGTCGTCGAAGCCTTCGCTCCGGGCGGTTTCCCCGACGCCGGAGGTGTACTTCGGGTGGAATTGGTCGAAGTAGTGGCGCGGCATGATGATGCGGGACGTCGCGAACCCCGGAGAGGCGAGCCGGTCCATGAAGAGACCGTTGGGTTCGGCGAACGTGAACTTCACCGTGTGGTCGTCGATCTGCTCGAACTCCGCCAGCGAGTCGCCGGTGACGAACTCTTTGGTCGACACGGGTGTCAGGTCCGTATCGGCGATGATGCCCTCGTAGGCGAAGGCGATGTCGTCGGCGGTGAACGGATGGCCGTCGGACCACTTGATGCCCTTGCGCAGATGGAAGGTGTACTCCGTGCCGTCGGCATTGACATCCCAAGACGCTGCGACGTTTGGAATCACCTTGCGCCACTGGACGTCCCATCGCACCAGGGTGTCATAGGCCAGATGACGGTAGAGGTCCGTGCCGTTCTGACCGAACAGCAGGGCGCGCCAGGTCCCGCCGTAGGTCGTGACACCGTCGACGGGCTCGAGGGTCAGAGGGTCGTCGGGCAGCCGTTTCGCTAACGGTGGCAGCCTTCCGGCCTTGACCTGCGTAGTGAGCATCGGCGCTTCGCGAGCGGCTGCATCGCCAGGGCGTGACTTGGCGTCTCCACCCGGGTCGGTGGAAAGCAGCTCGCACGAGGTGACGGCGAAAAGGCCGGCCGCGGCCGCGCCACCTAGAACGAAGTCACGCCGAGAAGGATGGGTGCCTGCCGAGTGCTTAGAAGGGCGTGGAGTGCGGTTCATCGTTGCCTCGTTCACCGGGACCTGGCATGGCGCCGGGGGAAGTCCGGGCATGCTTGAGCGGGGTGGTTGGATTCGCCGAATCGAGGAGCGCCGATGTTCGAACGAACAATTAGTTCGAGACTAGATGTGCCGTTGGTACGTGTCAAGGATCCTGCCTACGTTGGCTGTAGGTCAGCACAGGCGTACGGGCGCATCAAGAAAGTGGTCTAGGCGGAAAGCATGAAGGCGTTCGACCGAACAGCTCCTTACCGGGTGGCGCGTCCGCGACCATGGACCTCAACTATGCCGGCACGGAGAGCGTCCTGATAGACCCAGAGATCGCCGCCGTAGGCAATCAAGGAGAAGCCGCGTTCGACAAGCATGTGCGCCTCCGCAGGGCTGCCAGCCATGAATCCGGCGTACTTCCCGTGAGAGTTCGCGGCCGCTGCCACCTGATCGAGGGCTGCACGATAGTCGGGATGGTCGAACTGGCCGGGGATTCCCATGCTGTTGGTCAAGTCATAGTGGCCAACCCAGAGCACGTCGACGCCAGCGACCGCGGCGATCGCATCAACTGCGGCTAGTCCGCGTGTGGTTTCGATCTGGGTGAGGATGAGCGGCTCGGTGTTGGCCCAGCGCATGTACGCGATGTTGTCGGACCGCACATATCCGTCGTGCGCCATGCCGAAGGCAGCCCCGCGGACGCCATCCGGCGGGTACTTCGCCCAGGAGACGATCGCTTCGGCCTGCTCGGTCGATTCGACCATGGGCACCATGATTCCCCGCGCACCAATATCCAGAGCTCGGGAAATCGCCGATCGGCCGGTCTCTGGAACCCTGACGTAGGGTTCCGCCCCGTGGGTGGTGGCGACGAGAGTCCGGAGCGTCTCATAGCTCCAGCCGGTGTGCTCGGCGTCGTAGATGACGAACTCGGCTCCAGCGCCCGAGGCGAGACGGCCGATGCCCGGAGTAGCGAACTCGAAGACAAAGGTCCCCACCACGAGCTTGCCACGCTCCATTGCCTGTCTGACAGGGCTCCGGTCGCGTGGTGGCTGGTCATGACTGGTGATGCTCATTAGCGGACCTCGCTTTCAACATGGACAGCTTCGGATGCCGGAGGGCCCCCGGATTGACCGGGTATGCCGGGACCACCCCGGTCGCCACGTCGAGGACGGCACGGATAGCGCTACTGCCGTTCCCGAACGCGAGTTGATCTGTCCAGGCGATTGCATGCGGCGCGAGCAGGACGTTGTCGAGGCCCAGAAGCGGGTGGTTTGGATCTGGAGGTTCGGACTCGAAGACGTCAAGTGCCGCGCCTGCGATGTGACGGTTGGCGAGCACGGCGGTGAGGGCCTCCTCGTCGACGATGGGGCCTCGGGCGACGTTGACCAGGAAGGCTGAACGCTTCATGGCGGCGAGCCGGTCGGCATTCACCAGGTGATGGGTCTCTGGAGTCAGGGCACAGGTGACGATGATGATGTCGGACTCTGCGAACAGTCGGTCGATGCTGCAGAGCTGCACCGCTGCTGCTGCCGCCGTGGTGGGGTCGGCATACGGGTCCGTCGCGAGCTGTCGCATGCCCAGAGGGGCGCATAGGGTGGTGATTTCGCGGCCGATGTTGCCCCATCCGAGGAGCCCCAGGGCACGCCCAGTTGGACTCGTCCCCATGTAGTCGAGTTTGTCGTGCCACCGGCCGTTGCGTACGAGCAGGTCCTTGTTGCGGATGCGGTGCGTGAGGGCAAGCATCATGCTCACGGCGGCGACCGCGACAGGGCGGCGAACGCCATCCGGGGTGATGGTGAGGAGGACGCCGGCCGTCGTGCAGGCCGCTACGTCGATGTTGTCGTAGCCGACTCCGAATCGCGCAACGACCTTCAATCGGTCCGCTGCGCTGAGGGTCGTCGCACTGACAGTCGGAGACAATACGATGAGCGCGTCGTAGTCCATCCCGACACTTGGTGGCAACTCCGTGGTCTCGGAAGTGAGGAACTCCCAGCTCACTCCTGTAGTCGAGGTGAGGGCGTCAAGGCCGATCTCGCCCCAACCAATCCGGCCATCCGCGGTCAAGAAGTCTCGGGTTAGCGCCACTCGAAACGCGCCAGCCATATCGGTACCTCCTGGAGGTCGCTGCCTCAGATGGACGACCGCAATGCCTCATGGCAGCACGATCTGTACGTTGTGACGGTCACACGCCTCGCGGATCGGCTCCGGTGGCCGTCGATCGGTCACGAGGATGTCCACCTCGGCCAACGGCGCGAGCACGACGGTCTCGTTGTGGTCGAACTTGGAGTGATCCATCACGACGACGATGCGATCGGCGATATCCAGCATCGCCCGCCGCACCTCTGTCTCCTCGATGTCGAAGAAGGTGAGCCCGCGGTCGGGGGTGAGTCCGCCGCAGCCGAGGATCAAGGTGGTCAGGTGGAGCCGCCGCAGCGCTGCCGTCGCGAAGGAACCCACCGTGCAAAGTTCGCCGCCGAGGAAGCCACCGAGCAACAACACCTTGTTGGAGGTTCCCCGGAACTCCACCGCGACGTTGACCGAGTTTGTCACCACGACCAGGGACCGGTCGCGTATTGCGCGTGCCACCGCGTGCGCGGTGGTGCCGATGTCGATGCCGACAGTCTCGTTGTCGCCGATGAGTCCGGCGGCCCGCTGCGCGATGCGGCGCTTTTCCTCGGCGTGGTGGACGGTCCGCGTTTCGAACGGCGAACGCTCCGCGCGGACGGCACCTCCGTGGATACGACGGAGAACGCCTTCTTCAGCCAACTTCGCCAGGTCTCGACGGATCGTCATCTCCGAAACGTCGAACCGTTCCCTCAGTTCGGCGACGTCAAGCCTGTCCGACTCCGCGAGCAGCCTGAGGATCGCGTGTCGCCGCTGCACCCCACTGTCGGTTCCTGAGGTCATTGCGTCATCACCGACTTTTTCCACGTCCACGCGAGGCGGACATCCTCCGTCATGTCCCGCACGGCGGCGCCGGTGCGTACCCTTTCGAACAGATCCGGCGGCCCTATCTGGCCACCTTTCAGCAGGATCGTCATGCCGTTGATCATTGGATCTGGTGACTGGAGCCTGCACAGCACAGCACCGGGGCCGAGGATGTGCTGGACTTCTGCCGCCTGAGCGTCGATCTGACGCATGACACGTCCGGAGGTGTCGCCACCTGCAGAGATGATCCGCCGAACCCCGGCGTGCGCGACTGCCTCCTGAACGGCGTGACCCAGGACCGTCCCGATCGATGCGAGTTGATCGACAGCTCTGCTGACGCCATCGACGGCGGGCCTCGGGGTAGGTGCTCGGGCGTAGACCACGACCCCGCGACCGGGCCGCAGTGCGGCCAGCAGACGATCGCGTAGCCGTCTGAGAGCGGGTCGGCTGGTGTCGGCCCCACGGGCGCTGTCGACTTCGATCCGGATCTCCTGCCAGCCTCGTGCGACGGCATGAGAGATCTGCGTGCCCGTCATCCCGGAGCAGCTGCCTGAGACGGCGAGGGTTGCGGCCTCATCAGTGAGCCCAGTCGGGTCGGCCTGATCAGGGGGGTGTCGAGTGCTCAGCTGGCAGCCCAGAGCGTAGCTCAGACCGCCTGAACCGAGTGCGTAGAGGGGGTCGACGCCAGCAGTCGAGATCATCAGGTCGGCGGCCTGCGACAGATGGTGTTTCGTGACTGCGTCGAAGATGATGACGCCCGGCTTCTGATCGACAAGTTGGCGGTACCGGGCCAGTGCCTGCTCACTTGGCAGTTCGTAGGCGGTCACGTCTACCCCGACCACAGGCAGTGACGTCTGGTGTTGCACGTGGATCCGCAGGTCCGATTCAGTCATGGGTGTGGTGGGGTGGTGTGACATCGTGGGTTGCCGGTCCAGACGATGGACGACGCCATCCTCCACAGCGAAGTGGTGCCCGAAGACGGTGTAGCGACCCAGCTCCGGTTGGGCGGCGAGTACCGGAACCGGCCGCGCACCGAAGATGGTGCGGCCGACCTCGACGGCCCGTCCCAGACTGCCAACCTGTGACGAGGAGTCCGCGGTGGAGCACATCTTGTATTGCACCACGCGTGGACTTGCTGCAGAGAGTGCCTCGAGAGCAGGGCCGATCTCAGCGTCCATACGCTTCGTGGGAAGGGACCGTGCCACCCCGGCAATCCCGATGACGTCGTAGTTGTCGGCCAACCCACGAACCTTGGAGGCGTCCGGGATGTCGAAGAGTAGGACGGTACGCAAGCCGCAGCGGTGGAACTGTCCGAGGGCATCACTCGCGCCGGTGAAGTCGTCACCGTAAAAGGCCGCAATCAGATGGTCAGCCACGAGACCCGTATCCGAAGGTGTCGAGCGATCGCCGCAATGGGCCGTTTTGTACGGCAGCCTCGGCAAGATCGCTCCCGCGGATGGCGCAGGACCAGGCCTCGCGCATCGCCTCGACGCCCGCCGCAGGTCCGTCGGGATGGCCGTGGATACCGCCACCTGCCAGGATCAGGAGGTCGGTCGTACCGAGAAGTTCGAACGTCTGTGGCGCGAGCCCGGGCACCTGCCCGGACGACAGGACGGGAAGCGTGAAATACCCACCCCACAGAGGCTGCTGCACGGCCTGGATCGAGGTCATGACGTCCTGATCGCTTTCGTAGAACTTGTTACCGATGCCATTGGTATGTAGGTGATCCACTCCAGCAAGCCGGGCCAGCTTCTGGAAGGCTACGAAGTCGATGCCCAGTTGTGGGTCACGAGTGTAGAGGCCGACCATTGCTCTGTGTCCGTGGATCGGTAGCTCGCTGTGGCGACGTAGGTGGGCCAGCCCCGCCAGGCCAATGAGGTTCACGCAGACCATGACAGCGGTTCCGCCCGAGTTCGCGACGAGGTCGTGGTTGGCGACCAGCCGGTCTATGTCGTCGGTGATGTTGAACGCATACATGGCTTTGCGGCCGGTGTGCTGCGCGACCCGGTCGAGCTCCTCACTGACGGCAGCCACCCGTGCTGCAAACGGTGCGTGCGGCGGGTTGGCCGTCAACTCATCGTCCTTGATGAAGTCGATATCGGCGAGCGCGAGCTCCCGCACGACGGCGCGCAGCCGGTCCAGAGGCAATCCGATGCTCGGCTTGATGATCGTGCCCAGCAGTACTCCAGACGCCCTGCCCATCAACTGCCTAGTGCCGCTGATTCCGAACTGCGGGCCGGGGTAGCGTTCGGCGAAGGCGCTCGGAAGGTCGAGATCGAGGAGGCGTACGGCAGCGAGTTCGCGCAACTCGAAGAGGTTGCCCGCGACCGCCGCCAGGAGGTTCGGCAGGGATGGCCCGAAGTTGTGGAGGGGAAATGCAATTCGGACGATGCCGCGCGACGGACGGTCTGTCGGGCTCGTGGAGTAGCCGGCGCCCGGCAGCGGGGGTCGGTCACCGGGCGGCAGCGACTGGACGTCAAGGACGCGCGCGGCGAAGGACTGCCGCAGGGCGTGGGTCTCGTTGGCGAGGGGCACGAACGTACCCGTCGATTGTTCGTTCGCGAGCGCCTCGGCGGCCTTCCGGATCGGGAGGAAGCTTTCGATGAGGTAGCTGGCGACCACGACCTCGTCCATGTACCTCCTTGCTGACGTAAGAATTAACCTGCGGGATCGATCACCATCTTGCCAACAGAGGCGTCGGACTCCAACAGCTCGAACGCCGCCTGGGTTCGGTCCAGCGGTACGACGTCCTCCAGAAGAGGTCGCACGTCCAGCTCCCGGCGAGCGATCAGATCAACCGCGGCGCGGAAGTCGGACGGCAGATAGATCGTCGAGCCGCGTATCACCACCTCCCGGAGGACAGCAGGATTGAGGTTCACCGCCAGCGGTCGTTCGAACATCGGCAGCACGACGATCGTGCCGCGCGGTCGACACAGGGCAAGAGCTTCGTTCATGCACGAATCGTGTCCTGAGGCGATGACCACGGTGTCGAAACCGGTGCCGCATGTGAGCTCCATGCCCTCACTGACCACGTCGGTGCGCGAAGTGTTGCAGGTATGCGCTCTCGTGAGGTCGCGAGCTGTGCGAAGGTTGGCGTCTTTCACATCGCTGACCAGGAGCGTGCCGACGTGGTGGAGTCGGCCGACGCACGCCACCAGTGTGCCGATCGAACCTGCTCCGAGCACGGCCAGCGACTGGCCATGCGACACACCGCCGATACCGATCGTGTGCCAGGCGACCGCCACCGGTTCTATCATTGCTCCCTCGCCATAGCTGATCTCAGGTGCGAGTGGAAACAGCACGCGCTCCGGTGCTACGAGGTATTCCGCGAGCATTCCCTGCCACCCCATGCCCGGGACCCGCTTCCGCTCACACAAGTGCGGTAGGCCTCCTTCGCAGTGGCAGCACTCCCAGCACGAGAGGACGGGCATGATCGCTACCCGGTCACCTTTGCGAAGCCGCCCTCCTGGCCCCGCCTGGGCAACAATCCTTCCTGCGCCTTCGTGCCCCAGGACGACGGGAGGATGGCGGAACGGATGTACTCCGCGGAAGGCGTGCCGGTCAGAGCCGCAGATACCGACGGCGCGCATCTGCACAAGCACTTCGTCGGGGCCGGCTGAGGGTGTGGGGACGTCCGTGATTCGGATCTGGCCAACGCTGTCCAAGACTGCCGCTCGCACGTCTCTGTCCTCCCGTGAGCCTGGCGCTCGTTCGTTCGTACGCATGCTGGCCTGATCCACGCTCCTGTTCGATCGAACATGAGTGTGCAGGTGTCGGGCTCACAGCGTCAAGATGAGCGCGTGCGTTATGGTCAGGTGCCGGCCATGGACGGATCTTGACCAGGGCTGAAGGCTCGCCCTAACCTCGAGACGAGAAGCGTTCGATCGAACATCTCCCTACCGCGGAGGATAGCGTGGGCCCAAGGTTGGCAGCGATCACCGGTGCCAGCAGCGGCATTGGTGCGGCTACGGCGCGTCGCCTGGACGCGCTGGGGTTCGATGTTCTGATCGGCGCGAGGCGTCTGGACCGGCTCCGGCAGCTGAGTGAGGCGCTGTCCGACCGTGCTCGCAGCCAGGCGCTCGATGTCACCGAGGAGTCCTCCGTCGCGGCGTTCGCCAAGGCGGCACCGGACTGCTCCACGCTCGTGTGCTGTGCCGGCGGTGCGATTGGGGCCGACCCGGTCGCGGAGGCGAACCCGGACGAGTGGCGGTGGATGTGGGAGACGAACGTTCTGGGCGTTGTCCGCACGGTTCGGCATTTCCTTCCCGCCCTCATCCGCTCCGGCAATGGCAGTGTCGTGGTCGTCACGAGTCTGGCGGCGCATCAGACCTACCCAGGCGGTGCTGGATACTCCTCAGCCAAGCATGCGGCCGCCGCGGTCATGGACACCCTCCGGTTGGAGCTGGTTGGTCAACCGGTGCGGGTCTGTGAAGTCGCTCCCGGAATGGTGGAGTCGGAGTTCTCGCTCGTGCGGTTCGGCGGGGACACGGCACGGGCCGAAGCGGTATATCGGGGCATGAAGCCCCTGTCGCCGGCCGATGTGGCGGAGGCCGTCGCCTGGGTCGTGTCGCGCCCCGCACATGTCAACGTTCCGCGCCTCGACATCTACCCCGCCGACCAGGCGACCGCGACGGCTGTCCATCGGCACTAGCAGCGGAATCCCGCGGCCCATCGAGGAGGAGGATCGGCGAGCGTGACCACTATTCCCACGACACTACTGCTCGAGGAGCGAGCGGCACTAGCCATGAACGCTGTCGTCGGTCTGGCTGACGTCGAGCATGGCCACCTGCCCTTCTTTAGCGCGAACCTGCTCGCCAAACCGGCGTACCTGCGTTACGGCGACTGGGCATATGGCTCCAGCCACGGGCGCCTTCTCGACGCCGCCATCCTCGCTCGGCACATGACTGGCCAGAGCCGATGGAGGCAGACCGAGGAGCAGTACAAGAAGGGATTGTTGAGCTTCTTCGGCGAAGACGGCCTGAGCTATCGCCAGAGACATCCCAAGGGATCCTGGGAGCCCAACGCCAACCTCATTGACCAGCGTGCGGTCATCCTGGCCTTAACGACGTCGTACCTCGACACGCAGGATCCCGCCGTGAAGGCAGCCGCTGACCGACACGTCGCGGCCCTGCGGAGAATCGCTGTGAAGGAACGCGACGCGTGGTTCTATCCGGCCTCGGAGTACACGCCGCGAGGCTGGCCGTCTGCGAACGCCGCCAAGCTGCATCTGGCTCCCGATCCGGCGTCGTTCAGCGGACGCCTCATCATGCCGCTCCTGCGCTATCACCAGGCCACTGGGAACTCCGACGCGCTCGAGCTGTGTGAGTGGTTCACCAAACTCCTTGTGGATAAGAGCGGCGTCTTCAACTCGGACGGCAGCTTCAACGCCGCACTGGCGTACCGCAACGGGCACCTGCACACCCGGCTGGGGACACTTGACGGCATCGCCAAGTTTGCCGAACACACCGGAAACCACGCATTGACAGCGTTCGTCGAGCGTGGATTCACGTGGGCGCTCACCCAGGCAACCGCGTTCGGCTGGACGCCAGGCGACTTGACCGAGCAGCGGTTTGAGCACGAAACGTGTTCCCTTGTAGACCTCATCGGGATTGCGGTCACCCTGGCCCGCATGGGCTACACAGACAACTGGACGGTCGTTGAGCGATTCGTACGCAATCACCTGGTGGAGTCCCAGCTCGACGACCTCGAGTGGGTGGAATCGGCGCCGGACCGCTCCCGCGACGAGCCGGGATGGGTGACCTACTATGACGTCGGTCGACGGGTCCGAGGAGCGTTCGCAGGTTACGGTGCTCCGAACGACTACGTTGCCGACGTGGCGCTCGGCCGCGGCCACACCGCCGACGTTCAGGCCTGTTGTGTCGGTTCCGGTGTACGCGGGCTGTTCACCGCCTGGAACGCGATCGTCACCGGCGCCGAAGATCTCATTCGGGTGAACCTCCTGCTCACTCGACGAGCCCGGTTGGTGGAAGTCGTGAGCCATTTGCCGTACCAAGGTCGCGTCGATCTCACCATCCGTGGTGACTGTCGGGAGCTCCGGGTCCGGACACCGCCGTGGGCTGGCTACGCGAAGTTGACCGTCGAGCGTACGACACCTGCGGGCGAAACGGCGACGACGTCTGGACACACGCCAGAGCTGTGGGCTCCCGATGGCTACCTCAGGATCCTCACGCCGAGGGTCGGTGAGCGGATCAGTATCTCTTTCCCCATGTCCGTACGGAATAGTGTGGAACGTGCGGCGGGCCAGGAATTCCTGACCACGTGGCGCGGCGACGACGTCACGGCTATCCGGCCCCGTGGTACGTTCCGCCCGATGTATGAGGACAGACCGACCGGTGGCGCTGCGCCGTTGCGTCAGTGCGATCTGGCTTGCGCCACGGCTGACTGGGTTTGGTGACCGTTCGGCGCATCCAATGGCTCGGAGCTTCTTCGATGGTGCCGTGGTGTTCAGCGCTGTGTTGGCGTTCCGATCTCGAAGGTCGGATCGCCGGTCAGAAGGCGCCACAGGTGCGTCCGGCTGATCAGTTCATGGCGTGCCGGGGCGAGTTCGTACCAGTCGAACCGTTGGCCGAGAATCTTTGCTACCTCAGGATCGTCGATGTCGTCGATATCCCACAGTCGTACCTGTGCAACGGTGGGGTGAATCCTTACCCGGAACATGTAGCGGGGCTGGTCACCGTCGTTGCGACGGCCACAGTGCCAGATGCCATGGTGGAGCATCATGACCGTGCCGGCGGGGCACACCGTGGGCACTTGGCCGACGAGATTCTGGTAACGGCCGATGTCCGCGCCCTGGATGCGACGGAGGTGACTCCCGGGCACGACCAGCGTGCCGCCCATGTCCAGCGTCACCTCGTTGGGGTAGTACATCACCGTGAGGTCGAAGCCGCTGTGTCCATCACGGGATGGGCGCAGGTCGGCAATCTGGTCGGCGTGGAGGGGCTGTGCTCTCCCTTGGTCGGGCGGCCGTACGTGCGTGTCGTGGTTGTGCGCGAACGCGTCTCGGCCGACGAGGCTGCGAATCGCGCCCGCGACGACCGGCGTAGCCAACATGTGGCGGAATGGGGAGCTATCGGGATAGACGTCATCGAACGGACGGCCCGCCGCAGGTAGCGGTCGACCGCTGTCGAGTTCACGTGTTGCTGCTTCACACACAGCGGGGTCGACGACCCCGTCGAATCGTAGGAACCCTGCCGCGACGAACTGAGCCATCTGCTTCGAGTTCAGAAGTGGTGCCTGATCAGCCATCGTCTCGTCTCCCGCTGTGGTGGGACTCGGCAGGTGTTCGTTCGAACATCGTAGGCAGATCAGGCGTCTCCGGGAAGTGGCGAGTGAGCGCCTAAGCGCGGTGCAGCGCCGGTGGCGGGCAGAGGTTGGCCGTCGATACGTACTGGACTGCGGGTGGTCCTGAAGGTGCGGTCCGTTTCGCCGCAGGTGACGACGACGCTCAGGGTGTCGAGGGCACCCGACTTTTCGAGAGCTGGCCAGTCCAGGACCTCTGCGCACCAGTAGCCCGCTGGTTCTAAGATCGCGGTCCACTCCTGCGTTGTACGCCCGATCAGGACGTCGGCGAGCCGGCGTTTGATGTCGTCCCGGTCCGTGAATGGCGTCCCTGCGATTTCCATCGGGTCACCGGGGATGCCGACGAGTTGGACGAGTTGGTGGAGTGGACCCATAGCGAGGGCGAGCCAGCCATCGCTGGTCTGGTAGATGCCATAGGGCGCTCCAATGTCGGGATGCCCGGCCGAGACAGCGCTGCGATGCGGTGTTCCACCGTGGTTGAGGTAGCCGGTGAAGACCTCGAACTGCAGGTCCATGGCTGCCTCAAGCAGACTGACTTGGACCAGGCCGCCTTTGTCAGTGGTGTTGCGGCGAAAGAGGCAGGCAAGGATGCCCTGGACGAGCAACGCGCCGGCAAGGTGGTCGACAACGGACAGCGCCATTGGTGCGGGAGGGTCGTCGCTGCGACCGTTCAGCCAGGTCAGCCCGGTGCGGGCCTGCACGAGAAGATCCTGCCCAGGGTTCTGGGCCCAGCGTCCTTGCTCGCCGTATCCGGTGACGTGAGCGTAGACGAGGCGAGGATTGATCGCGGCCGCCGTGTCATAGTCCAGCGAGTAGCGCTCCAGCGCACCAGGGCGGAAGCTGTGGATGAGGACATCAGTGTGGCGGATCAGGTCGACCAAGCGTGCATGGTCCTTCGGGTCACGAAGGTCGATCGTCAAGCTTTCCTTGCCACGGTTGATGGTGTGGAACAACAGGCTGTCGCCATCCAATTGACGATCGCGCAGGCGCATCTGTCGAGACCCGTCGCCGCTGCCTGGTCGTTCAACCTTGATGACGCGGGCGCCAAGGTCGGCCAGTCGGAGGGCGGCCGACGGCCCGGCGAGGTACTGCGCGAGGTCGAGGACGACGAGGCCGTCGAGTGGAAGCATCATACGTTCACCTCCGAGCCGGCAGTGAATGGTGAGGCGACTTCGGTGACCGCGACACGCCGGCCCTCCTCAGCCGACCGGTATGCCGCCAGGACCGCTCGAAGCGTCTTCAGGTTGTCGCGGCCGCTTGTCAGCGGTGCCCTGCCTTCGGCCACGGCCGACTGGAGGTCCACCATGGGCCCGACGAACGCATCCGGAATCCAGCGCTCGGTGAAAGTCCGCTGGAACGTGTGATCGGGATGGGCACTCCGCGACCAGAACTCGAAGGTATCCGGGCGCCCCACGGGGTAGTCGTACAGCACACCGAGGGTGCCTTCGGACTGGCCCTCAGTCCCCTGGCAGCGCACCAGCGCACGCGGCCGGTGTGACCAGTTGTTGTGGTTGGCGAGTACGGTGACGGAGAGCTCGTTGGAAAACTCGTAGACGGTACAGGTCCGGGTCTCCCCGGCAGCCGCCTGGCCCGGGTAGCGCGTGGTCGAGGCAACGATGCTCGCGGGTTCGCCGAAGACGTGGCGGATCGCGTCGACGTAGTGGATCGAGTGGTAGAAGTATTCCAGTCGCGGCTTGTCGAGCATCCACGGCCACAGGCTCCAGTCGGTACGAACGTCGACATCAAACAGACCGGAGGTGAGCTGGCCGTACCAGCCGCTTTCCACCAGCGCTCGCATGCAGGCGATCACCTGGTCCCACCGCATCTGCTGGTTGACGGCAAGCAGGGTGCCTGCCCGCTCGGCCGCCTCAGTGCGGTGATCAGATCCATCTCCGGTGCGGCCACGTGGCGAAGGAAGTTCCAGGCCAGCTCGGGCTGGCGACAACCGCTGGGAATCGTGAGTACCCAGTAGACCGACAGCGACACGTGGCGCCCGCGAGGTCCATCCCCTCGGGGGATGAGGCTCAGCCGGTTGCGGCCGCGGATCGCCGAGTCCGGCATGTCGGCCACGACCGCGAAGCCGCTCCAGTTCCACATCATGGCGCCGCGCCCGCTGGCGTAGTAGTCGCCAGAGCGTACGCTCTCGTACCCGCGAGGGTCGGGTTGGGTGACCTGGTGCACGCAGACCAGCTCGTGAAGGAACTGCAACGCCTGGTGGCCTTTCCCGGCGAAGGCCGCACGCCGCCCGTCGAGCAATTGGCCGCCCCGGCTCCAGAGTTGAATGAGGAAGTCGTACACGCTGTTGTGACCGTCCGGCAGGGCGGCAAGTACGCAGCCGGAGAGCTCGTCGTCCGGTCGGGTGAAGAACCTCGCGACGTCCAGGAACTGCGACCAGGTCTCGGGCGGAGCCAGGGGATAGCCGTAGGTCGTTGCGAACCTCGCCTGCTCGACTGGCTCGTCGAACAGGTCGCCGCGATACATGAACATTTCGGGACCGTCGTGGTATGGAATTCCGTAACAGGCACCATCGGGACCGGTCTGCAGACCGCGCAGCGAGGGGCTCCATCCATCCGGCCAGTCCGCCGGTGGACGCTTCCGCAGGAATGGCTCGAGGGACAGCAGATCGCCACGCCGCAACAGAGGTGGCAGCCAGTCGGTATTGCACAAGAAGAGGTCCCATTCACCCGACGTGCAACCGCCGGCCTCCACCATCCCGCGGTAGAGCGTGGGCAGGTCATAGGCGACAATCTCGATGTCGACGTCGGAATGGGCTTCGCGAAACGCCGAGATCTGCCGCCGGAAGGCGCTCTCGAATCCACTGAACTCCCGATAGGCAAGGCGAAGCTTCGTCGACACGACTACCTCCGATCCATGGGTTGGCAGTTGCGGCCCTATCGCTTACTCATGCGGGGCTCATGGCGGGCTGGTTGCTGCGGACTCGAAGGTCTGCCGATACCCGCGGTCGAGGTGGTCGATCGCCGCACCAGGTGGCACGGAGCCGAGCAGCGTGTCGCGAAGAACGTGTGCGGCGTTGGTCTGGAATTCGGGGAAGGATGGATGCCTGGGCCGCAGGTAGGCTGCGTCAATCGTGGCCCGGGTGGACCGGAAGAAGTCTCCAGTCAACGCGTTGGCGAGCGGGTCGTCCCACGCCGCCGCAGCCGCCGGCTGGCCACCTGCGCACACATACTCCGTACGTTGTGTCGTTGCATTGGAAACCCACTGGGCATACGCGAGGGCGAGATCCCGCTGCCCTGATGAGGCCGACACCGCGATGCCGGCCCCACCCAGGCACGACCCGCGGGGACCTTCGCCCTCAATGGACGGGATGTCGTGGAAGCTGAGCCGGCGGGGTGCGTACCCCTCCCTGCTGTAGTTGGTGTAGCCGAAGAGGAGCGGGCAGTAGAGGATCTCGTCGGTCGTGACCATCCGGTTCAGCGTGGCGATGGGGTTGGCCGAGCGGCACGGCTCATCGACCAGGCCCGCGAGTTCCCGCAACATCGACAGGGCGTCCAGCCCGGTCTCGCGACAAAGGCCGTCCGGCTCGTGGCGCAGCGGTCCGCCCAGGTGTGCACACAGTGTCAGGAACGCACTGAGCACGTCGATCGGGTTCAGTGGGAGCGCGACTCGACGGGTTCGGCGAGCTAGATCGACTACGGCGCTCCACGTGGTGGGCACATCCTCGCCGGCGGCATCGAGCAGGTCCGGCCGCGCGACGGCGACCTGACACGCGGCGTCGACCGCAAGCGCGTAGTCATGCCCGTCGTAGTGGTACGACTCCTGCGAACGGCCGACCGCGCCCTCTCGAATCCGCGCCATGACAGCGGGCGGGAGCTGTTCGTCCAGGGGCAGCAGTGCGCCGGCCTGCACAGCCGTCCCGATCATGGGATGGTCAATCACCAGCAGGTCGTACGCCGCCACCAGCGCATCGAGAGACTCCTCTCCGAACGCCCACAGAGAGCGCCGATCCCACTCGATCCGTACGTCAGGTAGCCGATCGGCGAAGATCTGGGCGGTGACCGCCATCGGCGCGTAGCCGCGAGTGTGGTTCCAGGTGATCCCACGCAAGACTCCCATTCGCCGCTCCTTGAATGTGCTTGTCGCGTCCCCGCTAGCTGGCCGTTCGCCTGGGCCCCCGGTGGCGGTGCCGCTTCGGCGTGGACGGTGCTGGGGCCGTTGAACCCCGTTCGACGAGTTGGGGCATCGGATCGGTGATGGCGATGTCGACCGGGCCCGTCGGCTGCTCGTCACACACAAGCAGGTCGGCAGCCCGCTCACCCATGGTAATCAGCGGCAGTCGCACCACGGTCAGCGCAGGCATCAGGCGTTCGGCAAACCACAAGTCATGGATCGCCACGACGGACAGTTCATCCGGGACCCGCACGCCGGCTTCGTACGCCGCAGTCACCACCCCCGTGGCAACGAGCGCGTTGGTCGCAAGGACGGCAGTGGGCCTGGTATCCCGACGCAGAAGTCCGGCGGCCGCCCTATGCCCGCTCCCGGAGTCCCATCCGCCCTCGACCTCCCAAGCAGCGCGCCGGCGGATGCCCGCCTCGGCAAGGCTCGCGCGGTACGCCGCCCGGCGACGCTCGGACACGTCGGAGCCGGGCGCTCCTGAGACGAACCCGATCCGCTCATGGCCAAGATCGAACAGGTGACCCATCGCCATCCGAGTCGCACCCTCGTCGTCCAGATGTACGCCGGGTAGATCATGTTCGGCACGCGAGTTCACCAGAACGACCGGAACATACCGGGCCGCGACATGTACCGCATGGTCGAGACCCGCGTGCCCGGCCATCTGCCAGAGCAAGCCGTCCACCCGACCGCCACCGGCGACGCCGAGCAGCGCCACCTCATCGGTGACCACCTCCGCGTCAATCAACAGAAGGACACTGCCGGCACGGGTCACAGCCTTCTGCGCACCCCGGATGATCTCGGCGTAGATCGGATTGCTGATCTCGTGCACGATGAGCCCGATCGCACCCGCGCGCGACATCCGCAGGTGACGGGCAAGCAGATGCGGGACATAACCCACCTCTTCCGCCACCGCAAGCACCCGCCGGCGAGTCTCCTCACGTACCCGGACACTGTCATCGCCGCGCAACAACCGCGACACCAGGGATGGCGAGACACGAGCGCGCTCGGCGACGTCGGCGAGACTGGGAGAGCGGCTCCGCGAACGCGATCTCGGCATGATCAATCCCCGCCCGGCGGTGGCGTGTCGTCCGGCGGGGCTGGCGACTTTCGCTCGACGAGATAGATGTGCACCAGGGAGAGCACAACGTCTCCACGCTGGTTGGTCACCATCACCTGCTCATCAACGAAGCCCTGATTCGCACGGCGCGGGTGATCGCGTGTGCCCGCGATTCTCGCCGTCACCGTGATCGTGTCGCCGATGAAGATCGGTCGGATGAAGCGGATTCGGTCGTAACCGTAGCTGAACGCCACAGGATTGATCTCGCTGGCTGTCATTCCGATCGCGACCGAGAGAATGAGTGTGCCGTGTGCGATGCGCTGGCCGAAGTCCTGGGTAGCGCACCACTCGGCGTCCACATGATGCGGGAACCAGTCACCCGTCTGGCCAGCGTGCAGAACGATGTCGGCCTCGGTGAGCGTACGTCCGGTCGTCCGGCGTTCGGCGCCAACGATGTAGTCCTCGAAGTACCGCGAAACCTTCAGCACTCGCGCCGCCGTTCATTCGTACTCAATCGATTTACCAGAATATAGCGGCGCTCCATGATTCGGTCAAAGGGTTCGCGTTTGCAGCTCGGCCATGGTGCCTCCTCACCAGCACCGTGGAAAGCTCGCAGCGTAGACCGTTTCCGGAAGCAGTGCGTGGGCGGCCAGCTCGCAGCGTCGTAGTATCGCGGCATGGCCGTGCAAGGGTGCTTCGACCCGGCGATCATGAACGCGCGATCGACTTGACATGGCCAAGATCACAAATGTCCGGCTGACGCCGATCAACGTTCCACGGACGAGTGGCCTTGTGTGCGGGCATGTGATCGTCGAACTCCACACAGATGCCGACGGTCTCGTCGGTCTCGGCGAGATGTCGGACTTCCAGCATCTTCCTCGATACCACGTCGATGTCGTCGACCTGGAACTCACGCTAACCGCAATGCTCGGCGACCTAGTCCCCTTGAACCTCAACGAGGTTGTCCGGCGACTGGAGGGAAGTTTCCCACCGGCGGGCACGTTGTACGACAAGGGCGGCGTCATCAGGTGCGGTGTCGACATCGCCATCTGGGATCTCATCGGCAAGGTTTTGGGTCGCAGCGTCAGCGACCTGCTGGGTGGGCGCGTGAGGGAGCGAGTACCTATCGCGTATCCGATATTTCGACAGCGTACGGCGCAGGATGTGGAGGAGAACCTCGAGCTGATGGCCGCGAAGCTGGCGGCAGGCTTCTCCCGTTTCCGGGTCTATGTGGGTCATGACCTCCGCCTCGACGAGCAGCTTCTGCTTCGGGCGCGGGATCGGTTCAGCGACGCGTTGACCATCAAGTCCCTGGACTTCTCCAACCTTCTGGATGCGCGCGAGGCGTGCGCCTTCATCGAACGGACCCGAGACGTTGGCTATGAGCTGGTCGAGGCGCCAGCACGATCCGGCGATGCTGCTGGGCTGGCGTACGTGCGGGATCGCGCCGTCCTCCCGGTGTCCGAGCACGTCTACAGCGGCCCCTGGGCACTCGAGTTGGTGACGTCCCACGCCGTTGACGTCCTCAACATCGGGTTGTTCGCTCTGGGTGGGATAACGCCGGCACGTCGAGTTCTCGCCATCGCGGAGGCGGCTGGGCTGTGCTGCCTCATGGGTACGACACAGGAGTTGTCCATCGGCACCGCTGCGGCCGCGCACGTGGGAGCGTCTGCCCCTGTTGCGACGGTGGCGAGTGATCCGGTTGGTCCGCTGCTGTACCTCGACGATGTTGTTCGTGAGAGTGTGAGCTACGACGGTGGCGAGATGGTCGTTCCCACCGGTCCCGGCCTGGGCGTCGAGCTCGACCGCACGCGCCTTGATGCGGTGACCGGTCCGCTGTCCTGGTCGGGTGACCGTGTCATGGACGTCATCGACCGGATCGGAGCACCCGCCCATGAATAGCGGACTCTGGCCCAGCCGGTTCGTCGAGGAAGGCGCGAAGGTCGTGGTCGACGGCATAGTGCTGGCGCGGCTCTCACTCTCGTTGGTCCGGTGAGGACTCAGGGTCCCGGTGTCAGATCCGGGGTCGCCAGGGTGGAATTCAGCTCGCGGTACTGGCTGGGCGTCATACCCTCGAGACGACGGAAGGCGCGGCTGAAGTATGCGGGGTCGGCGAAACCTACGCGGCGACCTACGTGAGCAACCACGAGGTCGGTAGTCTCCAGAAGGTTCCTGGCACGCCGCATCCGGTAGCGCTGGAGATACTGGAACGGAGATAGCCCGACGGCGTCGCGGAAGAGGTGGCAGAGGTGCGTCGGGGTCACTCCGGCGACCAACCCAAGCTCAGCCAGGGTGATCGGGCTGGAGAAGTGATCCGCGATGTAGGCGAGAACTGGCGACAATCTGGTATGTCCGGGCAACGTTGGTGAGCCATCTCCACGACGGCGGAGCGCCGACTCCACCGACCACAGGAGGCCAAACAACCGCGTGATGGCCGCATTCGCGAGGAGAACGTGGTTTGGAGAACGCTGGCCCACCTCGTAACACATTGTGGCTGCGGCCGCTAGGAGTTCCTTCATGACCTCCGGTTCCGGCCACAGCAGCGGCGGGAGCGCCGCCAGGGCGCCTGGCGCGTGTGCTCCGAGCACTCTGGCCTCGAAATGCAGCACGTAGCACTGAAGTGGCGACCGAGGGTCGTGTTCTGCCCAGTGAGGTACGGCTTGGGGTACCAATGCGACGGCTCCGCTCTGCAAGAGGTGATCGGTACCTGCGACGGTGAGGCAGCCGGATCCGGACACGATGAGCCAGACTTGATGGTTCGGCCGGACACGTGGCTCGAGGCGCCACGTCGGATCGCACACGTGGAGACTGCCGCGGAGCGCGACCAAGGCGATATCGGACCAGAAGTCCTCTCCACTGTTGGTGTCGATTGCCCTCGACGCACCGCGGACCAGTGAACTATGCATTCCCCTTCAAGACCTTCCGTGTGGCGCCCTCCTCGGCGTCTGGCGCACTCCGCGGAGAAGACGACGCAAGATTGTCCTAGCACGTAGCAAAGCAGTCTCTGGCCGGTGTGTGAGCAGCTTTCCTAATGTGGCAACACGTCGCGTACGTCCGTTCGGGCACGGCTCGGAACTAGCTCCGGCCCGGCTGGCAGACCGCGAGATCTCGTGAGGAGGACAAGCATGGTGTCATTGTCTCGATCGACCCGGCGCGCCTTCCTTGTATCGACGGGAACGCTTCTCGCCGCCTCAGGTGTGACGGGTTGCCAGATGCTCGACACCCGCCCGTCTGACCGGCCCGCGCAGCGCACCGATGGTGCAAGCAAGGAAGCGCCGGTGCTGGCCAAGCGCGTCAAGAAGGGCACATTGCCCCACCTGCGGGAGAGGCTGCCGGGGAGTCCTCTTGTCGTGCGTACGACCGAGCGGCCAGGTGTGTATGGAGGCACCTGGAACTCCGCCATTCTGGGACCCGATGACCAGACGTGGCTTGACCGAACTGTGGGCTACCAGCCGCTCGTCCGGTGGGATCTGGAGTTCACGAAGGTTGTTCCTAACGTTGCGGAAGGCTTCGAGGTCAACTCGGATGCGACCGCGTATGTCTTCCACTTGCGACGTGGCCTTCGATGGTCCGATGGCGAGCCGTTCACCGCAGACGACATCGTTTTCGCTCAGAACGATCTGCTCGCCAACGAGGAACTCGGTGGAACAGATCCCATCCGCGCCGAAAGGATCGACGAGCACACGGTGCGTCTCGTACTGCCAAAGTCGAACGCTCTGTTGATCAAGGAACTCGCGTCGAGCTTCGGCATGCGTCTGATCAAGCCTAGGCACTACCTGAGCACATTCCACCTCAAATACAATCCCGAGGCCAACTCGCTCGCTGCCGAAGAAGGGCTCGAGGACTGGGTGGCGCTCATCGGCGAGAAGGACGAAGGGTGGGAGAACCCCGAGCTTCCGACGCTCAATCCGTGGGTCACCGCCGAGTCGACTCAGGATCGGATCGTCCTCGAGCGTAACCCCTACTTCTGGAAGGTAGATCAAGACGGTCGGCAACTGCCGTATATCGATCGTGCCGTCTTCACCATGATCAACAGCGCGGAAGCCATGCTGCTCAAGGCGTTGCACGGCGACATCGACATGCAGGTGCGGACCTTCAACACTCCGAGCAACAAGCCCGTCCTCGCCAGAGAGCGAGAAAGCGGGGACTACCGGTTCTTCGACGCACCCTCGACGTGGATGAACACCCTCATGGTCGCGTTCAACCTCACCGTTGAGGATCCCATCAAGCGTCAGGTCTTCAACAACAGGGACTTCCGCATCGGTATGTCGCACGCCATCGATCGACAGGACATCATCAACGCTGTCTACCAGCGACAGGGCAAGCCGTGGCAGGGCGCTCCTCGCCCGGAGTCGAGCCTCTATCACGAGCAACTCGCCGCGCAGTACACGGAGTACGACCCGGAGCTGGCGGCCCGGCACCTTGACCGCGCCGGGCTGAACCGTCGCGACGGCGCCGGATTCCGACTCGGGCCGGACGGGCAGCGACTCACGGCGACGATCCTGGTCAAGGCGGAGGAGCCGCAGATGGTCAGTGCGTTGAACTTCGCCAAGGACTACTGGAGCGAGGTCGGTGTCGACATCAAGGTGGGTTCCGTCGACGGTGGACTGAAGTTCACCAGGGTCATCTCCAACCAGCATGAAGGGAGCGCGGACTCAGGCGACGGCGGGGCGGAGGACGCGTGGCTGGACCCGCGGTGGTACCTACCCGTCAACGAGAGCGCATCAGCGTTCGCGACTCCGTGGGCGACGTGGTACCTGAATGGCGGCAACGATGGCATGGAGCCCGATGCGTCCACACCCGCGGGGACGGCGGCCAAGCAGCAATTCGCGCTCTACGATCAGATCAAGCGGACGCCGGATGAGTCGGCGCGACGGGCACTCATGAAGCGCATCCTTGACATCGCGGCCGAGACATTCTGGGCAATCGGGATAAGCCTGCCGGTCGGCGGCTACGGGATCGTGAAGAACAACGTTCACAACGTTCCGGACTCCATGCCCGACTCCTTCATCTATCCCACGCCAGGTCCCACAAACCCGGAGCAGTACTTCATGACGTCGTAGCTCGGCGGTCGGCGCAAAGGGAGCTCAGCCATGGCCAACGTGACGATCGGCTATCTATCAGATGCGGCTCCGTGCGTGAGGTTCGGGGTTGAGCTCCTCGCGAAGGCGCTGGTGGATGGTGGACTTAAGGTCAGTATCACGGAGGCGTCCTGGCGGGCAGGAGATCGGATGCCGGGCACGGGCCTTCGAGTCTTCGTCGGCTCACGATCGTCTGGGTTGGTGGCCGAGCTTGAAGCGGACGAGACGCTGCTGTACCACTCCGGAGCGCCGTCGGATGACGGGTACTATCTGGCAGCGTTGCCCGGGCGGATCGTCGCGGTCACGGGCGGCAATGACAGGGGAGTGCTGTACGGTTGCCAGGAGCTGGCGCGGATCGTGCGCGAGCGAGGCGAGATTCCGCGGAACCTGGCGATCGGGGAGACGCCCGACTTCGCGCTTCGTGGGCCCGCAGTGGGATTGCAGAAGATGCTTATCGAGCCGCCTCGCCAAACCTACGAATATCCCGTCACTCGTGAGCGCTTCCCATGGTTCTACGACCGGGCCGGATGGTTGGAGTTTCTCGACATCCTGCTGGAGCATCGTGCCAATGTCCTGTACATCTGGAGCGGCCATCCGTTCTCGTCGTTCGTCAGCCTGCAGGAGTATCCTGAAGCCCTGGAAGTCACTCCTGCTGAGCTGCAGGACAATCGCGCCCACCTGCGCTGGCTGGCTGCGGAGGCCGATCGGCGCGGCATTGGCGTGATACTGAAGTTCTACAACATCCACATTCCGCTACCGTTCGCCGAGCAGCACGGCTTGCCCCTCCTCCAGAACCGGCCGAGCCCGATGGTGAGTGACTATACGAGGAAGTCGCTCGCGGCCTTCGTGAGGGCATTTCCTCAGGTCGGTCTCATGGTGTGTCTCGGGGAAACGCTCCACGGCGATCTCTACGGTGCGGAGTGGTTCGTGGACACGATCCTTGCCGGCATCAACGACGGCTTGGCTGCTGCCGAGATCAACGACCCCCCGCCAATCATTCTGCGCGCGCATGCCATCGATCTCCAGCCAGTTCTGGAGCAGGCACGAAACTTGTATCCTCGCCTGTGGACAATGGCGAAATACAACGGCGAGTCCCTCACCACTTGGACTCCCCGCGGTCGCTGGCAACAGCGGCATCGTGCCCTGAGCGCGAGAACTGACATCCACATCGTCAACGTTCACATTCTCGCCAACCTTGAGCCCTTTCGGTACGGCGCGGTGTCGTTCATTCAGCGCTGCGTGCAGGCGATGCGACATCGTTTGAGTGCACGGGGTCTTCACCTGTATCCGCTGTTCTACTGGGACTGGCCAGATGCTCCTGACCGCGCCGATCCACGGCTACAACAGATCGATCGTGACTGGATCTGGTTTGCCGCGTGGCATCGATACGCATGGAAGTGTGATCGTGACGTTGCGGCGGAACATGCGTACTGGGTTGGCGAGCTCGTCGGACGGTTCGCAGATACGGAAGCCGCCACGGGTGTGCTCGACGCGTTGGAGGCCATCGGGAACATCGCGCCGCTGTTGGTTCGGCGTGTCGGGATTACGGAGGGAAATCGGCAGACGCTCAGCCTTGGCATGACCATGAGCCAGCTGACCAACGCCCGGCGGTACCGTCCGTGGAACGACTTGTGGGAGTCGCATGCGCCAAACGGTGAGCGCGTCGAACACTATGTCGAGCGCGAGCTTCGTGGGGATGAACACTCGGGCGAGACTCCGCTCGATGTGGCTGAGGACGTGGTGTACTACGCCGAGCAGGCGGTGGCATGCATCGACCGCGGAAGTGGACGGTGCGTCAAGGGAACAGCGGAGTATGCGGCGATCTCGCGCGACGTCCGCGCCATCGCGGAGCTCGCGTACTTCTACGCGCACCGAATCCGAGCGGCTGTGCAGGTACGCCTATATCATGAGGCACCTGTTGGCTCCATTTTTAGGAACGTCGATGCACTGCGTTCGGCGGTGGCCGAGGTGAAGGCGAGTGTGGAACGATTTAGGAAACTGGCCGCGATCACCGAGACGACCTACCTGTACGCCAACAGCATGCAGACGCGCGCGCGCAAGGTGCCGTTTCCGGATGGTGCGATGTACCGCCACTGGAGGGACTGCCTGCCGCTGTACGAACGTGAGCTGGCAAACTTTTCCCGTAACGTCGAGCTGCTCGCATCGGGGTCCATCCCTATCGGTCGTGGTGACCGGACGACGACGCCGGAGTGCTTCCGACCGGCGGAGTTCAGGGTCGTATCGACTCATGCCGAAGCCTTCACGGTGGCTGAGAACTCATCGGTCTTCGCGGCCGCCGACACACGAGTGCGGCGTGTCGCCGGGGAGCTACGCGGGCTGTCGGGTATACGCATTGAGCGGGAGGAGGCGATCAAACGCGGCGTCGGCATCGAGGTCGAGCTTCTCGAGCCCGCCCAGGTCCTGATCGCATATTTCCAGTCCTCAGAAGACGTATGGCTCCAGCCACCAAGCCTGGAGGTCGCCAGCCACGCCGATGACAGAGGAGGCGTTGAACCGGTTCTGAGCAACGCTGTTGTTGTCGACTTCCATCCGGGCGTGAACGTCCATGCGATTCGGTTCGATGCAGGCAGGCACTACCTTGATCTGGGCAAGGGTGCCTACTTCATCGCGGGAGTCGTTCGATCGGACCAGCAGTTCGCTCCACGCACGGTTGTGCACGGCGATGACAGCGTGGATACGATGGACTGGTTGTTCGAGGACTTTGAAGAGTGGGGGTCAACTGACGGGTGAGGACTTATCCCCGCTGCACGTCCCTGCCGTCGAGCGATTAGGTCCTTGAAGGGGCAAACCGTCCGCTCGATGCAGGGGACGATCTTCCGACGAGTCGAAGGCCGGAAACACCTGGGCGGTACCGCCAGTGGCCTATGCGTGCCAGAGCACGTGGCTGGGAAGGGGTGGGCATTGCCTGCTGCTGCCAGTTCTGCGCATTGCGCTTGGTCTTCTCTGACGATTTCCCACACTGACCTCGATGTGTGGCAGAGCAGGATGCGAACACGTACCGCCAAGAAGATCGCCGAGCAGGCCGGCGAACCTGACGGATCCGGGAAGCACTTCACGCTCCGGGCGCGGATGCGGCAGCCTGCGGTCCGGTTCTCGGCGTGAGGTTGGCCGCCTGAACCGTCCCGGTTTCCGGCGCGTCTTTCAGCTTGCGAACATCCGTTACGGAATCCTCTTCGAACGAACCACCGGAAGCTCTGGTTCGACCGTACTGACGCCACCCAAAAGGCTCGCCCCTGACTGCGGGTTGATGTCGATGTTTGGATGCCTCGGCTTCGGGCTCACGCAGCGTAATGGCCACGCTGGCATCGTCATGCGCCCGAAGGGCTGATTGCCTGCCGCCCGGAGAGCAAACAGCTAAGCGTGGCGGCGTATGCGCGGCGAAGATCGGACCTCACTGAGGTGCTCGCAGGTCAGACGGCACCTGGCGCCATTCTGTACAACCGCCGCTGCAAGCTACGTTGGTTCGAATCCAACACCTGCCACGATGCGAAAGCCCAGGTCACACCCGGTTTGGTTGGGAGCCATCCCGTCGGAGTGGGCAACGGTGGGCGGACCGTCGCCTTCTGGTCGTTGTTCGGTGTTTGCCCTGGTCAGGGAAGTGTCGCGTAGTGCGTCGCTGGTGCGGTTGGGATCGGGGTGGCGTATATGCGGCGAAGTTCGGAGTGCGTTGGGCAGGAGGCGGGTTCGTGCTCGGTCTCCAGTTCAAGATCTGGGACGCCGTGTGTCACTGGATGCCGCCTCGTGTGCCGGGCTTCCGCACGGCACCGCCTTTTCACCAAGACACGGTCGACAACCTGGGCCGTCAAAGGTCGGTGTCGCGGGCTGTCTCGAGGACGTCGAACAGCACAAGGTGACCCGGATGGGTCACGGCGAACTCGGCAGCGCATCGAGGTTGGGTGTACCGCTGCTGTAGGGCGGCGAAGTCCAGCGGCCGGTCCTGCCATCTCACGATTGCGAACGCCGGGTTGAAGGTCACCTCGCTGGTCGCGAACATGGCCGCTGCGGCGGACAGCATCGATGACATGGCGCTGCTGCGCCACGGTGGCATGGGCCGGGTCTTCGACGGCTGCTATGCGCCGTCGACGCTGGGCTCGTTCCTGCGGGCGTTCGCGTTCGGGCACGTGCGTCAGCTCGACGCGGTCGCCTCGCGGTTGCTGCGTGCGCTGTCGGCTGCGACGCCGCTGCTGGCCGGCGTCGACGATCAGGTACTGCTCGATATCGATGACACAGCCTTGGTCTATTGCACGGGGCGGACCAGGCGCGGAGTGGTGGGAGCCGTACCACGCGGAAGCGCGAATCGCCTCACGGCCGAGCAGCGGGCCCGGCCTGGATGTGTTGGAACAGCAGGAGCGGAGCTGGGACGAGGACGTCGAGTACCGCACGCTGTGCTGGCTACCCGACGACGGCGATCCGTCGAGGGCCGAGGCCTGGGCACGGGCCGCTGCGTCTGTCCCCGTTCGAGATCAGCTGGCGGGCAAACCGGGAACCGATGGGCTCCTCCGGCTGGAAGGGAACCGGCCACCTGCGGGGAGCGGGAGTAAGATGTGCGGCGCTTCGGAGGTTGTCGCTTTCGAGGCGCCCCCATTTTCACGAGAGAAGAGGGCCGTCGCAGCATGAAGATCACGCACGTCGAACAGTTCGCTCCGAAACACCGCACCCGGCTGATCCGCATCGGCACCGACGCGGGAATCGACGGATGGGCGGAGAGCACGCTGGAGGGCAAGCCGAAGTCGGTCCCGGCGGTCATCGACGAATATGCGCAGTACCTGATCGGCAAGGATCCTCTTCGTATCGAGCATCATTGGCAGCAGATCTACAGGTCGGCCTTCTTCAGGGGCGGCGCACACAACATGAGCGCTTTGGCAGCAGTCGATGCAGCGTTGTGGGACATCGCCGGCAAGCACTACGGGGTGCCCAGCTACAAGCTGATGGGCGGCGCCGTGCGGGACAGGATCAGGGTGTATGCGCACTGGGGCATCCGCGACCTGTCCGACGAGGGACTCGAGGCCTCTCGCAAGCGGCTCGACATGCTTCAGAAGAAGGGCTACACGGCGTACAAGGCCGGTCCAGCCGGCGTCTGGCGCGCCCACGAGCCGCCGTCGAGGATCGACCAGTTTGTCGAGGCGGCCTACAAGATGCGTGAGTGGGTCGGCCCGGACGTGGAGCTGTGCTTCGACTTCCACGCCAAGATGACGCCGGCGCTGGCGATCGAAGTGTGCAACGAGATCAAGGGCATGCGGCCGATGTTCGTCGAGGAGCCGGTGCCGCAGGAAAACACCGACGCGTTGAAGCTGGTCTCGGATCACGTCCCGTTCCCGATCGCCACGGGCGAGAGGCTTCTGAGCCGGTGGGAGTTCCGCGAGGTGATCGAGAAGCAGTGCGTCGCGCTGCTGCAACCGGATGTGGCGCACTGCGGCGGACCGAGCGAATTGAAGAAGATCGCCAACTACGCGGAGGTGTACTACCAGCACATCATGCCGCACTGCGCGATCGGCCCGCTTGCACTGGGCGCGTGCATGCTCGTCGATGCCGTCGTCCCGAACTTCCTGATCCAGGAGCAGGTCGACGCCGGGCTCGGCAACGGCCTGCTGAAGAAGGACTGGGAGGTGATCGACGGGCATATCCCCTTGTGGGAGACGCCCGGCCTTGGCGTGGACGTGGACGAGGCGGAGGCCACGAAGGAGTTCACGGGCGAGTCGTACGGGTACCACGCCGAGCTAGGCGGAGAGACGTATCACGAGAACGACGGCTCGGTAGCGGATTGGTAGGCGCGGTTGCCAATCCCACACACACTGTGGCGGGTTTACTCCCCTCTCCCAGCGGGAGAGCGGGTGCCCGCTTGCGTGGCGCGGAGAGGGAGACACTGCCGTTGGGATCGGCTCCACTGCGGGCGACCTCATATCGCCGCCTAAGGACACGTACTGCGGAACCATTGGATATGAGCTCGCACATGTGACCCTAAGGAAAAGAGCTGGCTGCAGCAGGCGATAGAGTCCGGGGGCATTCACCGCAAGTACGACGAGCGATGCAAAGGCCGTCTTGTCTCCGAGGCGCGCACGCGCGACCAACTCGACGTCAGTCCGTCCGTCACCTGTCCGGGAGGTGGCCACACCCTATAGTGCAGGTACGCTCATCACGGGTTAGCTTCCTCGCACCATTCTGCCGATCGGCAGACAAGCAGGATGAGCGCGGGTCTGCGGTCGTCGACTCAGGTGTCCAAACGGTCGCGATTCGAAAGTGCCCTTGCATCGATCACCGGACGCCGCCGATGCGAGGCGTGGTCCGCTGGGCCATGATCAGAACCCCTTGCAAGCGCCACGCCTCAAGGCCGCACGTCGTGGTGTCTCGTTATTAGCCGGTGCTCCTTGCGGAAGGCGTCAAGATATGCCTTCGTGATGCGATCCATCGTCCCCCAGTTCGTCTCCTTGAGACTACAGCCGGAAGTTCGTCTGCGATGGGTTTTGGGGCACACATGGCCCGAGCCACGAAGTTTGGTAAAGCGCGAGACGGCGCTGGCGAGGCGACGGCTACGGCTAGCAGTCGGTCCGAAAAGGACCGCAGTCGGCGGGGCGGTGTGACGCAGGCGCAATCGGTTACGCAGCGAGGGTCTGGGCCGCCTGGCGATAGCTCTACCACCGAGCTTATGCAACATGCCTTGCAGGTCGCGACTTCGCCGCCTTGGGTGTCAAGCGTTCGGCCGCAAGTGTGCACCTGCTGGACCGACTACCCGGCCACTAGTCGACCTGACGGCGGAGCGCTGATACAGAGCGCCGGAGCCACGTGGTGGGGTAATGACGGTGCCAACGCGGGTGAAGCCGAGGTGTTCGTAGTAGCGCTGGAGTTCGCGGTTGTGGCGGTGGACGTCGAGGCGGAGCCAACTGCGTCCGCCGCGCTCGGCCTGGTCGCCAGCCCAGACGACCGCCGGGCCACACGTGGACCCGACGACGCCACTCCAGCCGCCACTACGTGTGAAGGCGGCAGGCAGCGTCGGCTGCTGGCATGGATCCGCCGTCACTGAGCGGTGTAGCCGCCGTCGACGGGGAGAGCGATTCCGGTGACGAAGCTCGCTCCTGGGCTGCATAGCCAGAGGACGGCGGCTGCGATCTCGTCGGGCCGGCCGAGGCGCCCGATGGGCTGGTTCGCGATCGCCTCGTCGTGGTCGAGCTCGCCTTTGGCGATCATGTCGTCGACCATGGGGGTGGCGAAGGTGCCGGGACAGACGGCGTTGATGCGGATGCCGCGGGGCGCGTATTCGAGGGCTGCGCTCGTGGTTAGTCCGATGACCCCGTGCTTGGAGGCGTGGTAGGCAGCACGGCCGGGCAGGCCGACCAGGCCGCCGAGGGATGAGCAGTTGACGATCGCGCCGCTGCCCCGGGTGCGCATCGCGGCCAACTCGTGTTTCATGTACGCCCAGACGCCTCGTAGGTTGACGGCATTGACCCGATCGAAGACCTCGGCCGCCTCGTCGGCAGCGTCGGTGGGCGGTACCTGGATGCCGGCATTGTTGAATGCCATGTCGAGACGCCCGTAGGTGTCGACCGCGGT
This sequence comes from Actinopolymorpha sp. B11F2, assembly GCF_040195635.1. Lineage (NCBI taxonomy): Bacteria > Bacillati > Actinomycetota > Actinomycetes > Propionibacteriales > Actinopolymorphaceae > Actinopolymorpha > Actinopolymorpha sp. B11F2. The sequence continues at coordinate 127,663 of NZ_JBEFTX010000015.1, read as the reverse complement.
TCGGACGACGGCGGCGACACTGGCCTCGTCTACGACGTCACACGTCACGGGCAGGACGCGGTGACCGGCAGCGGTGAGGGCGTCGGCGTGCTGGGTCAGTGCGGCGGTGTTGATATCAGCCATCACTACGGCCGCGCCGGCGGCGGCGAAGGCTTGGCTGGTGGCCAGGCCCATGCCGGAGCTGGCGCCGGTGATCAGGGCGACCTGCCCGGCGAAGTCGTACGTCGGATTCACTGCGTCCTCCTGCAAGACGTGATTCTGCTGCTGGGATGGGCCGACGTGTCAGTTGTCGAAAGTTGCGACGGTGGCGGTGATCGGGCCGTCCATGTCCGCGATGCGCTCGGCCGCGTCATCGTGCATGTGGCCCAGGACGACGATGCCGTTGTAGTAGGACTGGTCGCCGTAGTAGAGGACTAGATCGTTGCCGGGGGCGTAGTAGCCGACGTCACCGACATCGGGGTCCGCACCGGCCGGCTGACCCTCCAGGGACAACGGGGAGGGCAGCGGCCCTGTCTTTTCCACCGAACCGTGGTCGGTCATCTCGACGGTGAGCGGCAGTTGCGCAGCCAAATCGCGCACGGCGGCGCTGTCGTCGAGGGTGGCTTGGAAGTGCTGATCACGAATGGTGATTTGAATTCTCATTGCGTCCTCCTGAGTGCGGCGCGTCGGCCGTGAGCTGGGCCTAGCTGTTTCGCGACCGCCTGATGGTCCGGTGGTGGTGGTCGCCGTGGGTTGACCGGTGTGACCTGGGTCGTCGGGGGTGGTGCTTGGTCCACAGGCAGCGAGGATTAGCGCGGCGCACAAGGTCAGCACGACCGTGGCGGTACGGCGGACGGCTTTCATTGGTTCTCTCCGCCAGGTCGAGGTCGGATCGGTCAGACGGTGAGAAGGACTTTGGTGGCGGTGCGCTGGTCCATGGCTTGGTAGCCCTCGGCTGCCCGCTCCAGCGGCAGCGTGAGGTCGAAGACCTTGCCGGGGTCGATCTTGCGGTCCCAGATGAGCTGGATGAGTTCGGGCAGGTACTGCCGCACCGGGGCCGGGCCGCCGTGGACGTGGACTCCGGCCATGAACAGCTCATCACCAGCAATGGTGACGTCGTGAGAGACGCCGACGAACCCGACGTGACCGCCCGGCCTGGTGGAGTGAATGGCCTGCATCATGGCTTCCTGGGTGCCAACGGCTTCGATGACCGAGTGGGCACCGAGGCCATCGGTGAAGTCCTTGACCCGGGCAACACCGGCGTCCCCACGTTCTTCGACGATCTCGGTGGCGCCGAACTCCCGGGCGAGGGCCTGTCTGTCGGCGTGGCGGCTGAAGGCGATGGTCCGCTCGGCGCCGAGCTGCTTGGCTGCAAGAATGCCGAGCAGCCCGACGGCGCCGTCGCCAACGACCGCCACCGTCTTGCCCGGGCCGGCCTCAGCGGCGACGGCGGCGAACCAGCCGGTGCCGAGCACGTCGGATGCCGCCATCAGCGACGGGATCAGGTCGGGGTCGGGCGTTCCGGGGGTGGCGACCAGGGTGCCGTCGGCTAGCGGGATGCGGGCTCGCTCGGACTGGGTGCCGATGGTGCCCATCAGGACGCGGTTCACGCAGTAGGCCTGGTAGCCGGCTCGGCAGATCTCGCAGGTGTTGTCGGAGGCCCAGAAGGAACCGACGACGAAATCGCCGACCTTGATGTTGCGCACCTGTGGACCTACTTCCTCGACGACGCCGACGTACTCGTGGCCCATCACCTGGTGGTCAACGGGCTCGGCGCCTCGGTAGGGCCACAGATCGCTGCCGCAGATGCAGGTCGCCGACAAGCGGATGATCGCGTCGGTCGGCTCGATGATCTTCGGGTCCTCGCGGTCTTCCACCTGCACGTCCCCGGGCTTGTGCATGACTACTTGGTGCATCGTGCGCTCCTCTTAGGCGTGACGTCGTAACCCCGTGATCGGGCTACTGGGGTTGGCTGGCACCGGTGAAGGGCCACGTCTCGAGTGAACGTGGCCGTTCGCCGCGGTGGAAGTCCCTGTCGATGGGTGTACCCACAGGGCACCCTTCGCGATGACCGCCAGCAGACCGGTCGGATGCCTCGACTACGGAGTGGCGCGAGCCTGCGGGGCGATAGCGGTCCAGGAGGCAAGGAGATCGAGGGCGCGGGCAGTGCATGAGGCGGGCTCGGCGACGTAGAGCGTGAGAGTCAGGCCAGGGTCGGAGATCAGGTCGACGCTTTCGTAGGCGAGTTCGAGGTCGCCGACGTCGCGGTGATGGAAGTGTTTGGTGCCGGCGCCGTGGTAGCGGACGTCGTGGCTGCTCCAGCGGCGGCGGAACTCCTCACTGCGGGTAGACAGTTCACCAACGAGGTCGTGGAGATCTTTGTCGTGGGGATCGCGGCCGGACTCGGTGCGCAAGATGGCGACGCAGGTGTCGGCGGCACCGTCCCAGTCGGGGTAGAAGTCGTGGGCGGCATCGAGGTCGAGGAAGGTAAACCGGGCGAAGTTGGGCCGTTCTACTGCACCACGGCCCCCATTGGGACCTGCGACCGTGGTGTCGTAAAGGGAGGCGTGCATGGCGCGGCCGAGGTGGTTGCAGGCGAGCAGATCCATGCGGCCGTTGCGGACGATCGCGGGCGCTGTGAACCTGTCGAGTACCCATTGCAGGCTCGGGCGTGGCGTCCAGCGCTTGCCGGCGCGGCGGCGGGGACGCATCCCGGCGCTGGTGCCGTCGGCGGCGTGGGCCAGGTGGAACAGGTGGGCGCGTTCGGCGTCGTCGAGTTGCAGGGCGCGGGCGATAGCGTCCAGGACGGAGGCGGATACGCCGCCGAGCGCGCCGCGTTCGAGCTTGGCGTAGTACTCGACGCTGACCCCGGCGAGCGCGGCGACCTCGGCGCGGCGTAGACCGGGCACCCGGCGGGTGCCGACGTCGGGCATACCTGCCTGCTGGGGTGTGATCTTGGCTCGCCGCGAGACTAGGAACTCACGGACCTCGGCACGGTTATCCACAGCACCGACCGTACGACGCGCCCCGGCCGGCTGGGATGCCCTATCAGTACGCCCCTCGACAGAGACTCCCTCATCGGTTCCGCGCGGCGTTGACTGTGACCGGTCGAGCCGCCGACGGATCCCGCTCGACCGCCGCTGCCGGCTACCAAGCCATTCGACACCCGACAAAGCGGATTTATCCCTCATCACTCAATACCGTGAAGAAGTAAAGGACCCGACCGTGACGACAAAGTCAAAGATCGCCTCGCTTGCACTAGGACTTGCACTACCGCTTGCCCTCCTGACTTCTGCACCATCGTTCGCCCAGCAGAGCATGGCTTCTCAGGGCACGGCTCCCCTCGTTGGCGCGTGGCGAATGACCTCATTGGAGGTCGGCACCGAAGGGAAGCTCGAACCTGTGCCGTACTCCGGCCAGATCGTCTTCACCAAGTCCGGCACCATGTCGGTTCAGGCCATGAACCCCGAGCCCGACGCTCCGGACACGCCGTACACGTTGAACGGCTACGAAGCCTTCTACGGGACCGTCTCTGTCGACCGATCCGCCGGCACGTTCGCCGTGACTGTCGAGTCGTCACTGGTGCGCGACCTGATCGGGCAGCGCCTGACCCGCGTCTTCGAAGTGTCAGGCGACACCCTGGTCCTCACGCCGCCAGATCCAGCAGAAGGCTGGCGAGCCACATACGAGCGCATCTGACCGGAACGGCGCCGCTCACCAGCGGGCGGCCGACCGGCGCTGCCCTTCCCGATCGCCTGCCCAGAAATGGTCAGGCAAACGCACGCACGAGCAGCCCAACCCGTCACTGTCCCGAATGCGCCCCGAGACGCTGCGTCGTGGAGACGTTCGTGCAGGTCAGGCGTGGTCTGACCGTATCCCTGTAAAACCGTCGGCTTCGCCTACACTGGTTCGAACCCAGTACCTGCCACACCAGCTAAAATGTGCCCTTGACCTGCGGAAACGTGGTCGAGGGCACCTTCTGTTGTGTCCGGTTGTGTTCGACTTGGTGCGGCTCTCTACGCTTGATCGTTCCCAATGCGTTCCCACGGGAACAGTGCCGGGTTGCATCGCCGGATGCGACGTAAGGTTCCCGCTCCGCACGCCGTGCGTAGAGGCGCGCCGACATCGAGGGCGTCACATGTCTGCAGCGTTGCCGCACCGACCACTTGTAGATCAAGGCGCCGCTGACGCGGCGCAACGCCGGGCCGCCCTGCGGGCGGCGCCGGGGCGCCGTCCTCGGGCGCCCCGGCGCACATCAGATGAACATCCGCTCCATCCAGCGGCAGATCACATTGCCTGCCTATCGGTCGCGGTTCATGACCCTAAGGTTGATGCCCTAACTGTCGACGGTTTCACCGAGCCCGTTTGCGCGGGCGGTCGCCTCGACGTCGCGATACAGACTGCGTCGGGTTTCCGGATCGCCGTCGCTCAGGATGCGTTAGACCCGGCCGAGCAGGTGTGCTGCGTCCCATCGTTCGTTGTCGAATGGGTGACGTTCAAGTTCCCAGCGCAGGTACTTGTTCGGCGGCCGTATCCGCTCGTGCATCGCGAAGATCACCCACAGCGCCAAGGCGATACTTCCACGGCGTCGAGGTGAGCCTCTAACGGGCGGCCGTCCCGCCAACTCTTCAGAGAGCGATAAAGAGAGTTCATATACGCGTCGAGAGCGGAGGAGAAGCTCGATAGGCTGCCGATGCTGGTGTGCCCACGCAACGTGGAATCGCCCCATCGGAAAGGGGGCTGTGCTCCAAGTCTTCCAATGTCGGTTGCGTCCTGCAAGTGGTCCGTGTACACCGTTGGATGCTCACCATTCTGCGACGGGAGCCGCCATGACTGAGCATCGGCTTGAGTTCAGGATCTCCGAGAATCCTTGGGCACCCACAGCTGCAGTGGTCGAGATCAACGAGCGCTGCGGGGTCGGACTGGAGCTCGTTGGCTTGGCCGAGCAAGAGGGAGGCGTGAGCAGTGCGGCGTTCGTTCGCTGGCCCGATGGCCGCGAGGGTGTGATCAGCAGGTCCAAGCTGCCGTTGGCCCGGATGCGTCAGACGGCTGAAGCGGTGAACCTTGCCAAGGCGGCTGGGCTGCCGGTTGCTCGACATGAGCTTGTCGTGGAGCTCTCCGACGGCCTTGTGGCCATTGTTCAGGAGCGCCTTCCCGGCAGGCACGCAACTCGGATCGACGCACGTGTGATTGACGCGGTGGTGGAGATGAATGAGCGGTTTGCACATCTGCTTGCGGACCGGCTCGACATACCGACGTCTGCCGCCTTTCCGACGCCGGATGGTGGCGGCGAGCGATGGGAGGAGACGCTCGGCCAGTACAGCGACCGCACGAGACGCGCACTCAAGCGGCTCTATGAGATCGATGGTGGTGAGCTCTACGCCATGACCGGCGAGGATCTCATCCACACCGACTATTCCCTGGGCAACCTGCTCTTCGACGAGCAAGGAGCGATCAGCGCATCGTGGACTGGAACTTCGGAGCAGATCGCGGCGACCGACGTTACGCGCTACTCGGGATGCGCGGCTACCTCGCCGGCGATGGGCGTTGGCACGAGGGACACCACGCGGCGTCCGATCGGCTCGAGGAGGTGCTCGCCACCATGATCGAACCGGCATTGCTACGAACCTACCTTGCGCACAGGGCGGTTCACGGCCTGCACGGATCGATCGAAAACTTCCCACACAGACCCGACCGCATCGAGCGAGATCTCCGCGCCGCAGAGAAGCAGCTTTCATAGGCCCTGCGCCCGGCCGCGCCGTAACGGCTGACGGCCATGGATGCCACGGCAGCCCTTGGCGACCACCGCCGAACTATCGCTGTACCTTCGGGCCACGCGTACCTCCTGACTGCCGGCGGATGGTGGCATCCTTGCCACGTGACGCGCGACCTGATGGCCAGCGATCACCCCGGGTGGGCGGCGGTGGTCGCCGAGACCGTGCCTGGTGCCTCGGTACGCGGGGTCTGCCGCATCGGTGGTGGCATGGCCGCCGAAACCTTCGCGATCGAGACCACCGACGGGTCAGTCGTCGTCAAGCGGTTCCGGCGTCGGCGTCACAATGCAGTTCGGTTCGAGTGGGAGCGGCTTCGCTTCGCGCAGCGGATCGACGCTCCGGTGCCGCGGCCGCTCGCCCTCGACACCGAGGGCCGCTGGCTCGACATGCCGGCACTTGCCATGACCCGCCTCCCTGGGTACCTGAACCTCCGTCCCCAAGACGTCGACGGGTGGCTCCAGCAACTCGCGTACGCACTCGTCGCCATCCACGCCACCGACACCACCGGCGCGGAGGGCCCGCTCCTGCGCCCGTCGTGGGTCCGGACCTGGCGGCCGCCCAAGCTACGGCAGCCGAGCCCGTTGACCGGCCGTACCGTCGCGGCGATCCAGCGCCACCTGCCCGGCGTGTCCTGGCAGCCGGTCCTGATCCACGGCGACTTCCACCCCGGCAACACCCTGTGGTCCCGTGGCCAGCTCACCGGCATCGCGGACTGGTGCGAGTCCCGGCTCGGCCCGGCCTCGTGCGAGCTCGCCACTTCTCGGGTGGACATGGCCCTCCTCCTCGGGCCCGCCGCCGCCGACCGGCTGACCCACCACTACGCCGCCATCGCTGGTGCGGAACCGGCCGACCTCCCAGTCTTCGACCTCATCTTGGGGCTCGACGCCCTCCGCAAAATGACACGGGTGCTCAGGGGCTACCGACAGCAAGGAGTCATCGTCAATCCGGAGCAGTTCACAGACCGCGCGACCGTCTTCCTACACCACGCGCTCGCCGAGCTGGGAGCATCCTGACCGGACGTTCGCTACGTCACACCGCTCCATTGTTTCTGGGCCCTCTGCGGCTCGATCCTGCGCGAAGACGCGCCATTTATCGCAGGAGACACCACCCGAAGCACGTCCGGTAGGGGAAGGTCAACCGTCGACACCATGGGGAGCACGACGGCGACCATGCGGGTGTCCGCAAGGGATCCACAATCGGACGCCTCCAAGTGGTGTTTGGTGCCCGGCGATCACGCGTCAGGGTCGCCTGACCGGGCACCGATTGGGGGAGGTGCGCAGGTCGGCGTTCGTGCGGGTAATGGTTGACACCGCGGTGTGGTCTCTATCAGGATTTGCCGTGGCGTTGACCCGACGCCGAGCCTGCGAGGACTTGCCCCAGCCGGTACCTCGGGATGGCGAAGGGGAATCTGCCCTCACGGTCGTTGCCGGTTCAGGCCTGTTCGAGTGTCACGTTGCTGGGGAACGACGACACGTCGAGGAGGCTTGTCATGACCAAGCAGGGCAGTTTCAAGCGCGCGGCACGGGAGCGAGCCCGCGCAACCGGGCAGCGGTACACCCAGGCACGGGCCGATCTGGAATTGGCGAATCGGCAAGAGTTCATCCATTCCCGCCCGTTCGAAGAGGTGCCGCTGAAGGCCCATCTTGAACAGCAGTACGGGATCGAGATCAACTCGATCCTGCCGATCGATGACGATCCGGCTACGCGTCCAGACGGCTCCTGGCCTGGTCACTATCCCTCGACTCTGGTCGTCAAGCACGTCGACGGTCAGCAGTGGATAGCCCGGATCTTCTCCTCATCAGCCGACCGGGTCAGCCGCGTACAAGGTGACGCCGAGATCCTGCAGTTCCTTGCCGCGCACGACTTCCCGGCCGAACGGATCGCCCGCGATGATCCCGTAACCGTGCTTGACGGCAAGGGGATCATCGTCACCACGTTCATCGACGGCGGACGCCCGAGCGCCGGCTCCCCCGCCGTCTGGCATGAACTTGGTGATCTTTTGGGTCGGCTGCACACGCTTCCCGCGGCTGGTGGCGCTGTCGCCAGGGATGGCGGTGCCGAAGAGACCGACGGCGGCTTCCATGTGGGGCGGCCGAAAGAGGATCTGGCGGCTGCGATGAGCTTCCTGGTCAGCGTCGAGAACGAGGTGAACGCCGCGGCTCGGGAGAAGTTCGAGTGGCTGCGCCTTCAGGTCGAGAACGCCGACGACGCCGAAGGCCTGCCTGAGGCGCTGACCCACGGCAACTATCATCCCTGGGCCGCCGTCGGCACACCCGGCAACCTCTCGATCGTTGGCTGGGCAGGATCCGGGCGCGGCCCCCGCCTGCCCGCACTGGCCTGGCTTCTGCGCACCGCAGCCGAACACAACGCCGCCGAGAATATTGCCGCGGTCATGCATGGCTACTCCAAGCACGTCCGACTCAGCGATGACGAACGCCACCGGCTCCCCGCGATCCTCAACATGCGGGCGCTCTGGCTGGAATGTCTCGGCTTCCGGATGACCGTCAACGACGGTCGCGTCCCGGCCATGGACGAGGGATGGATGCAGCCGAAGAGCCATGAGCATGCCGAACGTGTGGCGGCACAGGCGATCGCCGCAGTGCGGAACTGAACCCCGTGGCCCGGCGACGCAGCCGACCAGCGGCCGGCAAGGCTGGCGTGGTGGACCGCCACGTCCTCGCAGACAGAGCAGTCCAGCGCTCCCGTGGAACGAAGCGGCGCCAGCCGGATCGGACTCTTCGGGTGCAGGGCGCCGCTGAGCACAAGGCGCACCGACGGTTTGTCGAGGCGTTGGCCCTGGGTGGGACCCGGACACGGGTGCCGGCTGCTCAGGTCCGTTGGATCGATGGGCTGGGGCCGGCGGTCGCAGTTGCCCAGAATGTGCTCAACCGGAACCCGGCCTCGACGGTTGCCAGTTCGGTCGGGTTGCATCCGTTCCTGCGGATTCTGTACTCACGGTTTGCCGAGGTCGAATGTCCCCGGTGTCACGTGCCGGTCCGAGCACTCTCCAGCGAGGAACGGCTCACCACGGCACTGGATCTGCTGGCCGGGCCAGGATGAGGTCGAGGTCGCGATCGTCCGCCACCTGTCAGGCAGTCACGACCCGTCCACTCGCGGGTGTCCGCGGCAAGTTCGCTCAGGTGATGGTCGACGGCCGCCGCTGGGCGGCGACGCCGAGGAGTCGTGTCCCTCGCCTCGACCCAGCATTACCGCATGACGTCGTTGTTCGCGTGGGTACCTTGCGGGCTGGCATGTCGGCGGCCGAGGTCCGGGCGGGGTTGGAGCGGGCCGACGGGCTGGGCAGAGCTGAGATCTTGCTCGGCGGCCTTCCGTGGCGAGACCGACACCTCCTCGCACCGGATCGCCGGCGTCACGCTCCAGCGGTTGCTGGGCCGATCGGTGATGGAGGTTCTCGATTTCGTGGAGCGGCTCCCGGTCGGGACGCGTGCTCGCCGGATTCGGGAGGAGTTGTTACGTCGGCTGGGGCTACTGGAGCAGTTGGGTCTTGGCCATCTCACGCTCGACCGGTCGATGCCGACCCTTTCGCGCGGTGAGGCGCAACGTACCCGGCTCGCGGTCGTGCAGTCGGGACGCCCGGAGGATCTGCTGCATGTCCTGGACGAACCGACGATCGGGTTGCATCACGGCGATCTGAGTCGGCTGCTGGATGTGATCGCGACGCTGCCCGGCCCGGTGGCCCGCAGGCCGGCTCCGAGCACGCGGACCGCAGAGCGCGGGTACCACTCTCAGCAACTTGTCGCTTCGGCCCCATCTTCGGGAAGGCGGAGGGCTCGAGTCAGTCGGCCGCACTCCCGGGGACCGTCCGCGAATGCGCCCGTACGCCACAGGTTTCTCACCATCGCAAATCAGTGAGCCGGTCGGAGGGGTACGGCGACGAACGTGGTCACGCTCTGGGCGGGTAGGTCGGCGGTGAAGGTGCCGTCCGGAGCGTCGATGGCGGCTTGGGGTCGGAGGTTCCGGCTCTCGTCGGTCAGCCAGGACGAGACCCGGGACGCGGGGGCGTTCTGAAGGGTGAAGGTCTGACTCACAGATGAGGTCTTCTTGTTGACCGCGACGACTACGACCTTGCCTCGATCGCCGGTGTACGCGGAGGTGAACACCTCGGGCTGGGGGGTGGCGGTGGCGTCGAGCCGCACGTAGCCGGGTCGGACGAACTTCGAGAAGTGCGCCATGTTGTAGCCGCGCTTGCTGATCGTGCCGTCGTCCTTGATCGGGCCGTAGAACCTGCGGATGTACCACCACACGTACGTCTGGAACTCCGCGTCCACCATGGCGTGGTGGATGTGCTGGGCCACGTCGAGCGCCTCGGGCCAGAGGTCGGCCGAGCTGGAGCTGTTGGGGTGGTAGACCTCGGTCATCCAGAGTTCCTCGCCGGATCCCTTCTGCTTGAACAGTGGGTACGGGAAATCCGCGACCTTGGTGCCGTAGAGGTGTGCCCCGAGGATGTCCAGGTTGGCGAGGGCTTCCGGGTCGTTCAGGATCGGGTCGGAGACATCCTTCACGTACTGGAAGGACTCCGGTGCGATCACCCTGGTGTCGATGGATCCCGCGTTCTCCTTCATGAACCGGAGGATCTCCTCGTTACTCCACCACGTCCAGTCGTGGGCGAAGTCCGGCTCGTTCTGGATCGACAGGGCGTAGAGGTCCACCCCCTGACTTCGCATGAACGCGTTGAAGTCGTTCAGATGCCCCGCGTAGGCGTCGTACCTATCGTGTCGAAGCCGCCGCCCGTCAGGGTCCTCGATGAGCCCGGCGGCATTCAGACTGTCGATGTTGGGTCCTCCGGTACCCGTGGTGACCACCTTCACGGTGGCCGTGCCGGCCGTCATGGGCACCTGGATCGACTTCCTGGCCCAGGTCGACCAGCTGCCCGTGGATTCGAACGCGACGTCGCTTTCCACCTTCGCCCCGTCGACGTAGACGTCCAGGTGTCGCGTGCCCGACTCCAGGGAGTAGCGGAACTCGAGGTTCTTCCTCCCGGTGCTGCCGATGATGACGCCGTTCCACTGCAGGCTCGCCCCCGTGGCCGCGTGGAACTCGACGAATCCGCTCCCGGTGAAGCCTTCCGCGGAGGTGGCGACGACGGCATCGGCCAACGTGGTTTCCGTCTCCGCTTCGTACGTGGTGCCGTTGCCCTGCTTTCTGGTCACGGGGACGGTCTCGACCATATCGGTGGGGGGATTCCACGGCGAGGCGAAAACGATTGCACCGTGCTCGATCGCGCGTCTGGCCGTCTCCACTCCACGGCTCCAGTCCGTCCTGTTCTCGCTGATGAAGATGCGCAGGACGGAGAATCCCAACTGATTGAAGCCGTTCCCGAACGCGGTCTCCCGCTGGGAAGGCGTCAGATCGTCGATCCAGACCGGATGGTTGATGCCCCCGAAACCTCGAATCGTCTGCCGCTCCGCCGACAGGTCGACCACGACATCACCAGCAGTGGCGGCGGATGCGACCACGTCCACTGCCGTGGCGGCCAGCATCGGCGCCGCCCCCATCATTGCGAGAAAGGATCTCCGACTCGGAAAGTCCGGACCTGTGAATATCGAACGATGCGGATGTGTCATCCTTCCCCCTTCATCGTGGCTACAGAAGCGCAGACTATAAACACGGACCGCCCTTGTGAATTGATTGCGTACGACCCAATGCGGCCGAAAGTTCCAGAACCCGATGTGCTGTTGGGTTCAGAGTGCGTCGAGGATCCCGCCGCGTTTGGTCGAGCAGGGCTAGGGCGCAGGCTTTGGCCCACGCCTGATAGGGATCCTCTAGCGGACATACGTTGGTCGCTAGTCGGTCGCCTAGCAGCCACCTTCCGTCGTGCCCGCCCGACTTACTCGATCGGGTAGGCGACGTCACACACCTGGTCGTCGAGATGAGCAGTGTTGATGTCCACGCCGGGGATGTAGACCTCTCGGCCGGGTCCTGTGCGGGTCAGTCCGTGGTCGTTGATCCATCGCTGGACGGCTTCATAGGCGGACAGGATCAGTGGCAGGTCGAACTGCGCTTTGGTGATGGTTGTGTACGCCTCGCGGTGGGCGGGTTCGCGACGGGTCGCCGCATCGTGGGCTGCCGCGGCGGGGTGGATCGGGACGCACACTTCGACGGGTCCGTCGCTGTTTTTGGTGACGGGTCCGTGGTAGACGATAAACAGCTCCGCGCTCGGCCCTCCGTAGGCCCACGCCGTGCTGGTCAGCCGCTGCTTGACCTCGTTCGCCCAACCCTCCAGTTCCTCTCGCGGCACCCGGGAGCGCTCGGTGAGTACGAGTTGGTCTGCCACGTGGCGCACGTGGACCTGGTCCCGCGCGAAGCTGCTTTTGCCTCCGAGGAGGCTGGTCCGGAGGAGGTTCACGAGTTCGCGCTGGCCCGCGATGCGCCGTTCGACGCCGTCCCAGTAGGTCTGGAGAATATCCGCGCCATGCTCGCCCGGCGTGGACAGGATCTCTGCGATATCGGTGAGCGGCATGTCGAGCCAGCGCAACATCTCGATCAGCCGTGCCGTGAACAGCTGGCTGGAGTGGTAGCGGCGGTACCCGTTGTTCGGGTCGACGTCGGCGGGCTTGAGCAGCCCACACCGGTCATACAGCCGTAGCGCCCTCATCGACAATCCTGACCGGCGGGCAAACGCTCCGATAGTGAGCAGCTCGTCGCCAGACCTATCAGCAGACCTGTCAGAGCCCCCACGCGCCCGTATGCTCACCCGCCCATCTTCGCCGCGACCGCACGCTCCCGTCCAACCTGTTGATCATCCGGGCACGGCAGGTCGCCGGGAGCTGGACGTCCAGGCTCGGACCGGGCACCGGTCGTTGTCACCGAGAGCACGTGGGTCGACCAGGCGTACGCCTCGACTGCTTGACCTTGTCCCTGGGGCAAGGGCGAGCTTTGGGGTCACCGCTCGCCATCACAGAACGGAGGCCACTGTGCTCACCACGGACCCAGCAACGCTTGACTTCTACCGGAAACCGGGCGTGATGACCTCGCCCGGCCGCTACCAGGAGCTGTTCGACGGGCTGCCTAGCGACATCGGCGCCCTGGCCAAGGTCGGGCACGGCTTGCTTGTCCACGAACACATCGCCCCTGCCTACGGGATCACGCTGACCGATGAACAGCGCAGCCCGGTGCACATTCGACCCGTGGAGCGGCTGGTTGAGCGGCTGCTGACCGACAACGACAGCTTGCTTACCGTCCCACGTCCGCCCGAGAAGCGGCTCGCGGGCAACTGCCGGCACTTTACGGTGCTGATGGTTGCCATGTTGCGCCACCAGGGTGTGCCGGCGCGGGCGCGGTGCGGGTTCGGCGGGTACTTCCCGACTGAGGCGTACGAAGATCATTGGGTGTGCGAGTACTGGCACGTCGCAGACGAGCGGTGGGTGCTAATCGACGCCCAGATCGATGAGCTGCAGCGCGGGGTCTTCTCCATCGACTTCGACGTCACCGACGTGCCACGCGACCGTTTCCTGACCGCGGGTGACGCGTGGGCGAAGTGCCGCGCGGGTGAGGCCGACCCGGGCAGGTTCGGTCTGTCTGGGCTGAGTGAGTTCGGCTCTTGGTGGATCGCGGGCAACCTCGTACGAGACGTCGCGGCCCTGAACAACCTGGAAATGCTGCCCTGGGACGTCTGGGGCGCCATGCCCGAACCGGATGAACAGATCCCGAGCGACTGGATCGCTCTGTACGACCGACTCGCCACACTGACCGGCGCGCCCGATGCCGGGTTCGACGACCTCCTGCCGCTCTATCGAAGCGACGATCGGCTACGGGTCCCGCCGACCGTCCACAACGCCGTCCTGAACCGAAACGAGACGCTGTGAACGGCGCCGCGTGACCAGGGTGGCCCAGAGCTGCAAGATCGGCTGAACCGATCTTGCGCGTGGCTCGTGTGAGTGGGCGATATGCGCCAGATCTGTCAAATGTGGGATCTAGGCGGAGTCCACCTGGATGGTCCGCGGCCTGTGGGCGGATGACCGTGAACGCGTCGAAGCGAGAACAAGTGGAGGGGTCACTCGTGTTTCATCGGCATGCTCTGCGGTCGGTTGTCGGAGCGGTCGCAGCGGCAGGTGCCCTCCTGCTGGTGTCGATCGCCTCGACCGGCTCCCCGGCTGAGTCGGAGATCGATCCGGCCTCCCCGCAGGTATCGGCGGCGGCTGGCAAGCCGCGCGAGGTGGCCACAACAGTCAGTTAGGAAACGGGTCAGACGCGACCGACCAACTCGCGACACCAATACTCACTGTCCGGAAAGTAGGTCCCCGAGCGCAACTTGGGGATCGCCACATCGAGGGCGATACTGGGGCTTTGCGGTCATCGCGTTGATCTCCTTGGACTTGAGCGGGAACTCAGTTCGAAGGATCACGCGATGACCGCTTCCTACGCGTCTGCGACACGCCCATCACCGAGCGCCTGCCGTACACCACTCTGCTGGACGCCATCTTGATGGCCGTCGGCGCGATCTCCGTCGTGGCCACACTCGTCATGCTCACCCAACGCAGACGAAACCAACACCGCTTCCTGGATCGGCGCCCCGACCCCCACTACGACCGGCCCGCCCCCTACCGACCGGCCCGCCCCCTACCCACCCAACCGCTACTAATCAAACGCGCGGAGTGGACGCCGGCCATGCGGCACGTTCGCAGGGGTTCCAGCACTGACTGGAAGGGGGCATCTTGACGTGAACAGAGACCGCTGGCAGTCTCGGGGTGCGGAGGTCATCCTCAGGCGCCACCAGCTCATCGGCAGCCGGCGCCGTTAATCCCTGGGCGTGGGATAGTCACCGTGCGGATGGCTGCGGAAGCGGGCGGCCTTCGCCGCATCCTTATCGGAAATGACCGCAAGATCAGACCGCAAGATCGGGCCACCCTCATCGGACTCGGGAGGCTCGACCAGCCGACCGTTCACCGTGCGGCGGCCGCTTGCCAAGCGTCGCCGCCCGATGATCACCCCCACTGTCGCGATCAGCGTGAGGACGCCTGCGCTGACGAATGCACTTCCGAGTACATAGGCGGCGGCGTGAGGTAACTCGACGCGGACGGCCACGGCCAGTATGGCGCCCGCGGCAATCAACAACAGGCCGATGGTCGTACCCACCTCCGGCCGGTCGACCTTTGTGATCACCGCCATGACGATGACGACAAGGCCGGCCAGCTGCAGTATCAATCCGAGTGCGTCGTCGTTGACGTGGGGCAGATCAACATCGGCGGCATACAGGATCGCACCCAAAACCAGCAGGACAACCCCGATACCGATGCGCATGAGCACCTCCTCGATCCATGCCCGGACCCGGCGAGCCTACCTTCGCCCTATCGTCGGCTAATAGACCCAGATCACACGCCAGACACTACTGCCCGCGTCCGGTAACGATCATTCGCGATACGCCTCGGCGAGCTGAGCGTCTCCGCAGGTGAGCCGTATAACCCACGCCGGGTCCGCGCCTCGTCACGCTGTCGGCGGTTTCCGATCAGGAGGGAGCCCCGTCCGCAAGAGGAACCTCCCGCGCAGGGATAGGGATCCCTCACCGGACACCGTGTTGCCCGCGACGTGATCAGACGAGTCGTCCAACCGACGGTTTCCTGAGCCTCGCCCCTGCCTGGCCTCCGGGCCGGACGAACTCCGAAGCAAACCAGATCGGAACCGTCTCGCGCACGGACGCCCCGACGCCCGTCCAGCGCTGGCTCGCCGTTCCTTGGCTGGTGGGACAGGTCGGGTCGACCGACCCGATGGACAGTGCACGCCCGAGCAACGTCGACGGTGCAGGGGGATACCGCTGCTTGTGCAAACGGTGCTCCACTACGGTTGCCGCCTCACACAACGTCACCAGCAAGCTCGGCGACAAGGGTTCGGCTCCATCGCCTGTCAGCGGACTCGCGATCCGGACCGTGGACTATGAACGGATTGCGCGGCGGAGTCGGGACCCCAGCCGAGCTCATCCGATGCGACAAAAGGCCGAATCTGCATCCCCTGCACCGCACCGCGGGGCATCACGGTCGCCCTCGCGGATGGTGAAGGCGACGTGTCCGTAAGAGGATCGGCGGATCCCTTACCGGACAGCCGGGTCGGGCCGTTGGAGGTCAGGGCGGAACGAGTCGCCGGCGGCTGTCACGTGCCGACACTTACGGGTTGCCGTTGATGCCCGCGAGCCAGTCGAACGCGTGGTCGAGCCGGTCCTCGAGGCCACCTGAGCCGACGACACCGATACTGCCGCGACTCCGGGAGTCGCGGCAGTATCAGCAACCTCCAGCGGGCTGCTTCTTACTTGGGTCATTCCCAAATCGGCCGGATCTCGACGCAGCCCCGATGCGTCCAGGGATGTCCAGCGGCGATCTCGATCGCCTCGTCCAGGTCGGCGCACTCGAGGATCACGATGCCCCCCACCAGGTCCTTGGTTTCTGCGAATGGCCCGTCAGAGACCAGGGTCTCGCCGTTGCGGACCCGAACGGTCGTGGCATCGGCACTCGGACGCAACCGCGCTCCGAAGCGCTCGGCGCCGCGGCGTTCCAGATCCTCGCCCCACGCCCGAAACACCGGATCGGCCTCGAGCTCCTCCGTGCTCGGTGAGATCGACTCGTCGTCACAGATCAGCAGCGCGTACCTCATCGTCAGAGTTTGACACGGCCGCGCGTCCGCGTCGAACGCCTGTGCCGGCCGGCGCGGGACCCTGGGCGTCGGCAAGGAGATCAAGAACTGAAGATTCTTTGACGGCGATGTCGAATATCGCGGTAACGCGTTCGTCGGTGGGCAAAACCCATTCCGGCTGAACGGAGTAAAGCTCATGTGGCCAGCGATTTCCAACCCCGTCGATCACCCGAACCGCGTCTACCTCGAGCGCGTGGCGCGCCTGGAGCTTCCAGGACGCCCGCCTCGTCCCGCTCGCCTGCTCGAACCCACTTCTGGGGTGCTGCGCACGGCGGCAACCAGCCTGCTGATCCTGGCCCGCCGGTCGTTCGCCTGACCAATCGCCTCGCCTAGCCCAGAATCGAAGGGGCTCCATCATGAGCACGCATGCTGATTTGACGACAGACAGACCTGATGGCTCACGCCCGAGTCGAGCTCCGCGCACGGCGGTGCTCTGGTTTGCCCGCCACTACGTGGAGATGGTGGCGGTCATGCTCGTGGGGATGGTCGCTCTGGGTCGGTTGGAGTCGCTGCTAGCTTCGGCCATAGGTCGCCCGCATGCCCTGGTCGGCACAACGGTTTCGGCGCTGTTGATGGCCGCCAACATGACGGTGGTGGTGGCCGCCTGGATGCGGCTGCGGGGGTACCGCCTCCGGCTGATCGGCGAAATGGTCGCCGGTATGAACGTGGGTTTCCTGGCAATGGTGCCCCTATGGATCGGTACGACCAGCCACCACACGGCAATGATGGCCGGGCACGAGCTGATGTTCCTCGGAATGCTCGTCGCCATGCTCGCCCGCCGGCAGCACTACTCAGATCACCGACAGTGACCTCCTCCATCGGAGGAAGGTCGTCACATGTGGACTCGCGGCCGTCGCGGGCATAGCCGCCAGAACATTAACCGGAACAGCAAGAGGAGACAGTCATGACCGATGAAACAAACTCGGGTGGGCCGATGCCCGGCCCCGGCAACGCACAGAGCCTGCCCACAGCCGTGGACCGGGCAACCTTCCAGGCCGAACTGGACAGGCAGCGGGTTCGGGAGAAGGCGCATACCCGCGAAGGTGACGCGATCGCCGCGGCACGGCGGCGGCTGCCCATGGTCGAGGTCGACGCCAAGCTCGAGTTGATCGGACCCGACGGGCCGCTGACCCTGCTCGACGCGTTCGACGGGCGTCGACAGCTCATCGCCTACTACTTCATGTGGTGGCCCGGACGGCCCGCGCCTGAGCAGTGCGAAGGCTGCACGTTGTTCCTCAGCCAGGTCGGCGAGTTGGCCTACCTGCACTCCCGTGACATCACCTACGCCGTCTTCAGTCAGGGACGCAACACCGCGTTCGGACCGGCCGATCCCCAGGTGTCGTACGACGAGAGCGTCCGCTATCGCGACTTCATGGGCTGGGATATGCCGTGGTACTCAGCACAGCCCTCACTCGACGCGCTCCTCGTCGGTCGCGAGCTCGGCCTGTTCCACCTCGTGTGCCACCTACGGGACGGCGACCGCGTGTTCGAGACCTACTGGACGAGCCGGCGCGGCGTCGAGGCAATGGACTACAGCTACGCGCTCTTGGACGCCACCGTCTACGGATGCCAGGAATCATGGGAGGACTCGCCTCCTGGCTGGCCACAGCAGTGCTCCATGCGGACCGACGGCGGCTCACCCGCGTGGCCACCAGTGTCGGAGTCGGGCGGACGCCCTATCGCGCAGTGGGACCGCCTGGAGGCCGGACGCTCCGACGACCTCAACACCTGAGAGTCGTGCCCTTACGGGACCGAGCGCTAGCCAGACCGGCCGAACACCCCATTGATCGACCCCACTCTCGCCTCCGCGATCGAGGCCGCCGCGACCGGTCTTTCCGGCGTCTCGGCAACGATCTTCCGCGACACACCTCCGCGAGCTGAGGTGTCGAGGTCGCGGCGGCGGCTGATGCCCAGCCGGACGAACCAGCGGCCCACCGTCGCGGCCGAGAGCCGGTGCCCGATCGCAGCCAGCTCGGTCGCGGCGGGCGGACCACTTGCGCTTGCGGTGCCAGGACTCGATCAGGTCCACCACCTCCGTCGGCGTCTGCGACGGCGAGGCCTGCGGCGCCGACGACCGGTCGAGCAGGCCGACCTGGCCACATCGCCGGTACCGGCTCACCCACTTCGACAGGCACTGCCGCGACACACCAGCCTCAGCCGCCACATGGGCGATCGGACGGGGCTCACAGCGCTGAACAAGACGCAGCCGGCCAGCAGGAGTCAACGGGGCATTACGGTGGGGATACGCGGGTCTCCTTCGGAACACAGGACGTGTGGTCAGCACTTCACATCCTGCCGACGGAGACCCCCGTCTCACGCCCTCACACCCCCCGCCTCACCAACCTCATGAACCGCAACGCCTAGGACCGAGGTGGAGGTCCAGTCCATTGGGCGTACGGTTCCGCGCCGTCTCAAAGAGGGATCCCCGGGTTCGAACACGAAAGTGGCCTCCGGTTAAGACCGGAGAGGTGGCAGGCTATGCCGTTTGACGTTGCTGTAGAACTCCGCGGCGGCGACCCATCACCGTCCGGCGCCACCCGATTACGAGTCGCTTGGCGCGGCGTCTACCGCCTACGGTGGCCGGCATGAGAGTCGCCACTGTTACGCCCGCTGCGATTACGACCGACGAGCGGCGCCAACTGGACGACGCCGGCTACCTGCGCGTACGTAACGTGCTCAGTGCTCAGCAGGTGCGGTCAGTTCTCGCGGCCGCCCCCGATGCCAAACCAACGGGTCTAGACGACGAACGTCTGGACTGCCTCTGGCATCACCCGAGGGTCCTCGCGTACGTCAGGCATGTTCTGGGTGGCGACTTCCATCTCCAGGGGTTCGACCGGCGAATCTCCAAAGTGGCGGGCCGCCCCGGCCGAACCAGCGCGGCGAAGCTCCACACCGACTGTCCACCCTCGCCGCGGAACGATCTGTTCTACGAGTGCGTCGCCATCTTCCCCCTGGACCCATTCAAGGCCAACAACGGCGCAACCCGCGTCATCCCTGGTTCGCACCGGTGGACTGACCTCGAGTCTTCACAGGTGCCTGAGGATGAGAAGCAGCCCGACGGACAGCGCCTGCTCGGCAAACCCGAGGATGCCTTCATCCTCAACGGCCACGCCCTTCACGCCGCCGGTGAAAACACCAGCGGCGGCCCACGAAGGGCGATTTTCGCCTTCTACGTTCGCGACGACGCACCACGCCACAACGTCCTCCCATGGCCAGTCTCCGCCGAACTCCTGGCCCGCCTCCCACAAGAAGCGCAAGACATCCTTCGACCTTCGGGCTCCTGACTGCATGCAGGCCAAGCGCTCGGATTGATCTCCGCTCCGGCGTCTCAGTTCACCAGCCTCCCGCGTACGGCTGGTGATCAGCAAACGGACACGCGTCCGAGGCTGATCGTTAGGTCAGCTGGTCAGAGTGGCCGGCTTCGATGCGTGACCACTGGGCGATGGGGCGTCCGTTCGTACGCCAGGTATCGGGATTCTCGGCGCTGTACCAGGGTTGGGGCCAGCCGCCGGGGGACTCTTCCCACGCCTCCTGGCGCCCGTAGACGGTCATGTCCTGCAGCCCGAGGGTGGGGGCCATGATCTCGACACCGCGACCACCGGTGTAGTACGTCTCGAACACCCGCTCCCCGTCGCGGACATAGCAGACGAGATGGTGTGTCTGCCAGTCGCGACCCTCCAGGAGTCGTGGCGCGGTCTTCTCGGCCGAGTACCACGGCATGTCCAAGCCCAGGAAGTCCCGGTACCGGACGCTTTCGGCGTACGGGCCCTTGCAGAGGACGGCGTAGGTGATGTCGCGGGAGTGGAGGTAGGACAGCTCGCGGACCTGGCAGTTGAAGAACGTGCACCCCTCGCACTGCTCCGTGGCGGGCTGGTCGGGCCACCAGGCGTGGAAGTAAGCGATCAGCTGCTTGCGACCCTCGAAGACGTCGAGGATCGGGATCGGTCCGTGAGCACCGATCACCTCGATGGTGGCGTCGATCTCCACCATTGGCAGCCGTCGCCGCGCCGCCGCGATCGCGTCCCCTTCGCGGGTGTGCGCCTTCTCCCGTGCGAACAGTGCCTCCCGCGCCTCCTGCCAGGTCTTCCTGTCCACCACAGGTGGGAGGCCCGTGCTGGTTGGTTGGTCGTTCATGATCGCCTCCATGCATCCGTTGCGGTTTATCCACCGACGAACGGGGCTATACGGGATTCGACATCTGGTGGCTCACATTTTCATGTGCGATGGTGGCCCAGACCGAGCGTGCTCCCATTACCCACGAGAACGTCAGGGGACCCTGCTCTTGGTGTCGGCCGGCCGTGGCCGCCCGTCAGCCGCCGCCTGGTGGGTCATTTGGCTGGCCGCCAGTGATGGCCCGCTGCTCCTGGTCGAGGATCTCCCGAACTCCTGGAGGTCGTCGTAGTTGCTGAGGACGACGCCGACCCAACTCCTCCAGCGGCCAACGGCGCGGCGTCGAGCGTGCCGAGGAGCGTGCGCCGACGCCACGGCGAGGCGGAACCGGTGTCATTCATGCGGGCTGGTTCATCATGGTGGCCATGCCTACCAGCGTCCGCATATCGCGGGCGTATCGAAAATCGCAGACGCCCACCGCGACAGTCTTCGGTCCGCAGTGGAGGCCCGAAGTTTTTGGGGAACGGCGCCCGAACACCGCGATGACGCATCAGAGGGGCAGCGTTTCGACCGGGGGCCGTGTCCGTATGGGGATCGACTCCGGCAGGCCGGTTTTCTTACTGGAGGCGCAGGCGGGTGGCCTTGGCGTTGAGGTAGTGCTGTTCGGGGATGCTGGTGGTGAAGCGGGCGGCGGTGCTGTAGGCGGTGCGGGCTTCGGCGGTGCGGCCGGCGAGGTCGAGAAGGTGGGCGCGGGCGGCGTGGAGGCGGTGGTTGGTGCGGAGCCTCTTGTCCGCCAGCAGCGGGTCGAGCATGCGGAGACCCGCGTCTGGGCCGTCGACCATGGCGACCGCGACGGTGTGGTTGAGGGTGACAGTCGGGCCGGGCGCGATGTTGGTGAGCATCCGGTACAGCGTCTCGATCTGGGACCAGTCGGTGTCCTCGGCACGCTCGGCGTCTGCGTGCACGGCGGCGATGGCGGCCTGCAGCTGGTACGGGCCGACCGGTCCGACCGGTAGGGCTGCCTCAATCAGGGCGATGCCCTCGCCGATGGCGGCCTCGTCCCAGCGGGTGCGGTCCTGCTCGGCCAGCGGCACCAGGCTGCCGTCGGCATCGATGCGGGCGGCGCGGCGGGCGTCGGTGAGCAGCATGAGGGCGAGCAGGCCGGTGATCTCGCTGTTGTTCGGCAGCAGTCGGTGCAGCCGGCGGCTGAGGCGGATCGCCTCGCCAGTCAGCGACACGTCGTACAGCCCGGTGCCGGTGCTGGTGGTGTGGCCTTCGGTGAAGATCAGATACAGCACATGCGCGACCGCCGCCACCCGCTCGGGCAGCTCGGGTGTCGGTGGTGTGGTGAACCGTGCGCCGGCCTGCCGGAGTTTGGCTTTGGCGCGACTGATCCGCTGGGCCATCGTGGCTTCGGGTACCAGGAACGCCCGCGCGATCTGGGCGGTGCTCAGGCCGGCGACGGCGCGCAGGGTCAGTGCTACCTGGGCCGGGCGCGGTAGCGCCGGGTGGCAGCAGAGCAGCAGCAGGGTGAGCGAGTCGTCGGCCGGGCCAGCGGTGTCTGCCGGCGGTGCGGTGAGCCGGTCGGTGGGCGTGCGTAGCGCGTCCCAGTGTTCGCGGCGGACCCGCGCGGTGTCGGCGCGGTGAGCGTCGATCAGCCGGCGGGAGGCGACGGTGATCAGCCACGCCTTCGGATCATCCGGCACGCCGGTGGCCGGCCACTGCACGGCCGCCGCCAGCAGCGCCTCCTGTACCGCGTCCTCGGCCTCGCCGAAGTCGCCGTGTCGGCGTACGAGCGCGGCAAGGACCTGTGGCGCGGCGGCGCGCCACAGGTCGGCCAGGTCCGGCTCGGTCACTGGTCCTCGGCGCCGGGCCACATCGCCGGCCGCAGTTCGATGGTCCCGCCGGGTTGGGCGAACTGGGCGGCGATCTCCTCGGCCCGCTGGCGGGTACGACAGTCGATGAGAAAGAACCCGGCCAACTGCTCCTTGACCTCCGCGTACGGCCCATCGGTAGCCAGGTGGCCCTCGGGCGTCCAGGCGTACACGGTGGACGAGGACGGGTCGGCCAACGCCTCGGCGCTCACCAACTCGCCAGAGGCTGACATCTCCGACAACAGCGCCTCAAACTCCCGGTCGGTCCGCTCGTGCCACTCGGTCGGCATCGCCTTCCCCTCCGGCGTGTAGTGCGAGGTCGGGTGACCCCACGGGTCCGGATTGCTGTGGATCAGGATCACGTACTTCACGGTCGTCCTCCTCGGTACTCGGCCCGGCGCGCTGCCGGTCCATCACCACAAAGGTCGGAGCCGCACGCCGGGCTTCGACAAGTCGAAGCCCGGGCCGTGGCTCCGACGTCTCCGATGTCAGCGCTCAACACCACCAAGGAGACACCATGCCAACCCCCAGCGAGACCCGGACCCTCATCTCATACCTGGACGCCCAGCGCGAGCACGTGCTCGGCATCCTGGAAGGCCTCGACGACCAGGCGCTGCGGCGGCCGGTGCTGCCGTCCGCCTGGACCTGCCTCGGCCTGGTACACCACCTCGCCCACGACGTCGAGCGCGGCTGGTTCCGCGCCGTCATCGCCGGCGAGACCGACGTGATCGAAACCCTCCACAGCGACATCGAGAACGCATGGCAGGTCACCGCCGACACGCCCGCCAAGGACGTACTGGACAACTACCGGGAAGAGGCCGAGCGTGCCAACACGATCCTCGCCGTCACCTCGCTGGACGCCGCGCCGGCCTGGTGGCCGCAGGGCCAGTTCGGTGACTGGCGCCTGGACACCGTACGTGAGGTCGTCCAGCACGTGATGGTCGAGACCGCCTGCCACGCCGGCCACCTGGACGCGGTGCGCGAACTGATCGACGGCCGCCGCTGGCTGGTGCTCACCTAAACTCAGCGGGTGAGCGCTGCCTCGCGCCCCCACCACTGCGGATCGGACGGGCCGGCTCGCAATCGCCAGACCCTGAAAGTCCCGAGATATGCCGGGCCGGTCCGCTTGACCACCACAGTCGCTGACCTGCTCGAACGGCGTTGCACTGCCTCGACTCGCCAAAGACCGTCGTTGGGGTATCCGCCGACGGTACCCATCCTGCTGACAGTCACCTGACTATCCAGTGCGGCGCCCGGAAGCATCGAAAGCACCTGCGCGGGCGGCGGCACCTGCCTAAGCGGGCCGAATCGAGGCAGCTGTTGGGGCTCACTGGCGACGTTCTTCACGTTCGACACTCTGCGCATGTCCCAAGTGATGAGCAAGGAACTCAGGACCGATCCTCAGTGGTCCTGCCTGTCCGGAAGGGGATCCACTACCGGACACCTCAGGTGACAGCGTTCCGGCCTTGGGGTCTCCCGATGCTGCGCACCGGCCGCTATGAGACCGAAACGGGCTATTTGGCGAAGCGGTCGGTGGCGGCGATGACGGCCTCGTCGTTCCCGGTGCCGTGGGTGCCGTTCTCGACGATCACGAGTTCGGAGCCGGGCCAGGCGTGGTGCAACACCCATGGAGCACCGGCGAGCGCGCCGAGGTCGAGTCGCCCGTGCACGATGACGCCGGGGATGTCCTTCAACACGTGCCCCTGGCGGGCCAGCTGGTCGTCGGGCAACCAACACCGGTTGCTGAAGTAGTGGGTGACCAGGCGGGCGAAGGCGAGCTGGAACCGCGGCTCCCACGGCTCGTGCTCGACGTCACGGTTGGGCGGGATGGTGGCGAAGGCGTCCTCCCAGGCGCACCAGTCTTCGGCTGCCTTGCGGTGAACGGCGGGGTCAGGGTTCATGAGCAGGCGGTGGTATGCGGCGGAGATGTCCTCGCCCGGATCGGGGACGCCGGCGAGGAAACGCTCATACGCCTCGGGAAACAGGGCGCCGAAGCCGCGGATCATCAACTCGATCTCGCAGTGTCTCCCGGTGGCGACAGCGGTCACGATCATCTCGGAGACGCGTTCGGGGTGGCGCATGGCGTAGGTCAGGGAAAGCACCGAGCCCCAGGAAACGCCGAACAGCAGCCACTTGTCGATGCCCAGGTGCTCGCGCAGCTGCTCCATATCGCGGATCAGGTGGTCGGTGGTGTTGGTGGACAGGTCGATCCCGGGCTCGCTGGCGTGCGGAGTACTCCGACCGCAGTTGCGTTGGTCGAACGAGACCACCCGGTAGGCGGCGGGGTCGAACTGGATCGGGCTTCCACCCCCCGAGCCGGGGCCGCCGTGCACGTACAGCGCGGGCTTGCCGTCCGGGTTGCCGCACACCTCCCAGTACACGCGGTGCCCGTCGCCGACGTCGAGCATGCCCTGGTCGTAGGGCTCGAGCTGGGGGTACATCCGTCCTCCTGTCAGAAATGACAGCACTTATATATGTGCTGTAGCGCGTGATTGCGCTTCGGCGAAGCTGTGGACGAGCCCGTCGGTGATCCGATCAAGGAAAGTGTTCGCGCCGGCGACCACAGCGAGGGCCGTGGGCCACCGCTGCATCCCGAAGGTCACGGTCTTCCGGGCTCCTGACGGCAGAGCGTCACGGGGTGGAGTGTCAGAGAGTGGAGCGTCAGAGGGTGGAGCGTCAGACTCCGGGGTCGTGGCCCTCGACTCAAGCCTCCTGCGGTGAGGTCGGCTTGGCGTACTACTTGGCGTAGGTCACGTCGAGCATGCCGGACGGGTAGCCCTTGGCGCCGCGCAGTGTCAACGACCGGCGCTCGGGGAGGTCGGCGAACATCGAACTGCCCTGGCCGACCGCTACAGGGCTGATCTTGAGCCAGTACTCGTCGACAAGGTCGGCGGCGATCATCGATCGGATGGTCTGCACGCCCCCGAACATGACCAGGCCCCCGCCCTCGGACGCCTTCAACCGCCTCACCCGCTCTGCGCCATCGCCAGCGGCCAAGGTCGTGTTATTCCAGATGCTCACGTCGGCGCCGCTGTCGGTGGACAGCACAACCTTTGGCGTCGCATTGATCCAGGCGGCCATGTCGCTGTCGACCTTGGTCCAGTAGGCCTCCATGTCCAGGAACGTCTGCCGGCCAAAGACGATGGTGTCGGCAACCTCCCGGAATCTCGCCGCCAGAGCGTTCTCCTGCTCCGAATCGGGGACGATGAAGTCGAGAGAGGCCAGGTCATTGCCCAGTCCGGCCATGAAACCGTCGACGGTGACGTTGCACGAGACGATCAGTGATCTCACGTTCTGCCCTCATAGCCTCAGGCACGGCTGGAAGTTTCCCTCCGCGCGATGTCGTACAACGTACGCTTCCGTACATCGTACGGAAGCGTACTGCGTACAGGACTAGGATGCAACTATGGCGATCGATCATGGAGCTGATCCGGCTCGGGTACTGCCATTGCTGTGGCGCACGTCGAACCGGACGAGTTACGGGCATCGATTGTCGGTCGAGCGAATAGTCGACCAAGCCGTCGAGATCGCCGACGCACACGGCCTCGAGCGTCTGACCATGCGGACGGTCGCCCAAGGCCTTTCGGTCGGCACCATGTCGCTCTACACTCACGTGCCCGGGAAGCCCGAGTTGTACGCGCTCATGGTGGACCACGTGATCGGCGAGGATCTGCACCCGGTAGCCGCCAACACCAACTGGCGGAACGCGTTGGCCGACATCGCCCGCAACGATCGAGATCGGTACCTACGGCATCCATGGCTCCTGGACTTGATCGCGTTCCGCCCCGCATGTGGGCCAAACGTGACTGCAAAGTACGAGCGCGATCTGAGCGCCTTGGTGGACACCGGTTTGACCGTAGCCGAGATCAACGCCACCGTGATGACTCTCAGTGTGTTCGTCCAAGGTGCGGCCAGAAGCCAGGTATCACTTCGCACTGCCCACGCAGCCGGCTTCAGCGACGCCGACTGGTGGCAGGCACACAAACCGTACTGGTCTCAATTGCTCGACCCGGAGCACTACCCGACAATCCGCCGCGTCTTCGATGACGCCGGGCGCTCGGATCCCGACGCTGAGCATGAGTTCTCATTCGAGTTCGGGCTAACCCGATTACTCGACGGCATCGAAATGCATCTCCAGCTGAGGTCTCAATAGACGACTCAGCTCCTCGAACCTGCTTTGGGCTGGAGCTCGACCGGGCCGCTTCAGCTCTTTGACGTCCGTCGATGCGACTGTTGTCATGTCCTCGGCTTTCGTTAAGGCGCGGAGCAAGGGGCGCTGCCCAATCCACTCGGCGAGCAAGCGCGACCATCGGCTGACCCCACCTTTTCCCCGTTCGATGTCGGTGGACTCGCCCGGCCCGCAACTCGGAGGCCAGGAGCTGTGCGCGCTGCGCCCGGATGATCGTCTCAGCACGCTGTTTGGCAATCTCGGACGCAGCAGAAGTACGGGTCGATCACGTTCTCCCTCTCACGATCCTCATCGCACCCTTCGCCATACCCACGAACAGGGTGAGGCGAGAACGACACATCGTGGCTGGGGAAGAAGCAGCCACGACTGGAAACCACGATGACGCCGGCGGATTAGGGTGTCTCGGCGGTCGAGAGTGAGCATCGACGGGGCGCTGCGCCACGACATCGAGGAAGGCCATGGAACCAACTGAGGTCCGGCGGGCCGTGGACGCGGCCAGGGCGACTGCCTCCGCGCTCGGGCTTCACGTCAACGATGTGGTCGTCCTTCACAATTCGGACCGCATCGCCGTACGCCTGACTCCCTGCGATGTCCTTGCTCGGGTCGCACGATCATCGTGGGAAGCGAGCCTGGAGTTCGAAGCAGAGGTTGCTCGCCGTCTGGCCGAAACTGGCAGCCCTGTCGGCGAACTCGACCCGCGCGTGGAGCCCGCCGTCTACCTTCGTGACGGCTTCGCTGTCACTCTGTGGACCTTTTACGAGCCTGTCACTGCTGACCGCCGAAGCGGTGCGGTGCAGGCGCAGCCCAGCGCAGGCGCCGCGGTCAAGTCACGGCGGACTGTCCCCGTCACGGCAGGAATGTGGCGAGCGTTTCGGGGTCTCGGACGACCGCGGTGGTGGAGTCGTCGGCGGTGAGGATGGGGCGTTGGATGAGGATGGGCTGGGAGACCATCGCTTCGATCCACGCCTCGCGGTGAGCGGCGTCGCGGGGAAGGTCACGGAGAGGTTGGGCAGCGGGCTCGTTGTGCCGAACGAGATCCCAGGGCTCGAGTTTCATCCGCGACAGGACATCGTTCAACTCGTCCGCCGTGGGCGGATCGTCGAGGTAGCGGCGAACCGTGTAGACGACCCCGGCCTCGTCGAGGGCCTTGGTGGCGGCACGGCACTTCGAACATGCCGGGTTGATCCAGATCTCCACAGCTGAGGTCCTCCGGGGTCAGCAAGGTGAGCAAGGTGTCGGGTCGGCTTCGAGAAGCATCAGTACCAGCAACCCGCCGTGAATCGCCAGCCCGGCGCCTCACGACACCAGATGGCGGCGCACGCCGGCCCCACGGCGTCGATGTGCGGGGCGTGACCCGCAGCAGGGCCTCCAGTGAGCCGATTCAGGACGTCTGACGGGCCTACTTCGACGTCGGCGTGGACATTCCTGGTCGACCTCCTGACACTGTGTCCTGGCGTGCATGCCGCGGCGCTCGCGTGCACAGGGACACCAAGCCTGGAGGTACCTATGCAGAAACGACTTCGGTTCAGGTGTGGGGTATCCCTCCTAGCCGCAGCGGCACTGACAGCGATTCTGGCTCCCACTGCCGCATCGGCGACCGGTCCAGATCCGCGGTCGACGGACCCCATGCCGGGGACGTGCATCGGGTCCCCGACGGGAAGGAACGTCGTGGTCGAGGACGCGACAGCCAACGTCGAGCTCACCGAGGCGTGGCGGGAGTTCGGCAACAGCGGTGGGGGCTGGGAGAACGAAGGCGGCTGGGCCGCGGCTGACGGCACCTATTCGACCCTCCTGCCCGGGAAGCAGGTCGTCTGGCTGTTCAACGACACCTGGCTGGGCCCGGTCAACGACGATGAGAGCCTCGGCGACTCGCCTGGACTCGTCAACAACTCCGCCGTCCTGGGCGGTCGTGACGGTCTGCCCGACCTCACCATCACCGGCGGAACCCGGGATGATCCGACCTCCCTTGCCGGCCCGCTGTGGCAGTGGAACGGTGATGGCATCGTCGACGACGGCAAACTGCAGGTCTTCGAGTACGAACAAGGCCCCACCGACGATCCGCCACCGTTCAACTTCGCATGGATCGGTACCACACTGGTCACGTTCGACAAGGACTTCGACATCGATGCCGTGACAACGGTGCCGATGGATGGTGACGTCGCCTGGGGCGTCGACGTGGTCCGCTGTGGACAGTTCCTCTACATCTACGGTGTCGAATCCGTCTGGCTCGACAAGCACATGCACGTCGCCCGCACCCGCGTCGGCCATCTTGCCGACATCGACTCGTGGACGTACTTCACCGGCGAGACGTGGACCAGCGATCCCGGTGCCTCGGCGCGCGTTGCCCGGGAGATGGGTGCGTCGTACAGCGTGACGCCGGTGGAAGGCAAGTGGGTGCTGACCACCTCCGACTCGCTGCTCGGGGACACCATCTACGTCTCAGTCGCAGACTCACCGACAGGACCGTTCGACGGTCGCCAGGCGGTCTATGTCGCGCCGGAGGCGCATTCGGGTGAAGGCTTGTACGCGCCGTACAACATCGCCGCGCACCCAGCCATCAGCAAGCCGGGCACGCTGACGATCTCGTACAACGTGAACGCGTCCGGTGGGCTCGACGTGATCAAGACGAATGCCAACTTCAACCGCCCACGGTTTGTCGACATCCACCTCACCACGCAGTAGGCGCACCGGGCCATCCGCCGCGGCTCACCATTCGACGGGTGTCGCGCGGAGTCCGTCGACAAATCGGAGTGCGGAGCAGCGGGTCCTGAACCACACTGCCAACGATGAGTACCTATGTGCGACTGCGGTCGTGGTTCACCCACGACCCAGCCCAGCCTGGTCGCCTCTCACAGGTTGCCGACGAACTCCGCGAACTCGTGGGCAGGTCCGCCGCTGCTGGTGACACACCGGTTCTCCACGGTCGCCGCCGCCGACCTCGTTGTTGTCATCGACCACGGCCGCGTCTCGGAGATCGGCACGCATGCAGAGCTCATGGCCGCCGGTGGCCACTACGCCGAGCTGTACCAACTCCCGGCACATGGCTACCAATAGGCCAGCCGAGGTCGCGCATCACCACCGGGAACCCGACGAGTCACGCTGCGTCGGCCAGTCACGGCGATTGAGGGAATGATCGGATGAAGATTCTCGGGGCGGGACTGAGCAAGACCGGTACGACCTCCCTCGCTCGCGCGTTGGGCATCCTCGGATACGAAACTCTTCACTGCGACCAGCAACGGCTGAACGACATCATCTACGGCGTGGACAACGATCCGAACTTCCGACTGTACGACGACGTGGACGCTGTCACCGACCTGCCAACCGCCTACTTCTATCGTGAGCTGGTAGATGCCTATCCGGACCTGCTCGTGATCCTCACGGTACGACCTGAAGATGCGTGGTGGCGAAGCGTAGGACACCATTTCAACCGCGCGCACCCGGTCACTGATCCGGTGAGAGACAAGTTTCGGTGGCGGCTGCGCAACCTCGCGTACGGATCGCCGGTGGCACACGAGTTCCTGTTCAGGAAGCGCTTCCGCGAGCACAATGAAGCGGTGATCGCCACGGTAGATCCCGAGCGGCTGTTGGTCATGGACATCACCACCGGCGACGGGTGGGAGAAGCTGTGCGGATTCCTGCGCGAGCCGATTCCGGGCATCGAGTTTCCGCACGAGAACAAGACGATGGGCACACCCAGCAGTTAGGGATATTGAGGCTCTTACGTCTCCAGCTGGGACGGAAATGGTAGTCGCGTTGTCCTGGAGGACGGGTTTTCCACTCATGCGCCGTCGTCCACTTCCAACTGCTGGGTATTTCGTGACCGAGGAGATCCTCGAAGCCGCGGATGTCGGGGAGCAGCCGCTCGGCAAGCCGGTCGCGGAGTTCGCGCGGGATCGCGGAGTCGTCGGCACGCGCACGTCGGGTGGTGAGGAACCGAGCCAGCCCGGTGCGTTGATCAGGTCGCCACCGCGGAACGAGCTTGACCTGACGTCGCGGCAGCCACTGGAGATCGTGCAGGCGCGGGACGGGCTTGTCTATCGAACGGTGGTCGTGATGCCGCTTGTCGAGGTCGACCGCGGCGGGATCGACGACGAGGTGGGCGAACACCGCGCTCAGCACCTCACGCGCGGTCTGTCGCGAAGCACCTCGCTCGCGACCACGAGGACCTGACTCCGATCGAAGTGATCGAGAAACGCCGCGAGTTGGAAGCCGTACAAACTTGGCCCGATATAACGCTCATCCAGCAGAGCTTCCTTCGTCAAGGTAGTGAGGAAGACTCGAGGTGCCCGCCTTCATCGCCCCGATCACCACAAAACCCGGCAGGCTCATCGCGCCTCACGATCAGGTGGCTGACGAGTGGTGGCCTGCATGGCGACCTGCTTACCAGTGGAGAATCGCTCTCGCCAACGATTTGACCTGGCGCTCACGGTCAACGCAACCAGTCAGGCATCCGACGGGCGGCTCGCTGCCGTCGACTTACGCCATTGCCTCCCGATGGTGCGCTCGCACGTGAGTTGACCTGGAGCGCGCTCGAAGTCATAGCGTTGGCTCGACTCAGGTTGACTCCAGAAACGAGGCGTTGTCCCTATGGAATATCGTCTGCTCGGCCGATCCGGACTGAAAGTGAGCGAGCTGTGCCTTGGCGCCATGTACTTCGGCGGCCCCAGTGATGAGGAGACCAGCTTCGAGATTTTGGACGAGTTCGCCGATCAGGGCGGAAATTTCATCGATACCGCCAAGGGCTACACCGAAGGTCGGTCGGAGGAGGTGCTCGGGCGCTGGCTCGCCCGGCGCGACCGGGACGACTTCGTCATCGCCACCAAACTGCTGGGGAGATGGACAGGCGGTCCGGCCAACACCGGCCTCAGCCGCAAGAACATCCTCTCCTCCGTGGACGCCAGTCTGTCGAGGCTGGGCACCGACTACATCGACCTCTACTACACCCACGCCTGGGACGAGACCACACCCATCGCTGAGACACTGTCGGCGCTGAGCGACCTGGTAACGGCAGGCAAGATTCGCTACATCGGAGCCAGCAATCTCGCCGGATGGCAGTTGCAGAAGGCGCTGGACCTCAGCGAACGCAACGGCTGGGCCCGCTACGTCGCACTGCAGCCGCTCTACAACCTGCTGGACCGAGAGATCGAGTGGGACTCCCTGCAGGTGTGCCTTGCCGAGGGCCTCGGCGTACTGCCCTGGAGTCCCTTGCGGGCCGGGTGGCTGTCGGGCAAGTTCAAGCGCGACGCGCCGCGTCCGCAGTCCAGCCGCGTGCAGGACAGCTCGGACATACCGTTCGACATGTCCTGGGAGCAGTACAACAACGAACGCACCTGGACCATTCTCGACGCGGTCGAGAAGGTCGCAGCCGAGACGGGACGATCGGTGCCACAGGTTGCCATTCGTTGGCTGATGCAGCAGCCGGGCGTCACCGCCCCCATCATCGGCCCACGAACGATCGAACAGGTCTGCTCCAGTCTGGGCGCCAGCGGATGGAGCCTGAGTGACGAGCACCAGGACCTGCTCGCGCAGGTCAGTACGCAACCCAAGCCGTACCCGTTCAACCTGTTGGACTACTTTGCGGCCGGGCGCGGCTGAGCGAAAGCACCGACTGTGCGCCTTGGGGCCTACGCTGGTCGCAGAAGTTCGAGGTCCTCACCCCAGCTGTCCAGGACGTCGCCGGGTGCCGACGGGGCCGAGCTCGAGCCGTTCCGTCAGCTGTGGTATCCCTCGATTTCGACGAGCCGGCTGTAAGTGTGGTCGTTGGTGTCGTGGATGACGATGCGCAACGTGTCAGTTTCGACCGTGGTGAATTGGCTTTCGTCCACGCCCGTCACGTTCCCGCGTACCTGGGCGATGGTCTGCCAGGTCTCATCGGCCTGGATTTCGATGTCGTAGTCGCGTACTCCCCAGGCCGAGGCGGGGTAGACGGCGGAGTTGAGGGTGTGGACGACGACGCGGTTCAGGGTGATCGGATGGGTCCAGGTCGCCGTTATCGTGTCGGGCCACTGGCCGGGTGTGTCGTCGTTCCATCCGTTCGCTCCGCCGCCGCCCCAGTCGTCGGGGTCGGTCCGGCCGTCGTTGAGGAACGCCGGGGAGGACGGACTGTGCGTACTCGACGCCGTCATCTCGGCGATGCGTACCCAGTTGTCACTTGGCTCGAGCCTCACCAGCGACATCAAGTCGCCGACGTCGAGGCGCAGCTCCACCTCGCGAAGGTCGGTCGTCGCACGGGTCACGGTCACCTGGAGTTCGGCATCTCCCTCCGCGGGCACCGTGACCGATGCAGCCGTGGCGGCGGTGTACCCGTCCGGCACTGACACTCCTGGTTCGAGCGTCAGGTCGGTGTCGGTGTAGTTGCGGATCCGGAACGTCACGGTTGTTGGCTCGCCGGGCAGCAGCACCGGGCGCTCGGGGAGGACCTCGACCACGGCGTAGGCGGGCAGGTCGGTCTCGTGTTTGCCCAATGTGAGGACGTAGGCATCCCGTGGGTCCGCCCAGTCGAAGGTGATGGTCACTTCGTCGCCCTCGGGGGTGAGGTCGATGTCCTTGACGGCTTCGGGTTCGCTGAGTACGGCCTTGTGGGGGATGCGTTCGAGCCGTATCGGGATGTTGCCGCCGCGAAGGAGGTAGGTATGAGCGTGTCGAAGGCCGTCGATTGTGACCGAGAGGGGCGAGGCGAGTTCGCCGCTGGCGGCGCCGATCCGGTTGCCCACAAGGACCCGCACCCGCCGGTTCTCCGGGTCCGCACCTGCTACGGCGTCGACATCGGCGGTGGGGCGTGTGGTCACGAGCGTTCCGGTGATGGAGGCGTACCGTTGGTACGCCCACCAGCGCGCGTCGGTCACCAGCTCGCCGTCGACGTCGACGAGCAGGCCGTCGAGGAGC
Source organism: Actinopolymorpha sp. B11F2 (assembly GCF_040195635.1). NCBI lineage: Bacteria > Bacillati > Actinomycetota > Actinomycetes > Propionibacteriales > Actinopolymorphaceae > Actinopolymorpha > Actinopolymorpha sp. B11F2. Next base: position 94,211 of record NZ_JBEFTX010000015.1, on the reverse strand, counting down.
GGGAACATGCAGCATGGCCCGTAGATCGCGAGCGCGGTGTAGTCGATCCCGGACCGCTGGAGCCGGGCGATGTACCACGCGTTGAAGCCGGGATTGAGCTGGCCGCCTGGGAGGTATTCGTTCAGCTCGAGGCGGACGCCTGCGAGGCCCCGCTCGGCGAGGAGCTGACGGGCGAGCCCTGCCTGGTCGACGGGGTCGCGGTTCGGGATCAGGTCGTGCCAGGCCAGGATGTCGGGTACGGTGTCGCTCGCGACGGCCATGTCGAGCCAGTCGTCCATGTGGCCGCCGTCGCCGGAGGTCGTCATCCGGGTGAAGGTCGGCCCGACGATGCGGGCTCGCGGATCCAACGCGCGGATCAGGCGCACGCCTCGTTGCCACGTCTGGACGTACTGCTCCCACGGGCGGGGCCAGTAGTGGTCGCCGAAGTCGGGCTCGTTCCAGATCTCGTACTGGATCCGGTCCGGGTCCAGCCGCGCGGCGTGTGCGTCGCTCACGACCTGGGTGAGGAATCGTTCCCAGCTCGTCCAGTCGCCGTCGTCGCCGGGGTACGGATCGGTCGGCTGGAGCGTGACGCCCTCGGCGCCCCACAGGTCGCTCAGCACGATGCAGTACTCGGCTTCGATCGGCGGTGGCGCCACCCGGCGGTAACGGTCGACGACGTTTTGCCACCGCACCGCGTATCCGTCGTATCCGCCCTTCGACCACGCCCCGCCCGGCAGGGTGGACCCGCCGCCACGGAAGAGTTTCGCCTTCAACGGAAGCAGCAACGGGTCCGGTGGTTGCGTACCGTCCTCGCCGAGACCGTGCAGGAAACCGGTTGCGGAGTAGGTCGGCTTCCCCGCTGGTTGGGACAGATCCACGCGCAGCTTCTCGCTTGCCGGTTCGGCCAGCACCTGGCTGGCGGCCGGCCACCAGGGAGCGAGCACGCCGCCGGCGGCCACCCCGCCGGCTACCTTCAGGAACGTCGCACGATCCAGCCGTGCCGGCCGCCGCTCGTTGTCCATGACACCGCTCTCCCTCGTCGTTCGGTCTCGGCCCCGTCGGTCCGTTCAGCTGCTGAACGCCTCGATCTCGACGAGGCGGCTGTACGCGTGGTCGTTGCTGTCGTGGACGACGATCCGCAGGGCGTCGGTGTCGGTCGGGTCGAAGCTGCTCTCCACGACACCCGTGATGTTGCCGCGTACCTCGGCCACGGTGTGCCATTCGCCACCAGCCGCGCGGATCTCGACGTCGTTGTCGCGGACGCCGTACGCAGCAGCCGGGAACGCCTCCGCGTCCAGCGTGTGCACGACGACCCGACCGAGCGGCACCGGGTGCGGCCAGGTGGCGGTGACCGAGTCGGGGAAGACACCGGCCGTACCGTCGTTCCATCCGCCAGCGCCACCGCCACCCCACTGCTCGGAGTCGGTGTTCCCGTCGTTGAGGTTGGCGACGGACGATGGCGCGTGGGTGCTGGACGCGGACAGCTGTGCGGCGACGAGCCAGTTGTCGACCGGTTGGAGGCCGATCGTGCGGGAGTCGCCGTCGATGGTGACCGTCAGTTCGCCGGCGCCGCCAGTCGCGGGATCCCGGGTGACCGTGAGCGTCACCTCGACATCCCCCCCGCCTGGTACATCGACGTGCGGGGTTTCCAGCTCGGCCGTATAACCGTCGGCGACGCTGAGGACCGGCTCGATCGATTGATCGGCGTCGGTGAAGTTGTAGAGCCAGAACCGCACCGGTGTCGGCTCACCGGGCAGCAGCCGCAGGCTGGGTTCGGACACCGCGCCCACGACGACCGGCGGCGGCGCGGCGGTGGCATCGACGATCGCGAACGCGTTCAGATGCCAGTGCTCCCCGGGCAGGCTGGCGAGCTCGAGGTCCACGTCGCGACCGGCGGCGTCACCGTCAAGGGGGAAGTGCACCCAGCCGAACACCCCGCCGGGCAGGGGATCGCTGCGGCCCAGCTCGACACCGCCCGAGGAGATGACGGTGGGCGCGGATCCCACGACGTCCCCGACGAGGAGGTACGCCTCATGCGTTCCGGCGGGCACCCGCACCCGCAGGGTGGCCGGGCGGGTGGCGTTGCAGAAGTCGCGTCGGAGCGGGTCGAGTCCGCTGCCCCGGTCGCGGAACTCCGGCGGCGGACTCACCCAGCCGTAGCCGCGGTCGGCGTCCCAGGCGTCGTTCGGGGTGAGGCGGGCGTACGACGTGAAAAGTGGACTGCTCGGCCCGCCGGCGTCGAGTGCGAGGTGGCAGAGCTGCGCGGCGGGCGCCACGGAGAAGGCGACGCCGGTCGCACCGATGACCGGCAGGTCGCCGGCGGCGACGTCGAGGTCAAGCGTCGCGTCGAGTCCCGCCGCGGGTGGGACCACGGTGGGGACGAGGGTCGCGAACTCTCGCGACGGGAGTGCGGCGGCCGCCGTCCGGGCGGTCCAGCGGTCAGGTCCACCGGGTGCGCCGGAGATGTCGACGCGGGCGGTGACGTCCAGACTGTCGGGTGTGGCGTTTCCCGCCCGCATCGGCACCCGGGTCGGCCAGCCGCCCAACAGGAGTTCGGATTCCGGCGGCACCGTGATCTGGACCCACGCCTGGTCCGTCGCGAGCCGCCGGCTCAGCTCGAAGAAGTAGCCGACGATGCTGTCCCGCCACGCGGTGGCGTGCTCGACATGCTGGTCGAACCGCGCGAGGACCTCGGCGTGCCGGCGTTCGTCGATGCGGTCCGCGAGTGCACTCCAGGCTTTGCGGTAGTCCTCGACGGTGGCGAGGCCGGCGAAGTGGGTCTGGTAGATGTGGTCGAGGACCGTACGCCCGGAGTGCAGCCGATGGTCGTACGCCACGTGGTGCATGAAGAGCAGCAGCTCGTCGGGGCAGTCCGCGAGCGACTCGTACGCCTGCCGCCACGGCTGGTGGTAGAGCGCGGTGAAGCCGGTGCCGGTCGCCGCCGTGCGGTCGAATCCGGTGCCGTCGGCGTCGGAGCGGTGCGCCGCCTGCGAAGCCACGGGGTCGGGGGCGTAGTGCCCGCCGGAGGCCGCGACCATGTTGCCGACGCCGAGCAGTGAGGTGTAGTTCTCGAACGTCTGCCACGAGCCGAGCAGCATCTGGCGTACCGGCTCGACCACCGCGGGGTCGGTGCCGAAGGTGAGCTCGGTCCACTCGCGGGCGATCTCGGCCGGTTGGGTCGATGGATCCCACATCAACCGGCCGTATCCGTGGGCGTTGGCGGCGGCGAGATGGTGACCGGACCAGGTTCGCTCGTCGCCCCAGTTGAGCACGCCGGCCGCACCACAGTGGGTGTAGCCGAACGCCGTGCCGTCCACCACGCGTGCCACGGTCGTGCCCTTCCCGAGGGCTCGGGTGTCGAAGTCGAGAACCTGGGACCACCAGGTGGGCAGGTAGCACAGGTCGGTCGCGTGGCCCGTGTGCTCCTGGGTGATCTGCAGCTCGAGCATCATGTTCGTCTGTGGCATCGCTCCGAAGAGTGGATGCACGGGCTCCCGGATATGGAAGTCCACCGGGCCGTACTTCGCCTGCAGGACGACGTTCTCGGCGCACTCACCGTCCAGTGGCGTGAACGTCTCGTACGCATCGGTGGAGACATCACCGTCGCTCGCGTCGTAGACGAACGCGCGCCACATGACGATTCCGCCGTACGGATGGACCGCCTGGGCGAGGGCGTTGGCGCCGTCGGCATGCGTACGTCCGTAGTCGGTCGGACCCGGCTGGCCCTCGGAGTTGGCCTTGACGAGGAAGCCACCAAAGTCCGGGATGGCGGCGTAGATCTCGTCGGCCTTGTCCCGCCACCAGGTCTGCACGGCCGGGTCGAGGGGATCGGCCGTGGGCAGCTCGCCGAGGGCCAACGGCGCTGCGAAGTTGGCCGACAGGTGGAAGCGGACACCCCACGGACGTAGGGCGTCCGCGAGGCCGGCCAGGCGGACGATCATGTCCGAGGTCAGGAACGCCGGATTGGCGTTGACGTTGTTGACCACGGTGCCGTTGATGCCGAGAGAGGCGAGCGCGCGGGCGTAGTCGGTGTAGCGGGGGTCGGGCGCCGGCAGCGCATTCCAGTCGAAGAGGGAACGCCCGGCATAGCCCCGCTCGACAGTACGGTTGAGGTTGTCCCAGTGGTTGACCAGCCGCAACGGCATGCGAGGGTGCTCGTCGACGTCGAGGCCCCGCAGGGACTGATGGCGTTGCAGCCTGCGCAACAAGGCGAAAGTGCCATGGAGTACTCCTGCGCCACCGGTGCCGGCCACGACCAGATGGCGACGACCGCCAGCCAGCCGCCACCGGATCAGAAATCCCTCCGGACCGACGCGTTCGATCTCGCCGCGACTCACCAGCGAACGAACGAGGGGCGAACCGTCCCAGGTACCAACGACCAGCGAGGACGGTCGCGTCGGCACCTCGACGAAGGGCACGTCGCGTCCGAGCAGGCCGGGTAACGCCTTGCCCAGTTCAGTGCGTACGGAGCCGATCCGAGCCGAGTCCTCCTCGACGACGACCTCCGGCAGCAGGTGACGGTACTCGGCGAGCCGTCCGGCATCGCCGACCAGTCGGTAAGGCAACCAGAGGTCATACCCGTCCTCCGGCTCTGGTCTCGCGACACCGCGGAAGGTGGTGGCCCCGGCGGCCGGTTGCTGCCCTCCCGACAGGCCAGCGGACACGCTCGCGGCGAGCGCACCGGCCTGGAGAAACCTACGTCGATTCAGCCTGGCGTCCACGTTCCCTCCCACGATCAACCATCGATCCCACCGAGACAGGAGCACGCGCACGTGGACAGGTCAAGCCTTGTTCACCGCTCTGGCGCTCGGCTCACCGCACCACCGCTGAGTCTGGCTAGCCGCAACGTTTGATGATGCGCTTCCCCTCCGATCGTGGGGGAGCAGGTTGTGTCCGTGAAGTGCGCGAGGAAACTGGCATCGTCGTCCAACCACAGCGGGCGGAGCTCACCTTCGCCGTCCGACTCGGCGCCCTTGACCAGGGAGGGGTCGGGGGATCGTGGAGCAGAAGCCGTCCCCGATACGACCGGCCCGCCGGGCTGCTTCGGGTCCGAACGCCGATAGGTAGATCGATGGCGGCTGGTCCGGGCAGGTGTAGAGGCGAGCGTTCTCGACCGCATAGTGGGGACCTCGGTGATCGATGACCTGGCCGGTGAAGAGCTTGCGCATGACCTCTACCGCCTCTTCGAGCATGTCGAGTCGGACGCTGGCCGCTGGCCAGTGGTCACCGAGTACGTGCTCGTTGAGGGCTTCGCCACTGCCGACGCCGAGAGTGAACCCGCCGTTGAGCATCACGTGGCAGGTTGCGGCGGCATGCGCGACGGGCGCTGGGTGGATCCGGACTGTCGGACAGGTGACGGCTGTTGTGATCGGCAGGCTGGACGTTTGCGACAGTGCGCCGATGACGGACCAGACGAACGGGCTCTCGCCCTGCTCGTCGTTCTAGGGATGGAAGTGGTCGGAGATCCACAAGGCGTCGAAGCCGGCCTCCTCGGCCATCCGTGCCTGTGCCAGAAGGTCTGCCGGTCCGAAGTCCTCACAGGAGAGGAAGTAGCCGATGCGCATGGGCCGTCTCCTTCGGTTGTCGTTCCTCTCGTTCGAGGTTCCAGACGTGCCGTTCGGAGAGATTCATCCCGCTCTGCGGATGGCTTTGATCAGGTCCCACTTTCCCATCTTCGACCGGCCGGGGATGTCCTTGGACTTGGCGACCTCGTAGAGGTCCTGGCGGGTGCGGTCCTCCAGTTTGTGTCCGGGTTCGCCGCCGCGCTGTCGTGACTTGGCCGCCTGCCGGCCGAGTTCGCGGCGGGTTTGCTGAGGAAGTCGGCTGATCGTCTTCTTCGAACGTGCCGCCTGTTGGGCTTTCTGCACGTTTCTCTTCGCTGCCTGGGTCTGTTTGCGTGTCATGTGGAGCCGATTCCCGTGCGGCACTGGGGAAAACGTTCGAGCAGCGGCACGTCTCAAAGGCGTGACCTGACTCGCGTTGCCACCTTCACGGCATCGCATTCCGAGCCTATGCGTGTCCGTCCTCGTCACGGGAATAGGAACGACGTCCCGGTTCATTGTCGGCCGGCTCGTACACCGTGAAGGTCAGCGAACCCAGGAGGCCTGATGGATCATGCGCGTGTCCCGGTGTTGGAGGCCCTCGAGGAGTTCCGGCGCCGCAAGGATGTCGTCTATGGCCCGCCGGGACACAAGCAGGGCAGGGGCGCGGACCCGCGCGTGGTGGAGGTCCTGGGCGAGGGAGTGTTCAGCTCCGACGTCTTGATGCTCAATGGTCTGGATGACCGGCGACAGTCTCAGGGCGTACTCAAGCAGGCGGAAGAACTCATGGCAGACGCCGTGGGTGCAGACCATGCGTTCTTCTCGACGTGTGGAAGTTCATTGTCGGTCAAGACGGCGATGCTGGCGGTAGCTGGACCCGGCGAGAAGCTGCTGATCTCTCGCAATGCCCACAAGTCCGTCATCGCGGGCGTGGTGGTCAACGGCACCGCCCCGGTCTGGGTCCATGCACGCTTCGACCAGCGGCGCCATCTGGCGCATCCGCCGGAGCCGGAAGACGTCCGGCAAGCGCTGGAAGACCATCCGGACGCGAAGGGAATGGTGCTGATCACCCCGACAGACTGGGGAACCTGCGCGGACATTCGTGGTGTCGCGGAGGTGTGCCACGCACGTGGGGTCGCCCTCATCGTGGACGAGGCGTGGGGCGCGCATCTGCCGTTCCATCCTGAGCTGCCGACCTGGGGGATGGACGCTGATGCGGACCTCGTGGTGACCAGCGTGCACAAGATGGGTGCGGCGATCGAACAGAGTTCAGTGTTCCATCTTCAGGGAGACAGGGTAGATCCAGCGGTTCTCAAACAACGTGAGGATCTCCTCGGCACCACCAGTCCATCCTCACTGGTGTACGCATCGCTGGATGGTTGGCGCCGACACATGGTGGAGGAGGGTAGAGGACTGCTGGACGCCGCGCTGCAACGCGCAGAACGGGTTCGGGCCGCTGTTGGCGACGTTGCGGGCCTGGAGCTGCTCGGTGCGCGGACGGTCACCGACGGCGACGCGTATGAGCTTGACCCGTTGTCGATCACCATCGATGTTCGTGGCCTGGGCATCAGCGGTTACCAGGCGGGCGACTTCATGCGCAGTGCGTACCACGTCGACGTGGGTTCGGCGGACACGTGTCGCATCAATGTACGACTGACTCACAGCGACGACGATCACACCGAACGGATGCTTGTCCGCGCACTTGAAGGGCTCCCCGCAGATCGGGACCGGATCGAGGACCAGCCACAGGTGAGTCTTCCCCCGGAGGGCGCCTTGGAGCTGGAAACCGTCATGCTGCCGAGGGATGCCTTCTTCGGACCGACGGAGCAGGTGCCTGCCGCCGCCGCGGTCGGACGGATTTCGGCGGAGATTGTGAGCCCCTACCCACCTGGAGTTCCTGTCCTCGCCCCGGGTGAACGGATCACCGCCGACGTCGTGGACTACCTCCGCAGCGGCCCTCCAGCCGGCATGTTCATCCCCGATGCGGCAGACCCTGAACTCACGACCCTCCGCGTCGTCGCGAGCTGAGCGTTCTGACAGCATCCGAGCTCCGGGCGTCAACGAGCGACGCCGGTCCACACGGCTTTCCTGCCAGTGTTCCAGCGCCGCTTGTGCAGGCGTACTGACGAACTCGGCGACGTGTCACTGTGCCCTCCGCCGGGCGGGTCCGGGCGAAGCGGCGGAGGGCACGAGGCGGTTGGGTGACCTGTTGTCCGGCCTTGCGCGCTCCTAGCGCAATGCAGGACAACAGGATTCGGAGGTGGCCTCGCGTCCGCGCATGTCAGATCCGTCGGGGTACGCCCGCGAGGTCACCTCAGGCATCCTCAACCTGACCGGCGTGTGCCCGCGAAGGAACCCCGCAAACGTTGTGCTCTGGTCTGATTGGCAGAGACCGACGCAGAACATAGGAAGGACGCCTTTTCGGACGCTGGCGCCTTGGCCGGAAGGCAACGGTGCTGAGAATCCGGCCCCTTGAAAGGTTGGTGGGCCCTGCGGAGACCACCGGGCGCCGTGTTCTGGGCTCTCGATACCTCGCGAGCCCGTCGCTAGATCTACGAGTGTGGTTGTCGGTGCGGGCACCCACGGGCGTGGACCGGGAGACTCGGCGCTTAAGAGGTCGGGGGCTGAGCATCCAGTCTGGCCTTCGTGGCCAGCCATTCTTGCCTGATGCGGACAGCACTGGCGGGACGGCGGAGTCTGGGCTGGCGTAGCTGGCGCCGCCCGGGTCATCCTGGCTGGCTGTGATGGGCTCGGAGGAAGGCTGTGGAGCGCGAGGTGACGGACGGCATACGGTCTGGGCAGATCGATCTGCCGCACACCGATCTCGCCCCAAGGCTTGCCCGGGAGCTGGTCAGCGAGCTTGCCTCGGAGCTTCCGCAACTCGCCGAGGACGCCCAGGTGGCGGCCTCGGAGCTGGTCACCAACGCCGTCGTCCACACTCCTCCCACCGCGGCGTTGCGGCTGTACATGCGCGTGGACCGGGCCGGCAGCATCCACCTGGCGGTCTCCGACGGATCGTCACAGGCCCCGAGGATCCAGGATCCGGATGGCGAGGCCGAAGGGGGCCGGGGACTGCAGATCATCCAGCAATTGAGTACCCAGTGGGGCTACGCTCGCGACCGCAGGGACGGGAAAACTGTCTGGCTAGAACTTCGCCTCTGATGGCTGGGGTCCACAATCGGACAACCGTCAACAGGCCGGTGATGCCGTAACGTGGCAGCAGGATGGCTTGGTCTGCCTAGACCCAGTGGACGGAGCAACGATGGCTTCATCGCCTGACCAGGCCGGTGGCGAGCATCCCTTTCAGCCCGTAGAGATGGCCACCGTGTACGAACAAGACGGCGTTACAGTCGTCACGGTGGCCGGAGAAATCGATCTCGCCACCTCTTCGCAGCTTCGGGCCCAGCTGCTGGACGTGCTCACCGAACAAGAGCCCCCGCGTGTATTGGTCGTGGCGTTGGACGGCGTGTCGTTCCTCGACTCCACCGGTCTGAGCGCACTGGTGGTGGCTCGCCGGCGCGCGAAGGAACTCGGGGTGGAACTCCGGCTCACCTCACCAGCGCGTGGCCCCAGTCGAGTCCTCAATATCACCGGCCTCGACGATGCCTTCCGCATCTATCCCACCCTGAATGAAGCAATCGCGGGCGAGACCGCGCCGCCAGCCTGATCCGCGGCCCCGCCGCCCTCGACGACCCGCAGCCATGCATCGGTTGCCCGCAGGGCGGCACTGGTGCGGAGAAGGTCCGCAGAACGTTCACGCAGCGCACGGGAGCGGCGTTGCAAGTCAGCGCATTGTATGGAGCCGAACGAACTGGTCCCTCAGGTCCTCGGAGGAGACGGTCAGCCTCATATGCCCAGCCAATCACGACGACGTGGAGTCCGGGACCGGACACCACGTAAGGATCATGGTTTGCCGTCCATGATCCAAGGCACTTCGGCACGGCTGCCCTGGTCCGGGCAGCCTCGAGGGGTCAGGTGGTCCCCTCCCCGCCTTCGGAGGGGGACCACCGGAAACGCTGACAAAAGCCAGCATCGCGTCCCGCGCCTTGGGCGAGTCAGGCGACTCAGACAGATCCAGCCATCGGTCACGGCGCCGTCCTCGACGTAGGCCACGTGCAGACTTCCCGAGCCGGCATTGACGGTCAGGACTCGCACGACATTCTCCCATCTGTATCAGAGATGGTCGCGTGGCACTGTGGTGGACCAGTTTCGGGCATAGATTCGCTCTTCCCCTTCGTACGCATCGAGTTGCGCGTGTAGATGGAAGTCTGTTTCCGTACACGAGAGCTCCGTGCGGGTCTCGGTGCGTACTGTCCAGTCCCCGCGTGCGAAGGCCATTACCCAGGACACGTCGCCCTGTGCTGAGTCGAACCTGTTGCCCTCCCAGCTGTACCGCTCCTCGGCGCGGCGGGTGACATCGAGCGCGATGTCGTCGAACCGGATGGTTCCGAGGTCCTTGACCACGTTCAGAGCCGAGCGATAGGTGACGAGGTCGCGCGAGACCTCCCACCGTTGCTCGCCGGGCCTCAGCTGCGTGGTCGCAAGAGGTGGGGTTCCTTCGGCGTCGCCGAAGATGATCGCATGCTCGTCTTCTTCCGCTGCAGGATCGCGTACGGGAATGTCGAGTGCGCTTTCGCCCAGAAAGATCGTCAGCCGTATCGGCTCGGGGGGTGGCCACGCCAGCGGCCAGTACGACGTGGAGAGCGACAGCCGGAGCTTGTGCCCGGCAGGGAACGAGTGTGCGACCCCGTTGAGGGCAACCCGGGCGCGATACTTGTGTCCAGGCACCAGCGGTTGGGGGGACTCGTGCGAGTCCAGGTGGGTGAGGTTGAGCAGGCCGTAGGTGACGCGAGTTGCCCCGCCGTCGGGTGCAACGTCGGAGAGCCGGGCGGCCACCATGGCGGTGGGGCTGCTCGCCGCCAACGACAGGTCGACGACCGGTGCACCGAGGATCTCCAACCGTTCGGGTAGGACGTCCCCATCGAAGACCAGCGATCCGCCATCCTCCTCGCGCTGGTCGTACGGCAGGTCAGGTGGGGCGTTGTACGAGCACCACTTCCCCGCGAACTGCCCAACAGACAAGGGCGACTCGATGGTCAGCGCCTCGCCCTCGATCTCGCTACCGGCGGGGGCGATCCGGTGACGGGCAAGCGGTCGCCGGCTCGACCGTTCGTCAAGGGGCGGCCAGGACTTCTCTCCGACCCATCTGCCGGGTCGTTCGGCGTAGGCGGTCGAGGGCGGCACACTGTCCTGCATCCAGGCTCGTAGCATCGGGCTGGCCATCACGTCGTTGTCGACGTCCTTGAGCCAGTGGTCCCACCACCGGACGAGTTCCTGCAGGAACCCGATCGCGGGTCCAGGCTGACCGAGGTGCGGATACTTGTGGGACCATGGCCCGATCATGCCCAGACGGGGGACCTCGAGCCGGGCAAGGAGCCGGAACACCGCGTTGGAATAGCCGTCGGCCCATCCGCTGACAGCGAGCACCGGACAGTTGATCGCGGCGAAGTCCTCGCATACCGAACCATGTTTCCAGTAGTCGTCGCGGCGTTGGTGCCGCAACCACTCCTCCAGCCACAAACCGCTGTGTGCAAGGCGTTCATGCCACATGTCCCGCCACCGCTCCCCCACCAGCATCGGATCGGGCGGGCAGGACGTGTAGGCGAACATCGTCGACGCCCAGGACAGGTTGTCGCTCAGGAGGCAGCCGCCCATATAGTGCACGTCGTCGCTGTAGCGGTCGTCGGTCGAAGCCACGGTAACGATCGCGCCCAGGCTCGCCGGCCGTCTCGCCGCCACCTGCAGGGCGTTGAAGCCGCCCCAGGAGATTCCCATCATGCCGGTTCGTCCGGAGCACCAGGGCTGCTCAGCCAGCCAGGCAAGGACCTCCTCGGCGTCACGCAACTCCCGCTCGAGGTACTCGTCGGTAAGGATTCCTTCCGAGTCGCCGCTTCCGCGCAGATCGACGCGGATACACGCGTAGCCGTGCCCGGCGAGGTAGGGATGGTGGATGGAGTCACGCTGGGCGGTGAGATCACGTCTACGGTACGGGATGAACTCGAGGATGGCCGGTGCCGGTACCGGCTCGTCATCGGTGGAGAGAGGTCGCCAGATCCGTGCCGCCAGACGTACGCCGTCAGACATCGGAATCCACACGTGCTCGTCCTCGTGGACCCGCTGCGGCAGGGCGCCGACTTCCCGCATCACCTAAACCCCCGGCACATCGTCGATCTCGAACGACAGCCCGTCAACACATCTATCGAATTTGCCGACCAGGTCGTCCTCGCTGTCCGCACCGACGTAGACATGTGCGAGCTGGTAGCTGTAACTGTCCTGGCCGTGCAGGTTGGAGAGCCGATCCCCTTCGCGCACCAAGAGTTGTACGGTGGCGCCAGGCACCTCCCGCTCCAGTTGCGCGACCTGTTCGGCTGTCGGGCACCGGCGTACCTCTCCATCGCTGAACCGGCGGAGGAACCACTTCGCGGCCACGTCGTAGGGCCCCTTGCCGTGCGGGAGGTCAGGGTCGCGACCGACAGCAAGCCGCAGCATGCACTCGTGGTTCGACACACCATCCACCTGCTCGAACAACTGCGCATGTGACTGGGAATGGCGCGGGTTCACCTCCAGAAGCCGAATGTCGTCTCGCTCGGCATCGTGGAAGAACTCCACGTTGAATGTCGAATCCGTCAATCCCACCTGAGCGATGACCCGACGGGTCAGATCCTCCGTCCGGCCCAGAACTTGCGCCGGCAACCGCGACGGATACTGGTAGCGCAGGAAGCTTGGGCTCTCGGCATAGGTCACCGAATCGACCACGCCGTAGATCGTCACGGCGCCCTCGCGGCAGAATCCTTCCAGCGTCACCTGGTCGCCGCGTAATGCCTCCTCCGCCAAGCACGCCTGTCCTCCCACCTCCGCGATATCTGAAGGAAGCTCTACCTGGTCCATCACGAACTCGAACGGCCCACCGATGCGCGCAATACCATCCCGGATCTCGATGACCGCCTTGCGGAACTCCTCGTCAGAGCCGACGTGGAATGCCAACTCCGATCCGTACGACTTCACCGGCTTCAACCACATCGGGTAGTCGAGACCTGATGGGGGCGATGATGGCGCCTCCAGATCGATCAGCGCGAACCGCGGTACCGCGTCGATGACCTTCTGCTGCTCGATCCTGCTCCAGTACTTGTGCTCACACTTCAGGACCGCTTCCAGACTCGCCGAGCGCAAGCCGCGTGCACGGCACAGCAGCGGCACCATCGAACTCACGGGAAAGTCCCAGTAACCGACAACCGCTTCAACTGACCCCTCGAATGCGTCCAGCACGACCTCGGCCTTCGCCAGCAGGTCTTCGAGCCTGATCTCCTGCCTCCGTTGGAGCTCCTCGACGCTCAACAGCCGATGAAAGGCGTACGCATCCGCATCCGGCAACTCGCGCAGCACCCGGTGGTTCAACTCGTCCAGTCCGAGGACGAACACGTTCGATGGCGTCATGCGGGCATCTACCCGCACATCCGCGTACGACACAATCACCCAACGAGTGGGGTGGGACACAGCCGGTCACCCTGGATAGGGATGCTCCGGCTGAACCCCGCCATGACCACCGGGGATGCAGTAGCTATTTCGATGCTCGGCCCATACATCGGCCCTGACCTGTCCCCGGCAGTACGACGGCGCCCGCTACACACGCGAGCGAAGCATCTCCTTGCCTTGCTCGGCACCCTTGCGGCTCTCACCCTGGGCGCGACGGAAGAACTCCGCGAGATCTCGATCTCCAGCACGCTCCGCATCCGCGGCGTAGGTTTCCAGCCGCAGGACGTTACTCAAGCACTGCTGGGTGAACCAAATGATGTTGTAGTCCTTGTCCTTTGTACCCGTGACTCGCCCGGTCTCTTCGGTCATCTCACACCCTCGACGTTGATTCTGGTTTCTTGTGAGACTGGCGTACCCGTTTTCCAGGCACCTCGACGTTGGACTCTGTCGTGCAGACCGTGAGACGGACCGCTTGCCGCGCATCCGAAAATAGAGGTACCTCACTCCTGGTGTGGTGGTCGCTCAGTGCGACGACCTGGGCGCGCCCAGCCCCGCCAGCTCGAGCATTCGTTGTGCCCCACTGTTCTCGCATGTAATGGACACCTCGACGCCGATGCTTCCAAGCGCTCGGCAAATCTCACGCAACTGAAGCAGTTCGCCGTAACCGGGAAGTACTCCTGGCCCGAGTTCCACACAGATCGTCTCGGTCTGCGGCGTCACCTGAGTGGGGATTGTCGTCCGCAGGCGAGCCACGCTGCCGGGTTCTTTGCACCTGCACTCGACATGCCTCGGCGCGTCGGCCCGACGGGTGGAGTCATCCATCGGGCCGGCGCGTGGGCCTTGCTCGATCATCGTCATGACCTCCTTGTTCCTCAGTACAAGGCTCGCCCCGTGATGGCTCCTGGCCGGCACGAGCCCATGAGGGACTACGCGTCTACCCGGTGGTGCACGAGGGAAACGCTCGGGCGTGGCGCGCCGTAGCCGTGGATGGACCTGGACGAAAACAGTGAGGATGTCCAGGAGTGCGGCAAGAGCGATCATCGGTGTGCCCTCAGAGATGGCGTACAACGGTGTCGCTGCGGATCCGGATGCGCCCCGGCGCCGATGTCGATGGTTTGCCGAAGGTGACTGGCGCGTACAAGAAGCCCAAGCCGGAAGGAGCACCTCGTGAAGCACTCGACCGAACAGGTCCTCACCACCCACACGGACAGCCTGCCGCGACCGACTGAGCTGACAGTCGCGCTGGAACACGTGACCGCGGCGAACCGGTCGGCGCTGACCAGCTGCCATACGCGTCCGCGACAGCGTCGCCGAGGTCGTGGCTCGACAGGCCGCGGCCGGGTTGCGGGTGGTGAATGACGGCGAGGCCAGCAAGATCGGCTATTCGACCTACGTCAAGGAACGCCTCGACGGGTTTGGTGGAAAGGGACCGATACCGGCGCCGCCTCCTGACGCCCACGACCTCCCTGAGTACTGGGCGGACAGCAACCCAGGCCTGCCTCGTCGTCTCGCCGACGTGATGAAGGAGGAGGGGAGACGCTGGTGAACACCGTGAGCTGTGGACCGACCCCGATGGGACCTGGCTGCGGGTACGACGGATGCAGACCAAGCTGCACCAATGGGCGGTCGATGATCCCGACCGCAGGGTTCGACGACCTCTACAACCTCGTCCATCATCCCGACTTCCTCAGTGCTTCTGTGCGTTTCCGGCACCCCCGCGGGTACATCACGTGACAAAGGGGAGGACCCGATGCCCACCAACCGGACCGTCATCGCGTGTTGCCCGACCAGGGCGAGTGGAAGCTCAGCAAGGACACTCATGACCTGCCTCGGTGTGAAAGCAAGATCGACGCGATCATGGAGGGTCGACAGCGGGCGCGCTCGGACCAACCTAGTCAACTTGTCATCCACGATGCCGAGGGCAAGATCGAGGATGAGTCCACCTACCAGTACGACGCCTTCCCCTGCGTGGTTAGCACGTCGCAATCCCCGTGCCACGGGACTCCACTTTGGTGTTGGTCGCCTTCGAGGCCGTTGGTGCCGGGGCCTAGCCTGAAGCGCAGCGGTGCGGACGTCTCCGGGCGAGCAGTTGGTCGAGATTGGGTAATCCTGGTGCGTGTGGTGGTGACGGGCGCAAGTGGCAGCGTGGGCACTGCGCTGCTCCGTTCAGTGCCCGCGCATGACTGGTCGATTCTGGCAGTTGCCCGCCGAATCCCCTCGTGGCGGCGACCGCCGTACGACCGCGCTCGCTGGCTGTCGTGCGACGTTGGCGACTCGGCGGCAATTTCCGTCTTGGCGAGGACGTTTACCGGTGCCGCGGCGGTCGTACACCTGGCATGGGCGATCTCCCCGCGTTCGGATGACCCGCCTCGGTCTCGGACGAATATCGGTGGTACACGGCACGTTCTCCAGGCCATCGAGCGCGCCGGCGTCCCACACCTGATCTTCGCTTCTTCAGTCGCTGCGTATGCCCCGCCGCCCCGGTGGGCGCTGGTTGACGAGGGCGCACCTCTCGGCGGGATCCCCAGCAGCGCCTACAGCCGCGACAAGGCCACGGTCGAAAGCATGCTCGACGACTTCGAACGGCGTTGTCCATCAACCCGAGTTGCCCGGATACGCCCCTGTGCCGTCGTCCAACACGACGCCGGGGCGCAGCTCGCATCGTGGACGATGAGCCCGCTCATCCCCTCGCAGGTGATCGGACAGCGTTGGCTGCCCGTTCCGCTCTGGCGCGGACTGCGGGCACAGATCATCCATGCCGAGGACGTCGCGTCCGCCCTGTGGTCGATCGTTCAGACCGGTGCGGAGGGCGCGTTCAACCTTGCCTCCTCGCCCGTTCTGTCGCGAAGCGATCTCGGGCGAATCCTCGGCGGGTTCGCCCTTCCGCTGCCACGAAGGTTATTGTCCGCTCTGGCATGGCCGACGTGGCGAATAGGCCTTCAACCCTCGCACCCCGGCTGGCTCGCCATGGCCGATCAAGCCGCCCTCGTGACCACCGAACGGGCACGCGCGGAACTCCGGTGGAGCCCCCAACACTCAGCCGATGCCGCTCTGGCCGACTGCGCCGCGGGGATCCGTGCCACCGCCCATCCACCGAGTCCCGCCCTACAGCCAGAACACCCCAGCGACATCTACGGTCGGCTACGCGCCCTCCACCTCGGCAGCCCGATGCGTCAACGTGCGTGATCCTCTATCAATACGATCATGGCGGCGGACGGCATGGCCGGAGGATACGTCGCGTGCAACACTCAAACGGAAGGGGCGGAAGAACTCGCGGAGCTCCGGGACAAGGTGCTGAGGTTTCTCGAGTGCGAGGAAGTGGCCACCGCGAGGGAGCTTCGTCCAGCGACGAAGGCCGGAGTAGCCGCATTCGGCGAACCCTCTGGGTAGCGCTCGACGGGTATCGCCACGCAGCGGGGATGCTGATCTGCCGGCCGAGATCGAGGGGGTCGCGGATCCAACTCCTGAAAGGTGAGTCGGGGTAGGCGTCGGCGACTTCAGTGGGGGAGAGCTCCCATGGTCCCGCCGAGCGGACCAAGGGTAGGCGGGAGGTGTCCGTGCGGGCATTCCGTTGGCATGGACTCCAATGAGGAAGCCTCCTTGCGGTGGTGACCGGCGCGTCCAGCGGGATCGGCCTGGAGCTCGCTCGATTGTTCGCGATCAATGGGTTCGATGTGATCATGTGCGCTGAGGATGCCGAGCTCGCGGCCGCGGCGCAGGAGGTGAGCGGCGCGGCCGGCGGATCGGGCCGTTTCGGCCTCAACGAAGACCAAGATCAAGGGTCGTGGAAGCCGCTTCCTCCCGGACAGCGCGAAGGCCGAAATGCACCGCAAGATGGCCGAGCCCGGCTCGGTCGAAGGCGAGGAGAAGTGAAGGCGCTGACCTGGCACGGCAAGCGGGATGTGCGCGTCGAGACCGTGCCCGACCGCACCATCGAGCACCCGACCGATGCGACCATCTGTACGAAGTCCTGGGCCCGTTCATCGGCGAGGGCGACGTCCTCGGGCACGAACCGATGGGCATCGTGGAAGAGGTTGGCGACGAGGTGTCGCAGATCCGCCCCGGAGATCGTGTCGTGATCCCATTCAACATCTCCTGCGGGCACTGGTTCATGTGCGATCACGGGCTCCAACCTCAGTGTGAGACCGCCTGCATGATCATGTGCCACGCGGCGTGTGGACACGCGCCCCAGGGTGCCGGCGGCCTTGCAAACGAACTCACCATCACCGATGGGATCCGCCACCTGATTCCCGCTCGGCGCATCGGTGTCTGTGTCCTGCGTAGGAGGGATGCATCGACGGGACCGTCCTGCAGGGCCCGGCGAACCATCCCCTGGAGCCGCGAACTATCGGGGAAAGCCCGAGTGAACTGTTCCGTCCTCGCGGCGGCTCCTTGACTCCTGGATCGCATGATCACTGGGTTCGTTCACTGCTCGGACCGACCGGGATCGAAGTGCTCGTGGTACCAGTTCTCCGCCTGTGACAACACGCGATCGGCCAGCCACGCTACAGGTTGGACGTCGGTGAGCAACGGCTCGTCGTCCGGGCCACGATCGACCAGCCGGCCGGTGAGTACCCATCCGCGATGGCTCTCCGACCGTTCCGCGAGGTGTGCGTACTGGCAGACCTGCCGGGCCAGCCAGTCGGTCAATGGTCGAGACCACCAGTCTGGAGGATTGAGCCGGTTGGCGGAGAGTCCGGGCAGGTGAAGGCCACTCTCGTAATCAACACTCGCCTCGTGCGCGTCGGCGTCCGGTCCGTCGGAGAACCGCACGTAGAGCTCTCGACGATGGTGGACGAGGTCGACGAGACCCTGCAGCTGATCGATCACGACCATCTTCGTTTCTCCCTCGCGAGGCTACTTCCCTCACACGGATGTGAAGCGCCGCGCCCTCTTGAAGGCTGTCGGTTAGGCATGTACCCCAACTCCAGCTTTCGCGACCCACAATGTGCATGGAGGTCGAGATGTAGATGAGGAAGAGAGCGGTGTCCTGCCTGGCCTTCGCCGACGACTAACCGAGGCGCGGCGCGCCGAACTCGCCGACGCCTTCGCGGCAACCAGAGAACAGCATCTCGGGGGATCGACCTGGTGGAGCCACCCGGGACGAGTTGATGGAACAGACCCGGAACGCCGGCATCTCCGGTGCCTCGACGATGACGAAGCAGGAACCGACCAAGGCCCTGGGGCGGTGATCCATCGGGGTTGCCCGTGCTGAGGCTCGGGTAGGCCGCTCGGAGAGGAGAGGATCCGGGAGGTCCCGATGTCGTTCAATCCACTCGAACAGCAGGGAATTCCGCTCGATCGGCAGCTGCGCAACTGGCGAGAACTCGACGTCGTACCCATCGATCCGGACCATTGCGACCCTTACACCAGGTGTCGGATCATCACCATGAACGGCATCGAGACGGAAGCGGCGTTCTTCAGTCACCACATGGCGCGTCATTGTCCCAATCAGGACGTCGTGCGCGAACTGGCGAGGGTCCGCTACATCGAAGCCCAGCAACAGAAGACCGTGAACTGGCTGCTGCCTGGCCTCGCCTCCGTACTGGAGACCACGATCGCCTACGAGCAGGTGGCCGTCGACCTGACCGCCTGGGTCGCGCGGATGGAGCCCGACAGCTATCTGCGCCAAGCGTACGAGTTCGGCGTCCTCGAGGACTTCGACCACCTGTACCGGTACGCCAATCTCTACGAGATGATCGAACACCGCAAGGCGGATTCGATCGTCGACAACCTCACCGAGGTCATGCCGGGTCGCCCGACGAAGTTCCACCACCGCAATCCGGTCGACAACGTCCGCGACCATTACGACCGTACGACGGTGAACCCGCTGTCAAAGCTGCACGCGCTAACCGTGATGTCGGCGGAACAGCAGACCATGAACTTCTACATGAACGTCGGCCCGCAGTACATGGAGCCAATCGCCCGTCAGCTCTACCAGGAGATCGGGCTCATCGAAGAAGAACACGTCACCCACTACGAGTCCCTCGTCGATCCAGGTGAGACCTGGTGGGAACAATTGGTCAACCACGAGTACAACGAGTGCTATCTCTACCACTCGTTCATGGAGCAGGAGCCCGATCCGAAGGTGAAGTCGATCTGGGAGCTTCATCTCAACATGGAGCTGGAGCACCTCCGGATCGCCGCCGACCTGATGCGTCGGCACGACGGCCGCGAGCCGTCCGAGGTAGTCGCTCCGGAGCTACCCAACGTGCTCACCTTCGAGCCGAACAAGAGCTACCTACGTGAGTTGCTAGCCACTCAGATCGACCTCACCACCCTAGGTACAGGTTACGTCCGCGAGGCGCACGAAAGGTTCGAGGAGATGCAGCGTGGCATCAACGACGGACAGGATCCCCCGAGCGAACGCGTCATCCAGCAGCATGACGCGATGTTCGGCCATGACTACTGCACCGGGAGCGCAGGGTGAGTGCGGTGAGCGATCCCACCGGACACGTAGATGACGAAGATGTTGTCGCCCTCTTGATGCGACAACACGGCCAGATCCGCAACCTCTTCGACGAGGCCGAGCGGGCGACTGGTGACGAACGACGCGAGGCGTTCCAGTGCCTGGTTCGGCTGCTCGCCATGCACGAGACCGCTGAGGAGGAGATCGTCCACCCCCTCGCCCGGACGACCCATGAGGGCGCCGGCGACGTCGTCGACCAACGGCTGAAGGAGGAGCGAGAGGCAAAGGAGCACCTCAGCCGGATGGAGGACATGGACATCGCCGACGCCTCCTTTCCGGCCGAGTTGGCCACACTCCGCCGGTTGGTGATGGCCCACGCACGAGCCGAGGAACGGTACGAGTTCATGCACCTCCGCCGATTCGTCGATCCGGAACGCCTCCGCAGCATGGCCAACGCGGTGAAATCCGCCGAGTCGCTGGCTCCGACCCATCCGCATCCAGGTATCGAGTCAGCAAAGGCCAACGTCCTGCTCGGACCCATGGCAGCAATCACCGACCGCACCCGCGACGCCATCCGGAAGGCGATGGGCAGGAACGGTTAACTTCTGCTCGACCAGTTGCCCGTGCAGGCTAACTGAAGACGGCGCACGAGGCTGCAGTACCCATGAGGCCGTGCCGTCACGCCGCCAACCTGGTGTCAGCAGCCTTTGGACCTACGGACAACGAGTTGGTTGCTCACGTCGACCACACCTGGAGTGTCCCAGGCGTCATCACCTGCAGCGCGTTTGACCAGCCAGGAAGACACCTCACCGCCGAGGATGACGACCTGCTGTTTGACGTCGACCCGAATATCGTCGTCCTTGGTTTGGGCGTTGTCCTTGAGCCGCTCGACGACCGTGGACTTGATCTCCCCATCGCTGGGCGGAAGGTCCGGCGGCGGGCTATCCCACCACTCGTAGTAGTACCTGGCCTCGGGATAGGACCAGGGTCCGATGGGCCACATTCCCGCTTGCATCGCACACCTCGCATTCCGAGCCGGACACAACACGTTCGCCGCCGTACCGGCTATTCCGGTGCACAGGACCGTGCCGCCGGCCGTCTCGTTGGTGGACCACGCCAATACCCAGGTCGGAGAGAACGCAACCCAAGGGTCGTTACTTCCCACTGGCGATGACCACGGGACCACTGGGACGGTGGCCGTCTACCAGCAGCCATCCGCCGGTCTTCGCGGCAAATGTTTGTCCGATGCGACTTGGGGTAACCCCGGGCAGGCGTGTTGTGGGGGCAACAGGCATCCAGCGGTTGTTGGGACGATATGGCAGAACGAGCGAAGGCGGCAGGCGTTTGTCAGCCGATCAGTCGTCGGTGCCTCCAGCGTGGGACCGCCGAACGTCGGCCCAGCGCGGGCCGTGCAGTTGTCGCCGACCAATGCCGGACGGAGACACCACAAGAACGTGGACGTCGAGAACGCCCTCGGCAGGTGCGGGCGTTTGGGGCCGCAGGTGGCTGGAGAGTCAGCCGCCTTCCCGTGAGGAGTTGATATGGGCAGTATCGCGCTTCTCATTCCCGGATCGATCTGCGCCGTGATCGCCAAGGCTGTCCTTCCGGAAGGGCCCCAAGGGCTTCCTTGTCACGCTGGCGATCGGAGTTGTCGGCGCGCTACTGGGCGGGCTCCTCGCCTCGGTACTGTTCGGCGCCGACCCGATGGACGAATTCTGGGGCGTCTCGTCGTGGCTCACAGCGATCGTTGAGTCTGCGACCCTGCTACTCCGTTGCGTGTTGTCTCGAAGGCACGCTGATATCCGCATGCCCACCAACGTGGAGGTGCTGTAATGGGAATCGGAGCATGTGTGCTGCTGATGGCGCTGGGTGCGATCCTCGCGTTCGCAACAGAGTTCGACGTCGCCGGACTCGACCTGCAGGTTGTCGGCTGGATCCTGCTCGTGGTCGGAGCCGTCGGCATGATCGTCGTCGCGGCGGTCTGGGCACCTCGGCGGCGTCGGGCGGCGGCTGGCGAGGTCGTGGAGCAGCGTCGTGTGTACGAAGACCCGCCACCATGAGGCAATCAGCGTGATCCGCTGGCATCGGTGGCGAACCGTGCCTCGTCCGCCCGGTGATTGCCCTTCGGTCTCAGGCGGTACGGCGAATTACGACGAGGGCCACATCATCGCGCGGTCGGGTGGCGCGAAGCGTTCCATGATCGCCGTGCAGAAGGGCTCGACCGGTCCTGCCGAGACAACGTGCGAAGTTGTTCAATCAATATGTCGATCGGTGGGATGACCGTCACGCTTCACGCCTACTCCCGTGACGCCAATTCATCGGCGATGATTCCGCGCCCGGTGCCCAGTGAAGGAACCACCCTGCCGAACGCCGGCCCGACCAAGCTGTCTCAGATGAGATATGTGACCTTGGTCGGCCGCCAAGCTGCTGCGGCGTTCCACTCGCGGTGGTAGAGGCGGCGCCTCGAGCTCGTGTACGCAAGAGGCTCCCTGACTGGGCCATGTACAGGCGGAATCGTTGTGCGAACTGGTTGTCCGCTTCCGTTCGTGTGTCCCTGAGGCCACGCTGCCTAGGAGGGTCTCCCGCGGCACCGGGGGCGAGGCCACTGGGGAGGAACTCAACCCGCGGGCCTGCTGCGGTCGGCGGTCTCGGCTGGCTCCAGGTAGAAGACGGCGTGCTGGCGGGCCATCAGGTCGATCTCTGCCGGGGTCACGTTTGAGGGGTCGGCGCCCAGGCCGGAACGGACGTTTGTGCGGTGGGCCGGCTGCTGGCAGTACCAGGTGAGAAACTCCGACTTCTCTTCGGCCTGGATCTCGTGGGCGACGACCGGTTCGACTGTGGCGCCCACCAGCAGGTGCGCGGTGCCGGCCGCGCGTAGGTTGCGGGCCCACTGCGCGTCACCGCCGCTCAGCAGTGAGACGACGTAGCGTTTGTCGTTCCAGGTCGACATGCGGACGGGGACGTCGTACAGGCGGCCGGTGCGGCGGCCGCGCACGCGAAGGACGCGCATGACGTTCTGGTCGCCGCGGCGTCCGAGCCCGGCACGGAGGACCAGGGTTCGCAGCAGCGGGTTGGCGAACCGCTTGTACACCCACGAGGGAGGGCCGCCGGTCATAATCCTGGCCTTTCGTTGGGAGCGGGCAGCCCGGCGGCGAGTTGCTGGAGTGCTTGGCTGACCATCAGGTCCAGCGGGGTGGCCGGGTCGGCGTCGAGCCAGTGGTCGATGGCTGCGCGGACTGTGCTGATGCATGCGGCGGCGGCGAGTCGGGGGTACAGGTCACGCTGGGGGTCGGTGCCGGTCCGTCGGGCGATCTCCTCGGTCAGCATCGCCGCGATGCCGACGTCGGATTTCTGTTGCTCTACCTGCAGCTCCGGTGTGGTCTTGACCAGGCGGGCCTTGGCGACCCAGGCTCGGTCGGGTTCGCCGTGGCCGAAGATCGGTCCGGTCAAAGCGTGCTGGAGTGCGTGGCGTAGCGCGGTCCACAGCGGTTCGTCGGGTTGCCGGGTGCGGATGGCGGCCTGGACGGCTGCCGCGCGGTCGGCGCCTTCGGCGATGATCGCGGCTTCCTTGCTGGGGAAGTAGTTGTTGACGGTGCGGGGTGCCACGCCCGCGGCGTCCGCGATGTCCTGGATCAGGACGTTTTCTGGACCGCGCTCGATGGCCAGCCGCAGCGCGGCTTCGCTGATGGCCGCGCGGGTGGCCAGCTTCTTACGTTCTCGGAGGTTGGCCGCCTGCAGGGGGTCGGTGCTCATCATTGCAGCCTGACAGAACTGTGCGCGGCACGCAAATTTGCGTACAGCGCAAGATCTGACCGAGCTCAAGTCCGCGTGTCATTTGGCTTCGGCACTCCGGCCGTAGTGCGCGGCCCTCACCAAGCGAGAGCATCCCGTGACCGGTTGGATCCGCAGACGGTCGCCCTGGTCGACGATCGGCGCGCATACGTCAAGCCCTCCGGTGGTGCGGTCAGGGGTACTGCGCGTGTACATCTCCGCCGAACAGCCGACAGTAGAGGCTGTTCATTCTCGCTGCGGTTGGTGCGTGGCGAGTGAGGACCGCGGCGACCGCCGGTGGCAGGCCGTCTGGGTGGTGACCGTCAGCGCACCGACGTACGAACTCGTTGCGGGCCACCGGGCCACCGGTGGTTGGCACCGGTACGCCGCATGTGGCGGCTACCAGCCAGTTGATCAGTCGCATGGCGGCGTAGTCGGCATCGTGTGCGGCGTTGCGTTCGGCGAAGTCGCGCTCGGCTGCGGACAGGTCGAACCGTGGCGAGGTGGCCAGCCCGAAGTCGGCGAGGTAGATCCGCTCACCGTCGGTGCGCATGTTGCCGAAGTGTCCGTCCATGTGCAGCAGCTCACGGCCGCGCAGGAACGCCACGATCTCTGATAGTTGCCGCTCGACCATCTCGGCCTTGCCGGCTGGGTCTTCCCCTAGCCAGCCGGCCAGTGGGTACGGGATGTATTCGCAGAACAGCACGAGGCTGTGTGAAGCGGCGGCCAGCGCTTCCAGGCGGGCGCGCACGGCTGGCGAGCTGTCCAGCGCGGCGACAGCTGCGTCGACGTCGGCGTGCTCGGCCGCGGCGGGCGGGCGGCCGGGCAGTACTCGCCAGTGGTAGAGCAACGGGAACGACTCCGTCTCACCGGCCAGAACTCCGTCCGTGACGATCATGTTCGCGGCCAACTCGCGCCACACGTTGAATCCTGGGCTGCCGATGCCGTACTGGCAGAGCAGTGGCAAGTCGAACAGGTTCGTGGTGGAGCGCGGATGAGCTAACTCCCGGTCGGTCAACGGGACACGCTTGGCGAACACCTGCACACCGTCGACATCGACAACGACCGAACCGCCGCCCACCCCCACGCTGCCCACTCGCCCAGCACTCACCTGCGCAGCAAGCTCAACGTCGCTACGCGAGGCAAGGAAGTCCGAGACCCGCGCGTAGCGGGCTCGCCGGGCAGCCAGCACCCACGCGATCATGCCAGCCCAAGAGAGTCCGTCCGTAATGCCGGTGGTGGCCAGTGCTGGAGCTCTCGGCATCATCCACGCGGCGCCTGGCCTCCTCCTCTCGCTCCTGTCATTCCTGTCCGAGAAGGGGGCCGTCGGCGTGCGGGACGCGGTCGGCGGGGACCACGCCCAGTCTGCCGGCCTGGTAGTCCTCCACGGCCTGGACGATCTCGGCGCGGCTGTTCATGACGAACGGGCCGTAGTGGACGACCGGCTCGCGGATGGGCTGCCCGCCGAGCAGCAGCACCTCCAGGTTGGGCTCGGCCTGCGGCTGGGCTGTCGCCGCGTCGAGGGTCAGTGCGCCGCCCGCGCCGAAGACGGCGAGCTGACCTTTGCGGATCGGCCGCTGCTCCGTGCCCGCTGACCCTTGGCCGGCCAGCACGTAGGCGAGGCCGTTGAAGCCGGGGTTCCACGGCAGCTCCAGCCGGGCGCCGGGGGTGACGGTCGTGTGCACCATCGTGATCGGGGTGAACGTGACGCCGGGGCCCTGATGCCCGTCCAGCTCGCCTGCGATCACCCGCAGCAGCGCGCCGCCGTCGGCCGAGGCCAGCAGCACGGCCTCACGGCCGCGGATGTCCTGGTAGCGGGGCAGGTGGAACTTGTGCGCGCGGGGCAGGTTGACCCACAGCTGGATGCCGTGAAACACCCCGCCCGAGACGACCAGGTGCTCCGGGGGCTTCTCGATGTGCAGCAGGCCCGCGCCCGCGGTCATCCACTGGGTGTCGCCGTCCGTGATCGTGCCGCCACCACCATTGGAGTCCTGGTGCTCGAAGACCCCGTCGATGATGTACGTGACGGTCTCGAAGCCGCGGTGCGGATGCCAGGGCGTCCCCTTGGGTTCGCCCGGGGCGTACTCGATCTCCCCCATCTGGTCCATGTGGATGAAGGGGTCGAGCACGGACTGCGCCACCCCGGCGAACGCACGTCGCACGGGGAAGCCCTCGCCCTCGAAACCGCTGGGTGCGGTCGTGACCGACCGCACCGGACGCGGGACGGCAGCGACCGGATCGGGTACGGCGACACGCGGCAGCTTCAGGGTGTCGGCAGTGACGGCGGGCATATCAACCTCTCTGGTTGAAGCTTCAAGTACACCCTCCGGAACGCGTCGCTACCGCCAGGCATTCCTTCGCGAGCCAAGGATCGGAACGAGCCTGTACAAAGCCCCTTCAAACGGGCGGCCCCAGGCGAAACTGCGTCCGGTGCTCGGGGGCGTCAGGGGGCGTCAGGAACGTCAGGACAGTACGTCCTTGCGAAGGAAGGTCCACCACGCACACGCGAGGAACATGGTGGCGTACGCAACCGTGGCGAGCGCACCCTTGGCCATCCCGTCCAGCTGTACCGGGTCATCGGATCGGGTCCCCGGAGAACCGCGTGTTGCGGCTGCCCGTCTAGGGACCCGGCCCGTTTCACGTCCGGCTCATAGCTGCGTTGGAAGAGGGGGGACGGCACGGGCCAGGTGCCGTTCCAGGTTTGCCACGTACGCGAGTCTGGCGTTGAGCGGTGTCCACCACCAGTCGCCGAGTCCCTGCAGCTGCGCCTTGGTCTTCCAGGCCATGGCCAGGACTTCATAGATCGTTGCGTGCGGCTCGGCGGGTCGCTCGCCGTACCCCTCGTAGAAGGCCGGAGGCACCAGTTCTGCCGGGCGAAGGTCCAAGGTAGCCAGGTCCCACCGCGGATCACCCGCGCGGGCGAACTCCCAGTCCAGCAGCCCCGTGCATCGCCAGCCGTCTGGTCCCGGGGCAACCATGATGTTCTGCGGAAGTAGGTCGTTGTGGATCAACCGGATCGGCGCATCGGCGAGTACCGACTGCATATCCCGCGAGAATCGCCCGGCCTCTTCGCGAAGCGCCGGCATTCCGATCCGCTCGCGCAGCCAGCCCAGCGTGTCGGCGACGTCTTCGCTTGCCCACGTCGCCCAACCTCCGGCGAACGGCTCGATCCGATCTCCGACGATCTCGCCTGCGACTGGCTGATCGATCTCGTGCGCCCGGCGCAGAGCCTCGCCTGTCGATCGCCACGCCGCGGCTAGGTCGTCGGGGGAGAGCACTTCGAGTGCCCGACCAAGCGTTAGGCCCTCCGCAAATGTCGTGAGCGTGCCGATGCGTTCTGCGGCAACTGTGGCGAGAATGCGTGGCGCCGGCACGTCGTGGTGGGCCAGCAGGTCGCTGAGGTACGCCTCCTTGACCAGCATCGTCGGCGAACCGTCAAGCCGCTCCCGCAACACGTACTCGCTGCCGCCGATGCTCAGCTTCCAGACCCGGTTGCTCGACTCTCCCAGCATGACGACGGACTCCGGACGACCGGGGAGGCCGGCAGCCGACAGGAGCGATTCGACCAGCGGGGGAGGCGGAGACTGCTCGGTCTGCACGGGCCGACACGGGCGGTCCGAGCGCGGCGATCGCAAGCCATTTCCGACCCCCGCCACTCCTCGGGAGGACCTGAGTCCCACGCCCGACCGTTCAGTGGCTACCCAGGGTCGCGGCCAATTGAGCGACCTGCTTCTCCACCGCGACCCGCTGGCGGCCTCGTTCGGCCGGCCTGTCCGGCGAGGGACCCTCTTGCGCACCGCCGCTCGCCGTTCTGACAGCTTCACTGGAGGTCCTTGACGAGGGTTGGGCCCCGTCGTCGGTCGAGAGTTCGGCTCGAGCGCGCTCGTAGGCGCAGGTCGGGATATCGGCCGGCGGTTCAAAAAGGTGGCCACCCGTCCGGTGCTGAGGAATGCTCGTTGACATGCCCGACCAGACCAGGTTCGCGCCGGCGAACCTGTCACCTGTGCCGATCGAGCCGCGGCCATGTGCGTTGCCGTACGGGCTGACCTGGCGTGAGCTGGGCGAGTTCCTGCCAGGCTTCGTGGACGCGGAGGGAGCACGGGCGTGGGTGTCGCACGAGATACGTGGCCTCCACAAGGGAACGAACTCCTGCATCGTCACCGTCGGCTACCTCGGCGAGGACGGATCGCCGCTCACCCAGACCGTCTTCTGCAAGCGGAGCGAGGAGCCCGCCAGGGCAGAGGGGGCAAGGTATGCCTCCTTGTCGTCGCGTGGATTCCCCACGCCGCGGCTGCTGCACTCGGTGGTGCGGGCTGCCGGTGAGGTGGTCGTTCTGGAATTCGTTCCCACGGTGGGAGTGGAGCCGAACGACATACCCGAGTTGGTCGGTCTGATCGCCCGACTCAACACGTTGGAGGCACCGCCTCCTGAGGTGTTCATCCTGCCGCCTAGGGTCCCGGGCGAGGAGTTCTCCGCACGTGTCAAGGCCGCCTTGACGTCGTTGGCCACCCACCCTGCTGTGTCTGTGGAGGTCGACCCAGAATGCTGGTTCGCAGCGTACCGACGGGCGACCAAGGCCGTGGCGGCGCTGCCGACGGCCTTGAACCATGGTGAGCTGTATCTCCAGCAGGTCGGCTGGTCGCACGGCAGGTTGGTGATGTTCGACCTCGAGACGATGGGCCTGCGGCCCCGGTTCCACGACATCGCCACGACAGTCGGCGGACTCGCCACCTACTCAGGTCGCGAGGAACGGGACCTCTTCTCCGGATACCTGGACGCGATGCGAGATCTGACCGGCGTTGCCCTTGAGGAGGCCGACGCGTGGAAGGAGGCACTACTCGTCCGCACTGTGGATGCTTTCCAAGCACTGCCCTGGCGCCTCGACAACCTCGGTCACCCGGACATCGCCAAGACGCCCAGGGACATAGCTTTCGACCTGCACCACGACCTGCAGACGCTCTGCCTGCTGACCTGAGATCGGCGACACCGCGCGGCCCCCGATTGTCAGAGGCATCTCGTCAGAGAAAAGCGAGTGTCCGCCGATCCCCTAAGGGACACGCAACCCTCGACCCGGGACGCGGCTCTTCCTGCTTGATGGCTCGGTTCGGTTGGCGATCGCGCACGTCTTTACCGCTGACGAGTGGGAGCAACCGTTACAGTTCCGCCGACGCAAACATCAGGCTGGAAAGTCGCCTGTTGTGTCGTCGGCCGGGCTGCACCTATTACCTATTCCTGGAGGTCACCTGTAGCGCGTTTGCCGCGGCACGGTCAGGGTCGTCCATCGCTGCCATCCCGTACGCCATTCCGCTCTCCTCGGGCGGGCGGGGAGGTCGTACGTAAGGTGAGCCCGCACACGTTAGCCTCTTGGGCGTGAAGGCGATCGCCGATCGGCGGCTGGGGAGCGCGCTGCTCGCCGACGGGCCGCGCCCTACCGCGCCGGCCGATGTCGTGCGGTGGTTCGGGGCGGTGCAGGCACAGGACTTCGGGCCGGCCAAGTGGTCGCTCGGGCAGCGGCCGCAGTGGGCCGGACTAGCGATCCGGCCGGTCGTACCGGACGGCAACGACAACACCACCATGCGGCTGGGCGACGACAAGTCCGTTCGGCTGCCGAGCGCGGAGAAGTACTCGGCGCAGGTGGACAAGGAGCACCGCTGGCTGCCGACCCTGGCCGCGCAGGTACCGCTGGCGATTCCTCAGCCGCTGGCAAAGGGGGTGCCGGGGTGTGGGTTCCCCCGCCCGTGGTCGGTGTACAGGTGGCTGCCCGGTGAGCACGTAACCGGTGACGGGATCACCGACCCGATCGAGTTGGCGAGGGACCTGAGCCGGTTCCTGACCGCGCTGTACCAGATCGATCCCACAGGTGGGCCGGAGCCGGGACCGCACAACTTCTCCCGCGGCGGGGACCTACAGGCGTTCGACCGCCGATGCCGCGGCGCGATCGCAGACCTTTCCGACATCATCGACGCGCCGTGTGCCACGGAGGCGTGGGAGGCGGCGCTGGCCAACACCCGCGCCGCCCCGTCGGTGTGGTTCCACGGCGATATGAATTCAACCAACCTGCTCGTACGTGATGGTCGGTTGAGCGCGGTGATCGACTTCGGCTGCATGGGTGTGGGCGACCCGGCTTGCGACCTGGTGATCGCATGGACGCTCTTCTCCCAGGAGAGCCGCGAGGTCCTTCGTCATGCCATGGCTCTCGATGAGGGGATGTGGGCCCGTGCCCGCGGGTGGATGCTGTGGCAGGCCCTCATCCAGATCGCTAGTGCGAGGAGAGCGGGCGCCTCGGATACCGAGCTCGTACGCCTACAGTTCGGATGGCGCGAGAATCCTGTCCGGGTGCTCGAAGACGTCCTCGACGATCACCTTCAGCACTCTTGACGAGTTCACCCCTCGGCCTGGCTGCTGTTGCCCGACGTTGAAGGTGAGGATGCCGGCGTCATCGAAGATGAGGATGTAGTTCCGCCCGGATCGGTGCCGGTCGGCTGTCTCCATGCTCGCGTTGTCGCCTTGGTGCTCGACCGGCGAAACCGCGATGCACTGGCTGAGGGTTTGGTCGTATTGTCTCGGCCATGGCGGAGCAAACTGCGTCGAGCATCGTCCTTGATAACCGGAGGTACTGGGAGGCCTTGGCGCCGGAGCGCAAGGGCGAGCCGGTCGAGTCCTTCAAGTCTGGTGGCAGCGTGCTCAACGAGCACGAGCGGGCCGCGGTCGGCGATGTTCGAGGGGGCCGGGTTCTGCAGCTTGCTTGCTCAGTGGGCGACGAGGCGCTGACGTTCGCTCAGATGGGTGCACATGTCACCGCCGTCGATCTTGCGCCGAGTCATCTGGCCACCGGAAGGGCGAAGGCGGAAGCCCTGGGCCTGGAGGTGAACTTTCAGGAGCAGGACATGATGAACCTGGACCAGGAGATCACTGGGTTCGACCTCGTTTTCATCTCCTGGGGTGGCGTGTGTTGGGCGCCAGACATCCACGCTTGGGCACAGCTGGTAGCTCAACGCCTCAATCCCGGCGGCTCGCTGGTCATCAGTGAACATCATCCCTTGTGGGAGGTGCTGTCGGTTGCGGACGAGGATCGCCTGAGCGTCAGCGGCGACTATTTCAACCCCGGTCGTGATGGCTACTACGATCCCCTCAAGGCACCGGAGGTCACCAGGAAGATCGGTACTCCAGATATTCCACACCGCAGCTTTGTCTGGAACATCGGCAGCGTCGTCGGCGCGGTCCTGGCGGCCGGCTTGACGGTTCGGTCCTTGCAGGAGTTTCCCGCCGCCGAAATGTATCCCGGTCTCGGCGAACGCGCGAGTTCCATCCCGGCGACCTATCTCCTGACCGCTGCACGCTGACCTCCTTCGGTGAACGATCCCTTTCCGTACGTGGGGAGTCCTCTGCGGACACAGCTGGTAGCTGCCCGCCGAGACCACGGCCTAGCTGTCTGGAAGGGATCGACCACCTGGTACGGGGACGCCGGGTCGTGGTCGGCGCGCATCACGGCGGGCCGGGATACTCGGACTTGCTTCTGACACGGTGTCAGGTCCGACCATCGGTGGTGCCATGTTGAACATCGGAGAGTTCGCCAGAGCGGGCGGCGTGTCGGTCCGGATGCTGCGTCACTACGACCAGCTCGGGCTGCTCACCCCGGCCCAGGTCAACGAGGTCCGGCATCGGCTCGCCCAGCTCGACGCGAGACTCCGACTGATCGAGAGTGAGGGTGAGATGACCGTCACCGACGAGATCGTGCTGAAGCGGGCCGAGCCGACGCGGATTGCCGCCGTGGAAGGTACCGACGCCGACGGGGTAGAGGACCTGTTCATCCGGGCCGGCGAGCTCATGGATGCAGCCGGGCTGTCCCGGCTGACGCCGGTGGGTTGGTTTCTGCCCGAGACCGAAGAGAGCCGGCGGTTCTATGCGGGATTTGCCGTCACCGAGCAGGCGCCGCCCGTCCTGGAGATCATCGAACTACCGGCGGCTGAAGTGGCGTCGGCGATCCACCGTGGCGCCATGCCGCCCAGCGCAGCGTACGAGACGTTGGTGCGGTGGGCCGAGAAGTCCGGGAGGGACGTAGGCGCCAAGCGCTGGATCTTTCTCGAGGCCGACGGCGAGGACCAGTCCGACTGGGTGGTGGAGGTCCAACTCGAACTCGTCTGACCAATCAACGCCGGTCGGGGGAACGGCCGGGTCCACGACCACGATCGACGCCAGCAAGCTGACCAGCGGTGCGGCATGTGGTCCGCAGACGCGGGCGCCCGCTGAAGGTTCAACGGGCACCCGCTGGTGCAGGATCTGTCCGGAAAGGATCCCTCAGCGGACGCCGTTGGGGCGAGCCAGGCGTATTGATATCTGGTAGCGAGCTCAGCTGCGGGGCCGTAGCTTCGGGGCATGCGCGTTCAGGTCGTGACTGTCAACCATGGAACCTCGGCGTATGCTGATCTGCTGTTGCGTTCGCTGATCGCGCACCATCGGCTGAGCCCGGACCTGTCCATCCTGCTGCTCGACAACGACTCCGGCGATGTGGAACGACTGGATTGGGCCAAGGGGTTCGGCGTCGAGATCCGGCCCTCCGGTTACTCGCTCGAGGCTGCGGTCACGACACACGGGGAGATCCTGCGCGACGCCGTTCTCGCCGAGCCGGACTGCGACGCCTACCTGTTCGTCGACTCCGACGTCTGCTTCACCACAGGCGACACGATCGGCACGATGGCCGCCGAACTCGCCGCCGACCCCACGCTGTTCGCGGTCGAGGCCGGCTGGGCCCACGAGGACGGCAAGCTCTTCCAGCACTCTGCGTTAACGGGCACCAGCCGGATCCGCGAATCGGTCCGGTTCGAGGGAGCCGACTGGTGCGACCCGTATGAGTTCGACATCGGCTACGGCGATCGCGTCCATCCGTTCTGCGCGCTCGTCCGCAACGACGCACCGTTCCGCACCACCGTCACCGAGCTGGGGCTCTCCCCGGCCCTGACCTACTGCGTCCGCGGCGCGCTGTTCTTCGACACACTCGGCCTGCTCACCCAGATTATGAAGACCCATGGCCGTACGTGGCGCCGCTCCAGCAAGAGTGTGATCCACTTCGGCAACGCCAGCTGGCAGTCCACACCCGAAGACGGCAAGGCCGCCCGCCGCGACGCCCTGCTCCATACCTACAGACAGTTCAGCGACCAGCATTAGCCGCTCGGTCAACGCCATGAGGCAGTGACATGCCTGCTGTGGACGTTGGAGAGCGGCGGTGGAGCTTCTCGGTCTGGGGTTCGGGTAGGGTCGCCCGTCGTGTTCGAGAAGGCAGAGGTGCGGGCGTTCGGGTTGCTGGCTGTCGGTGGTGGCCACGAGGTCTACTGGGAGGAGTCGGGGGATCCTGGTGGCATTCCTGCGGTGTATCTGCATGGCGGACCAGGCGGCACCCTCGGCCAGGGCGGCTACCGGAACAGGTTCGATCCGTCGAGGTTTCGTGTCATCGGCCTGGACCAGCGGGGGTGCGGTCGATCTACGCCGCATGTCACAGTGCCGGGCTACGACCTGACCCAGCACACGACGGCCCATCTGATCGACGACCTGGAACGGTTGCGTGAGCACCTCCAGATCGACCGGTGGCTGGTCAACGGTGTGTCATGGGGCTCTACTCTCGCCCTCGCGTACGCGCAGGCCTACCCGGAGCGAGTCCTTGGCATCGTGGCCATGGCGGTCACCACGACAGACCGGTTCCAGGTCAATTGGATCACCGAGGCTGTAGGTGCGATCTTCCCCGAGGCATGGGATCGCCTCGCCAGCCACGCCGAACGAGCCGGCATTGGCTACCGGCGCGATCACGGCCGACTCATCGAGGCGTACGCACAGCTGATGAGGCACCCGGTCTCGGCGACACGCGATGCCGCATCGCTCGCCTGGACGGACTGGGAAGATCATCACATCTCCATCGGTACCGACGGCGTGCACCGGAATCCTCGCTGGGATGACGACGAGTTCCGGCACGTCTTCGCCACACTCGTCACCCACTACTGGGCCAATGATGGCTTCCTTGCTCCGTCGATCTTGGAGCAGATGGACCGGCTGGCCGGTGTACCCGGCACGCTGATCCACGGACGCCGTGATGTCAGCGGACCAGCGGTGATCCCCTGGAGACTCCACCAAGCCTGGCCCGGCAGCGAGCTGATCATCGACGAGGGCGAAGGACACGGCGGCAACGCCATGGTCGAGGCCTGGTGCACCGCCAACACCCGCCACGCCGACAGGATCAGCTCGGACACAGCTTGACCTCGCAGAGAGGGATCCCTCAGCGGACACCGCAGCAGGCAGGCAGGCAGGCAGCCAGCGGGCGGGCGTCAGCGCTTCACTGGCCGGTGGCGCCGTCGATCGCCTCGCGGATGATGTCGGCGTGGCCGTTGTGTCGTGCGGTCTCCTGGATCATGTGGGCCAGGATCGCGCGGAGGTTGCCCGGCGCGCCCGAGGGCGTGGTGACGACGTCGTCCACCCTGCCTGTGGCCACCACCTCGCGCGCCCGCTGGCATGTGCGCAGGTACAGCCCGACCAGCCCGTCCACGGTCTCATCGGGGTTGACCCGGAAGTCGGCCTCCGGGTCGTACAGGTCCGGCTCGTCAATCCCTGCGTAGATCTTCAAGAACCAGCCCTGCTCGGTGCCGGCCAGATGCTTCACCAGCCCCAAAAGGCATAGGCCGGACCTGGTCATCTGCCGGCGTAGCTGCTCGTCGTCAAGGCCCTCCAGCTTGTGCAGCAGCGTCGCCCGGTGGTAGTCGAGCTGACCGGTCAACATCTCGCGCTCACCGGCCAGGCGGTTCGGACTCGCTCGTTCGATAGATGCGGTGAACAGCGGCGTGGGAACGGGGTTCATGACATCTCCGTCGGTCGTCGAGCGCAGGGTGCCCTCGCCGTGAGTTCTAGCACGCGTCCTGGATACGTACGGAAGCCGATCCTGCACCGGGCAGCTATGAGACATGCCGCCGGCTGGTTGGTTCTGGTTCGATCTTGACTCGCTGAGGCGGCGCGCCGTATGGCGACAGCTGGGTGACGGTTCTGCCTGGGCCGTAGCGGGCGTAGATCGCGGCGAGTTCGGTGTTGCTCGCCTCGTCTCCCGCGTCGGCGGCCAACAGCAGTCGAGCGACCCGGTCGACGAGGTCGGCGTTGAAGGAACCCAGGCCCGGCCAGGTGTCCCAGAGGAGCAATTCCTGCCGACACCTGTGTGCCAACTCCAACGCCACGTAGGCCCGGATGACTTGCCCTGCGTCGGTGAACCCCGATCCGGGTGGCACTTGGTAGCGATCGAACTTGTCAGGATCCTGCCTACACGATTGCCACGCCTCGGCCGCTGTCTGGAACGAGGCATGCGGTCCGGCCCCCATGTCGGCGGGATCGAATGAAACTGTCCCTGGAGCCATCTCGGGGTCAATCCTGATCCAACGTCCGGCCGACAGATATTCGACGATGACGTGATCGACGCGCCGGCCACTCACCAAGTAGTCGGCGAACCCGACGCGGGTGCGTGCTGGAGTTCCCTGCTCCCGCAGGACGCCGACGACGAACACCGAGTGATCGCGGCAGCATCCGGCCACGCGGGTCTGGGGATCGCGGGGTTGGTCGAGCGGCTGTGGGAGGCGGTCCTGGTCGACGTCGAGGATGCGGGCCAGGAAGCGGAGGTTGACCTCGTCACGCTGGGCTGCCTGGAGATCGACGAAATCGGTGCCGAAGTGGCCGATCACGTTGCGCGCGACAGCGCTCGTGGACTCCACATCCACCGGCAACGCGCGTACGAGGTCGACGTGCCGGCCAGGGTCGGAACAGACGGTGTGGGTGGCCCATGTCGTTGTCATCGCGGCGGTCTCCTTCGAAGGATTGAGCAAGCCAGCCAGCCCCGTCGGCCGGGCGTGGTCTCTGGCTATCGAAATGCGCCGCAGATTTTCAACCCTGATCGTGGCAGCGGCGACCGACCGACGTGTACCGATCACAACTCAGGTCTTCATCCACCCTGATCAACTCGTCGCACGAGCGGATCCCCAAACGGATGCGCCGAATGCCCGCTCAGTTCGGGGATAGGTGCAGCTTGCGTCGGAGTGTGTCAGCGGACGTGATCCAGCGCCAGGGCCGCTCTACCAGATGACTTCGTCGAGTGCCGGCCACGGCGGACCATCTCGCAGAACGTGAAGGAACGCGACTCCCGATTCTCTGCCGCTGGGGTGTTGGTCGCCTCGGCTCCAGCGGTGCGCTGCGACGATCGCGAGTACGATCCCCCTGCACTCGCCGACCAAGTCTTGGTCAGCGTCGGGGTAGTGCTGGCTGACCTCGCTGGGCACCCAAGCCAGGTCGTACTCGACAGGCCCATGGGCGGTGTTTTCGAAGTCGATGAAGAGCGGCCCGTTCTTTGTGGTGAGGATGTTCCCCGGGTGCGGCTCGCCGTGCAGCAGCTGTTCTGGGGCGCGCCGGTTGAGGATTGATCGCCCCAGATCGCGCAGTGTGTTGGTGAGCAGCGCCCGGTCCGTATCGGTGAGGTCGGGAGTGACGTCACCGCTGGCAACGTCTCGGCCAGTAGCAGCCACTCGATCCATGAAGTGTGGCGTCGTGACCTCGATCCGCCGCAGGCCGGTGTGAAGACGTGCGAGTGCTTGGGCGTACTCGGCCGGCGGAAGCGTTCGAGACTGCGCAGGTTCGAAGTAGGCCCACATGGCGATCTTGAAGCCGTCATGGGCGAAGACGCGTGGTTCGACCCGAGGCTCGAGCGGGGCGACCGGGCTGTCTGTCTGCGCGAGCCGTCTGGCGAGTTCAACTTCTCGCTCTGCGCTTGCGAAATGCGTCATGGGCGTGACTCGGGCGACGATGTCGCATGGCCTCAGGCGGATGACGAGTCGGTTGGAGTTGCTGAGAACGATCGCGTCGTCGACGGCCAGGCCGAGTGCTGAGGCGGTCAACATCACCGCAGCCACCCCACGCCGCGCCTCAGCTGTTTCCATCTTCACCTCCCCTCCCCGTGACGTCGACGGACCCGTCGAGGAATTCCTTGATCGCTCGTTTGGACTTGAGCACGTGCCGGGTCGCGTGTTGCCCGTGTCGGGCAATGATCCCTTGCTCGGCTTCGGGGTCCGTGCGCCGGTTCCGCCAGATGACCGGGATGAGGCGCCATTCATCGCGCAACCGTTGCCAGGCCGAGTACTGACATCCGTCTGGTAGCTGGTCCGGCATGCGGAGGCCGCGCAGCAACGCTCGTCCCGCGCACCGCCACCACGGCGTGGCGAGGACCACCACGGTGTCGGCGCGTTCGAGCCGGAGATCGAGCGTCTCGGTGTAGTTGCCATCGGCGATCCACGCGTCGCCGGCAAGGACGCGACGTTGTTTCTCGCGCCACTCGGCCTCCGACGGTTCGGTCCAGCCGGGCTTCCAGAACTGGAGGTCCAGATGAATGAGCGGCAGGCCGGACTTGACCGCAAGGGCCCGGGAGAACGTGGATTTCCCGGATCCAGCCATCCCCGTGACGACGATGCGGCGTTGAGGTTCGTGGGGGTACATGACACCTTCGCAGGGTCGCAGCGGTGCCAGGTTCGACCACATCTAGGGCTGTCTGCGCCGTGGTGTCGAAGCTGGCAAATGACCTTCTGCGACACGGCAGGATCAAGGAAGCCCGGCAGAGCTGGCAGCGTTCTCACGGCTGCCATGCCCGCCAATTGGCCACCGGGCAAGGCTCCCGCGATCAGGAAGCTCCCGGCAGCATCGCATTGCTGCATACCTGCGCAGCACGCGACGACACGTCCGTACCTACCGTGTCAGCGCGTGCCCCGCCGGCCGGGTAGGTCGCGATGCACCCGACCCCAGACGCCATCCGCCATGAGCAGCCTCTCCAACGAAATTCAAGGAACGGGCCCGCAAATGCCTGCCGCCCATTCAGAGCGATTCTAACCGGTCGCGCGGCATCTGCCAGTCGCGTTGGCCGCTGCACCGGGCGGTCCGGTCACGACGATCAACTCGGCCACACGCAAATCATGGCACGTCATCATGGCAGGTCGCCAAATCGGGCGGCAGATCTGGCACGAGCCACGACGGGCGGCGCCGAGAGCACCTCAACGTTCGGAAAACGATCCCTATCCCCACCGATCGTCTGCGGTGAAGAACAGGATCCGGCAGGGACGTCACGATCGCCTTGGAACACAGTGCTACGAGATCCTTGGGTGGCCCGAAGCCCTCGCCGATCCGAGGTCGGGTACTCAGGGTCTGGTTTCGTACCTGGTCAGGAGCACGCCGTCGGGAAACGTCCGGGTCTCCACCAGGCTCAGGTTCACCCAGTTGTCCAGGGCTGTGAAGAACGGCGTGCCGCCGCCCACCAGGACCGGGTGGGTGACGATCGCGTACTCGTCGATCAGCCCAGCCCGCATGGCAGCCGCGGCGAGTGTGGCGCCGCCGATGTCCATGGGGCGACCGTCGTCGGTCTTGAGCCTGGTGATCTCGGTGACCGCGTCGCCGGTGACCAGGCGGGTGTTCCAGTCGACCGTGCTGGTCGTCGAGGAGAACACCACCTTCGGCATGTCCCGCCAACGGCGGGCGAACTCGATCTGCGCCGGTGTGGCTCCAGGCTGCTGGTCGGCGGTCGGCCAGTGGGAACTCATCGTCTCCCACAGTCTGCGCCCGTACAGCGCCAGGCCTGTCGCCCCCACCCGGTCCGACCACCACTGGAACAGCTCGTCGCTCGGCACGCCCCAGCCGAGGTCGTCGCCGGGCGCGGCGATGTAGCCGTCCAGGCTCATGTTCATGCCGAAAGTCAGTTTCCGCATGGCGTCAGCCTCCCGTGAGTCGGGCGGACCTCGTCGACGAGCTCAGCGTGGCGCTGCTTGGCGAGTTCGTAGATCAGGTAGTCGTTCATGGTTGTCCCTCTCATAGGCTGCCGGCTTGTTTGGACTGCGGCCCTCGTGGGCAGCCTTCACCCCTGCTACGAATGCCCCTGCCCCGATCCGACGCCACTGTCCGGATTTCTTTCGAGGACTTTCTGGTACGCCGCTTGTGACCGATCCGACAGCGAGACGGTCTCGGGCCAGGGGCCGCGTTCCGGTCAGGGATTGGATTGCCCGAGGCCCGCGCCGACCCCGGCGACAGCCGCCCTGTGTGCGCGCTGGACACTGCGGGCGAGGTCGTCAACGACCAGCGCAGGTCAAGCGAGCGCTTCGACCAGTCGGATCGATCAGAGCCCATGAGGAGCGTACCCATAGGACAGGAGATGATCTTCAGATGCAGTACCTGGTTCCGTGATCCACGACAAGCCCGGTCTCGCCACTCCGGACGAGATGGCTGCCATCAACGTGTTCAACGACCGGCTCGAGGCGGAGGGTCACTGGGTCTTCGCGGGCGGCCTCGGGGCGTCCGGCACGGCGACCGTCATCGACAACCGGGGTGGGGAGGCGATGGTCACGGACGGGCCCTTCCTGGAGTCGAAGGAGTTCCTCGCCGGCTTCTGGGTCATGCGGGCCCCTGACCTCGACGTCGCGCTGAAGCTCGCGACCGAGGGGTCGAGGGACTGCAATTCGGAAGGTCGAGGTGCGGCCGTTCCTGTGAGCGTGGTCGACGTCCGGGAGGCGATCACCGACGCCCACCGCAAGGACTGGCGCCGGTGCTCGCTGCCCCGGCCAGGCGTTTCGGTGACCACGATATCGCTGAGGAGGCGGCGGCCGAGGCGTTCGCGACCGTCGTCGAGCGGTGGCATGACGCGCCCGACAGCCCTTCCCTTGTCGCCCACGCGCCGTCCGTTGAGGGAACGTCAACCGTCGACGCCTGGGGCGACCACGACGACGACCATGCGGGCGTCCGCAAGGGATCCCCTTGCG
This sequence comes from Actinopolymorpha sp. B11F2, assembly GCF_040195635.1. Lineage (NCBI taxonomy): Bacteria > Bacillati > Actinomycetota > Actinomycetes > Propionibacteriales > Actinopolymorphaceae > Actinopolymorpha > Actinopolymorpha sp. B11F2. The sequence continues at coordinate 55,173 of NZ_JBEFTX010000015.1, read as the reverse complement.
GACGCTGCCTGGGGCATCGGATCCGGCGATGTCGGTGGTCCCTGGTGGACTGGGTGGATGCGGCTGATCAGCGTTGATTTCCAGCACGACTTCGCCTCCCCTGGCGGGGTGCACTATGGCGGGCAACCTTGCGTCGAGTTCGTCACGGACACGGTGGTGCCATTCGCCCGTACGCACGGCGTCGCAGTAGCCGAGATCGTCTCCGACTATCGCAGTCCGGGCGGCGGCGACGCCGATGCCACCTGCGTGCCCGGTCAGTGGGGGTATGAGTCTGTGATCCCTGCGGACGTCAAGCCGGCCGCACCGTGGGTGAAGGGTTCAATCGCGCCAACCTGGGTGCGCGACGGCGGTGGACGAGCGGCCGCCGTGCCCGGGCCTGCGCGGCCCGATCCGGCCGGGTTCGCGGCGTGGCTGGACGCGGCGATCGGTCCGCCGGACCTGAGTGAACCGGTCGTGATCATGGGGTTGGTGTTGGAGGTGTGCGTCCTGGCGAGCCTGATCGAGATCAGGCTGCGCGGTTACCCGGCCGTGGTGTTGATCGAAGGTGTCGACACCTCCGACGGCGACCAGCCACGTAAGCACGAGTTCCTCGACACACTCGCAGGCTTCTGGGGGCACCCGATGACCTGGGCTCAGTGCGCGGCCGCGCTCGCGGGTTGAGCGTGCGGGACCGGGACCCGAGCGCGAAGGACGCACCTCGGAAGGCACTCGTACGCCGACGCGGCTGTGTCCGTAAGTGGATCGTTCACCGGGCAGGTTTGCGGGACGGAAGGTGCCCGACGATCGCGCAATCTGCGCAGTGTGATCAACGACCAGAGCGATCCATCTCCGATCGAAATGTCGATATTCTTGGCGGCGTTGTCGAATTCTTGGTGGCCGGTTCGTGGATAGGGCAACCGGACCGAACAAGGTCTCCAGAGCCAAGGAGAACCACAATGCAGGAGCAGGCCATGCGAGTAACCAGACCATTCCGATTCGGCGTCGTTGCCCCGCTCACTTCTGACCTGCCGACGTGGCGAGACCGCGTACGCCGCATCGCCGGCAGCGGCTACTCAACGTTGCTGATGCCCGACGTTCCTACGTGGCAACCAGCACTTGGCCCCACGCTGGCAACCGCGGCCGCGCTCGCTGACCTGCGGATCGGCTCGTGGGTCTATGCCGCCGCGCTGCGCCAACCATGGAGCACAGCATGGGAAGCCCACTCACTCTCAGTACTCACCGAAGGCCGCTTCGAAATGGGCATCGGCGCCGGCCGACCCGGGATCGAAGTCGAACTGGGGCTGCCGGCCGTCTCCCCAGCTGAGCGTCGCGCCAGAATGCGCGAGACCGTGACCACCCTGCGTACCTTTGACGGCCCGGATCTGCACACGCCGGTCGTCATGGCGGTGAGCGGACCGAAGTCGCAGGCGCTGGCGCTCGACGTCGCCGACGCAGTCACGTTCGTACTCCCACCGGAAGATGATCGGGTCGAAACCACGCGCCGGGTACGCGACTTCGCTGTCGGACGCGACATCGAACTCGTCCAGCACGTCGCCGCCGTCGGCGACGGTGTCGCTCCGTTCATGGCACCGCCCAACCTCGACACTGCGGCACTTCGCGCGGCAGACTCGCTCGTCATACTTCCGAGTGACCCCGCGGCAGTCGCCGAAGAAATCCAACGACGACGCGAGGAGATCGGCTTCTCCTATTTCGTCATCGGCGCCGACTTCGCCGACACGCTCGCACCGGTCGTGGCCAAGCTCGCCGGACAGTAGGCGCGCCGCGTCGCAGCCTCGAGGCAATCGCCGCACTCAGGGGCTACAGCGGGCGCCGCCCGCAAGGGGTTCGCTTTACGGACGAGCCGAGTACGAGGTTACGCACCCGTGGTGCCGTCGATGCCCTCACGGATGAGATCGGCGTGGCCGGTGTGCTGCGCGTACTCCTCCAGGACGTGGATGTAGACCCAGCGGAGGCTGACCTTGCCGGTCGGGGCCTTGGCGTCATCGGCGAACTCGTCCAATCCGCGGCCTGCCACCGCTGCGTCACATTTGGCAGTCTCGGCCAGGAAGGTCAGGTAGTTGATGTCGGCGTCGGCGGCCTGGCGGCGGCGGTCTTGAGCTGGACGGCGGTCAGGCCGGCGCACTTCCGCAGTAGGAACACCCGCCGCAGCTTCAACCAGTCCTGCAGCATTTCTCGCTCGCCACAGGCCATGTTTGTCCGGCGTCCCCGCTCTACCTTCGGTGCGACCCACGTCATCCTGCCATCAGGCCGCACAACCCTTTCCGGCCAGTCAGGCTTGGAAAACTATGTCGCACCCGTTGTGGTTTCCTCAGCCGGTTTGTACGCGTCCGGTGGTGGATGGCCAGGTGGACGCGCAGCCGAGTCATTCGCTACTCGCCAGCCCAGGGGACGCCTCGGGTCGCCAGGAACGTGCGGATCTGGGCCGCGTGCAGCTGGAGGTGGACCAGACCGATCACGAGCATCTCCCCGACGGGCGCTCCCCGGTGGCGAGCGCCGTGCGAGGCGGCGACGGGTTCTTCGGCTCGGTCGTCGGTGAGGTCGGCGAAGACGTCGTCGACCTTGCGCAGGCAGTGGTCGACGTACTCCAGTAGTTGTTGGTCGCGGGAGTACGTCGGCGGAACGACGTTAGAGTCCTCGTCGTGCGGTGTCTCCTGGCGGCTGTCGTGTTGTGGGGGCGCATTGGGCAACGGGAGAGCCCGCTATCAAACCGTGCGGATCCACCCAGAGTCAGTGCGCTGCAATAGATCGAGGCCGTTCGATGCGAGTTCTTGCATGTACCGCCTCTCACGCTCGACCCGTTCCTGGTAGGTGTCTTGCCAGTTGCTCCGGGTCGCAGCGACCCGCTTCTGGGCATTGAACGGCTCGTAGTCGGCCGCGTAAATCCGCTCAATCCATGGAGCATGCGCTGCGAGAGTCACCACGGCGCGCCGGTGACACCACTTCACCACGGCGATCACTGACCGAACATTGCTAACGGAATCAGCGATGAGGGGCAGTGCCATTGTCACGTTTTCCGGGGTGGTCGATGATCGACTCTCTACGATGATCGCCTCGGCAGGGACCCCTGCGCTGAGCAGGAGCTGTTGGTGTTGAACCGCCTCACTTGCGCCGCGGGGATGGCGCTTTGGACCCCCGGTGGTGACGATCATCGGCGCGTAGTCCGAGAAGTACAACTCGGCAGCGACTTCGGCCGCGTTCCAGTGGCGGGTTCCGAAAACGAGGATGACATCTGCTGGGTGAACCTCGCCGGCGTGGGAGTCGATCAGATTCAGGTCAGTCATGGGTTGGCTGTTGGCAGGGCGGCTTGCCATAGGGTCCTCCGCGCTCTGGACTGGCACACACCATATCGGCGGCAGCCCGAACGGCCCCGGCAGACGTCGACGAGACTCGGCGACCACCGCCATGTCGTCTCACGGGATCCTCTTACGGACACGAACATGTGGGGATCTGGTGCTAGTGGCCGGAGCCGTCGGAGGACGGATTGGTACCTGACCAGCCATTCGGCACCTTCCGGCGTACTCGGGTTGGTACACGAATCGGGGGCGCTGACGTTCGTACGCCGCCGCACTCCTCGCCGGTTCGAGCCCAACATCCAGCGGGCGCCCGCGATCGTCGACGGCACACCGAAGCGGCTCAACGTCTGCACCTCGAGCCTCAAGGCAGGACGGGTGCATAGTGGCACGCGGAGGCACGACCAACCAGAGTCCGCGCGGTCATGGTTTCGTCCCAGTCGGCGAACCGTCTTGCCGGCACGCGAAGTGGCCCGCACACTCTTGCCATGGGATGGTGGATCTTCATCGGTGCCGTCGTGCTGCTGGCCCTGCTCGGACTGACCTACCGGTTTCGTGGTGCGGGGGCACTAGACCGCGCGCGACATGAACGAGTCGCAGGAGGCGCAAAAGGAACCGAGAACACGCTCCCGCCGGACTTCACCAACATGTCAGGCTAGTCGTAGCCGGCCGGGATCAGGTGTGCAGCTGGCCCGTCAAGGACCCAAGGACGCACAGCTCGAGGCTGTCGTCACCGGCTTGGAGATCGCGATGACTCGCGGACCGGCGACGCGCCCGAGGGCCGACCAACCGGGTGACGCGGGAAGCCGCTCCTCGATGCCACGGCCGCGAATCGCCCCTCGTGCTCCACGCGCATTGGCGGGATCTCCACCTTTGAGCATGTCGAGGGCGGCCTGTAGTTCGGCCGGTCGCCACGGTTGGTCCCGGGATCGGTCGACGACGAACCGCACCGGACCCAGCACCTCGGCGGCGTAGCCGTCAACGCCGTTCGCGCCTCCTCGTGGGTCGCGGCTGTCGACACCGGGCGGACCTTCGTCGCTGCACGCGAGTGACGGGCAATCGAGATCATTCGACCACGGTCGAATGATCTTGACGACGCCATGCTCATCGTGTTGGTTGTGGTGATCGACAGCTGCGGGTCGACTGGTGCTCTGCGCCCGATACTTGGGAAGCACACGGGGGGACATGCACACGCTTTCATTGCGGATAGCACGCGCTCTGGCGGTCACGGCAGTGCTGGTGAGCCCTATCCTCTTCGCCCCAGGCCAGCCACATGCGACCGCGTCAGGCGGCGCAACGCCACATCCGACCACCGTCGCGACAGTCGCGCTGCAGGGTCAGGCCGCGACCGGGGCGACAGCGCGAGAGTTGCCGGCCGGGCCGAATGATCCGATACCGTCAGAATGGGATCACATCAGCCCGGGGGTTGGCTTCGACCATCCCGCTTTGGACGGCTTGCGGGACTTTCGAGCCCGCCAGACAAAGACGCCATTCGGGCACAACGTCGCGGAGCTGTATGTCGACGTGACCGACCTGCCGACCCAGCCGACGTCAGCATTCGGAAACAAGGCACGCTACGAGTACGTCGACGGCGCATCGATGAGCCCCGCCAAGCGCCAGGCCTTAGGGCTCGCCAGGAACAGCAGATATCTCGTCATCACCAACGCTAGCGACCTGAAGAGCAGTCTCCATTCAGAGCCCAAGGTGATCTTGGCCGCGATCGAAGCACTGCGCGCCCTCAGCATCTCCAGCCAGACCGTCCTCAGCGAGCTGGAGGCCCGGGCGCAGGCAATCATTACGGAGCGGTCCCCGTGCATGACAGCAACGCCAAAAACATGCCTTGAGTGGTTGAAAGACAGAATCAAGAACGCCCGGGTCCTCTATCTCGTCCCCCACCGTCCGCAGAAGAACGCCGAGGAGCTGAGGAACCTCTGGCAGGCGTCGCACCTGGCGAAGGCGGCCGAGAACGAGGTGAAGCGGCAGCGGCAGCTCGCGGAGGAGTTGTTCCTGGCGGAGCTAACCCAATCGGGGAAGTGCCCCGACGACGGCACCGTCACCGGTTCGCTGGGCGGTGAACCGGTCGACATCAGGCTGGCGGCCTGTGGCGAGACCGAGGAGAGTGGTCTCGCCCGGGCACTTGCCGCGGAGACCGGCGGCATCGACTTCACGTCCCTGGAGTTGCGGTATCTCAGGGACGCGCCAGGCTCGGACGAGACCAGGGATATTACCTACGCGTTCACGGCAGACTCCGGGGCTGGCAACGCGAACGTCGTCGCCGGGCTACGCAACGCCGATCAGGCATCGGACGCGTTCTTCGTGTGGTTGGCACTGCCCGCGGCGGACTTCTGGGTGAACCTCAACCCGAACGAGCCACACCGCATCATCGATAAGGACTTCGGCCGGACGGACGCGGGCCGGATCCTCCTCGAGGCCGATCTCCAGCTCAAGAAGACCGTCGCCGACCTGACCGACCCCAGGAACAGGACCGGCCACCAGTTCTGGGCACAGCTGCGGGGCCGCGAGAAGTGCGTCTCGATGCGGCAGTGGATCGTGCCCGCGCCCGCAGCGGTGTACGCAACCGACGAAGAGCTTCACATCCTCCACGCACCCCTGCAGGTGATGATGGAGACTGAGTACCTCGACGACAAGGGCACCGGCACGTATCGCTCCTGCGAGCGGCAGTCGGCTGCTGATGAGGAGCACAACGAGAAGGTCTACCGTGATCGCATTCTGCCGTTGGTCGAACGTCGAGTGAGCTCCGCACCGGAGTACGCCGAGTTGCGGCGCGTCTACCTGAGCAGGGTGGCCGCGGAGTGGGTCCGTGAGCGGCACGGCTACCAGCAGACCGCGTACGGCGAGATCATCGGGTCGGGCAAGATCGACCGCTGGGTGACCGAGGAGGACTGGAAACCGACCGACACCTTCCGTCGTTACGTCCGCTCCTACACCGAGCACGAGTTTGAGGTCACCGACAAGTTCCAGCAGGGCAACACGACCTACACGCGGACCTACGTCTTCGGAGGCGTCGACTTCTCCCACGTTCCCCGCCAACGGGTGAGTGCGAAGGAGTACGCACGCGACTTCCCGGGACTGTCCGACGCTGTCGAGCAGGCGGCAGACCAACCCACCCGGGACCCGAACACCAAAAAGATGTGGTTCGGGGCTACCGCCGTCTTCGCCGACCCATCGCCCGCCGACCAAGCCACCGACGGCGATGAGCCCGAGCCCCATGGAACCGGTGTGCGCTCCGCGTTGCTGTGGGGCGCCACCCTGGTGCCCATCGCCCTGATCATCCTCGCCCGCCGGATCCGCGACCGCCGGCTCGCCACACCGCGGAAGAGGTGAGGACATGGCCCGACTCACTGCCCTCGCCGTCGTCGCCATTCTTGCGGCCTTGGCCGCAGGCTGCGCCAAGCCGTCGCACTCGGAGAGGCGCCCCCGTCACGAACACCCATCCAGATGCCACCGACCGAGTCCGGGCCCGTGCATCCCGAGCAGTGGCCCGACGCCTGTACCTTCCTCACCGACCGCGAGATCAACGCTCTCCTGCCCGGCCATGAGAATGTCGAACGCACACCTGAACCGGTCACAGTCCTCGACCCAGACTTCATGAGCGACGACAACCTCACCGGAGATGCCAAGAGCGGCTCCTGCGACTACCAGATCCACTACAGTGCGGATCGCTCGATCGACATCACCATCACCATCACGACCGTGGCCGACCCAGAGACCGTCCGCCCACACTACGAACAGGAGCGCGCATCGGCCATCGAACGGAAGACGAAATGGGACTTCGTCAAGTCAGTCGACGTCGGCGGCGCGGACGCATGTTTCCGGTCCGGAAGCGACACCTACTCCACCCTCGAATGTCATCGAGGCCCGCTCGCGTTCGAGGTGTCGACGTCCGGGCACGTTGAGATCGAAGGCGTCTCCGAGGACCCGAACCAGGTCCTCCAGGACCGGCTCCAACCCGAGGTGGTCAAGACCCTCACCGGCAAGATCGGCTGATCAGCCGTCCACACTGCCGTCACGGAGTCCAGCCATAACGCTCCCGCGCGGTCACCAGAGCAAGGCCGACGCCCTCAGCCCGCGTAGTCGGCGCGGGTTCTGCAACGATAAGCATGCGAACGCCAGTCACCACGACCATCTACACCTGGGCGTTGACGTCCCGGTTCGCGGTTAGTCCAAGCTGCGACCAGTCGCCACCCGGACCGCCACTTGGGTGCGGGGTGTCCGTTCGGGGAAACCCGGCCGGACACGCTCGTGAGGTCAAGCCGATCGCCGGCGCCGTGACCAGCAGAGTCTCACATGCCCCGTCCGCAAGGACTCTCAATGAGGGTGGGGCGGGCTATCCGGACGGTGCCGGCAGTCACAGTTCGCGCCAATGCTCGTCCTCCTAGGCGCCACAGCCAAAGTGGGATCGTCGTCTTGGATGCCTGTAAAGGGCGTCGCCGCCGTAGAACGCCCGGAGACGCTCCCACTCCTCGTTCTGCGTAGCGCCGATGAAGATACCCAGCACCCCGGCTCAGGTGAATTTCGTTCAAGATCTCGACGGCACGTTGCCCCATCGTGGTCTGCATGAGCGACGGACTGCAGGTCATAGGGGTCGGGCTGCATCGGACCGGGTCGATGTCGGTGAAGGCGGCGCTGGAACGGTTGGGGTTCGGGCCGTGCTATCACGGCATGGAGGCGCTGCGTCGATCGACGGACGGCGACCATTGGCTGGCCGCGTACGAAGCCGGCGGTGAGTTCGACTGGTCGGTGATCTTCGAGGGTTATCGTGCCACTTTGGACTGGCCGACCATCTACTTCTGGGAGCAGTTGTCCGCTGCATATCCAGACGCGAAGATCCTGCTCACAGAACGCGATCCGGAACTCTGGTGGGACAGCCACGTCCGGATGTTCCAGGTCAGCGCCGAGCTCGACCAGGAGCGGACCGACGAGGAGCGGCAGGGGGCCAAGGAGTCTGGCTACGCGCAGGTGGAGGAGGCGCTGGTCACGGTGGTCATGGCGACCTTCGAGGGGCAGGTGTTCGACAAGGCGCACTGCCTGCGGGTATTCGAGGAGCACTACGAACGGGTGCGGTGTAGCCTGCCGGCCGAGCGGCTGCTGGTCTATCGCGTGCAGGAGGGCTGGGAGCCGCTGTGCTGGTTCCTCGGTGTCGACGTTCCGGACGAGCCGTTCCCACGTGTGAACGTCGGCGATGACCTTCGGCACAACATCCGGACGGCGATGCGGCTGGCCAGAGCGCAGACGGGGGAAGCAGTGTGGCGCTGACGCTCTGTGAACTGGATACCTCTTCAGAGCGATATCCAGTGCACAGAACGGGTGAGGCCAGCAGCTCGCGGGCGTGGGTTCCGCAGTCGTGTTGTGATCAGGCGGTGATGAGCGCGGCCGGGGTGGTGCCGGTGAAGTGGCGGAACTCGCGGATGAGGTGGGCCTGGTCGGCGTAGCCGGACTCGGCGGCGATGCGGGCCCAGCTCTGGCCGTGGTCGAGGTGCCGCCACACGGTCGAGAGCCGCAGGAGCCGGGCTGCCATGTGGGGTGCCACGCCGACCTGCTGCTTGAATTTGGTGATGAGGTGCTTGTGGCTCCAGCCCACCTGGCGTGCGATCTCCCTGATCAGGTCCCTCCCGTCGGAGTGCGCGAGCAGGCGCCAGGCGTGGGTCACCTCGGGCGACGGCTGCGGTCCTCTGGTGGCGCGGTCGAGCAGGAAGGCGTCGAGTAGCCGGCTGCGCTCCTCCCACGTGCGGGCAGACTGGACCTGCTCGCCGAGCCGGCGGGCCTCCGCGCCGACGACGTCCTCGAGAGCGACGTGCAACGATCCGCCGATCTCCGAGAGGGCAGGCCCGAGCAGTTTGTAGGCGCCGAGAGGGGCCAGGCGCGCCACGATGGCGGGTGCCCACGGTCCGTGGATGCGGGTGTGGGAGGTGCGCGGGGCGTTGACGAGCAGCGGGGGATGCCACGGCTGGTCCGTCACCTTCACGGCCAGCACTGTGACCAACGTAGCGGGGTCCACGAAGTCGCCGTGTGGAAATGCCGCCTCGTCGAACCCTTCGTGGTCACGGGCGACCCACGGCCGCAGGCGAGCATCCGCCGGCAACACGATGCTCGGCGAAAGCCCATGCTCGACGCTCGCCCGCTCCCTGCCGCGGGATACCGCCTCCTCCGACATGACCACGAGGCTACGGAACTCGACGAACCCACCGGCATCGCCCTCGTTCTGCGCCGTAAGGTGGTACGCCGGGGTGAGTGTTGGAGCCGGAGACCACCCTCCCGATCCGGCGTGTGTCATGAAACCAGCAGGCTCAGACAAAGACGATCACCAGACCAGGCCGCGCTGGGGCGCCAGTTGCCGGCCGTTCGCGGATCAGAGCAACAGCGACTCCCGCAGCACCCGGCCCTCGGACTGCGCGGGTGGGTCGATCCCGAGGATCGCCGACATCGTCGCGGCCAGGTCGACGTGGCGTGGGCTCCGCGGCGGCCTCCCGGGCCGGATCCGGTGGCCGGACAAGATGAGTGGCACCTTGGTCTCCGCGCGACTGCCGTGGCGTCCGTCGAAGCCCTCGGCTGGCGGGTTGAAGGACAGCGCGTACGGTGCTGCCAGTTCGAGCACCAGCTGGCCGTATTGGGGCGCCATCCGCAGCTCTGCCTGGTCGGTCTTGGTCAGCACGGTCGCGACACCTTCGACGTCGGCAAGCGCCGCGTGGGCACGGCCGATCGCGGCGTCGTCGGTGGCCAGCGGGCCGAGGAGATGCACGGACGCGATGCTGCCGCCGGAGACCAAGACGACATCGGTCTCCGGCGATGGCCGACCACCGGACCCGATCACCTCGGGCGTGAAGCCCGCGGTGGCGAGGGCGGCGACTGCCTGAGCGGCCATCGGCGTGTTCCAGCCGGTCATGCCGTGGTCGCCGGTGACCACCCAGGTCGTCCGACCGAAGAGGTCGAGATCCTTGACCGTTCGGATCAGCCGTCCGAGCTCGACGTCGGTCTCGCGCATGGTGTCGAGCATCCGCGGGTCGTCGGGCCCGAACGAGTGCCCGTCGCCGTCGAGGTCGCTGGAGTAGACCGCCAGGAAGTCCGGTCGCCGGGTGATGGTCACCATCGTGCCGCCGCTGTTGACGGGTTGCCCGGTGAGCATGGCGATCGCGTCGTCGACGCGCGCGCTGATCCGTCCGCCGGGCTGGGTGTAGAGGCCGTCAGGGTCGCCGTACGCGATGCCTTTGTCCTGCAGGATGAACCACTGCGCGGAACCGATCTGGATGCCCTGCGGTCGCCACGCCTGGGCGAGTCCCTCGACCGCACTGTCGCGGCTCTGGCCACGGGCGACGCCGGCCGCCTCGTCGTAGTAGTAGGCGGCGTTGCGGGTGCGGTCGGGGAAGGCGCCGCACGAGATCGCCGTCCATGACTGGTTGGTGATGCTGGCCATCACGCCGGTGTTGGTGGTCACCGAGCCGAGCCGCGCCAGCGACATCAGGTTCGGCATCGGCGCCCGACCGTCGAGGTAGTCGATGTCGAAGCCGTCGAGGGCGACGAAGATCAGCAGGCCGCGCTTGGCGGCGGCGTACGCAGGCACGGCGTCGAGGGGTGATGCGAGCGCCGCAGCCACGGCGCCCGCGCCGGCGAGGATGCCGCGCCGGGACAGAGAAGTAGTGGACATGGCGCGACCGTAGAAGCGGCACGCTCCCAGCCGGCGGCGATTGGATGAACGGTCCGCAAACGGTCAAGGCCGTCGAGAATCCCGCGGCCATAGATGGCTACAGCAGACGTTCGGCCAGGTCCTCGGCGCTGCGCGCGCACTGCCGACCTCGACCTGCCGGCCGCTCGGTTCACGATCCGCTCCGGCAAGGGCGGCCGAAGCCGGACCATCCCGGTCGGCCCCGCAACCGTCCAGGTAATTGGCGACTCACTCGATCTGTGACAGCAGCACCCCGCAGTGGTCCGAGCCAATGCGGGCGACTTCTGCGTCGTACTGCGGCGCCTTGGAGGTGACGCCGTGCCGCATGGGAACGTCGATCAGCCAGTCCCAGTGGACGACTTCGCCCTCGCGCACGATGTCCACGTCCGTCGACGCGCAGCCGTACTCGCCGCATTCGCAGCGGGCGATCGGAAGCCGGCGGGGGTCCGGAGTAGCCACCAGCCGGTTGTGGGGGATCAGGACGTCGAACGGGCCCATCCCCATGCCAGCGCCCTTGGACGTCATCTCCATGTCGTCGATGAAGACCAGCAACTGGTTCCCGCCGACCTCGGTGCCGGCTGAGGAACGTCGAACCGGATCGATTCCTTGGGCAATCGGGAGAAGACTCCTCCGCCGATCCTGATCCGCTTCCAGGGATCCATCTCGCCCGGCTTGGGGGTCTGGAGCTCGTCGAGTGCGGTGTCCAGCAGTGCTTGGATTTCGTCGGTGCGGTCCGAAGGTGATGCGCCCGCGAGCTCGCGGAGCGCGGGAGAGTCGAGGCCGTCAACCAGAGCCTGAACAGCCCCGTCGATCAGGTCCTTGGCGTCATACCCGGGAGCATCGGACCAACGTGAGGCAGGCGTCGTACAAGCACTGCTCAGGTGAGGTCCCGTTCTCACTCACCGACAAATGATCGCGCAGCACGGCCCGGGCGCGAACCGAGTTTGCGCAGACCCTCAGGTCTCACTGGCCGGCGAGGTCTCACGTCCACTGCCAGTGCCGCCGTTGCGTGTCGATGGCCCATGCGCTGATCCGGTCGAGGTCGGCCGTGTGCGGAAGGGGCGAACGGTCCTCGTCGAGCAGCGTCCGCACCGCGTCCTCCAGGCGGGAGATCTCGGCTGAGACCTCGTCACGGTCGACCTCACCTCGTTTCACCGCGAGTACGCGGGCGCGCTCGCGATCCGGCAGAGGCAGGCTGAGGCTTCCGGTGCTGGCGATCTCGAAGCCTTGGTAGGCGAGCCGTAGGGCGTGGCTGCCGTACTTCACGTCCCAGCCGTACTTCTCGATCAGCTCCGGCCGGTTGGGCACGTTCCGCTTGGACTGGCCGAGCATCCGTTCGTGCTGGGAGCGCATGTAGCCGAGGAAGCGTTCGACAGCGAGTCGCGACATGAAGGCCGTGCGCAGGTCGCGGAGTTCTTCGCCCAGAGGTGTGACGACGACCAGCGACTCCTCGGGGGCGAACAGCGGCAGCATCACGGTGGGGTTGCCCTTGATCGCCAGGCGCAAGTACTTCCGAAGCGAGTAGAGCACCAGGTCGGTGTCGCCGTGCCCGCTGCGCACACCTTCGGGCTGGGGTGCGCCAGATGTAGTCCTCGCGATGCCGCTCGACACCGAGGACCCATTCGGGCGGCTCGATGTAGACACCCATCTCGTCGTGGTCGTCGGTGCCCTCGATTGCGATGCCGTGCACGCCGCTACCGACGACGGAGCGCAGGATCTCATTGGGGAGCGCCACGCCGCGGTCGCCGTAATCGACGTTCGGCTGTTCGGACATGGTGGCCATGTTATCGACGCGCAGTTGTCTCGGTCGCAGCTCACGTGTGCCGACGCGGCCACGGTCTTCGGTGCGGCTCTGGCGCTTCGTTGCGTTGATGCTGACCTTGTGCAGTTCGACGACTCCAGTGCCCGGGTGCAGTTCCGGCGCCCGTGACTCGATCCTGCGGATCGTGGAGCGGTTCGGGGGTCCTCGGGGTGGTACGAACACCGCCGAGTTGGCTGGGTACAGGCACGGTCACGGTCCGTCCGGTGGGGGTAACCGGCACACGTTCGGTGGGTTGACCGACCAGGCGTTCCGGATGGTGCCGTTGCTCGAGGCGGGTAGGAACGCCGATTGGCCGTTCTGAAGGTCGTGTGGGCTCTGGCGCGTACCTGTGCTCAGGTAGGCGCCAGGCCCACGCCGTGTCAGATCTGTTGAGTACGGCGGGTTCGTACGGGCTATCCGGGCTGGGGCGGCTTTCGTCGTTGGGGGGCCATCCGAGTGACTTCCGCTGGGCAGGCAGGCGGCTACCGTCGAACGACTCGCCCAAGTGTCGCCCGTGATGCTGCATTGATGACGAGGTCAGTCCGGTTCTCCAAAGACTCGATGCCTATCACCTTCTATAATTCAGTTGTTGATGGCCGCATAGTGGCCCTACTGTAGTTGCCGAACCAATCATCAACCAGGCCAGGAGAAGCGACATGCTGTGGCACACCTCATGCGATACGCAGCGGCACATGCCGTGCGGCGAGGTGGTCGTCGCGACCTTCGGTCGACCCGTCCTCTCCTACGCCAGCGAGAAGCTGAACCTGGGCAGGCGGCGAACGTAAGCGCGTCTCCGAAGCGCGAACGCCGCCCACCCAGACAGGGATCGGGCGGCGTTTTCTGTTGTACGGCAAGGAACACATGCGGGTGTAGCTCAACCAGGCAGAGCAGCGGTCTCCAAAGCCGCCACATGTGGGTTCAACTCCTACCACCCGTGCTCCCGCTCCGGCTGCGCCGGCGGCGTCGATTGTTGAGAACTCCACAGTGGATGGCATGCATGAACGGCCCGGCCGGCAGAAGTCCGACGGCCGGCCGGGCAACGACGGGATGTGGCGCAGCAGGGAGCGCATCCGCTTTGGGAGCGGAGGGTCCTCGGTTCGAGTCCGAGCATCCCGACGGCATCTGCCCGGCGAGACGCGGGTCAAGCTGCATGTGAAGGTTCGTTGCCCGCCAAGCTCAGGTGGTAGAGCGCCGGCGTGAAGAGCCGGAGGATCCGGGTTCGACGCCCGGGACGGGCACGCCGCCGCGGAGAAGGCCACATCTACCGCGGCGATTCACCGCCGATTCGACCATGGGTTAGGTCGTCAGGTTCTCACCTGGAGCAGCGGGTTCGAGTCCCGCATCGGCGACGTCGTATCTCGCGGCTATAGCTCAATGGACAGAGCGTCTGGCTTCCACCCAGAGGATCGGAGTTCAATTCTCCGTGGCCGCTCAGGTGCCGGAACCCGTAACCAAGGATGCAACGCGGCGCAGTGCGGTAGCCGATTCGCTGCGCGGGACGCCCGCGTAGCCGGCGCTACCTTGGCTGTCGGTCCCGACACCGCCATGTAGGGGCTCAGCTAACGGCAGGCTGCCTGGCTTTGACCCAGGTCGTGGCGGGTTCGAATCCTCCGCCCCCACCAGCACTCGGCCCCCAACAGCACTCTGCCCCAACAGCACTCGGCCATCAGCCTTTCCTTCGCTTGCCGCGGTGGCCCAACTGGGAGAGGCGGCCGATTCAAGATCGGTTCAGTGCGGGTTCGACTCCCGCCCGCGGTACGCCGTTGTAGCTCATTGGGCAGAGCACTGTCTTGGTACGACAGGGGTAGCCAGTTCGAGTCTGGCCGACGGCTCAATGCGGATGTGGCGCAGCTGGTAGCGCATCACCTTGCCAAGGTGAGGGTCGCGGGTTCGAGTCCCGCCGTCCGCTCCAATCCACCATGGCGATGTCAGAACCGGAGAGGAGGGACCTGGTGGAGACCGTACTCGTCATCAACGCCGATCTCGGCCCGCTTCACCGGGTCAGCCTGCGCCATGCCGTGGGGATGCTGATCCGCCGGGTCGCTGAGGTGCATGAGGCGGTGCCCGACCGGCTGATCGGGACGTGGCCACGCCCGACGGTGGTGCGTCTCGTCCGGTACGTGTTCACCCGGTGGCGGTACACCACCGGGCCGGTCTGGTCCAGACGCGGCGTCCTGGCTCGCGACCGGCAGACATGTTGCTACTGCGGCGGTGTCGCGGACACGGTCGACCACGTCGTTCCCCGCTGCCGCGGCGGCCGCAACACGTGGACCAACACGGTGGCTGCCTGCAGCGGCTGCAACGGCGCCAAAGGAGACCGCACCCCCGCCGAGGCGGGCATGAGGCTGCGGTGCAAGCCGGTCGTCCCGTCGTGGGCGGCGACGGCCAGGCGCTGACCGGCTGGCCGGCGGGGAGCGCAGCCCCGCCGGCCACGCTGGTCGGTCCCGGATCGTCCAATCGGTAGCGACACCTGACTCTGGATCAGGCGATCGAGGTTCGAATCCTCGTCCGGGAGCCCACGCATCCGCCGATCCCGCCCTCGTAGCCCAACAGGGAGAGGCGCCGGCCCGAGGTGCTGGTCCGTGCGCGTTCGAATCGCGCCGAGGGCACGCAACGCCGGCGAGGCGCCACAGGCCGACGCACCGGGCCTGTACCCCGGAGGTGTGTGGGTTCGAGTCCCACCGCCGGCTCCACCGGCCAGCGCAGCACGATTGGTGGTGCACCGCATTCGTAACGCGGGGGAGCGAGTTCGATCCTCGCCGCTGGCTCTACGGGCGACGCACAGGTGTGCAGCGCCGCCTTGCAAGCGGCGCCTGCTCGGTTCGATACCGAGGTTGTCCACCATGCCCGGGTAGCCCAACTGGAAGAGGCCGCCGGCTTAGACCCGGTGGGTTGCAGGTTCGACTCCTGTCCCGGGTACGCATGGTGCCGTAGCTCAGAAGGCGAGAGCACTGCCCTGTCAAGGCAGAGGTCGCGGGTTCGAGCCCCGTCGGCGCCGCACGATCGATCACGGGCCGACCGCGGGCCGCAGTCGAGGGTAGCTCGGTCGCGGGCTCAGCGGTCGCCTCAAGTCTTGGAAGCGTGGCCGAGTCTGGTCTAAGGCACCTCACTGCTAATGAGGAGGGGTTCTCCCCGCGCAGGTTCGAATCCTGCCGCTTCCGCCCTGTGTCGCTGTGGCCAAGCTGGTGAAGGCACCTCGCTGATAACGAGGAGATGCGGTGGTTCGAGCCCACCCAGCGACACCGTGCCCCTGTAGCTCAACGGAGAGAGCACCGGACTACGAATCCGGGGGTTGGACGTTCGAATCGTTCCAGGGGTACGCAGTGAGCCAGTATCGATTGTGGAGAGGCCAGCCGAGAGATGGCGCCGGCCGCGGTTTCGAAAACCGTCGGGGGAGTGATCCCCGTAGGAGTTCGACCCTCCTCCTCTCCGCCATGCGCCGTTAGCTGAGATGGTCTAGCAGCCGACTCTTAATCGGTAGACGAAGGTTCGATTCCTTCACGGCGTACGAAACTCGCGGCATGTGCGCTGGATGCGCTGCTCGGCCTTCTAAGCCTTGTGCGCCAGGTTCGATCCCTGGATGCCGCGCCGCCCAAACTCCTGCTAGCTCTCAATGGAGAGAGCTCCGTCCTCCTAAGGCGGGTTGTCCGGGTTCGACTCCCGGGCGGGAGACACGAGCGCTGGTGATTCGGCGCCGGACGTTCTGTGTGATGATGCCGCTCGCGCCTGATGGTTGGGCACCGGACTTTTAATTCGGACTGACGGGGTTCGATTCCTCGGGGCGGCACGGCGGGTAGGAGTACCGGTTGTGCTCGACGGTCTCATAAGCCGTGACAGGTGGGTTCGACTCCCACACCCGCTTCGTCCCGGTAGCTCAGCGGGAGAGCACCGCCTCGACATGGCGGGGGCCGCTGGTTCGATCCCAGCTCGGGGCACACGTATGGCGCGGTGGACGAATGGGGAGAGTCGCCTGCCTTTCAAGCAGGACACGTGCGGGTTCGAGTCCCGTCCGCGCTACTCATTCCGGTGTCGGGTAATGGCAGCCCAGCGGCCTGTTAAGCCGCCTGTCCTGGTTCGAGTCCAGGCGCCGGAGCAGTAGGGGAGGAGCCGGGTGGTTACGGATGCGCCGTTGGAAGCGGTGTACGGGTTGAGTCCCGTCGTGGGTTCGAATCCCACCTCCTCCGCCCTGGCGCCGTAGTTCACCTGGTCGGTGGGGCTTGCCATATATATGCAGGCCGTGGTCGGTTCGATTCCGACACGGCGTATCTCGCCCGTGTAGCTCAGCGGTAGCAGCGCCTCGTTTACACCGAGGAGGGCCCAGGTTCGATCCCTGGTGCGGGCACGGTGGGTGTGGTGTACCGGTGGTGCACGTCAGGTTGTGGTCCTGAAGGTTCGGGTTCGAGTCCCGGCACCCACCCCATGCGCGTCGTGGACGGCGGCACGTCCAGCGGCCTGTAAAGCCGCCGCAACTCGTTGCAGACCTGGGTCGGCACCAGGGGCGCGCACGACGCACTGCCCATGCCCTCGTAGCTCAGCGGAGAGAGCACCGTCCTCCGACGGCGGGTGGCGCTGGTTCGATTCCAGCCGGGGGCGCTCATGAACATATGGCAGGGTTGATCGAAGGCGTTGTTGTACGCCGGCATGGCCGAATGCCCGAGTCTGGTGAGGGAGCGGTCTGCAACACCGTGTACCCGGGTTCGAATCCCGGTTCGGCCTCGGCACGCCATCCACTGTGGGGGTCTCGCCCGCAGACTTCAGCCGTCCACGGTGACGAGTCGCGATGAGATGCGATCAATGCGGCGCGACGAGCTGTTGCGGGCCGAGTGGCACCTGAGAGAGATCTACAGATTGGACGACGACCTATGCGCAGCGGTCGAGGTCCGATTCAGCGAGTTCTTGGGCTCCGCATGGGACTTGCCGCCGACTCTTGTCCACGCCTCGGGGCCGAACACGTGTTGGTAGACGAGACGCGCGGCATCTCGGGACTGGTCGACTTCGAGTCCGCGACGATTGGCGATCCCGCCGTCGACTTCGCCGCGCTGCTGCCCACGTTGGGAGATGAGCGGGTTCACACGCTGGTCGAGGTGTACGGTCGACCGGTCGACCTGCACCGGATGCGCTGCTACGACTGGCTCGGATCGCTATTCGCGGTGCGGTACGGCATGGACACCGAGGATGGCGAGACCATGCGGGACGGGGTTGAGTCGCGGGCATCCGGGAGGCGCTCGACGAGGGAGCGCTGCGACGCTCGCTGGCCGTTCAACACGGGACCCCCACAGCGAGCAGCATCTCGTCGACGAGCTGGCTGTCACCAACCCGACCGGGCTGGTGCTGGCCCCGACCATCGATCTGGACCGACCCGACCCGGACTACACCGACTGGCTGCTCGGGCTGCCGGTGCCGGTCGTCCTGGTGGAGCGAGAGGTCACCGGTTCCGACCGGTCACTGTCGTGTGAGCGTACCGACCATACGCTGTCGCCGCCCAAGGCGTGGATCGGCCGGACTGCTGTGCGTACCTTGCTGGAGCTCATCGTCGAAGGCGACGACTCCCCCGTCCGGCACGTCGTTGCCAAGCCCCGCCTTGTGCTGCGCAGCTCCACCGCCACCCCGCCCCCGGCAAGCTCAGGTGAGGAACTCCCCGCCCTCGTACTCGGCGACGATGACGGTGAGACGCCCGCGTTACGTGCACAGGCGGGCCGATCAACTGCAGACCCAGACGTGCAGTGGTACGTGGCGTATGCGGCGAGATCCGGGCTATCGTCGCAATTCGCTTGTGGGATGGCTGTTGGAGGCTGTCTGTCAATCGTTCGAACCCAGTACCTGCCACCCCTGGAACGGCCTCTGACCTGCACGTTCAGGTCCGGGGCCGTGCGTGATCTTGGCCGGGTCGGATCCGGCCGCGATCTGAAGGAGACGACAGATCGGTGAGGTGGCTGTCAGTTCCTCCTCCCACCGTGTCAGTGGCATGACAGGGCCGTGACTGGAGGCTGGGCGATCGTTCCCGCATGGAGAACACGCAGACCCCCATGGCCGCAACGAAAGTTGCCCGACCGATCCGCTTCGTCGAACTGCTGGTCGCTGACCGTCACGCCCTTCCGCTGTCGATCGCGCTGCACCTCGTGCCCGGCGCCCTGATCGTCGCCGTCTACATGCTCTTCGCCGAGCCGCTCGTCAAAGCGATCGGCTATCCGATCTTCTTGGCCTGGGCGATCGCCTTGGTCGTGGTGCTCGCGCCGGTCCAGTTCGGCCTATTGTGGCTGGGCCGCAGGCGCAACGGTCGGTTCTCGCTGCGCGGAGTGGTGGACTACCTGGACAAGCCGATCCCGCGCGGGAAAGTCGCCGCCATAATCGCCGGCCTCATCGTGTGGATGGCCGTGGTGTCGATCGCGCTCACCCCGTTGGACAATCTCGTCTTCGAGTGGTTCTTCACGTGGATCCCCTACGAGGGCGCGGGCGGCAGCGCCACCACCTACCTCGACGGGTACTCGCAATCGTCCCTCGTGGTCACGATGCTGGTATGCCTTCCGTTGACCGGATTCACTCTTCCGCTCATCGAGGAACTCTACTTCCGCGGATTCCTGCTGCCCCGCATCTCCCACCTGCGCTGGTGGGCGCCCGTGCTCAACACGGTCCTGTTCTCGGTGTACCACTTCTGGGCGCCGTGGACGGTCCTGTCGAAGGTGATCTTCATGTTCCCGGCGGTCTGGCTGGTCTGGCGGAAGCATGACATTCGACTGTCGATCGGTATGCACCCCGGTACGGCGCTCCTCATGGCGACGGTCGGCACCATCGCCCTGATTCTGGGCCTTGTGCCGTAACGCCTAGATGTAGCGAGCGACCTCATACCGCCGAGGGGTCGCGGCGTTGCCGCGAGCTGCCGCGTGAGTGTGACGAGGGGTGTCCATTGGGAGGCCCCTCGCCGGTGTGGTCATTACGCGGATCGCGCCGAGCCGGCTGCCACGTGCTATTTGCGGCCTCAGGGCTCGCCGGTGAATGGCTTCGGCAGCTGTGGATGGCGTACGTGGCAATCGGCGCATTTCAGGCAATCCGACGGGACGGTTGCCCGGAACGTGGTGCCACCGGGATGTCGACTCGGATCCATCAGTCGGTTTCAGGAATGTATGTCGGCATCGATGAGTTGTCGGCGGTGTGCCGGTCTGAACCAGCATGACCGCGACCTATGAGGCCCTCAGCCGGGATGCCGGCTGCGATATCGACACCGACCCCGTGCGAGGACCCATGCCTGCCGACCGACCCGCCCGCGTCCTGACGGACACCGCACACGCGCGTGGCCGCACTCCCGCGGTGATCCGGCTGCTGATGCTGTCGACGTTCGTGGTGATCCTCAACGAGACGATCATGCTCAACGCGATCCCGCGGCTGATGGCCGACCTGCGCGTCACCGAACAGGCCGCGCAGTGGGTCTCCACCGGGTTCATGCTGACCATGGCCGCGGTGATCCCGGTCACCGGCTGGTTCCTCCAGCGGGTCTCCACGCGCAGCGCCTACGCCACGGCGATGGGTGTCTTCCTCGCCGGGACTGCACTGGCCGCAGCCGCCCCCGTCTTCGAGGTGCTTCTTCTCGGCCGCATCACCCAGGCCGTCGGCACGGCGGTGATGATGCCGCTGCTGATGACAACCCTGATGACCGTGGTGCCCGAGAGCGACCGGGGTCGGGTGATGGGCAACGTGACCATGGCGATCTCGGTGGCCCCCGCTCTGGGGCCGACAGTCTCGGGTCTCGTCCTGCAGCACGGCTCTTGGCGCATGCTCTTTCTGCTGGTGTTGCCGATCGCGGGCACGATCACCTGGTTCGGCCTGCGTCGCCTCCAGAACGTCGGCGAGCCGCATTTCAGCACCATCGACTGGCTCAGCGTGATGATGGCTGCCGTCGGCTTCGGTGCGCTGGTCTATGGACTCACCCAGTTCGCCGAGGGCGGGGCCGGCAGGTCGGTCATGTTCGTCGTGGGCGGGCTGGCGGCGGTCGGGGTCTTCGTGGTGCGCCAGCTGCGTCTGCAGCGCGCTGGCTCGCCTCTGATGGACCTGCGTACGCTGCGGCACGCGACATTCGCCAAGGCGCTGGCCCTGATGTCGGTGGCGTTCATGGCGATGCTGGGTTCGATGATCCTGCTGCCCCTGTTCCTGCAGAACGTCCGCGGCCTGAGCCCGCTGCAGACGGGCCTGCTGGTGATGCCCGGCGGCATAGCCATGGGTCTGCTCGGCCCGATCGTCGGGCGGTTGTTCGACCGGTTCGGTGGGCGGGTGCTGGTGATCCCTGGCTCCTTCGGGATCGTGGCCGCGCTCGCCGGTTTCACCCAGGTGTCCATGACGATGCCGTACTGGCAGGTGCTCGGGCTGCACATCCTTCTGATGCTGTCCCTGGCCGCGGTCTTCACACCGGTGTTCACGATTGGGCTGGGCGCCCTGCCGCCACACCTCTACTCCCACGGCAGCTCGATAGTCGCCACCCTGCAACAGGTCGCCGCGGCGTTCGGCACCGCGCTGGCAGTCACGGTGATGACCATTCGTGCCGACCAACTGATCACCAACGGAGTCACCGACGGCGCCGCCCAACTCGACGGGATGCGGCTCGCCTTCCTGGTCGGCGCCGTCATCTCGATCGTCGTTGTCGTGACCGCACTACGCATGCCGCGCCGCGCCGACAAGGAGGCGTACGACTCGCAGGAGGGGCCGTACGACGAACTGGACGACGAGCTCCAGCCCACCCGCTGAACCGACGACCGTCATCTGGGGCGAGTCAGCGGGCGTCGAGTCCGGGGATGAGGCAGCGCGGCGCGACGTTCCGCTAGCTTTCGTCGATCCAGTCGCGTAGGAGCCGGGCGTTGGTCCAGGCGAGGGGAACGTCAAACTAACCCACTGCAAGCCCTCCTGCACCACTAACGTGCGGTACGGACCTAGATCGCACCAGCAGTCTCGCAATGCAACGCGTAGGCGCGTGCGGTGACCGACAGCACGACCGCCTGGACCTCGGGCGGCGGGCGGTGACCCGTGAGTCCTGACGGCAGCAACATGCCCAGCACCGACAAGTTATCTCCGGTGTGGGAGTTGACCTGGCGCACCAGCTCATCAGCATCGGCGTTTACAGGCATACGTCCACGTCCTACCGCACGCCACCGACACGAACCTGATCGCCGGACTCAGGTCTGCAACTAGCCCCGGTGGGAAGTCTCCGGGAGAGGAGGACGTCAGGACTCCGGCGTGCCGGGTCGTCAGCCGTGGTTCTCCCGATCGTTCAGAGCGGGCAAGCGCATGAGTCTGACGGCAGGACTGAGGAGGACCACGGCGGTGATGGCCGCGGACATGCAGGTGAGCACGACGAATGTCGCGCGCACACCGAAATCCTGGAGCAGCCATCCGCCGCCGAGGGGACCCAACGGCGCGGCAAGGCCGGCCACGAGCATGACCGCGCTCATCATCCGCCCTTGCATCTCTGGTGGAGTGATGCTGATCTGGATCGCGGCGAGCATCCCGTTGGCCGGGGCAGAGGTGAAGTACGTCAGTGCCAGAAGGGCACCAATAACGAACGGGTTGTACGCGAACATCAGGGCGCCCAGAGCGAGCGTGGCGGTCGCGCCGAAGAGACACACCAGTACGGGCGGTGGGAGTCGTCGCTGGATTTGCGGGGACAGCCAGGCCCCAGTATCCCGCCGATGCCGGCCAGGGAAAGGGCCGCGCCGATCTCGACGGCTGGCGCCCCCCGTGCACTGGTCGACGCGATCACCACAAGGATGACAGCGGGGAAGATGTGCTGGTATCCCGCCGCGCACAGCAGCGTGACTCGCAGATATGCGCTGGCCCACACCAGCTGGATGCCAGTGAGCAGGTCCTGGCGCAGCGGCCGGGGGTTCGTCTGTCGCCCTTCGTCGCCGTGCAGTCTCCGCTTGACCGAGCGGATGAGGAGACCGCTGGTCATGAAGCTTGCCGCTTGCGCTGCGATCGGCAGGGCGGCCGCGACACCGAAGAGGAGGCCGCCCAGGGGCGGGCCACCGAGGACGGCCAGGTGACCGCGCGCCTCGTTCTGCGCCATGGCGTTCGGCAGCTGTGTCGTGGGCACGACCTGCCGAACAGCGACCATCTGAGCAGGATCGAAGAACGCGTCACACGCCGCGGCTATGACGGCTACGACGACGAGGTGCGCGATGCTCAGACGGTCGGCCACGACGGCCAGGGCAACCGATGCTGTGGCCACCGCTCTGATCGCGTCGCACGTGACCAGGAGCGCCCTGCGTGGGAGCCGGTCCACGAACACTCCGGCAGGCAGCCGCAGAACCGCACCAGCGGCCATCCCCACGAAGGCGATCATGCCGGCCGTCAGCGCCGAACCGGTCGCCAGCAGCGCCAGCAGGGGATAGGCGATCATGGCGATGCTTGTTCCCAGGGATGAGATCGCGTGTCCGGTCCACAACACCATGAAGTCGCGGTTCTTGCGCAGGGGAGTCGACGCGGACCCAGCAGCGCTCGTCAACGACTTCGGCCTTCCGTGTGGCGAGAGAGCCCGAACAAGGCGGCGGACACGATCAGACGTCGGCGGAACCTGTACCTGTCCGTGCCCTCCTCGGGTATCCACACATCTGCTCCAGTGGTCGCCACTCCGGCGGGGTTCCTTCATACGGATCAACGCGCTGCAAGTCTCGGAGTTGGCACCGGCGATGTCCATCACATCCGCTGACAGCGGAACGCCCCGCCGGTCAACAGCGCAGCTGACGCAGGTCGCGATCTCCTCGCCGGTCTCTTGATCAGGGGATGCGGCGTAAGGATCTGCGTGCCACATGTGTGCCTGATAAGACGGCCGATCATGGTCCATCGCGGTCAACAGCGGTCATGCAATGGAGGCTCTGCATCCGGCGTGGTGCCAGCTGTACCTGACGCGTGGAAGGACGGGGTGTCGGCGGAACGGGCCGTGTCCCGTCTGGCAGGGCGATGCTGCTGCTCGGCTCGGAAAGATGATCGAGCCGGGTGCATTGGCCGTGGAAACTCGGTAGCGGTTCCACGTGCGGGCGGCTAACGTCGGAGCCGACAACCAAAAATCCCGCTCCGGGACACTGACTTCTTCCAGCACCCGGAGCCACGTGACTCACGTGTCGCGTGGCTCCGGGTGCTTTCGTTTTCTCGGGGTGCATCGCAGGAGGAGGTAGGGATGCTGACGCACGAGCAGCGGGAGGCGTTCGACGAGCAGGGCCTGCTCAGACTGGATGGCGCCGTTCCGCGGGCCGACGCCGAGCGGATGGCCGAACGGGTCCGCGAGTTCCTCACGTCGGAGGAAGCGATCCGCCACAACAGCGAGCACGAGTACCTCGCCGAGCATCCAGGTGGCTATCAGCCACTCAAGCGAGCTGGTGTGTTCGACGCCGTACTCGACAGCGCCGTACCGGTGGCGTTGGATGAACTGTTCGGACCGGACGGCTGGAAGCGCCCGCGGCATTGGGGCAATCCAGCAGTCACCTACCGGGTGTCTGACGCGCCATGGGCGTTGCCGACCGATGGCTGGCACGTCGACCGCGCTCCCGACGAGCAGGGCCGGTCGCGCTCGGTCACGGTGTTCGTCGTCCTGGCGGAGCTGCGACCGTGCGGCGGTGGAACGCTGATCCTCACCGGTTCGCACCAGCTGGTACGGCGCTACGGCCAGCACGACGTCAAGAATCGCGCCCAACGCAAGCTCCTTGGCGCCCGTCACCCGTGGCTCGCGGAGCTCTGGAGCCGCCAACCTGATCCTGGGATCGAGCGACGGAGCCGGTACCTCGAGGAAGGACCGGTCGTCGATGGCGTGCCGCTCCGCGTGGTCGAGATCACCGGGCAGGCAGGCGACGCGTTCCTTATGCGTGGCGACACGTTTCACGCCGTCGCACCGAACGCGCTCGACCGGCCGCGGATGATGCTGATCAAGGGCGCTCCGGTGTCTGCTTGAGGTCGAGCACGCCATGGCCGCAGCGTCAGCCGGGGCGTGTTCCGTCCCAGTTGCGCTGCCGCGGACGTCCAGTATTCGTAAGAGGCGATGTTCGGTGTTGGCGTCGAGGGCAGCTGTCGGCTCGTCAAGGAGGAGCAGGAGGGGTTGGCGGCAGTACTCCGGATCCACACGGGCACGCACGCGCGCGCCCAAGGGCCGAGCAGCGGGGCGCAGACGATGTGGAACGCCGACGTCAGTCGCTTCCTCTGATGGCCGCTGGCTTCGACGCCCTCTTGGTGGTCGAACAAACACAGGTCCGGCTGGTCGACGAAGCGACCGGCATGTACTTCCACGCCGGCATGGCCGATCTTTCCGCGTTCGCTGACGAGGGCCTTCCCACTTGTGCGCTTCCGCCAGGCACGGACCGGGGGGTCGCCACGGTCCGCACCGCGCATCACATGACCGACACGCTGATCACAGCCAGAAAGGTCGCGAGAAGGGAAGGCAACAGATGAAGACGCATGAGGATGAAGCGAACGACCTGAACGAAGTGCGGATCGAGGCGTGCATCGTCAACCACAACACGTCGGAGTTCGCCGAACTGGCAGTACGCACCCTGGCCGCCACCCACGCGGATTGGCTGAGCTCCGGCCGGTTGGGTGCCACCGTGGTGGACAATCACTCGACCGACCAGGGCCTGACAGACGTGAAGGCCGCATGTCGCGAACTCGACGTCCGCTTCCGCCAGTCGGCCTGGCCGGCGGCGCAGGCTCCGGTCAACACCCACGGCGACGTGCTCCGCGACTTCGTCGTCGGACACGAAGCGGCCACGCACTTCCTGTTCATCGACACCGATGTCTACTTCCTGGCCCAGGACACCGTGGGCGTCATGCTCGCCGAACTGGCCAGTCGGCCCGACGTGTGGGCCATGCAAGCGCGGTTCGCGTGGGCTGAGGAAAACCGTGGGCTCGGCTCGAGTCTCACCGTCGAGGCCGGACCAACTCAGCAGCTCTGGGCGAACATCGACGGTGCATCCGTTGGCCCGTTCGCTGGGCCGTACAAGCCTCGCTGCCATCCAGCATTGGCACTGGTGCCCAACACCGCCGCCTTCCGCAAGGTTGCCGACATCATCGGACTGTCGGCAGCATTGATCATCGCGGCCGACCCATCCACGGCTGGGTTTGCGGACACGTTCGGCTTGGCGTCGCTCGTCATGCAGACGCACGGCCTGCGGTATGCGCTGTCGGAGGTGACCGTCGGGCACTACTACGGCGTCAGCTACGAGGACTCCGATCAGCCGGTCGCCGGCAAGATCGTCGACTGTCGGCAACGGCTCGCCGAGCTTCGATCAGCGTGACAGGACGGTTGATCGCCGGGCCACGTCATGCACAGCAGGCGAACAAACGTCCAGAAAGTTCGGTTCGACAACGCACGTCAATTCAGGAGCACTACGCGGAACCGCTCGCGAGC
The DNA here is from genome assembly GCF_040195635.1 of Actinopolymorpha sp. B11F2. Lineage (NCBI taxonomy): Bacteria > Bacillati > Actinomycetota > Actinomycetes > Propionibacteriales > Actinopolymorphaceae > Actinopolymorpha > Actinopolymorpha sp. B11F2. Next base: position 29,026 of record NZ_JBEFTX010000015.1, on the reverse strand, counting down.
GGTTCCGGGAGAGCCCGTCGCACGTGGCCACCGGCACGAACGGGTCGAGGGGTTGTGTGGCGTGTCCGTAGGGAACCCCGACGTACGGCTGGGGATCCTCTCACGTGCGGGCTCGTCGCCCGTCGTCGTGTTACACGCGACTTCACTGGTGGGTACAGGTCCAGGTTGGAGAGAGTCGCACTTTGTGTCGCACGGCCTCAACTTGGGGCGTGTGCTGGTCTTGAGGCAACCGTCAACACGAAATCCTGATGCTGGGCGGCGTGATGAGCTTTGAACACACGAGAGCCGAGAGTGCCGTAGCGTTGCGCGAGCTCGCGGGTTTCCCGTTGGTGGACGCGCTCTTCGGTCGTCGTTCGCGTCGGTTCGCTATGGGTGACGAAATCCCGGACGGTCCACTGGCGTTTCGGTCCAGGCGCGATCCTCTTCCGCTCACTGAACTGGAGCGGATGCTGGTGCTAGGTGCGATGGGCGGCACGACGGGCTGGCACTACTCGATCACCCATAATCCACGCTTAGCGCCTCATGTCCCGAACTACTCGGCCGCTGCGGCCGGGCGTACGTTTCCTTCCGCGGCCGGGGTGCACACCGCCGAACTGTTCTTCACCGATGACACCGGGCTGTACTTCTTTCCGACGCGCGACGCTGGTGCACTGGTGGACCCGGCGGCCGAGGAGATCACGGCGGAGTTGATGGTCGAACGTCACCGAGACCGGTCGCGCCGGCTGTCGGCCGAGCGACTGTACCTGCCGAGGGAAGAGCCGTACCTGGACCGACATAACCACTGGTGCGTGAACGTCCCCGGTTCCCTTCTGGTGATACCGGTGGCAGACATCGCCCAGCACTTCATCGCCGTCTTGTGTTTCCTCGCCCAGAACGGCTACGCGATCTATGACGACGTCCACAACCGCAAGATCCCAGGCCTGGACACATTCGGTGGCCTGGTCGACATCGAACAGCCGTTTCCACTGACCTTCGCCGAACAGTACGCCTTGACCGAAGCCACAGCCGAGCTCGCAACCGCCTGCTACGCGGGCACGCTCATGCTGCAGGCGATGGGTCTGGGAGGTTGGATGTTCGACGGGATCGACCGGTTCACCATGCTTGGCGCCTCGGGCACCCCGAAGGTGCCTGGGCTCGGTTTCCGTTATGACCGGGACGAGCGCTGGTCGACACCCAATCCCACCGGCCGCGAAGGAGTCTTCGAAGCCTACTGCCCTCCCCACTACTCCGACATGGCCGCTGCAGTCGAGGCGTTCGCCCGACGCAAGTTCGGGCCTGGTGGCCCCTTCCATCCCGACACCCCAGGCGCCTGGACCGACAGCCCAGGTGTACGAGGTAGCGCGCAGGTCCACGACGAGCGGTTCAAGGCGTGCATCACGCTGCAAGCGCAGTACATCTTCGACACGTTCGGCAAATTCCCCGGAACCGTACCGACGGTGTTCATCCTGAACTACGTCCAGGCCCACCACCTGGACCTCGAGTTCTACGACCACCACTTCAAACCCGGGGCCTACCTGCACACGCACGCCACCCACCTGCAGAAGTGGCACAACCGAGCTTGAATCGGCCGTACCCCTTCGCAGTAGGCTCGGTAGACCTCTGTCTGGTAACGAACAAGGTCGGACTTGACGAGGTGACGTGTCGTGGCAGCGCTCAGTCGAGCAGGCGTCTGCCGTCGTGATGCTCTCTGGGTTCGAGCACGCCACCCGGAATCTGCGAGGCGCCGCTGTCCGTTCCTTGGATGGCGACCAGGATCGCCCATCGGGACGGCGGCTGGGCTTGCGGATCGAGTTTCATCCATGCCTTGTCGAGGGCGGCCATCCGTTCACACGACATGACTGAACCCGGCGTTCACCACGGTGGCGACGTGTTCGGCGGGTGCCTCGAGCCAGGTCACCCGTGGGTCCTGGACCCGCTCGGCAGCGATCTGGAGCATCGCGGCTGAGGCGTCGACGGCGGTCACCCGCCCGGTGGTTCCCAGCTCAGCCAGGATCGCTTCGGTCGTCACACCGGTTCCGCAGGCGAGGTCCAGCACCTCGCTGTCTGGTTGCAGCCGCGCGCAGCGCACCAGGTCCGTGCTCGTCGACCGATACATCGGGAACCTACGCGCGAACCCGTCGTACATCCGCGCGTTCTGCTCCTCGCGCCAATGCTCGACCAACCGCATAACGTCTCCTCAACTGCCCGCTGAGCTACGAGGCTAGTTGAGAACATTCTGCAGTCCGCGCGTGGACGCGTGTATGGCGCGCCGTCGGCTGCTGCCCACATATCCGATGGCGGCGTTTTTTCGGGCGGTCTGGGCACCCACGGGTGAGTCTGTCGTGGTGAAGCTGAACGCCTGTGCGATCGAGCTTGACTGGATGTCTGTGGTCTCGCGTCGCGCGCCCGGACTGGTGCCTCATGTGTACGCCAGTGGCCGGCGTCTGGGCGATGTGGACGTGGGTTGGCTCGTCATGCGGAGAGCCCCCCACCACATCGATTCCGGGTCTCATGATGACTGCCGCAACCTGATGCTCGCGGCAGGAGGCCCACTCCTGCTCATCGACCCGCTTCCACGGATCGCCAACTGGGCCTGGGATGCCGCCTACGCAGATGCTCTCGGGTAAAGAGAGGACCCCTCGGCTGGTGCCGCTCCTTGCCGAGGCGCGACGGTCGCTCGGTCTTCCCACAGGGCGTCCGAGGCAAGGCGTCATAGGAGTCCGCGCGCGAACGCCTCCCACAGGCCCGCATATGTCAGCGGCGTGAAGGTCTCGGCGTCGTACTCCAGCCGCTGCCGGAGCTTGTCCGTCGGCATCCACTGGGCGTCGCGGGTGTCGTCACCACGGGACTGAGGCTGGCCGGTCCCGATGGCCAGGAAGACCATCAGCATCGAGGGATACCCACCGTCGATCATCTGGACGCACAGGTCCGGCCGCGACACCTGCACAAGCTGGTCATGCACCTCGTGCTCGGCCACCGTCTGGCCGACGGTGATGTCGCCGACCCCGGTCTCCTCCTCGACCTCGCGGCGTAGGCAGTCCATGACCGGCTCCCACGCGCGCCACTTGCCCCCGGGCAACTCCCAACGTCCGAGGTTGTCGGGGTCGCTGCGTGGCTTCCATCGCTTCTGGATGAGTACGGCGGGGGCCGCGTCACGCTGGCGCACCAAGCCGTACACGTTGGGCAGGACCAGCGACTCACGAGTTTCGGTCATGCTTTGATTATCGCGATCATCAACAGGCCGGTTCGTGGTCGACACCAAGGCCCGCACGGGGAGGAGGATGCCGGGACGATGACCGAGCATCGACGGAGGATCGCCGCCTACGCGATCTGCCTGCGGGACGACCAGGTTCTGTTGACTCGGTTCGTCGCTCCTGACGGCATCGACCGGCACTGGACGCTGCCGGGCGGCGGGGTCGAGCACGCCGAGGATCCTTACTACGCGGTCGTCCGCGAGGTGGAGGAGGAGACCGGCTACCAGGTTGAAGTCGAGCGGCTTCTGGGCGTCGACTCCCGATCTTGGCCGGAGGCGTCGCGGGTCTCGGGCGATGCGGAACTGCACACCGTGGGCGTCTACTACCGCGCCCGGATCGTGGGAGGCGAACTGCGCCACGAGATAGACGGATCGACCGACCTGGCCGCATGGATGTCGGTGACGGACGTGCCTGGCTTGGTGCGCGCTGGTCTTGTCGACGTCGGGCTGGAGCTGGACCGCGCGCGACCACGGACGGGCCATGTCGACCCGGTGTCGGTCGGCGGCCGCATACGGTAGCCGACGCCTTGTCACCCCTGAACGTTGAAGTCGCGGGGCCGTTGTGCCGCGCTGATGGACCTCGTCGTACGCGGAGGGTGGCGACCATCACTGAACGCGGGGTCCAAGCGTGGCTAGCCGTCGCTCGTCACGTGCTCGACGTGGTCCTGCTCCGTCTCGCGGAAGCGGCGGAAGGCATGCATGTCGTAGTCGAGGCCGTATACGCGTTTGAGGTCGGCGACGGCGGCAAGAGAGCGCTTACCGAGCGCGCTCCACGCCTGCTCGCCCTCCTCGCCGGGCACCGGCTCGAACGAGTGCAGAACGATTTTCTCGAGCAACTGCCCGAGCGTCATGTTCTCGAACTCGGCCAGGCCCTTCAGGACCTTGACCAGGTTCCGCTCCATGCGGACTCCAAGTTGGACCCGCTCAACCGTGGGTACATCTTCATCCGTCGTCATGGTCCCATGGTACCGTGGGACCACGACGACGAACTAGGCGTCTCTGCTACGCCGGACACGCCGATATCGTGGCGAGCTCATCGACGGGTCGATCGGAGTAAGAGGAGAGCCCCGGGTGTACGGGTTCAAGGCCGTCAGGCGGACACTTCGCCTTGAGCTGCTCGAATGCCTCGCCGGACGGTCGAACGCATCACGGTTGAGTGCCATCCGTCGGTAGGCCCGGTCGCTATCCGGGCGACGACGGCGTCGGCCTCGCCGATCACGGGGACGTCTGGTCCCAGCCATGGCAGGTGACGGCCGAGCCGCTTGCGTTGACGGCGACGGTGGAGGGGGCAGTCCTCGCGAGAGCCTGCTGGTGGACGGCGTGCCCCGGCGGAGCCTGATCGGCGGTGCTCCGCTCATCCGCGGGAAGGGCAGGCGGTGGGGACAAGTCGCCCTCTTCGATGTCGACATCACGATGGACGGCGTGTCGATTCGTCCGTTCAGCGGCGGGCAGGTTTCTCCGCCGGCAGGATGACGTCGCTTGTTGCCGGCTCGGCCGGGTCGATGACTCTTCTCGGCGACGGTGGATCTAGTGGCGCCGGAACTGGGGTCCGGAGCCCAAAGCGGATCGGTCCGATGGCTGCTCGTACTCTTGTTCCGTTGTGTCCGGCGGTATCCGGCAGCGGGCCTCTGTTCATACGAGGAGCGCGGACGTTCTACCCGTTCGGCCGTAGACGATCTCAGAGAGCTTACGGTTGCAGTACCGGCTTCGGGAAGCCGATCCGTCGGGAGCGGTGTCAGAACGTTCGAGATGCCGCCGGTCAACTGCACGAGAAGTGGGTGGCGGCGGCACAGCGCGGTCTTCACCGTCGTGGACTACCTTGAGCATGTGCGTACCTTCCCGAACCAGCGCGCCAACGCCGGTCCTGATCAGAACAACACCGACTTCAGATCATCCTCGGGAAGGTGCGCCCCTTCACGTCACCTCACCGAGCATCATCCACAGGTTCTGATCATTGCTCAAGAGTCATTGTGGAACGAGCGCAGTGGACTTGTGCTTTGCGGCCTACCTGCCTGATGCGGTATCTGATGAACGTGACGGGACCGTGTGACGTGGGTCCTCCGGACTGCACTCAGCTTGACATCGTCGGCGCGGCGCCATAAAGAGGGGAGGTCGCTATCGTTCAGCCTGTTGTCGGCGAGAACGCCGTAAACGCAGAGTCCGACCGGATAGCCAGCTTCGCCAACCAGGGTTCCCATCCTGGCCGCCACTTACGGCGTGCAACTCTCTGTTTGCACGCTGTATCTAGCTCTCGGCTTGGGGCTTAAGCGAGGCTTGACAGCTTATCTAAGGTTGCGAGCAGAGACTGAGGGGGACGTGCCGGTCTTTCCGAGTTGTCCCTCTTTGCCCTTTTCCTCGCGCGTCCGATCCCGGTCCGACCCGTGTCGGCCTTGCCCACCTGGGGAATGTTGTGAAGCAGATTCTCATCCGTTCGGGTAAGAGCCCGTTTCGTGTTGCTAGCCCGGCTGAGTTCGTGCATCAGGACCTGATCGGGACGAACACGGGCAATCTGCTGTTCAGTGATGCTGCCCATAGACTGCTGATGACCCCGGACACCGAGGTGACGTCTAACGGCATCCGTACCAACTGCTCGGTCGAGCGTGCCGCGGAGATCAACGAGCGGTACCACGTGTTTGTGGTCCCGCTCGCTAACGCATTCCGCCCTCGGTTCCAGGCTTCGCTCGACCGGCTGAGTAGGTTGATTGAGCAACTCACTATTCCGGTCGTCGTGTTCGGCGTTGGAGCGCAGGTAGGGGAGGACTACTCCACCGAGTGTCTGCAGCCGATGGAGGAGTCGGTCAAGCGCTTCGCCTCCGCGGTACTCAGTCGGTCAGCGTCTATCGGAGTCCGCGGTGAGCTGACCGCAAGCTACCTGAACAGCCTCGGTTTCGACGACGTCGACATCATCGGCTGCCCGTCGATGTTCTGGCACGGGGACAGGTTCCCCGATATCCGGGCAGCCGAGCTTAGTGTGGACTCGCGCATCGCCATCAACCTCTCCCCAGACGCGATTCCCGTCGGGGACCTCGCCGGCATCGCTCGGCGTACTTGGGAGCGCTACCCGCACCTGACCTACTACGCGCAGAACACCATCGACGCGGAATTGATGCTGTGGGGTGACACGACACCCGAGTCGGGGAAAGCCGACCCCTTCCCGATGTATCACAGTCATCCTCTTCTGCGCGAGAACAAGGTGCGTGTGCCACTAGACCCGACGAGCTGGGTCAGGGAGCTAGCCGACTACGACTTCGCCTTCGGAACCCGAATCCATGGCAACGTCGCTGCGCTGCTGGCCGGCACGCCAAGCGTCGTCCTCACCCACGACTCGCGAACCCTGGAGTTGTGCCGGTACTTCGACATCCCGTACCGACGACTCGCCGAGGTGCCTGGCGACACCGACCCGCGTGAGCTGTACGAGCACGCTGACTTCTCCGCTATGCTCAACGGCCACGGTGAGCGGTTCGAACGTGTCGTCGCCTTCCTCGACCGCAACAACCTGCAGAACACTTACACCCACGGCGACAAGGGCGCGGCCTTCGACGCCAAGATGGCCTCCCTCGAACTGCCCGCGTCCATGCCGGCCTGGGACGGCAGCAACGACGCCAACATGCGCTACCGCATCAGCAGGCTGCGCGAGCTGATCATCGCATCCGACATCAAGGCCGCGACAGCCAACAAAAGGCTCCGCGTACACCTTGCAGCCGCCAAAATGCGCCAGGTAGATGCCACCAACCGGCTCGCAGCCGTACGCGAGGAGCTCGACACCACCCGCGCGCAGATTGCCGCCATGGAGCGACGGATCACACGCGTCGAAAAGCAGATCCTGGTTCGCATCGGCCCCGCCCTACGCCGCCGCATACGCCGGCTCCGTGGCCCCATCGGCTGAGCCGACAAGACCAGTCGGCCTGAGTCAGGGCGGTCGGCGCGGCGGCGCCGACGAGCGCGAGCAGGTCGCGACCGTCATGCTTCCCGGCGACCGGACGGTCACCCAGAGCATCGGCAGGGTGTCAGTCCAGACCGGCTTCTACATGATGATCGACCGGGACAGCCAGGAGTCTGATGCGGCGGAGCGGGCGCCCTCGTCAGTGGAGACGGTCGCGGCTGACACCTGGGGTGAACCCGCCGCCGGGATGTGGCCGCTGCCGGATGAGGACCAACCTGGCGGGAAGCCTCCTGACCGTCACGTTCTCGCCAGCCGCCCCTTCGGCCACTTTGAGAGGACGGACGCGGACGGTTTAACCTGCGGCTCGTGCGCTTCCGCAGGAAGTCCGTCAGCCTCACGGTCGGTGACCGTGCGCTGGAAGATCTCCACGTCCGGGCAGCGACCCAGCGCGGCCGCGCCATCGCGGCGGAGTCCCGCGACTGGCTGCTGGTGAAGTCGGTGATGCAGCCGGGGGAGCGGGCACGTGCGCGAGTTGCGGTGCGCTTCCCGCACGAGGGGAACGCCGCGGGCTTCGCCTTCGTCACCGACCAACGGGTCATCTTCGAGGTCCGCGAGCGGGTGACTGCGGTGGCGCTCGCGTACGTTGTCTTCGTGGGGCGGCCGATCGAGCCCAGCCTCGGAGACTTCGTCGTCACGGCGAGGACGGCTGGCGGGCCCTCGGGCGGTGAGTTCACCACGGCGATGCGGATCCGTGATGCCGAGGCGTTCCACGACTTCTTCCCCACGCTGCTGGACGCGGCCCGGGCCGCGGGCGCTCTGCCCGAGGTCGACACGAGCTGGGGAGGCGAAGCTCCGCGACCATCCGTGCCACGCGGCGGCGAGACCGCCGAGCCGCTGCCGACCGAGGTGCTCGACCGTGCGCTCGCCACCTTCATGGGGGATGACGAGCGGATCGCGTTCGCCGCCGAGATGGTGTGTGATGCCGGTGGCCGGGTCACCGTGCTGGTTACTCAGCGGCGTCTCGTGGTCATCGAGAGCCGGCTGATCTGGGCGGCCCCGCTCGAGCGCACGAGAGTGGCCGAAGCCGGCGGGAGCGCCGGCCAGGTGTGCCTGCTGGCCGAGACGGTCACCGATTCTCTGGTGCTCGGTGGGGGTCTCGCGTCCGTTGATCCCGGCCAGCGGCGGTTGACGCTGCGGTCGGACGACGACCCGGCCGTCGGCGTACGCCTCCACGCGCATCTGCGTGCGGGTGGCGCCGGCCCGCTCATGGCCTGGCCGGCGGCCGAGTGATCGTCGTCGGTGTGGAGTTCAGTCCTGCGGGTTGAAGAAGAAGCCGAGTGCGAGCGACCAGGCGAGGTGCCACACGTAGACGCCGAGGACGAGTTCCCAGCCGAGGTTGAGTGACAGGAAGCCCGCGTTCAGATCCGGGAACTGCGTCGGGATCCACCAGAGGCAGCTCAGCGTTGCCAGGACCATACCCATGGCGACTCCACGGGCGACGTTGCGCGCGGTCGTCAGCGTCTTGCCTAGCAGGGGGAAGATCAGCAGCGCGTAGCCGAGCGCGAACACGATGCCGTTGAAGGTGTGGAAGATGTGCCCCTCGAACCACTGCGTCGTAGCGGCGGCCTTGGGCATGAGAATGGATCCGTTGAAGTAGGCGAAGTCCAACTTCGGCAGGCCGATACCGGGCATCCAGTAGCCGATCATGTCGGCGATGTGGAGGGCCGCGAAGCCCGCCACGAGCCCGCCGATGAGTCGGTGCGTGTTGACGTACTGAGGCCAGTGAAGTCCGGCGGTCTGGCGTTGGACCACCGGCAGCGCCTGGTCGTCCGCTGGTACCTGCCGGGCGACCAGGTCCTCACGGGTTGCCAAGTGGCCTGGCTGGTACGGCTGGTGCGTCGAAATGATGATCTCCTTCGTCGCCCCAGGGTCGGACGTCCCTCTCGGTCGCCCGCCCCGTCCCCGGGTGGTGAGGGCATGATGTCCCGGTATTGGGTACTCCATCCCGCTCTGTCACGCAACTCCAGCGTCGCTTGTCGCCGGCATCGTCCTTGAGCAGCTTCCGCACTCCACCGAGCCCACCGGCCTGGTGCATAACGACATCGCGATCGGCAACGTGATCTGGTCAACTGGCCGGCGCCCGGTCGTGATGGGATGCGCCGCCTTCATCACGCATGTCCTGAGGCGGGTCGGCCGCAACAGGAGCAGCGTCATGAGTCCGTGAGGTTGACGGCCTCTTCGGGTCGGCGTGCCGACGGGTCGTTCACGAACTGGTGATGGTGGCAGGTTCACGGCAGGGTTTCGCGGTGTTGTCTAGTTCCGTTGCTCGATGAACCATGCCGCGACCTGCGTGCGCGAGGTGAAGCCGAGCTTGCGGAGGATGTGGTCGACGTGGCACTCAGCTGTTCGCTGCGATATCACGAGGGTGGCCGCCACGTCCTTGTTCGACAGGCCGTTGGCGACGAGCTCGGCGACCTCCCGCTCCCGCCTGGTCAGCTGTTCGTACGCCTGCCTCGTGGACGCCCTGCCTTCGAACGACTCCTCGGCGCAAGCCACCGTCGGAGACTCGCCCAAGGCGTACGCAAATGCGACGTCGATGGCGAGGCCGCGCCCGCGGTCGAACGCCGCCTGGAACGCCTGCGCGCCAAGAGATTTCCGGGCTTGCTCACGACGTTCGTCGCTCCAGTCGATCAGGCCTTGCCAGCCCGACAACCGCCCACCGCCAATCGGTTCCCACAGGGTCTCAGCGATGCCGAACAACACGGCGGCGTGTTCAGCCTGGCCGCTCGCCGCGGCGCTCCAGGCGAGCAGTTCGACACACCAGGCGACACCCACGTGGTCGAGGTGGCGCTTGAGCTGGAGGGCGCTTCTGGCGTAGGTGTTCACCTGTGCGAGGTCGCCCAGGAGCCAACGTGCGAACGCGATGTGCCATAGCCCCCAGGACTGCGCCCATCGCTCCCCACGCTCCTGGCACATGGCGATGGCTTGTTCGCACAGTGCCACGTCCCGTTGGGGGTCGCCCAACATGGCGACGGTCATCCCGAGGTCGATCATGGCCAGGGCGGTGAGTGAATTGACGGCTCCGGCAGCGCGGTAGTGAACCAACGCCTCCTCGTGCGCGGTCACCGCTTCGGGTAGTCGCCCCTCGAACCATTTGGCGAGTCCAATGAACTGCATCGCGTGGCCGAGTGTGAGCTCGTCGCCCAGGTCTCGGGCCAGGTCGCGGCACTCGTGGAGCACCGGCAAGGCATGCTTGTAGTTGCCCTGGGAGGACGAGAACCAGCCGTCGACCCACAGCGCCTGGGCCCGTTCGTTGCTTGGCTGCTGGTCCAGTGCCAGTGCTCGACCCAGCCAGTAGCGGCCGTCACGAATGGACACGCCGAACCAGTACCACCACAGCAGGTACGCCAGCCGCATCCCGGCACGTGCCTCGCCCGCCTCGGTGAGACAGAACTCCAATGCCGCAAAGATGTTGGGCTGTTCGACCGCGAAGCGGCGCAACAGGTCCATCTGGTGTGGTCCGAACCAGTCGGCCTCGGCCTCCTCGACAAGGCGGAGGTAGTAGTCGCGGTGGCCGCGGCGGATGGCGCGCTCGTCGATCGGGTTCAGCTGCTCGCGACCGAACTGTCGGATCGTCTCCAACATCTGATAGCGGGCGTGGCCTGAGTGGTCCTTGCGGCTCATGACGGACTTTTCCACCAGACCGACCATGCCGTTGAAAACGTCGTCCGGGGCGAGACCCGCAACGGCACAGACCACCTGGGCGGCCTCCATGTCGAAGTCGCCGGCGAACACCGACAGCGTGGCCCACAATTTCCGCTCGAGTTCCGAGCAGAGATCAAAGCTCCATTCGATGGCGGCACGCAAGCTCTGATGGCGCGGTGGCGCCTCCCTACCACCGCCCGTCAAGAGACGATAGCGATCCTCCAGCCGCTCGAGGATCTCCTCGACGGACAGTGCTCGCAGTCGTACGGCGGCCAGTTCGATCGCCAACGGCAGTCCCTCGAGCTGCTGACACAGCCGGGCCACCGTCTCCTCGTTGGCGGGGGAGATAGTGAAGCCAGGAACGGCGGCTGACGCACGCTGTTCGAACAACTGCAGCGCTTCGTAGCGGTGTGCCGACTCCTCCGTAAGCGAGGCACCCGCCATGGGAACCGAGAGCGGCGGCACCGGCCATATGTGCTCTCCGGAGATGTTCAGGGGTTCTCTGCTCGTTGCCAACACCCGCACGTTTGGTGCCGACACGAGCATGCTGTGCGTCAGTCGGGCACACGAGTCCAGCAGATGTTCGCAGTTGTCGAGTACCAGCAGCAGTCGCTTGTTCGCCAGGTAATTGGTCAGCACCGCCTCGGGGTCGTCGGTGATGGAGTCCGTCAGCCGCAACGCCGTCACCACAGCGTTGCCGACCAGCGAAGGGTCGTCCAACTTGGCTAGCTCCACCATCCACGCCCCATTCGGGAACGCGCGACTCACGCTCTGCGCGACGTGCAGGGCCAGCCGGGTCTTGCCCACACCGCCCACGCCGGTGAGGGTGACCAACCGCGACTCGGACAGAACTCGTTTGACATCAGCGCTTGCCTGCCGACGCCCTACGAAACTGGTCACTTCGGCCGGGATGCCACCGGTCTCCCGGCGAGGTGCCTGCGTTGTCACAGTCGCCATGAAGCCCTTCAGCGAAACAGCACGACCATCGTATGTCCCGACGACCTGCGGACTAAATGCCCGCATGTTCTACGGCATTCGCCCTGCATTGGCCCCAATCCACGTGATGATGCCGGATCTTTCGAGGTTGTGGCGGTCGCGCGCGGAGGTTTGGTTCTGGGCTGGCCGGTGAGTTATGGCGCCATGCCGGGTCTACACCACGTCAAGTCAATTCGGATCGAGACCGCCGGAGGCCGGAATGTCTGCATCAGTGCTCTACATGTCGATGTCACTCGATGGGTACATCGCGGGACCGAACGACCAACCGGGCAACCCCGGCGGCGACCGTTTCATGCGGCTGCACGAGTGGTTCGCCACGCCGGAAGGGGAGTTCTTCCGGCCGTCCGGGCCTGCCGGAGAGCTGATAGACGAATGGAACGCCACCGGTGCGGTACTGGCCGGTCGGCGCCTCATGGAGCAAGTCGACCACTGGAAAGGCGATCATCATGGCGTGCCGATCTTCGTGCCCAGCCACCGGCCGCCGCCTCCCTCTGTCGCCAACTATCCGTTGGTGACGTACGTGACCGACGGGATTGAGAGCGCCATGGCGCAGGCCAAGGCTGCGGCGGGCGACCGGGACGTGCTGGTACACGGCGCATACACGGCGCAGCGCGCACTCGAGGCCGGGGTGTTGGACGAGATCCAGATCCATCAGATCCCGGTGCTGTTCGGCGGTGGTCGCCGCCAGTTCGACGTCTTGCCGTCGCGTATCGAATTGGAGATCGTCCGAGTGATCGACACGCCCGAGGCGACCCACATCCGTTACCGCGTCCGTCGCTGAAGCCGAACGCGCCTCGAAGCTGGCGGCGGACGGGTCGGGTGCCTGCCGGCGCAGGCCGAGGTCCGGCCGTTCGTCGGGCGCATGACGGCGGTCGCTGCCGGCGGAGGTCCCGTGAGGCCGGCGTGTTCGTCTTCACCGGCGGGCTTCCCCTCGACGCGGAGTACGCCGTGGTGGCGTGTTCGCGCCAACAGGCCGGATAAAGGCCCGGGCTCAATGCGAATGTGACGATGTTGAGACGCGGTCGAATAGGCTACACGCAGTGCCAGTTGCGCGTGGGCTGACGGAGCCGGTGCGTCAGCCGCTGGCGCTCGTCCTGGCTGAGATGTGCACCATAGTGTGGCCAGACGAACAGGAGGCCGTTGATCTCGGCTGCGATTAAAGCGGGGCGCACGTTGGGTAGGTAATCGGGTTGGCGGATCTTGGAACGGCGCGCGAAATTCCGATTGGGCGAGCCGTACACAAACTCCGGATCGGCGGGCGGCTGCTGGGTTCGTTGGCATTGTCTGCTGCGGGGGCGATTGCTGTTGTGTGGCTCTCCCCGGGTGGGCTGGGCGAGGCCGGACCGGTGAGGGTCACCAGTGGCGCATCGGCGTCGGTGTACCGGTCGGTGTCCGGGGTGATGGACGACGCGCCGTCCTGGGTGGGATCGGCCCTGCCGGTGGCGACCGAAGGTGGGTTGGTGGCGCTCGGACTTCTCCTGCTGTGGGTGTGGAGGGCGGCTGTCCGTGGCAGGGACGCGCGCGGTGTCGCCGGGGCTATTTCGGTGGGCGCCGGGACTGTTGCCGCTTACGTGGTGAGTGAGGCGTTGAAGCTGGTGGTGGACGAGGAACGGCCATGCTTCGCGCTGTCTGGCGTCAGTGCGGTCACGGAGTGCCCGGGTGCGGGTGACTGGTCGTTCCCGAGCAACCATGCCGTGCTCGCGGCAGGGATCGCTGCTGGGCTGGTGGTGCTCCGGCCACGCCTGTCCGTGGTGGCATTGCCGCTCGCCGTGGTTGTGGCGCTGCTGCGCGTGGTGGCCGGCGTCCATTATCCCCACGACGTTGTCGCGGGCGCTCTCATCGGCGCCACCGTTGCGGTGACAGCGCTGCTCCTGGTCGGTCCGCCGGTCTCTTGGGCGGTGTCATCGTTGTTCCGACGTGAGGGCGGGAATGGCCCCGGCTTCGTGGGACCCCGCGGCCGCCGCTCTGCTATCGACCCCGACGCTGGCGGCGGTTTTGCCGAACGCGGCTCAAGATCAGCGGGCCGCTGACGCGACGCATCGCCCGGCTACCGCCCTTGCGGGCGGCCCGGCGGCAACGGACCAAATTCGTCAGCTTCCGGGCGGTAGGTTGACCGATGGCTGCATTGCCGAGGAGGTCGCATTGATCATTGATGAGAATCTCGTCTTCAGCGCCGAACTGCGGGGACTTCACCGGCTCGGGAGCCTCCCGAGGCCGAAGGTAACGACTCGTTCCGAGGTCCTTCCGGGCGCGGCCTGTCTCTGGGAGAGCAACACCACCGGTGGTCATCGAGATCCCGTCCGGCTCATTCCCGGCAGCGGAGTTCCACTGAACGACGTCCTACGCGCAGTTCAGCGGAGCCATCAACGGGCTCCAGGCGGGCACCTTGAGATCCGGGGTGTCGCCACAAGCTTCGACCCGGCGGCCGTGTCCCTGCTGCGTTCCGTCGGTGCTCACCAGGACAGTGAAGGGCCGCATACGATGATGGCGCTCGACCTCAGGTCACTCGACGACACAGCCGACCACGCGCCGGAGTTCTCCGCGACCGTCGCCACTGATCCCGAGAGCCTCGCCAAACTCCGCTCGGTTGTCGGCCAGGTCTACGCAGGCGTGGACGAAGAAGAGGCCGTGAAGGCCGACAACGAGGCCGACTTTTATCACGCCCCCGGCACCATGACCTATCTGGCTGTCCGTGAGAACGGACAGACGGTCTCTACGGGGAGCCTTCTCATCGACGGAGACGTCGCCAACATCTGGAGTATCGCCACGCTTCCGGCGGCCCGCGGGCGAGGCGCTGCATCGGCGGTCATACGGGCCGCCTGTGCCGAGGCCCGCCGCCAGGGGGCCAGCATTGCGGGCCTGCGAACCACCGAGGAACTTGCCAGAGACGACGGCCTTTACCACAGCGTCGGATTCTCTGTCGTCGGCCACGAACACGCGTGGAACCTCGACGACATCGACACTCACGCCATCTGACAGCCAGCGCGGTACCGGCACCGAACACTGGTCGGGCCACGTCATTGATTACCTCAATGCCCACCGCGGCGCCATAGCTCGACCGAGGGCGTGCAACCTGCGCTGGCCTGGGCGTCATTCTTTGGGCTGCCTGGCCGCTAGAAGCCTGGCTCGTCGAGGTCGGCGATCAGGGTGCGAATCAGGTGGCCTGAGCGCTCGACGCAGGCCTGGTCGTCCTCAGCCACGCCGAACTCGAACGAATCCAACGCGATGATCAGCGTGTGCAAGTCCAACTGCCGCCGGTACGTCTTCTCAGCCGGCGCGCCGTAGCCGGCGAGAAGCGGCAGCAGGTCCAACTGCGGGGCGCGAACCCGGAGCACCGCCAGGTCGTGGACCGGTGCACCGGGCTGCCAGTCGCCGAAGTCGATGATCCCGCTCACCCGTACGGCCGCGCCGTCCCTGCCGTCACCGGTCACGAAGATGTGCTTGGGGCCGAGGTCACCATGGCACAGCACCCATTGCGCACAGGGAAAGTCGCGGACGTATCCCTCCAGCAGGTCGAGCATCCGGTCGAACTGAAGCGCCGAAAACCCGCCGGCAAGGATCCTGTCCCGTGCTACATGTCGGGCAGCCAACTCGGCCGCCATCGCGGTCGGCCAGTCGCGTTCGTCATCGACATGGATCCGTTGATTCGGGCAATCAGTCCGCCGATCTCGGCGAGCACGTCGTGGCGTTGGTGCTGCGAGAGGCGACTGATGACCTCGCCGAGTGGACGGCCGGGCACGGTGCGCTGCACCATGACGGGGAACTCGGAGTAATCGATCCGTACGGTGTCCTGGAGCAGGATCTCCGGGGCGGGCACGCTGGCGGCACGGGCACTCTCGATCGCCCCGGCCTCGCCCGCCGAGCTGGTGGCGAGGTCTCCGTCATCGAACCGGAGGATCCGGACCACCACATCCTGCTCGTCGGCACACCGGACCCGGTAGACCTCGTTCGAGTACCCCTCCACGATCCGGTCCACGCGGTCGATCCCGGCACCCACAGCACGGCGTACGAGCTCGGTCAGCACCGAGCGTGGCGTACTCGTCTGAGCGTGTTGCCACTCCGTATACGAGCCCAAGGGCATGCCGGCCATTCCAACAGCCCGGCGCCGATGGATCAAAGGGGTTTGGCCGGCCATCTACACAGCTATGACCATGTAGACGCCTGCATGGCCTTCACCCGGTCGCCCGACGCAAACTTCCTCGGTGGATCATTCCGGTGGAATCTTGGAAGCGATCGCGTAGGCGAGTGCGGCCTGATCCTCCTTCGGTACGTCGAGATACCCTTTGGACTCCATCATCAGCGCCTGGAACTGCTGCTCTTCATACGCCACACCGGGAGGCAGGGGCGCAAGGTGCCAGTGCACGTGCGAGTTGCCTTGCTTGCTTCCCAGACTGAGAACGTACAGCCGCTCGGTGGGCAGAACCTCTGAGATGGCTACACCGATTCGGTGCACGACCGCCTGCAGCCGGAGATACTCCTCGATCGTGAAGTCGGCAACGACGTTTTCCCGATGTTGGATCGGGGCGACCAGGACGTACCCGAGAAGCGTGGGGAAGCGGTTGAGGAAGGCAATCGCCGTGTCGTCCCGGTAAATCGGCGGGTGCTCGTGTGGGTTCGATCCGTCGACCACTCTGCATATGAAGCACGGTGCGGCTTGTGCCCGGGCGGTATACGTCTTGAGGTCGAGTTGCCGTCGAGGGTAGGTCGTACGCATGCTGAGCGATCATGCCAGCCCTGGGCAAGCGCCGCTCGCAGAGGAGATCTCGGTCTCGGCGCAGGTATATCCGTCGGAACGAATTGCCTGCCTGTACGGATGGTCGCTCGGACGTCACGCGGTCAGGACACCAGCACAGGCAGAAGGGCCGTCACGTGTGCGATGTCGGTTGGGGCCCACGCCATTGGTCGATGCTTAGGCGGTACAGCACATGCGGGCGCAGTGGGTGGCCAGGCGGAACACGCGGGTGGTCGAAGTCATCCGCCGGATCGTGCGACATGCCAAGGCGACCCATGACGGCCTGCGACCGCGTGTTCAGCACTGCCGTCATCGACACGATCTCGGTGAGGCCGACCTGCTCGAATGCGTATGCCACTGCCGCCTTCGCCGCCTCGGTCGCGTAGCCGTGACCCCACGCGCTGCGGGCGAACCGGTACGCGATCTCGAACGCGGGCGTGAAGTGGGCGTCGAACGTCTGGTAGAGCAGCCCGGCGCAGCCGATGAACTCACCTGTTTCGGCCAGCTCCACAGCCCACATACCGTGCCCACGCTCGGTGATGCCGGCCTCGATGACTTCGACGAACGCATCGCTTTGCTCGCGGGTCATCGTAGCTACGAAGAACTCCATCACCTCAGGGTCGCCGTTCAGCGCCGCGAATGGCTCACGGTCGCCGTCCCGCCACCGACGAAGTACGAGACGATCGGTGGTCAACACTGGACGGTCCCTCCCGGCGTACGTCGGCAATGAGACCAAGCTTGCCCGATCTCCTCTGACGCATGCCAATCCCAAACCGCATAGGTCGCCGTGCCATCTTCTGCCTGGTCGACATCACCACTGCTGTTGGCTGGCGACCCAACCGGCGATCTGCGCCCGTGAGGTGAAACCGAACTTTGTGAGGATGTTCTCGACGTGGGCTTCGGCCGTACGCCGCGAGATCACCAGCTCCGCCGCGATCTCCCGGTTCGTCCGACCCTGATGGACCAAAGTGGCGACCTCCCGTTCGCGTTTGGTCAGTAGCGTCGCCGCCGCGGTCACGGGCGCCGCGGCGGGAGGCTTGGTCGAGGTGACCTTCCCGCCCAGCGCCATGGCGACCGCTTCCCCTTGGGTGAGGCTTGCACCCTCGTGGCGGGCAGCGTCATAGGCCGCTTCTCCGAGCGCCTCCCGGCTACGGGCCCTGGATTGTTGGCTCCAGTCGAGCAGGATCTCGTACCCGAACAGCTGGGCGCCGATCGGCTTCCACATCATCTCCGCCGCCCCGAACAGCACGGCCGTCCGATGCGCATCCTCGTCGGAGGCCGCGACCCAGGCCAGCACTTCGAGGCAGAACGGGATGCCCAGGAAGTCGTTGAGGTCGTCCTTGCTGCGCAGGCACCCTCGGAGATGCATGGCCCCCTTGACCCGGTCACCCACGACCCACCAGCGCAGGCCCACGATCCACTCGGCCCACGACGCCGCCCATCGCTCGCCGCGACCAGCGCAGATGCGCTGGCACTCCTGGGCGAGCGCCAGGGAGCGGTCGAGGTCACCCCGCATGCACGCGGCATCGGCACGCGCGACGTAAGCGATCAACGCGGGCGCGTCCCATCGTCCTGACTTGCGGTAGCCGGCCAGTGCCTCGTCGAGCAGGCGCGAGGCGCTGACCAGGTTGTTGTCGAACAGGTCCGCCATCCCGAGGAACTGGATTGCATGGGTGGCCGCGGATGTGTCACCGAGGTCCCGGGCGAGGTCGCGGCATTCGACCAGCAGCGCCCTCGCCGAGTCGGTGTCGGCCTGCAGGGATGCCGCCCAGCCGTTGATCCACAGGGCTCGGGCCCGTTCGGGGCTGGGCTCGGTGTTCAGCGTGAGTGCCCGGTCCAGCCAGTAGCGCCCGTCCCGGATGAACCCGCCCGCGATCCAGTAGAACCACAGGTCGCTGGCCAGCCGCAGCCCTGCGCCAGCCTCGCCCGGTTCGGTGAGGCTGAAGTCCAGCGCGGCCCAGAGGTTGGCCCGTTCGGCACGCAGGCGCGCACCCCACTGGGCCTGGTGCGGACCGAACGAACCCGCATCGGCCTGCTCGCCATGCGCAGGTAGTAGTCACGGTGCCGCTGACGAAACTCATCCTCCTGCCCGGCCTCGAGCAGCCGTTCCCGGCCGTACTCCCGGATCGTCTCCAGCAACCGGAACCGTGCGGAATTGCCGGCCATGTCCCGAACCAGCACCGACTTCTCGACCAGACCCGTCACCAGTGCGAGCACATCGGTGACGGCCACCTCAGGAGAATCATCGCCGACGCATATGCTCTCGACCGCCTCCAGGTCGAAATCGCCGGCAAAGACCGAACATCGTGCCCACAACGCCTGCTCGGTGGCAGAGCAGAGGGCGTAACTCCAGTCGATCGCCGCCTGCAACGTCTGGTGTCGTGGCGGGCCAACACGACTGCCCCGGATCAGCAGGCGGTAGCGGTCCTGGAGCCGGTCCAGGATCTGTTCCACCGACAACACCCGCACCTGCACCGCCGCGAGCTCGATCGCCAGCGGCAGACCGTCCAACCGCCTGCACAACAGGGCCACAGCATCCTGGTTGTCACGACCCACGACGAACCCTGGCAGCACCGCCGCCGCCCGGTCCTCGAACAACCTCAACGCCTCGTACCGGCTGGCGGACCGATCGACCGGCGACTTGTCCGCATCCGCCCCACGGGTCCCAGGTACCGACAGGGCAGGCACCGCCCACACGTGCGTTGGTGGGTCAGAAGGTGGCGGCGGCGCTGGAGCTGCGTGATCATGTCGCCTGCCACCCGCAACGCCAACCGCGACTTGCCCACACCACCGACACCGGTCAACGTCACCAACCGCGACCTCGACATGAGACGTTTGACATCACTCGTCGCGTGCCGACGTCCGACGAAACTCGTCACATCGGCAGGGATCCCTCCCCCACGGTGCAGGGTCTGGACCACGTGGCGTCACTCCCTGTTGCGACCGACTCACCTCGGATGCTACTCGCGCCGCGGAGGCAGTCCGGAGCCCATCCAGCACAGAATCGAGCAGGCAGGTGCGCCCGATATCTCTACCTGGAAGGCATATCTAGTGGCCTGGCCCATCGTGCCCGGCCGGGAGTTGTGGAGGTTCCGCACGAACAGCAGCCCGGAGGGTTCCCCAACGGAAGCCGTCAGCGCGGGGTCCAGA
Source organism: Actinopolymorpha sp. B11F2 (assembly GCF_040195635.1). Lineage (NCBI taxonomy): Bacteria > Bacillati > Actinomycetota > Actinomycetes > Propionibacteriales > Actinopolymorphaceae > Actinopolymorpha > Actinopolymorpha sp. B11F2. The sequence continues at coordinate 9,328 of NZ_JBEFTX010000015.1, read as the reverse complement.
ACGGATCGCGGCCGATGAAGCCGAGCATCCGGGTTTGAGTGTCGGCGTCGTCGGGGGTCGGTACGCGTGGACCGTACTGGCCCGAGGAGCGCATCACTTCTTCGATCGGCTCCATGCCGGCCAGCAGTACCGCGCAGAACTCGGGGTCGAGCTGGTCGTCCTGGCCGGTGGCGCGGGCAAGATCCCAGGTGTGCATGAACACGTCGGAGGTGTAGAACCGGTCGATCGCCTGGTCCAGAGGTAGCTCCCCAATGTGCCGGTTGGCGAACGACCGTTGCGCGGTCTCCGGGTCGTCCAGCAGCGTCTGCACCGCGCGGCTTTGTCCCTGCCAGGCTGTGACCGGGTCGTCGTCCACGCTTGGTCCGTTCGGCAGCTCGACGCCGGCACCGGCGGCAAGGAACGAGGGGAACCATTCGACGAGGTGGCGCACCACGTCGCGGGCGGTCCAGCCGGCGACCGGCGCGGGGGCGTCCCAGTTTTTGGCCCCGCGGACGTGATCGGTGAACCCGCCGGCGATCTGGCGATGCCGCTCCGCGGGGGGCAGGTCAGACAGTGCCATCGGCCAGCATCCTGTCGAGCTTGGCGTAGCCGTCTTCCACGCCGATCTCCATGCCGCTCTTCAGCCAGGCGTCGCGGCTTTCGAAGCTGTCCACCAATGACTGCGTGCGCAGCCGGCTCCGGCCGTTGCCGAGATCGTCGACCCACAGCGTCTCCAGGGCCACCCCATCGGGCTCGCCCTCGAAGGTGAACGTCTGCACGATACGGTCCGGGCGCACGTCGTGGAAGCAGCCGCGGAACCCGTACTCCGTGCCGTCGCCGGCGATGGACACGAACCGGAAGCTGCCGCCGGTCCGCGCGTCCCAGTGGTCGATGCGCGTGCGCATGGTGTCCGGGCCGACCCATTGCTTGAACAGCTCCGCGTCGGTGTGAGCCCGGAACACCTGCTCCGGTGTGGCCCGGAACTCGCGCGCGATGCGGATGATGGGGAGGGCTCGGTCCGCCTCGATCGTGGCGCTGTGTCTCTTCATGCCCTCACTTCGTTCGGTCACTGGTGCTCCTCGTGTTCGTCGGCCTCGTTCATGGCGGCCAGTACGCGGTCGAGGCGCTGGTAGCGCTGCTCGGCCTGGCGGCGGTACCGCTCGATCCATTCGTCCATCAGGTCAAACGCCCCAGTCTCCAGGTGAACCGGCCGCGGCTGTGGGCCACGCAACCGGCTCACCAGGCCCGCCTGCTCCAGCACCCGCAGGTGCTTGTACACGGCCTGCACGCTCATCTGGTACGGCTCGGCGAGCTGGTTCACCGTGCGGTCGCCGACCGCGAGTCGGGCCACCATGTCGCGGCGGGTCGGGTCGGCGACCGCGGTGAAGACCTTGGACAGGACGTCGGTCGGCATCAGCGCCCTCGTTTCAACCAATGGGTTTAAAGGCCAAGGTAGCCCGCTCGCGGCCTGCGGTCAAGGGAGGCCGCCCTCGAACGAGCTCCGCCGTCGGTGCACAAGAGCGTCACCGCGGACGGGCCGCATTCGAGCCCCACAGAACGAGTGCGTGGCCGCCCTGAGGGAGATGGGGCCCGCCCGACCGTCAGGCTTGCTCGGCGATTCCCTTGCGGGCGAAGTCGACGGCCTCGGCGAGGAGTGCCTCCCACAGGGCGCGGTCGACTCGCGGCACCGCCACCCACTCCCGGAAGACCCTGCCTGCTGGTGCGAACGGCTCGCCGTCACCGCTGGCGATCAGCGAGAGGACCCGCTCGCGCGGCAGTTTCACCACCAGCGAGCCGAGCTTGTCGTCGTAGGACGCAAGGAACCTGCCTGCCAGCCGTACGCAGGGATAGCCCATCATCGTGGCGCGCCCGATCGCGGGGTCGTAGAGCAGGTCGTCGGTGAGCTCGTCGTAGACGTCGCGGGCGTCGTCCCCGCCGGAGGCATCCGACGGGGACGTGCCCTTCGAGCCTCGCGCCATCAGGCCGCCGCCGGCGGGGTGAAGATGCCGAACTGGTTGCCCGACGGGTCGCGCAGGTAGGCGAACTTCGGGGCGCCAGGACCGGGGTCGAGGTGCTTGCCGATCACCGAACCGCCGAGCTGCTCGGCGTCGGCGCAGGTTGCCTCGACGTCGGCGACGAGGATGTAGAAGACCGCGTGGTCGGGCACTTTGCCGCCCGTGCCGAAGAGACCGCCCATCGGGGCGTCGGCGCCGGAGGCGGTGATGTTGCGGTAGTCCATGCCGCCGGAGGCCGCGGGGCCGTCGGCGGCGAAGGTCCAGTCGAAGAGGCTGCCGTAGAACTTCTGGGCGCCGTCGGGGTCGCTGGTGGCGACCTCGAACCAGGCCAGGGTGGCGGGAGCGGGGTTCGTCATCGGTGTCTCCTTCTGCGTCGGATCACCTGCCGGGGCGGCGGGCTGAATCCACCGTCTCGCGGCCTCGCGACAGCCCTATGTCGGTGTTTGGCAGGGATCGCTCGGGCCGCAGTGCGGACGCCGGCGCCTTCGTGACGTGGCCGTCGACCAGCGGTTCCGGGGCCGCACGCTGCGGTCGAGGTGAGGAGATGCGCTCGGCCTGGGTGATGCGATCCATCCGGAAGACGCGATCTTCCTGTCTCAGGTGACACCACGCCATCAGGTAGGACCCGTTGGGCCCGACAACCACGTGCTGCGGCTCGACCTCGCGGGTGGTCTCGACCCCACCGACGTCGATATAGACGACCCGCAGCACGTGGTTGTCGCGTACGGCTCGCCACACGACCTCGGCGATCTCGGCGTCGGGCTCCGGTGCCGACTGCACGAGCAGCCGTACCTTCTCCGCGGCCTGCCACGCTTCCTCGACCGCACGGTCGGGCATGGCGGCCACGATCTTCTGCAGCGCGCTGCGGGCATCCTTGGCGAACAAGACGTGCTCGGACTGGCTCAGCGCGACCGCAACGGCCGCGGCCTCGCGCGGCGTGAAGTTCAGCGGCGGCAGGCTCATCGAGCGGTCGAGCGTGTAGCCGCCGGCGCGCCCGCTCCTGGTCGCGAGCGGGACGCCCGCCTGGCCGAGCGCACTGAGGTCGCGCTCGATCGTACGGACACTCACCTCGAAATGGGACGCCAGCTGTCGGGCCGTGCGGCCCCGCGGCCCGGCAGCCCGGAGCTCCTCGACCAGTGCGTAGAGGCGGTCGATCCGGTTCATGGGCGGAACGTAGCCCAGCGCGCCGACAATCGGCCATGATCGGGCCGCTGACGGTGCCGCGGAGCCCGCACCCGTCCAGGTGTCAGCCGTCGTGTCAGGAGCGTGTCAGGTCGGTGGCAGGCCGGGCACCGATGGTGGTCGCATGACTAGATCAGCGATTGCGGCTTCAGGGCTGCGGAAGGCGTACAAAGACAAGATCGTTCTTGACGGCATCGATCTCGATGTTGCCGCGGGCACGATCTTCTCCCTGCTCGGCCCGAACGGGGCGGGCAAGACGACGACGGTCAACGTGCTGAGCACGCTGATGAAGGCCGATGGCGGCACGGTACGCGTCGCCGGCCACGATGTGGCGACCGAGACCAAGGCCGTCCGCGCGGCCATCGGGGTCACCGGCCAGTTTGCCGCGGTGGACGACCTGCTGACCGGCCAGGAGAACCTCCAGTTGATGGCGGATCTCAAGCGTTTGGGCTCGGGCGAGAGCAAGCGGGTTGTCACCGACCTGCTGGAGCGCTTCGACCTGACGGAGTCGGCGCAGAAGATGGCGGCGACCTACTCCGGCGGTATGCGCCGGAAACTGGATCTGGCGATGACCCTGGTCGGCAAGCCCAAGATCATCTTCCTCGACGAGCCGACGACAGGACTGGATCCGCGCAGCCGTCGCACCATGTGGGACACCATCCGCCTCCTGGTGGCCGAGGGCGTCACCATCTTCCTGACCACCCAGTACCTGGAGGAAGCCGATCGGCTCGCGGACCGGATCGCGGTGCTCGACCAGGGCAAGCTGGTGGCCCAGGGCACTCCCGCTGACCTCAAGCGTCAGATCCCTGGGAGCCATGTCCGGCTTCAGTTCGCCAGCGACTTCGAGCTCGACGGGGCGCTGCGGGTCCTGACCAGCGCCACGCGCGGCGAGGAGGACCTGACCTTGCGGGTTCCCAGCGACGGCCGGGCGAAATCGGTACGAGCCCTGCTCGACCGACTCGACGCGCACTCCATCGAGGTCGAGGAATTCTCGGTGCACACCCCGGACCTCGACGACGTCTTCCTGTCCCTGACCGGCCGTACCAGCACAGAGGTGACTGCACAATGAGCAACGCGACGACCATGTTGGGTCGCAACTTCAAGCACACCATCCGAAACCCGGTCACCGTCTTCAACTCGGTCCTGCTACCGGTCGTGATGTTGTTGATGTTCACCTTCGTCATCGGTGGCGCTTTCGACATCAGTGGCAACTACATCGACTACATCACGCCGGGCATGATCATCCTGACCATCAGCTACGGGCTGAGTGCGACCGCGTTGGCCGTGAACACCGACATGACGAAGGGGATCATCAACCGGTGCAAGGTGATGGACATCTCCCGCAGTGCCGTACTCAGCGCTCATGTCGCCTCGAGCATGTTCCGCAGCCTGATCGGCGTCGCGGCCCTCATCGGCGTGGCGTTCGCCGTGGGATTCCGGCCGGCCGCGAGTTTCGCAGAATGGCTCGGCGCCATCGGTCTGCTCGTGCTCGTCACGTTCGCGACCAGCTGGCTCACCGTCGCCCTGGGGTTGTTCGCCAAAACTCCGGAATCGGCGGGGATGGCCTCCGTGCCCCTGATCATGCTGCCGTTCCTGAGCAGTGCGATCGTGCCGGCCGGCACCATGGGTCCCGGTGTGCGGCAGTTCGCCGAGTACCAGCCCTTCACGCCGATCAACGAGGCATTGCGCGGGCTGCTGACCGGTGAGCCTCAGGTGAGCAGCGCGATCGTCGCCGTCGCCTGGTGCGTCGGGGTCGCCCTGGTCGGGTACGTATGGGCGCTCTCCACCTTCAAGAAGCGAGCCTGACCAGCCGAGGCGCTCGAGCCGCCCACCCACAAGATCACGTACGAAGCAAGGGGAGAACCTGTCATGCCTACGTTCGCCACGCCAGGGCCTGTCGCCGCGACCGTGGAGGTCGCCGGCGCTCAGGTGCGGGTCACCTCGAGCGACCGGACCGACACCGTGGTCCTCGTCGAACCCTCAACGCCGCGAGCCGGTCGGTCAAGGTGGCCGATAAGACCAAGGTCGACTTCGCCGGCGGTCAACTGTCGGTCAAGACGACCACCCCCGGGGAAAGGGGTGGCTCGGTCGCCATCACGATCGACCTGCCCGCCTGCTCCAGCCTGGCCGCGTACCTTGCACACTCCAGCGTTCAGGTTGACGGCCCGATCGGCCAGTGTGAGGTGCACATGGCATCGGGCCAGGTGCAGCTGGATCGCATCGACGCGCTGAGGGCGAGCATCGCGTCCGGTGAGGTCGAGATCGGCCACATCGCCGGGCGTGCCAGCATCGACGGCGGGGCGTTCGCGATGCGGATCGGCGAGGTCGACGGCACGGTCGGACTCTCGAACTCGGGTGGGCAGGCCTGGATCGGCCACGCCGCGGCCGACGTCGATCTCAGCAGCGGCAGCTGCGACTTCGACATCGACCGCGCCGACGGCAACGTCACCGCCGAGACGGCCAGCGGCGCCATCCGGATCGGCCGGATGGCCAACGGTCAAGCCAGGCTGAGGAACGGCTCGGGCAACATCGAGGTCGGCATCAGCGAGGGCATCGCTGCCTCCATCGACGTCAACAGCGAGCGAGGGGCGGTGCACAACTACATCTCCTCGCCGGGAGAGCTGGGCGCAGCCGAGGCCAAGGTCTCGGTTTTCGCCCGCACGCGGCACGGCGACATCACCCTTCAGCGCGCGGCACTCGACCCTCAGGAGGCGAGCGTGACCTCGACCAGCTGAGACCAACTCGTCTGCGCACCCTCCTGCGTCACCTCGGCGAACCGTGCTTCGCCGAGGTGACGTCGCACGTCCTGCTCGATCCGGGCCGCATCCGGTTGGGAGCGGTCGGGCAGCCCGCGTACGCCGACGCTGGCCGCGAGCAGCCGCGCCGCCTGTTCGTACTGGCCGAGGCGAACAGCCAGGTCCGCGACTCCGACCAGCATCTTGGCGATCACGGGTGGCGCTCCCGCCTCGGATGCCGCCTGCCAGGCAGCCACGCGGTGGGTACGGGACTCTCGCAGATCGTCGGCCAGGTAGCCGAGCACGTCATGGATCTGTGCGCGGTTGTTCGCCTGCTCCGCGGCATCGCCCAGGAGGGTGGTCGCGTGGCCGAGTTGCTGGCGGGCGCCGTCGGCGTCGCCACGCAGGCGAGCAAGCTCCGCCTTGGCGAGCGCCAAGGTGACCAGCGCGTACGGCCAGGTAACACCCTCGGCGCTCCGCTCAGCGTCGGCGATGGCGGCCGCGCAGGCGTCGCGATCGCCGTCAAGCCAGTACAGCAGCGCCTGTTGGGTCCGCACCTCGATGACGTCCTCGACGGCGCCGATCTCGGTGAGGACCACGATCGCCTGTTCGTAGTACTCGCAGGCATCGGCGAACTCGCCCCGGATGCCGAGCTGGTTCGCAAGCTCGGACAGGGCCAGCGACATCCCGAACCGTTCGCCGAGCGCCCTGAACTCCGCGAGCGCCTGCTCCAGCTGCGCCTCCACCTCCCGGCCGCCCTGCCCGACCATGGTCCGCATCTTGCCGGCCTGCCACCGAGCCATGGCGCGTACCCAGGGGTCAACGCTGTCCAGCAACGACTCGAACGCGGTCACCGCTTCCTCCGGTGCCCGCAGGAGCCGTTCCAGCGGGATCGCGAACTCCAGCAGCGGGTTTCCCTGCTGGCATTGCTGGCTGAACCGGTACGCCTTGTGGATCCATTCCGCGCCGAGATGTTCGTCGCCCCGCCCGGAGGTCACGTAGAGCACGACCAGCCCGTACGTCATGGCTCGGGTGTCATCGGTCACCTCGCCCGGGAGGTTGGCGGCAGCGATCAGCAGCTCGAGGCCTTCCGTCCGACGCCCGCCGAGCCACCAGTACCAACCGGTGGCGGCCGCGAGCCGCATCGCCGCCTGGGCGTCACCAGCCGCGATCGCCGCCCGCAGCGCGGCGCTGAGGTTGTCATGGTCGGCCTCGAGCCTGGCGAGCCATTCCAGTTGCTCGGCGCGGCGCAGGTGCGGCTCCGCGGTCTCGGCGAGCTCGGTGAAGTAGCCGAGATGTGCCTGCCGAGCCTGGTCGGTTTCGCCCGCTTCGGCGAGCCGATCCGCGGCGTACTCCCTGATCGTGGTGAGCATCCGGTAGCGCGGGGCGCCGTCGCCAGCGGTGACCAGCAGCGACTTCTCGGCCAGCGAGGTCAGCAACTCCAGCACCTGATCCTGCTCCACTGCCTCGCCCATGCAGATCCGCTCGGCCGCCTCCAGGCCTGCCCCGCCGGAGAACACAGACAGCCGGCACAGCACCATTCGCTCGGCATCGGTGAGCAACTCCCAGCTCCAGTCGACCACCGCCCGCAGCGTCCTGTGTCGCGGCAATGCGGTACGACTCCCGCTGGTCAGTAGGCGGAACCGGTCGTCGAGCCGGTTGGCGAGCTGCTCGACGGTCATGGTGCGCAACCGGGCGGCGGCCAGCTCGATCGCCAGCGGCATGCCGTCCAGCGCCCGGCAGATCCGTACCATCAACGCCTTGGTGTGGTCGTCGACCCCGAGATCCTGGCGCACCGCGCCGGCCCGGTCCCGCAGCAACTGGACGGCAGGCGAAGATGCCGCCTCGGCACGGCCGGCCTCGGTTGGCACCGCCAGTGGCTCGACCTGCCACAGCGCCTCCCCGGTGATACCGAGCGGCTCCCGGCTCGTCGCCACGATCCGCAGCCGCCGGCACTCCCCGAGCACCCGATCGGCGAACGCTGCCGCCGCCTCGATCACATGCTCGCAGTTGTCCAGGATCAGCAGCATCTCTCGCTCGCGGATCGCGGCGATGAACCCCTCGACCGGGTCCGCGCTCGGTGCCGCGCCGAGCAGGGCATCCCGGAGCCCGAGTCCGGTGAGCGCCGCCTGGGCCACGTCACCGTCGGCGCCACTGGCGGCGAGCTCCACCAGCCAGACCCCGTCCGGCAGGTCGCCGACCAGCGGGCGTGCGGCTTCCGTGGCCAGCCGGGTCTTCCCCGAGCCGCCCGGCCCGATCAGGGTGGTCAGCCGATGCTGCGCGACGAGTTCGCGAACCGTGGCGACATCGGCGTCCCGGCCGACGAAGCTCGTGAGCTCGGCCCGTACGTTGGTCCTCCGGTTCTCCTCCCGCTGCCCGAGCTCGCCCCGCAGCAACGCGACGTGCAAGGCCGACAAGTCCGGCGAGGGGTCGGCGCCCAGCGCGTCGGCCAGGGCCTGCCTCGTGCGCTCGTACACGAGCAGCGCCTCGGTTTTGCGACCGGCCGCAACGAGGGAACGCATCAGCGCGGCAACCAGCCGTTCTCGCACCGGATGCGCGGCCACCACGTCGGTCAGCTCCGGGACCAGCGCCGCACCGTGGCCGAGGTTGACCTCCGCATCGAACCGATCCTCCATCGCGGTCAGGCGTAGCCGCTCAAGCCGAGTCACCACCGCGTCGAACTCTGCGCTGTCCTCCAAACCGACATCCTGCAGGGCCGCACCACGCCACAAGGCGAGGGCCTCGCGCAGCAGCCGCGTCCGCCGTGAATCCTCCTCATTGCGAGCCACAGCGACGAGGCGTTCGAACCGCAGCGCGTCGACGGCATCGGGGTCCACCGCCAACCGGTAGCCGCCCGCCTGCCCCTCGATCACACCTCCTGGCAGCGCCTTCCGCAGCCGGGAGGCCAAGCGTTGCAGGGCATTCGCCGCATCGGCGGGCGGGCTCTCACCCCAGATCCAGTCGATGAGTACCGACTTCGGGATGACGCGACCTCGGCCGAGGGCGAGGGCGATCAACAGTGCACGCAACCGGGCGCCTGGCACGTCGGCCAAGGCGCCGTCGTCCGTGCGAACCTCGAATGGTCCGAGCATCCCGATCTGCACGAGCGGATTCTCCCACGCCGGCTCGCCCCTGCCAGACGCGCGGCCAGTTTCCAGTGCCGCCCTCAACGGCTGCTTTGCGGCACCGGCGAGCCGACGTCAGGGAGGGCAGTGGCAGCGGCTGGCCCTTGCACGAGCCTTCATGCGAAGGCAGCCTTTGCTGCTCATGCTTGACGAGCCAACTGCTGCACTAGTGCTGCGTCAAGCAACGTTGGGTAGGTAATCGGGGCGGCGGATCTTGGAGTCGATCGCGAATCGTCGTTTCGGTCGTGCTCGCTTGTTGTGCCAGCGGAGGTACCCGGCGATTGCGGCTTGT